>NZ_JBIAVS010000014.1:0-326383 GCF_042894545.1 Streptomyces sp. NPDC001530
CTGGCCCCCCCCCCCAAAACCGGGGGGGGGGGGACCGGGGGTAGTATTTTCGGGGGGGTCTGGGGGCGCAGCCCCCAGGGACGGGACGGGTAGGGGCGGAGGGGGCGAAAAACCTCACGGTGAGGACGGCTTGCCTGGTGTGTTGAGCCACGTGTCGAACAGGGCGTCGAGGTCTTGCCCGGACTCCCGTTCGGAGAGGCGGATGAACTGGGTCGTGGTCCCGTGGCGGTCACGGTGGTCGGCGGCCCAGGCGCGCAGGATGCGGAAGAACACCGGGTCACCCACGGCCGTACGGAGTTTGTGCAGAGCCATGGCACCGCGCGAGTAGACGGGCGTGTCGAAGATGTGCGCCCCGCTGCCGGGGTCGGCCGGCGGGAACGCCCACAGGTCGCTGCTCGCCGGACTGGCGTACAGGGCGTCGAACGTCTTCTGCGCGCTCTCGCCACCGTGCTGCTCGGCATAGAGCCACTCGGCATACGTCGCGAAGCCTTCGTTGAGCCAGATGTCCTTCCAGGTGGTGAGGGTGACGGAGTCCCCGAACCACTGGTGGGCGCTTTCGTGGACAAGGGTGCTCAGGTCGGGCGCCGAGTCGTAGACGGGCCGGGTCTGGGTCTCCAGCGCGTATCCGACCTGTGGTGCCCGGTCGACGATGGACCCGGCGGCACGGAACGGGTAGGGACCGAAGACCTTGCTCTCCCAGGCCAGTACCGACGGCAGCTTCTTGAGGACGGGCGCGGCGGCGGCCGCCTCGCGCGGATCGACGGCGTTGTAGACCTTGAGGCCGTCGGGGGTGGTGAACTGCTCGACCTTGAACTTCCCGACGGTCGCCGTGGCGAGGTAGGCCGCCATCGGTTCGGCCTGCCGCCAGCGGAAGGTGGTGCGGCCGTGGGCAGTCCGCTGCCCGAGGAAGACGCCGTTGGCGACGGCGGTGCGCCCCTGGGGGACGGTGAGCGTGAAGTCGTACGACGCCTTGTCCTTGGGGTGGTTGTTGGCGGGGAACCAGGTCATGGCGCCCTGCGGTTCGCCGGCCACGAACGCCCCGTCGTCGGTGGGAATCCAGCCGTCGAGGGAGCCGTCGGGATCGGTGACCGGTTTGGGTGTGCCGGAGTAGGTGACGGTGACGCGGAACTCCTGGCCCTTGCAGAGGGCGTCGCGTGGGGTGACCACGAGTTCCTGTCCGTCGCGGCGGAAGGCCGCCTTGGTGTGGTCGACGGTGACGCCCGTGACCTTCAGCCCTTTGAAGTCGAGGTCGAAGCGGGTCAGGCGCTGGGTGGCCCGCGCCGTGAGGACGGCCTTGCCGTCGAGGTGCCGGCTCTGCGGGTCGTAGCCGAGGGTCAGGTCGTAGTGGTGGACGTTGTAACCGCCGTTGCCCGCGAGGGGGAAGTACGGGTCTCCCGCACCGGCGGAGCCCCCGGTGCCGACCGCCGCCGGTCCGGCCGCGGCGAGCAGGGCCGCGACGGCGAAGGGGACCGTCGCGACAACGGCTTCTCGGCGAAGGACAGTTGTGCGTCTGGCGGCGGCCTGCTGCGGGCGTGGCGTCACGTTCGCTCCTCCGGTCGATGGAGATCACTCACGGGTCATGGGTGAGCACGCGCGGGCCAGTAGTGGTCGTCCACGGGCCTGGGGTGATCACGCGCGCTCAGCCTATGAGCCTGCTCGCCCGCCAACCCCCTCAATCAGGCCAAGTTACGCCGAGCCTGGATCACGACCGTCCCCCAGAAGGCGTTGACGCGGTCGGTGGGTCGAAAGACGTAGTCGGTGGCAAAGCCCGACTCGGAGAGGATGCGCAGCCATCCCGCGACGCTGTACATCCAGCGGACGGTCCACATCGACTGCGCAGGGCCGGTGCGTACGAGCATGCGGCGGCGTCCTTCGGGCATTCCGGTCGAGCGGGTGAGGCAGGACAGGACGAGCCGCCCGCCGGGTTTGAGCCGCTCGGCGATGCGGGGCAGCAACCGGTGGGGGTCGGAGAACCAGGCGGCGCCGTAGTTGGAGAACGCCGCGTCGAGCGGCGGCAAGTGGGGTGCGATCGCGACGGCGTCACCGAGCCACCACTCCAGCGTGTCGACGTCGCAGAAATGGGTGGCGGCCCGGTGGATGCGTACCGGGGAGACGTCGATGCCGATGCCGCGGGCGATGCCGTGCTCGGCCAGCCCCGCGAGTTGGGCCCCGTGCCCGCAGCCGAGTTCGGCGACGCAGGCGCCGGCCAGCGCGCCGAGGAGTTCGGGTCCGGGGCCGGGAGCGGTCCGGAACATCCACTCCATCGTCTTCGGGCGGTCGCTGCGGGGCCGCCCGATGCGGTTCCAGGTGGCCGCGTTGAGCCGGGCGTCGTACGCGCTCTGGTCGGTGACGGGCAACTCGGGGCTCCTGTGGGCTCGGTCCGACGGGAGCCGACCGTTGGTGGGCGGCCGTGTCGTCATACCCAGGGCGGCGGCCCGTCGGGGATGAGCTGGTGAACGTCGAAGAGGACCGCGGACTCGACGCCAAGAGCGCGACCGCCCATTCCGGTCGCCCAGGTGAGGAACGGGCGCGGCTCGAAGGCCCCGGCTCCCAGCCCCTTGGTGTATTCGGCGTGCGCTTCGAGCGAGGCGATACCGCGTTCGAGGGGGTCGCCGGTGACGTCCACGCCGTGGGTGGGCTGCTCGGCGCCGGCGAGGCACACCCTCCGGATTCCGTTCCAGGGCTCCAGCCCTTCGTCGGCCAGTTCCGGGAAGACCCAGCGGTTGCCCGCGTCGCGTGCCGCGTCCAGGGCGGCCAGGCCCACCGCCCGGTGATCCGCCTGGTTCGTGATGCCGCCGACCATGCGCACGGTGAACGCGCCCGACACCACGACCTCGGGCCGGTGGCGGCGCATCGCGCGCACGATGTCACGGCGCAGTTCCGGTCCGTACTCGACGACACCGTCGCGGTGGTCGAGGAACTCGACGATGTCGACGCCGACTTGGCGGGCCCCGGCCCGCTCCTCGGCCTCGCGCAGCGGCGCCGCCCGGTCGGGGTGCACGCTGTCGATGCCGGCCTCTCCCCGGGTCGCCAGCAGATACGTGACCCGCTTGCCCTGGGCCGTCCACCGGGCGACGGCGCACGCGGTCCCGTACTCGATGTCGTCCGGGTGTGCCGCCACCGCGAGACATCGCTGCCAGTTCTCCGGCAGCACGGGCAGACCGGGGCCGCCCGCCGGGCCCGCTATGTCCTGTGTGGGATTCATGACCCGAATGATGGCGCGGGGTACGCCACGAGGAACAGATGCGTGCTTCCTTCTCTTTGCGCCGGTCCCTGTTCTCGCGCGCCCTGCCCCGTTGCGTCAGGGCTCTTGGTCCTGAACACCACTCACCCTGGCCCAGGCCCCAGCCATCGTGGTGAAGTTCGTGCACCAGTCCACTCGTCCACCAGTCCACTCGTCCGGCGACCCGCACCCCACAGAGGAGACTTCTCGTGACCGCAACCTCGCACACCTGGTCCCATGCACCGGTCAGGGTCGGGCTAGTCGGCGCGGGGCCCTGGGCGCGCGCCGTGCACGCGCGCGTGCTCGCCGCCGGGCCCGAGACGCGGCTGACGTCGGTGTGGGCACGCCGCCCCGAGGCGGCCCGTGAAACGGCTGCCCCTTACGGTGCCGGAGTCGCCGCGACGTTCGAGGAACTGCTCGACGGCTGCGAGGCGGTCGCCTTCGCGGTGCCGCCCGCCGTGCAGGCGGAGTTCGCGCCGCGTGCCGCGAAGGCGGGCAAGGCCCTGCTCCTGGAGAAGCCGATCGCACTGGACCTGCCCTCGGCACAGCGCCTCGTGGACGCCATCGACAGCGCCGGCGTCGTCTCCCAGCTCGTCCTGACGAACCGTTACCACCCGGTCACCCGGCAGTTCCTGAAGGCCGCCCAGGGCCTCGACAGCGTAGGCGCTCGGTCCTGCTGTCTGAGCGGCGCTTTCCTGGGCGGCGACTTCGCGACCCCGTGGCGCCTGGAACACGGCGCTCTGCTGGACCTCGGGCCGCACATTCTGGATCTGCTGGACGCGGCCCTGGGTCCCGTCGTCCGTGTGCGGGGCTCCGGAGACCCGCGCCGTTGGATCGAGCTCACCTGCGAGCATGCCGGCGGAGCCGTGAGCCAGGCCTCGCTGTCGGGATCGGTCGACATCGAGCACGGCACCACGCGCATCGAGCTGTTCGGCCCGCACCCCGAGCTGGCCTTCGACAGCGGCACACTCGACCACGAGGAGTCCTGGCCGGTGCTGCGCCGGGAGTTCGCCACCGCCGTACGGTCGGGGCGGTCCGGCGAGCTCGATGCCCGACGTGGGCTGTATCTGCAGACCCTCATGACCGAGGCGTTGAAGAGCTGAGGCGTCGAGAGCCGGAGAAGCGTCGCGGAAGGCGACGCCGTTCAGGCGAAACGGCGGGCCGGGGTGCGTGGGCACCTGAGGGTGTGTCGACAACACAGCTGTGAGACTGCCGCTGATCGCCCCCATGCTCGCCACACCCGGCACCCTGCCGCCCGCCACGCAGGACATGCGCTGGTCGTACGAGACGAAGCATGACGGTCAGCGTGCCGTGGTCTACCTGCCCGGGGACGGCAGCGTGCTGCTGCGTGCCCGGTCGGGAGAGGACATCACCGCCGCGTATCCCGAACTCCGTTCCCTGGGCGGTGTTGTCGGCACGACCCCAGCGATCCTGGACGGCGAAATCCTGGTACTGGACGAGCAAGGACGCGGCGACTTCCAGCTCCTGCAGTCCCGTATGGGGCTGGCCCGGTCTCCCGGCAAGGCGGCTCGTCGTGCGGCGGAGGCGCCCGCGCATCTCGTCCTGTTCGACGTCATGTATCTGCGGGGCGATCTGACGGGCCTCAGCTATACGCGCCGGCGCCGGGAGTTGGAGGGACTCGCCCTCAGCGGTCCGTTCTGGTCGACGCCGACCGCGCTCGTCGGCCATGGGGAGCTGGCCCTGCGGGCGACTCGGGAAAGCGGCCTGGAGGGGCTGATCTGCAAACGGTTGGACTCCGTGTACGAGCCCGGGGTGCGCTCACGCGCCTGGATCAAAATCCGCAACATGCGCACCGTGGACGTCATCGTCGGCGGCTGGGTCCCCGGCAAGGGACGCCTGTCGGGGCTGCCCGGCGCCGTTCTCGTGGGCCAGCGCGAGGCGGGACGGCTGCGCTACGTCGGGAGCGTGGGCACCGGCTGGAGCGAGGCCGAACGGTGGGAACTCGCCCAGTTGCTGCGGGCCGCCGAGACCGACCGTTGTCCTTTCGCAAGCGTCCCGCGCGTGGCCGGAGCGCACTGGGTCCTGCCACGGCTGGTCGGCGAGGTCCGCTACAGCACCCGCACCCGGGCCGGCCTGCTGCGCCAGCCGTCCTGGTTGCGCCTGCGCCGCGACCTGGCCCCCGAGGACTCCGCGGCCGACCTGCCCTAAGGCGCACACATGACCTGACCGCCCCGCAGGGCGGTCAGGTCGTGCCGCAGCCCGGTTACGACAGTCCTTGACCGCCGCCGCCGAAGGACCCGCTGGATCCGGGGACCCAACGCCTTCGACGCTGGTCAGCGGCGTGCTTGGTGCCCAGGGCGTGGATGTTGTACGGCATCAGCCGCTCGCTCTCGTCCGCGGCGATCGGTACCTCGTCGGGTTCCCGCTTCTCCCGGATTTCGTGGACTGCTCCGGTAGAGGGCAGGTGGGGCTGCTCGTCGGGACGGGGCGGGGGCGATTCTTTGCTCCGCACCCTGATGCCCAGGATGACGGCCCAGACGAGCGCGCCGGCGATGAAGAGGCCACCGACAAAGGCGAGGACCGCGTTCACCGTCGAGTTCGCTGCGATCAGTTCATAGCTCGCGGTGTTCATCTGCACGTGAACCCCCAATGCCAGGGGAAACCTGAGTGCTCTCTCCGTCAGCGACGGCGTGTCCATTGTATTCCGGTTCATTCCGGACGGTGTGCCACAGCTCCGAACATCGTTACGGACCTGTGCAGGGCGCGCTGTGCGGCCGCGTCCGAGAGGTCCTCGTAGGGCGATCGCGCTGCGCTTCGGTCGTCGATCACCAGACCGGCGCCGTCAGCCGGCCGGCTTGCGTCCGGAGTACGGGTCCGCGGCCGCGGACAGCGCGCCGGAGGTGAGGGCCGCGACGGTAGTCGGGACGCAGGATCGTGGTCGCCCCGTCGGTGTCCAGCAGGGCGACCGGCCCGCCGGGGCGCAGCAGGCGCGCGATCTCGGCGACGGCCTTCTCCGGTTCGAGGAGGTGCTGGAGCACCCGTTCGCACCACTACACGTCGACCGAGGAGTCGGGCACGGGCAGGGTGAACGCGTCGCCGTCCACGCAGCGGGCGGGGCTGCCGGCCTCGGCCGCCCGCTTCCCGGCCACGGCGCGCAGCCCGGGGTTCGGCTCAATGCCGAGTGCCTGGCCCTCGGGAGCCACGGCAGCCGCCAGTTTCCGGGTCTGCGATCCGGTGCCGGAGCCGATGTCGATCGCCCGTTCGCCGGGCCGAGCGCCGCGTGCGCCCAAGCGCGCAGCGGTGTACGCCGTCATTGACGTCCTGGGCGTCCAGTACCGCCGCGAGCCGCGCGGCGCTCTCGGCGGTGATGTTCCGCGTGTGAAATTCCGAGGGAGGCCGTGTTTCCCCCAGGGCGATCACTCCAGGACCACCGCGGCCGGCTCCGGCGTCGGAATGCCCATCGCGGCCGGCTCCGGCTCGGGGTGACCATCGCGGCCGGCTCCGGCGTCACATCGTGTAGCGCCTCAGGGCAGGTGTCGCGGCGGCCAGGCCCAGCACGGCGGCGATCACCAGCAGGCCGCCGCCCGCGACCGCGGCGCGTGTTCCCAGGAGCGAGCCGGCGGTGCCGTGCAGGACATCGGCGAGGCGCGGGCCGCCCACGACGACCACGGTGAAAACGCCCTGCATCCGGCCGCGCATCTCGTCGGTGGCGGCGGAGAGCAGGATCGCGCCGCGGAAGACCATGGAGACCATGTCGGCGACGCCCGCCGCGGCGAGGAACGCCACCGCCACCCACAGGCTGGTGCTGAGCCCGAACCCCGTGATGGCCGCGCCCCAGGCCACGACCGCGACGATGACCATGAGGCCGTGTCTGCGGGCGCGGGAGAAGGTGCCCGACATCAGTCCGCCGATCACCGCGCCGATGGGGATCGCCGCGAACAGCAGGCCGAGCGCGAGCCCTTCGCCGTAGGGCGCGTAGGTCTGTGCGGCGAGTTGCGGGAACAGGGCGCGGGGCATGCCGAAGACCATGGCGATGATGTCGGCGAGGAAGGACAGCAACAGCACCTTGTGCACCGAGATGTAGCGGAAGCCGGCGACGACCTCGCGCCAGCCCGCCCGCTTGGCCGCCGATACCGTCAGCGGCGGCAGGGCGGGCAGCCGCACCACCGCCCACACGGTGACGCACAGGGCGACCGCGTCGATCAGATAGAGCTCGGGCAGGCCGATGACCGGGATGAGCGCACCGGCAAGCAGGGGCCCAGCCACCAGCCCGGTCTGCATGACGGTCGAGCCGAGCGCGTTGGCCGCGGGCAGTTCGTCCGCGGGGACCAGCCGGGCGATGGAGGCGTTGCGGGCCGGGGAGTTCAGGCCGAAGAACGCCTGCTGGAGGGCGAGCAGCGCCATCAGGACGAGCACCGAGTCGAGCCCGGTGACGGCCTGTATCCAGAAGAGCAGCGAGGTGACGGCTATGCCGCTGTTCGTGATGAGGAGCAGCTTGCGCCGGTCCATGCTGTCGGCGATCGCGCCGCCCCACAGCGCGAAGACCACGAGGGGCAGCAGGCCGGCGAGGCTCGCGTAGCCGACCCAGGCCGAGGAGCCGGTGATGTCGTAGATCTGCTTGGGCACCGCGACGGCGGTGAGCTGGCTGCCCACCGCCGTGACGATCGTCGAGGACCACAGTCGGCGGTAGGCGGGGCGGCGCAGCGGCCGGGTGTCCATCGTCCAGCGGCGCCATCCGCGCCGATTCGCCTGCTCCGGTCCCGGTGTCCCGTCATGGGCGGTGGGGCTGCTGTCCGTACTGCTCTCGCTGGCGTCCACGCTCGTCCTGGCTGCTCGATACATCTTTCGGTTCAGGGATCACTATGGCTGAGGGGGAGCGGAACGCGTCGTTCGGGGATCGGACTGTGCGCCGCGCGTACGACGCTCGGACCTGGCCGCCGGGCGTACGACGGCTCAGGCTCCGGCGATCAGCATGCCGCCCATCGCGATCATCGTCGTGGCGACCAGGCCGTCCAGCACACGCCATGACGAGGGCCGGGCCAGGAAACGGCTGAGCAGCCGGGCGCCGAAGCCGAGCGCGACGAACCAGCACAGGCTGGCCAGAGCGGCACCCAGTCCGAAGGTCCAGCGCAACGAGCCGCGGTCGGCCGCGATCGAGCCGAGCAGGAACACGGTGTCGAGGTAGACGTGCGGGTTGAGCCAGGTCAGGGCCAGGCAGGTGAGCACGGCGCGGCGCCGCGAGCCGGCCGACACGGTCGCCGCTTGGAGGGCCGAGGGCTTCAGCACCCTGCGCGCGGCGAGGAATCCGTACACGAGGAGGAATCCGCCGCCGATCAGCCCGACCGCGGTGAGCGCCGCGGGAAAGGCCACCACCACCGCGCCGACACCGCCGACGCCCAGCGCGATGAGCGCCGCGTCGGACAGTGCGCAGATGCTCACCACGGCGAGGACCGCGTCCCGGCGGATGCCCTGGCGCAGGACGAAGGCGTTCTGGGCGCCGATGGCGACGATGAGGGAGAGGCCGGTGCCGAATCCGGCGGCCGTGGTGGTGAGCGCGTCTGTCATGACATCGACGCTAGAAAGCAGATCGCCCGGAGTACAGCTAAAGATTCTTATGTATCATTAGCGCTTGTGATGACGGAGCTTCCCCTCGACCAGGTGCGCACCCTCCTCGCGGTGGTCGACGAGGGCACGTTCGACGCGGCGGCGGCCGCCCTCCATGTGACGCCGTCGGCGGTCAGCCAACGGGTCAAGGCGCTCGAACAGCGCACCGGCCGGGTCCTGCTGATGCGGACGAAACCGGTGCGGCCGACCGAGTCCGGCGAGGTCGTGGTGCGCTTCGCACGCCAGCTGGCCCGGCTGGAGCGCGATGCGCACGCCGAGCTCGGCATGACCGGTTCCGGGGAGCCGACACGGCTGTCGATCGCCGTGAACTCCGACTCCCTGGCCACGTGGTTCCTCCCGGCGCTCACCCGCGTACCGGAGGAGCTGCGGCTCAGCTTCGAGCTGCGCCGCGAGGACCAGGACCGCACGGCCGCGCTGCTGCGTGAGGGGCTGGTCATGGCGGCCGTGACCTCGTCGCCGGACGCCGTGACGGGCTGCTCGGTCCGCGCCCTCGGCCGGATGCGCTATCTGCCGGTCGCAAGTCCCGGATTCGCGGCGCGACGGCTCGGCGGCCGATCGCCCCAGACGCCGTTGCGTGAGGTGATCGGCGACGCGCCGCTGGTGGTCTTCGACCGCAACGACGGCCTCCAGGACGAGTTCGTCCGCGCGCTGCGCGGTGGCGGCGGCGCGAGTTCGCTGCGGCACTTCATGCCCACGTCGGAGGGGTTCGTGGAGGCCGTAGCGGCTGGTCTGGGCTGGGGCATGGTGCCCGAGGTGCAGGCCGAACCACTGCTGCGCGCCGGGCGGTTGGTCAACCTCGCGCCGGACCGGGTCGTCGACGTTCCGCTGTTCTGGCAGCAGTGGAAACTCGACTCCCCCGCGCTCGCGGCGGTGGCCGAGGCCGTGGCGGCCGTCGCCGCCGAGACGCTCGCCGCGGGCCGGCTTCCTGAATCACTCGCTGCCGAGCGGCTCCCGAACGCCGTGTGACCCGGTATCTTCGCGCTGGGCACAGTTTGAGCGCGGCCACGAAAATCAGCAGCGCAACCGCGTATCGCGGAGGACGTAAAGGTGCGGTCAGGGGCCTCGGGGGCGCATTCTTGCTGTGTTACCCCCCTGGCGGCGGGCGGACGAGGGCAGACCGATGACTGGGAGCGCCGAGCGTGAGGACCAGGCGCTGGAAAGCCTGGCCTCCCTGCTCAGCGCCGCCGTGGCGGACGCGATCCAGGCGGCCCGCGGCTTCGCGGCGGGCGTCTATCTGCGCTCGGGCACGCCCGGACTGCTGAGGCTGGCCGTGCTCGCGGGTCTGCCGGGCCAGCTGTTCCGTCCCTGGTGGCGTATGCATGTGGACCGGCCGTTCCCCGTCGCCGACGCCTATCGGCTCGGCGTGGAGGTGCTGCTGGCCGACCCCGCGGAGACGATGCGCCGCTATCCGCAGCTCGCCGCCGGGCTGCCGTTCCAGTTCGGTTCGCTGTATGTCCCGGTCGTGGGGGCCTCGGCGCCGTTCGGCGTTCTGACCGTGCTGCGGCCCCCGGCCTCGGACGCCACCGAGGTACTGCCGGACCGCGACCGGATGACGGCGGTGGCGGAGGAGCTGGGTGCCGCTCTGGCCGCGCTGGACAAGGACGGGACGGGCGTCCTGTGGGACGGGGAGCCGATGTGCATGCTGCCACCGGCCAACGGTCCCTCCTCGCGGCGTGTCGGGGGGTTCACCTGGGATCCCGCCGATGGCACGGTCATCGCGGACGACGCCTTGTGGGCCCTGCTCGGCACCAGTCGCGAGGGCTTCGCCGGAACGCCGGAGGCACTGGCCTACGCGGTCGCCCACGACGATCCCCGCCTGCTGCTGGCCGCGCTGCGCGAGACGGCCGCCGGGCGGCCGCCGCCCCACCCGCTGCCGGTGCGTACCGCGGACGGCAGACTGCGACTGCTGGAGCTGTGGACCTCCGGTGCGGCGCCCATCCCGCCCTACCGCGTGAGCGGCGTGGTCGTCGATCCCGGCCCGGGACCGGCGGCCGACGAAGCGGCCGATCTGCTCCCGGAGGGCGTGTTCGCACTCGACCGGCTCGGCCTGATCACGTATGTGAACCCGCCCGCCGCCGAGCTGCTCGGCCGGCCGCGGACGGAGCTGCTGGGGCGACCCCTCTGGGAGGCGGTGCCCTGGATGGACCGGCCGACGTACGAGGATCATCTGCGCGGGGCGCTGATGTCGCAGGATCCGGTGCAATGCCAGGTCAGACGCCCGCGAGGAGACGGCAGCGAGGTGCCCTTGGGGCGCAGAGGAGGCACCTGGCTGACGCTGTCCCTCTACCCCGGCCCCGCCATCCTGACGTGCAAGATCGTGCCGATGGGGCGGGTCGCGGACACCACTGAGGCCGCCCCGTTCGACGCGCGGATGACGGAGGCCGGACAGACCGATGTCGACGACCCCGAGACCGGCGTCCCGACGACGGCGCCGCTGTACCGGCCCATCGTCCTCGCCATCGCGCTGACCGAGGCCATGACCGCCCGCCAGGTGTCCGAGGTGGTGATGCGGGAGCTGCTACCCGCGTTCGGCGGACGCCGCCTCGCCATCTATCTGCTCCAGGACCGGCGCCTGTACCTCGCCTGGGAGACCGGATTCCCCCACGGATTCCTCGCCCCCTTCGACGGGGTGGGTCTGGACGCCAAGCTGCCCGGGGTCGAGGCGCTCACCACTGGCCGCCCGCTCTTCTTCGAGTCGATGCAGCAGCTGGCGGCCGCCTATCCGGGCATCCCGCTGGACGCCAACGAGGGGTCCCGGGCCTTCCTGCCGCTGATCGCCTCGGGGCGGCCGGTCGGCTCCTGCATCCTGGGCTTCGACCGTCCGCACACCTTCAGCACCGAGGAGCGTACGGTGCTGACAGCGCTGGCCGGACTGATCGCGCAGGCCCTGGAGCGGGCCCGGCGCTACGACAACGAGGCCGCCCTCGCGCGCGGGCTTCAGGAGGCCCTGCTGCCGCACCGCCTGTCGGCGCACCCCTTGATCAAGACGGCCGGGCGGTATCTGCCCGGCACGCTGGGCATGGACGTGGGCGGCGACTGGTACGACGTCGTCGAGGCCGGCGACGGACTCGCCCTGGTGATCGGCGACGTGCAGGGGCACGGTGTCCAGGCGGCCGCCACCATGGGCCAACTGCGCAGCGCGGTACGGGCATTCGCGCTCGGGGACCGCTCCCCGGACGAGGTGATGAGCGGCACCAACCGGCTGCTCATCGACCTCGACCCCGGCCAGTTCGCGAGTTGCTGCTACGTCAGGGTGGACCCGGTCACGGGCGTCACCCGAGCCGCCCGGGCCGGGCATCCGCAGCCCCTGCTGCGCCATCCCGACGGCCGCACCGAGGTCCTGGACCTGCCCGGCGGCGTGGTGCTCGGGGTGGACCCCGAGGCCCGGTACCCGGTGACGAACCTGCTGCTGGAACCCGACGCCGTGCTGGCCCTCTACACGGACGGCCTGGTCGAGCGCCCCGGCACCGACTTCGACGAGGGTGTCGAAACGGTCCGCGCGACGCTGGCCCGCGCGGGCACCCCGCACGGCAGGCCGGGCGGCCCCTCCTTGTCCCGCGCGGCCGACCTGCTCACCGCGGAGGCCCGGCAGGCCACCGAGCGCCCCGACGACATCGCGCTCCTCCTCACGACCCGCCGGTCCCCGGGCGAAACCGGCCTCTAGTCGTCCGGGACCGCCCCGCGCCCGAGCCCCCTCAGTGCGCCGCATCGAGCCGCGCCCGCTGGTCCGGCGTCAGTTCCAGCTCCACCGCGGCCAGGTTCTCCTCCAGCTGCGCCACGGAGGACGCCCCGGCCAGCGGGATAACCGGCAGCTCCGCACCGATCTGCCAGGCCAGCACCACCTGGTTGGGGCTCGCCCCCGTCTCCTTCGCCACGTCCCGCAGCACGGCGAGCCGGGCCGGCGTTCCCGGGTGGTCGTAGTCGGCCGGCAGCGGCTTGTCCTGCCGTACGTACGCGCCGGTCAGCAGCGGCGAGTAGGCGACCAGGGTCAGGGCGGGCTCGGCCCGCAGATAGCTGAGCAGTTCCCCGGTCGCCGCACCCAGGCTGCCCTCCGGGAAGAGCCCGCTGGGCACATCGGCGCGGGGCCGCAGAAGGCTGTGGTGGTACTGCAGGACCTCGTAGCCGGGCAGCCCCGCCGCCGCAGCCAGGGCCCGGGCCCGCTCCACCCGCCAGATGGCGTGGTTGCTCACCCCGAGCAGCCCGACACTGCCCTCGGCGACGAGTTCGCCGAACGCCTCCACCGTCTCCATCGGTGCGACGGCGCGGTCCTCGATGTGCGCGTACAGCAGATCGATCTTCTCCACACCAAGTCGTTCCCGGCTGCGCTCGGACGACTCGCGGATCACCTTGGCGGACAGACCCTCAGGGTTGTCGACATAGCTGGTGCCGGGGGCCAGGGGGCGCGCGCCCAGCTTGGTCGCGATGACGATCTCGTCGCCGATGCCGCGGCTGCGCCGCCAGCGCCCGAGCAGCGCCTCGCTCTGCCCGCCCTGGCTGTCGTCGGTCCAGAAGGCGTAGTTGTCGGACGTGTCGATGAAGTTCCCGCCGGCCTCGACATAGCGGTCGAGTACGGCGAAGGAGGTCTTCTCGTCCGTCCGCGAGCCGAACAGCATCGCGCCGAGCGCGAGCACGCTCACCTCACGACGGGTCTTCGGATCGGTGCCGATCGTGCGGTACTTCATGGTGTCCCTCCCGTTCGGGCCCGAAATCCCCGGGCCTGAACGGGAGTCTGGAACTTGAAGCGCTCTTCAAGTCAAGCCTTCTTGAACGGTCCTTCCAGAGCCGCCCACTGCAGCAGCATGATCGTCTTCGCGTCGGCGATCTCCCCGGTGCGGATCATCTCCAGGGCGCGGCGGAAGGGCAGTTCGACGATCTCGATGTCCTCGCCCTCCTCGTCCAGGCCGCCGCCCTCGTGGGTACGCGTGGCGGGGCCGTACGAGGCGGCGTAGAAACTCACCCGCTCGGTGACCGAGCCGGGGCTCATGTAGACGTCGAACACGTGCTCGACCTCGCCGACGGTGTGCCCGGTCTCCTCGATGACCTCGCGCCGCACGGCGACCTCGGGATGCTCGTCCTCCTCGTCGAGCAGTCCGCCCGGTGTCTCGACGAGCATGCCGTCGGGGTGCCCGTTGACGTACACCGGGTAGCGGAACTGCCTGGTCAGCAGCACGGTTTCGCGCTCGGCGTCGTACAGGAGGAGGGTCGCTCCGTTGCCGCGGTCGTGCGTCTCGCGCTCCTGGCTGCTCCAGCTGCCGTCGGCGTGCTGGAAGTCGAAGGTGGTGGTGCGCTCCACGTACCAGTGGCAGGACAGGAGTTTCACATCGCGGACCTTGACCCGGGGGTTGCCGGTCAGGTCGCGGCCGACGCGGTCGAGTCCGGTGCGACCCCGGCGGTCCGGGGTGTCGATGCCCGCGGTCATCGTGCGCCGCCCGGGCGGGAGCGGGAGGAGTCGTTCATGACCACTGTCTACCATCCCGAACCGAATACGGAGGCCACAGCGGGGCTTCGCCCGTCTAGGCTCACCGCATGGAACAGACGGAGATCATCCTGCGCGCCATCGGCGTCCTTACCGAGACCAACGCGATGGTGCGCAGGATCGCCCAGGACGAGGACGCCGAGGTCGAATCGACCGAGACCCAGCTGGGCGCGCTCGTCACCGAGGTGTTCCCCCGGGTCGAGGTGCCCGCCGACGCGGGACCCGCGGAGGCCGGCCAGGCCGTCGCGGACGCCTATCTGCCCGCCACCATCTCCCTTGTGGGCGCCTTCGCGTTCCTGTTCTCCGAACTCGCCGACGTCCACGACTCCGGACGGACCGACATCAAGACGGCCGACCTGCTCCAGGACCTCGCTCTCCGCATGTCGCGGGCGGACAACACTTGAAGTGCTCTGCCGGCTGAAGCCGGGAGATTCCCACCTACCTTGCAGTGGCGGGCTTGACGCGTTTCCGCGCCTGACGACTGCACCTCCCGGCAGCCGGGACCGCCACCACGTGGCCGATCCGGTACAGGTGCAAGATGTTCCGGGCCGCGTTCCAGTCGGCATGTGCCTCGAAGCCGCAGTCGGTGTTCTTGCAGACGAACGTGGCCTGGTCCTCCCGGCTGCCCGGCGTGGTGAAGCCACAGGCCGAGCAACGCAGGGAGGTCCCGGGCGCAGGGACCTTGACGAGAGTCCCGCCGCGCCGGGCAAGCTTGTACGTCAGCATCGTGACCGTGCGGCCCCACGCCTCCTGGGCGATGGAGCGGTTCAGCCCGGCTTTCTGCGCGACGTTCTTGCCCGGCTCTGCGACGGTGCCCCGGGCAGACTTGACCATGTTCGTGATGGTGAGCTGTTCGACCACGACCGTGCCGTACTGGTCGGCGATCTCGGTCGTGGTCTTGTGCTGCCAGTCAACGGCTCGGCGCGTGGCTGTTGCACGGAGCTGCCTGATCTGGTCGTAGGTGCGCCGCAGACGGTTCGAGGTGCGCTCGCCCGGCTTGCGGAAACTCTTGCGGTGCGCGGCCCGCTGCTCCAGGCGCAGGAGTTTGGCCTTCTCGTCGGCGTTGAGCCACTTGTCGCGGTCGGCGGTTGCGTCCGGGAGGCGGGCGGGCCGGCCGTGGTCGAAGTGGTTGCCGTCGGAGAGGGCCAGGGGCAGGTTCACCCCGGCGTCGATGCCGACCTCGGTCCCCTGGTGGGGCTCGGGCGTGGGTTCGAGGGTCTGGACGCGGAAGCCGATGTGCCAGCCCAGCGCGTCCTTGACCAGCCGTGCGCCGGTGATCCGGTTCTCCTTGTTGGCCCGCTTGCCCACTGGCAGGTCTTTCGTCCAGCGGAAGCGGACCCGGCCCACCTTGGGAATGGTGGCCATGCCCCAACGGCGGTGCACGCGGACGATGTTCAGGTCCCGGCCCTGCGGGATGTCCACGCTCATCACGCAGCGGATGCGGGACTTGAAGTTCGGCGCGTAGGCGCGGGAGTCCCAGCAGTTCTTCCACGCCTGGAAGTACGTCTTCAGGACCGCCTGTGCTGCCTGCGCGGGAAGGACAGCGAGCCAGTCGAGGTCCTTGCGTGCCTGCCGGATCGCCGCGTCGGCGGCGGCCAGGGAACGCTTGTCCTTCGGCAGCATCGTCCACCAGTCGTGCAGCAGGTTCCACATGGTGCGGGCCGCGTGCGCCTGGTCGTCAATGCCCCGGACCTGCGCAGGGGTCAGTGCAAGCCGGGCGCGATGCCCGAACTGCCGCCTCTCCCCTGCACGTTCCGTGGTCACGCGATCACTTTACCGTTTGGTCCATGTCGCCACGATGGAATCCGAATCCCGACGTACGACTTGGTCGTCACGTCGCCGATAACCTGCATGTCCACTTGGTTTGCCGTGGTGAGGGCCTTGTCGAAGCGTTCATCTGCCCGGGGGGCATGGAGAGGTCCCGGTCGGCTTGGCCGAGGTACAGCTCCGCCGTGATCGTTCGGCGAGCAGGTGTGGGCTGTCGGTGTTGCGGCATCCCCGGCGTACTCATCCAGACACTGCACGCCCAGGCCGGTGCCGGTAAGTGCGGCGATCACCTCGCTGATGCCGCCCTGGTGAGTTCCGGCTCGGGCCGACTCGTGAGGCGGCCCGAGCGAGACAGCAGGCCGACACACCCGGCGCAGAGTGCGCCCGTCGCCGTGAGCACCCACCAGACCAACTCCGGGTGTCCTCTGCGCTGGGCGGCGTCCCAGACGGCGCCCGTGGCCAGGTTCCCCAGGGTGATGCCGAGTCCGGAGACGGTGTTGTACAGGCCGTAGTGGGTGGCGATCAGGCGTCCGCCCGCGAGCGAGACGACGGTGTCCATCTCGAACGGGTAGACCACGGCCGTGCCCAGCCCGAGCAGGGTGACCGTCGTGAACAGGGGGGCCAGAGCCGTCAACCAACCGATGGCATCGGTATCACCGCTCACCGTTTGGGTGTCGGCGAGCAGCGGCACGAAGGCCCCGCCCATGAGCGCGATGCCGTGGACGACGGCGCGCCGCGAGGTCCACCGGACCCGGGCCCACGCCGTGATCCTCACCTGCCCGGCCACGGCCACCCCGGCGGAGACCGCGAACAGGGCCGTGGTCACCGCGTCACCGCTGTCCGGGGCCACGCGGTGGGCCTCCAGTGGCAGGGCGAGGTAGACCTGGAAGGACAGGACGTACGAGCCGATCATGGCGGCGGAGAAGAGCAGGAAGGGACGGTTGCGGACCACGGTGCGCCAGTCGGCCAGTACTCCGCCGGGTTCGTTCGACGGGGTGCCCTTGCGATCGGGCAGCATGCGGAACTGAATGACCGTCAGGGCGAGGAACAGCACCGCCGCCACGGAGCAGACCAGTGCGAAGTCGGCGGACAGCAGGACGAGTCCGACCAGCGGGCCGACGAACATCCCGGCCTGATAGAAGACGTTGAACGCCGCGAACGCCTCCACTCTCCGCTCCCCCGCCTCCCCCGCGAGAAAGGCGCGGACCGCCGGGTTGAACAGGGCTCCGGCGAACCCCGTCGCCGCCGACGCCGCGACGAGGGCCGGCAGCGAGTCGACGTAGCCGAGCAGGCCGAATCCGACGGTACGGAGCACGCACCCGGCCATGATCACGGGCTTGTAGCCGAGGCGGTCGGCGAGCGTGCCACCGACCAGGAACATCCCCTGCTGGGTGAAGTTGCGTACTCCCAGCACCAGGCCGACCGCCCAGGCGGCCATGCCCAGTCCGTCCGCGAGATGAACGGCGAGATAGGGCATCAGCATGTAGAAGGCGGTGTTGATGGTGAACTGCTGCACCATCAACAGCCGGACGCATCCGCTGAAGGAACGGAACTGCTCGGTGAGTGACCTCATCGCGCCGCCCCTTCCGCCTCGACGCGCGCGGTGACGCCGACGCAGCGGGTCCAGCGCCCGACGGTGCGCTCGCCGGGGTGCGCGATCTCGTCCGGCTCGGCGGCCGGCAGGCGGTGGAGGAGGTCGTGGGTACGGCAGTAGTCGTCGCTGTAGACCGTGTTCCAGTAGCGGTGCACGCCGTCGGGGAAGATCGCCGCGATACGCGTGCGCGCGGGCTCCGTACGGGCCAGCCAGTTCGCCACCAGCGCGACCGCGCCGACACTCCATCCGCCACTGGCGTAGTGGCCGCGGGCCAGCTCGCGGCAGGTCCACACCGCCTCCCCGGGGGCGACCCAGTGGACCTCGTCGAAGGCCGCGTGGTCGACGTTGCCCGGATGGATGCTGCTGCCGAGGCCACGCATCAGGCGCGGGCCCGCGGGCTGGCCGAAGACGGTCGAGTTCACCGAGTCGACACCGACGAGTTTGAGGGCCGGATGGAAGGTGCGCAGGGTGCGGGCGATCCCCGCCGAGTGTCCGCCGGTGCCGACCGCCGCCACGAGGACGTCGATCCGGCCGAGCTGGACCGTGAGTTCGAGGGCGAGCGAGGCGTACGCGGCGACGTTGTCGGGGTTGTTGTACTGATCGGGGCACCAGGCCGATGGCGTACGGGCGAGCAGTTCGCCGACCCGTTGTCTGCGGGACCGCTGCCAGCCTCCCGCCGGGTGGGGCTCGGTGACGACGTCCATGTGTGCGCCGAGGGCGCGGAGCTGGTGCACCATCAGTGGCTCCAGCCCGGGGTCGGTGACCAGGGTGACCGGGTGGCCGTAGGTGATCCCGGCCAGCGCCAGGCCCAGGCCGAGGGTGCCGCTGGTGGACTCGATGATCGGGGCGCCCGGCATGAGATCGCCGCGCTCACGCGCCGCGGAGACCATGTGCAGCGCCGGGCGGTCCTTGATCCCCCCGGGGTTGGCGCCTTCGAGCTTGGCCCAGAAGCCGCGCCCTGCGGGATTGAAGGGTTCGCCGATCCACAGGACGGGGGTGTTGCCGACCATGCCGGCGGGCGAGCGGCGCGGCGCGCCGACCGGGTCGGGGAGTTCATGTGCCGCGAGGAAGGAGGAGAGGTCGCGCGAGGAGATCCGGCGCAGGGCTGTGCTCATGTCATGGTCCTTCCGCGGCCCACACTGGGGCCGCGTGTCTGTGCCGTACGGGAACGTGTGCCGAACGCCCGGCGGGCGTGCCGGGCGGGCGTCGTCACGTACGGCTGACGCAGACGAGGCGCAGCAGTGGGGGACCGCCGGGGGACAGTGCGCCGACGGTTTCTCCTGGTCCCGGTGGCCCGCAGGACGTCGCCGGGTCCGCCGCGCGGCGCCGGAGCGCGAGGAGGGCGAGCAGCGACAGGGCCAGGAGCAGGGCCCCTGCCGGCGCGCGCAGGTTCGCGGGCCAGTCGGCCGGGTCACAGCAGGAGACGTCGTGCCCCGGGTGTCCGTCGGCATCGCCGCTCGTCGAGCAGTCCGACACGTCGGAGACCCACCGCGGTACGTCGGCAACGTCGGCGCCGGACTCCGCATGCGTCGAGGACGCGGCCGCCGCGGGGTGGAGGTGGCTCTCGGCCGCATGCGCGGCACACGCCATGACGTGGGCCATGAGCAACAGAGCCAGGCCCACGAGGAGAGCGAGGGCCGGCTTGCGCGGCAGCACGCAGCCGGCCGGTTCCTGCGGCATGTGACCGATCGTAAGGGGAACATCACGATACGGCCTTGTTCATCCTCTTTTGGGGTAAGCTCGTCGATCCTTCGGTGGAAGACGCTCGATGCCGACTGACCTGGCACGGACGTCCATCGCGAAGACCGTCCGCGCCGCCGACGACGAGGCCGGCCACGAGTTGGCCTGCCGTGCCCGACTGGCCTTCCGGGGGCGTTCCTTGGCGCCCGGCCGACGCGCGGCCGCCCGCCTTCGGTACTGTCGGAGGGCAAGGTCCGGAACGATCACAGGTGGAGACCCCAGGGTGCGCGTGAGGCGAAAGGTACGAACAGGAGTGGCCCTCGGGCACCTGCTGCTCGTCGTGGCGCTCGCGCTGGGCGTGTTCGTCATGCACACCGTGGGACACCCCGACGGGTCCTCCGGCTCCGGGATGAGCGCCGGATCTCATGCGTCGACGGCGTACACGCCGTCCGCGGCGCACGACCCCATGGAGGCCCCGGCTCCCCGGGCGCAGGGTCATGCGACGGATCCCACGCACACGTCGTCCCCGCACGAGCCCGCCATGGCGATGGACATGCTCTCGCTGTGCATGGCGGTGCTGGTCGCCGCGTGGGTGCTCGCCGCGCTCGTGCGGATGGCGTTCGCACGCCGTCCCGACTGGCTGGCCGGCCTCCTCGCCGACGCCCCGGTCACGCTGCGGCCCAACCCTCCGCCCCGCGGCCCCGATCTCACCCAGCTGTCGGTCCTGCGGCTTTAGGCCGAACCGCCCTCGCGGGCGCGCTCTCCTGCGCGGTCCCGCGACGACGCGTACGCCAAAACAGCCAAAGAGCCAACACACGAGGTGAATTGACCATGACCACCTTCACGCGCGCCCTGCGCCGCAGGTCCGCCCGCCGCATCGCGGCGGTGGGCGTCCTAGCCGCCGGATCCCTGCTGCTGTCCGCCTGCAGCGACAGCGACCACGACATGAGCGGCATGGACCACGGCAGCGGCAAGAACTCGGCGACGGCCACCGTCGAGGCCGCGGGCTTCAACGACGCGGACGTCACCTTCGCGCAGATGATGATCCCGCACCACCAGCAGGCCGTGGAGATGGCCCAGCTGGCCGACAGCCGCGCCTCCGACGCGGAGATCAAGGACCTGGCCGGCACGATCGAGAAGGCCCAGGACCCCGAGATCACCACCATGACGGGCTGGCTGAAGTCCTGGGGCAGGCCGACCACGACGGACTCCATGCCCGGGATGGACATGGGCGGCGGCGGCATGATGTCGGACAAGGACATGAAGGAACTCAAGGCCATGAAGGGCACGGAGTTCGACAAGATGTTCGCCCAGATGATGATCGACCACCACAACGGTGCGATCAGCATGGCCAGGAACGAGCAGAAGGCCGGCAAGGACACCGACGCCAAGAAGATGGCCGCCGGCATCGTCACGGGCCAGTCCGCGGAGGTCGAGCAGTTCCAGAGCATTCTCGACCGGCTCTGATCCACAGCACGAGCGTGCGCCCAGGTCCCCTCGGGAGCCCGGGCGCACGCGCCCACCCCCTGGGTATCCGCCATCCATCGCCGTTGCCGTGCCGAGCGGCTTCGTCAGGCCTGTGCGCGAGGCGAAGGCGTCAGCGGGCCTTGGAGATCTTGTTGCGACGTATGACGAAGCGGCCCAGGCCGGTCAGGACGGCGGCCTTCAGCAGCACGACCGCCAGGACGACGCCCACGGCCCACCCCGTCCAGCGCCAGTTCGCCAGAAGGATTCCGCCCAACCCGAGGTGTACGGCGACGGCGAGCACGCCCGCCACCGCGAGGGCCGCGGTCCTCCCGTGCCGGCGGCGTCGTAGGGCTGCCCCTCGCGGTGCCGGAACCACGCCGACGGCTTCGCCGGGCGGTTCCGTCGCCGCCTCGGGGCCGTGCCACGTCACCGTCAGACCCTCGCGTCTGCCGAACCTCTCCACATGCCCGGCGACGAGATCTTGGAGCCGCCGCAGGTTCCGCTCGTCCGCGGCTTCGACGTTCACCGTCAGCGCGCCCGGGTCGGCCCGCATCTCGCACCGGCCCCAGGGAAGACGAACGGTTCCCCTGGTCTCGGACCATTCGACCTGAGCCTCGGCCGCCGCTGCCCGCATCTCGCGAAGCTCCCGCTCGTCCCCGCCGCCGTGGCCGCGCGGCCGATGGGCCAGGTGCCGCCCCTTGTTGTCGAAGTGTTTGCAGAGCTGGACGAGATACCGGCTCGGGCGCTCGGTCTCGACACGGGCTTCGGTGGTCGGCATGACCTTCCTTTCTGTGCACGGGCAGCGAGGCGAGGTCCCTGGCATCCGGAGCCTCGGGCGTTCGCAGGGGCTCGGGATCGTGCCGAGGGCGAGGGGGCGGGTCAGCCATGCTCGCCTCCTTCCCTGGCCACGACGATCCGGATTCCCGTGCCGACTTCAGATTTATCAATACACTCTGTCGCTGTCAATCCAATCCGTCTCGACGTCGTCGGGCCGTACACTGAGGAGGTGCCGAAACTGTGGACCGAGACGATCGACGCGCACCGGGCGGCGGTGCGCACCGCGGTCATGGACACCACCGCGGCGCTGGTCGCCGAGCACGGACTGGCGTCGGTGACGATGTCCCGGATCGCCAAGGAGTCCGGCATCGGCCGGGCGACGCTGTACAAGTACTTTCCGGACGTCGAAGCGATCCTGCTCGCCTGGCACGAGCGGCAGGTCGGCGGCCACCTCGACCTCCTCGCCGAAGCCCGGGACCGGGCGGACGGCCCCGGTGAACGGCTCAAGGCCGTGCTGGAGGCATTCGCCCTCATCTCCCACGAGTCCCGCGGGCACCATGACACCGATCTCTCGGCGTTCCTGCACCGAGATCAGCACGTCACCGAGGCGCAGCGGCAACTCCACGGCATGGTCCGGGACTTGGTGGCCGAGGGAGTACGCACCGGCGACCTGCGCGACGACATCGCCCCCGGCGAGCTCGCCACATACTGCCTCCACGCCCTCACCGCGGCCGGCAATCTGCCCTCCAAGGCGGCGGTTCGCCGTCTCGTGAGCGTCACCCTCGCCGGGATGCGTCCAGACGAGGCTTCTTGAGCCGGGCGTATCCGCCCGCCCGCGCCCCTTCGCCGGCGGTGCGGTCAGGCGTCTTCAGTGCACATGCGGACCCCCGGTCATCCGACGGCTTCCCGGACGATACGAGAAGCAGGGCGGCCCCGGCCGCAACGGCGGCCGCGACCGCGCCGAGCATGAACGCGTCCGTGAAGCCGTCGACGGCGCCGTGCTCGATGCCCGCGGCTGCGACGGTGGACAGGACGGCCACCCCCCGGGGGCTCTTCCTGCGCGAGGGCTTCGACGTCAGCGTGGACCTCATCGCCGCCGAGGCGGGCGTGTCCAAGGTGACCGTCTACAACCACTTCGGCAGCAAGGAGGCCCTGTTCATCGCCGTCACCAAGGACTCACTCGACGCACCGCTCGGCGGCACCCTGGTGACCGCCATCGACCACCTCGCCGACGCGGACGACCTCCGCGAAGCCCTGGTCGCCGCGGCCCGCGCCCGGGTGGACGGCATCCGCGGCAACCCGGACGTCCTCGCGCTGCGCAACGTCGTCGCCCGGGAGCTGCACCGCTTCCCCGAACTCGGCGAGGTCTGGCGCCACGGCGGTACCAAGCGCCACCACCCCGCCATGGGGGGCACTCAGGGAGTTGGTCGAACGGGGCCGACTCGACATCACCGACCTCGACGTGGCCATCCCGCAGCTCTACTCGCTGCTGCTCTGTCCACACATGGTCTTCAGCGCGTACGGCGCCGACATCGACGACGGCCCCGCCGACCGTTTGATCGCCGGCGGCGTCGACATATTCCTGAGCTACTACGCTCCGGGCGGCACCCGGCCGTGAGAAGAACGAGCCGTTCGCCGGTCCACAGCGGCCGCGCCACCGGCATCGGTGGTGAGGCGGTCGTCAGCAGGACGTCAGGCTCCCGAGGTCGATCGCGTCGGCCATCGCCTGCATGCCTTTGTCGTTGGGATGCAGATGGTCGCCGCCGTCGAAGAACGGCAGGATCCGCTCGGGGTCGTACGGGCTGCGCAGGATCCGGTCGAAGTCGGTGACGGCGTCCAACTCCCCGCTGTCTCTGATGAACTGGTTGACCTGGACGCGTACGGACTCTGCCGCGGCGTCCCATTCGGACCAGCCCTTGAAGGGGGCGATGGTGGCGCCTACGACGCATTTCCCTGCCGCGTGCGCCCGTTCGATGATCTGCCGGTAGCCGTCGATCATGTCGTCGGCCGTGACGCCCGTATGGGCCTTGATGTCGTTGACGCCCTCGAAGAGGAAGACCGTGCGTACTCCGGGGTGGGAGAGCACATCGCGTTGCAGCCGGTTGAGCGCGCTCTGCCCGGCGCCGTCCGCGAGGACCTTGTTCCCGGAGATCCCCTCGTTGGCGACGCCCTTGAGGGGGGTGTCCGCCTTCTGGAGTCGGCGGGCGAGGTAGTCGGGCCAGCGGCGGTTCAGATCGGTGGTCGACTGCCAGCCGTCGGTGATGGAGTCGCCGAGCGCGACGACAGCCGACGTGGACGTGTCGGTCCGTACGGTGACGGCGTCGAGGTAGAGCCAGGAGCCGATCCGCTCGGTCCAGTTGGCCGCGCCCTCCTCGGCCGTGTGGTCGCCCGCGGCGGCGTACGACGTCTGCATGGCCATCCCGTGGCCGGTCGCCGGTCCCGCCGCCTGCGCCGTGTGCAGGCTGACGACCAGGTTGGTCGCGGCGGGCAGCCGGCCGGGCAGTGGGTCGCTGTACGTGGTGGCGCCCGCGGGCACGGTGACGGAGCGGGCGCCACCGAAGGTCAGCCGCCGGTTGCTGCCATGCACCAGCTCGGCGCCCGAGCTCTGCACACCCGCGTACACGCTGTCGAAGGTCAGCGGCCGGTCGCCGAAGGCGTTGGAGAGCCGGATGCGGAGGTTGTCCCCGGCGACGCTGGTGTGCACGACGAGGCGGTAGCTGTGGTCGGCGACCGCATTGCCCATACGGTCGGCGCTCGCACCCCAGGTGATCACTTCGTGGCGTGCGGTCGGTGCCTGGGAGGTCGCGGACGCCGGACCGAATACCGCGGCCAGTAGCAGCGTGACGACGGTGACGAGCAGTGGCCGCAGTGATGTTGTCATCGGTCGAACCCCCGCAGGGTGACGGACGCTCCGGGTGCCAGGGTGATCTCCCGGGAGGTGTCGCCGTACGTCACGGTCGTCGTCCGGCCGCCGACGCTGCGGACCTCGACCTCGGTGGGTCTGCCGCCCCGCCAGCGCAGATCGACGACGAAGCCGCCGCGCGCCCCGACGCCCGTGACGGAGCCCTCCTTCGCCCATGCGCCGGGAAGGGCGGGAAGCAGTTCGAGGTGGCCCGGGCGTGAGTGGAGGAGCATCTCGATCACCGCGGCCGGAGTGCCGAAGTTGGCGTCGATCTGGAAGATGCCGCGGCCCTCGGACACCTCGTAGATGTCGAAGAGGTTGGGGGCGGTGCCGTTGCTGCCGTGCGTCGAGGGGCGGAGGTTGTTCACGACCAGCTGGTAGGCGTTGTCCGCGTTCTTCAGACGGGCCCAGCACAGGGCCCGCCAGGCGTTGGCCCAGCCGAAGCTCTCCATTCCGCGGGCGGTGAGCAGGGCGGTCGCGCCGTCGAGGAGCGCCGCCGGGGTGGAGTCGTCCGGGCGGATGCGGTCTCCGGGGAAGAGGCCCACGAGCGGGGACAGGTGGCGGTGGGTGGTCTCCCCAAGGTTGTCGGGTGACATCCACTCCTCCAACCAGCCTGATGTGGGGCTTACTTGGGGAAGGTACAGGCGTTTCCGGAGGGAGTCGATCGTATCGGCGTAGGCCGCGTCCCTCTTCAACTCCTGTGCTGCCGTACGGTAGTTGGCGAACAGCGCCCATACCAGTTCCTGGGCGTAGGTGATGCCCTTGGCGTCGAGCGGGCCGTGCTCGGGAGACCAGTCGCTGTCGGCGATGAGCACCTCGCGGGTGCTGCCCGGCAGGGTGGTCCTGAGCAGCCGTGCCTCCCAGAACTCGCAGGCACCCTTGAGGAGCGGATAGATCTTCGCCAGGTAGGCGCGTGAGAGCGTGTACTCGTAGTGTTCCCACAGGGTGTTGCAGAGCCAGGCGTTGCCCGCTGGGTGCCACCACCAGCCCATCCCGCCATGGACGTTGGTCGAGATGGCGACCGTCCAGCCCGCGATCTTCCCGGTCGAGTTGCGGTAGCGGTTGCGCGGGTCGTTGAAGAGACGGTGGGTGAGGTCGGTCCAGGAGGGGAGTTGGGCGAGGCAGTAGTCGGTGAGGGCGTCGAAGCCCTGCGGCAGACCGGCCCGGTCGGCCATCCAGTAGTTCATCTGGAGGTTGATGTCGGTGTGGTAGTCGCCCATCCAGTCGGGGTCGTTGCCGTCGAGCCACAGCCCCTGGAGGCCCAGCGGCAGACTCCCCCGCGAGCCCGAGATCATCAGATAGCGGCCGAACTGCAGGTAGGCGGCTTCCAGTTCGGGGTCGGGCGCTCCGTCCCTGGCACGTGCCGTGATCCGTTCCCAGGTGTCGAGACCGCGCTGCTCGGCGGACGACGTACCGAGCGAGAGGTCCATCTGCCCGAACAGGGCCCGGTAGTCGGCGACATGGGTGTGCAACAGGGTGGTCGCCGAGTGTGCGGCGGCGTCGCGGACCTTGGTGCGGGCCAGCCGCTCGGGGTCGAGGGACGCGTCACGGTAGTGGGTGGCGGCGTCGGGCACGTAGTTCGTGCCGCCGCTCACCACCACGGTGAGGTCCCTGCAGCCGCTGAAGGTGATCCGCGAGCCGTCCACGGAGACCTTGCCGCCACTGCCGTACGCCGTCATCGCCGCCCCGTAGCGCAGGCCGTTGGGGAAGGCGCCCGCGAAGGACGGGCGGTGCGTGGTCTCGCCGTGGGTGCCCTCCAGCGTGACGGTTCCGGTGTAACGGCCGCCGCCGCTCTGGGTGAAGTGCACGACGATGGCGTCGTCGGGGCGGCTGGCGAAGACGCTGCGCTCGTACGTCACTCCGGAGCGCTGGTACGAGGTGGTGACCAGGCCCTGGTCGAGGTCGAGCGTGCGCCGGTAGTCGTTGACGGCGGACAGGTCGTGGTCCGGGATATCGACGGTCAGCCGGCCGAGCAGGGTGAAGGAGCCGAAGTTCTCGCGGGCGTACGGGAATTGGCCGTCGGAGTCGAGTGTGTCGTTGAGTCCGCCGGTCCACAGGGTGGCGTCGGTGATCAGGAGGAGTTCACGCCCGGGGTCGTTGCTCGCGAGGGCGCCCAGCCGTCCGTTGCCGATCGGCAGGCCCTGCCCGATCATCGAGTGCTCGTCGGCGGGCGCCCGCCACCACAACACGTTGCGTGAACTCCCCGTCAGGGAAGGGGACTCGGCGGGGCGCTCGGGTGCGGCGGAGGCGGTGAAGGCGGGCAGGCCGCCGAGTGCCGTGGCTGCTCCGGCCGCGGCGGCGAGGGAGAGCAGGCGGCGTCTGCTGGGGAGACTGCTGTCCGGTGCGGTGTCCATGCGGGGCTCCAGGGGAAGTCGGGGCCCCGGCGGCGCGGCGCCGGGGCCCCCGCGGGGGTCAGGAGGACTTCGGTACGTCGATCCGGTCGATGTCCGGGGCGTAGCTCGAACCGCTGTCGAAGGTGATCGTGTTGGCGCCGGCCTTGAGGGTGACGGGCACGCTCACGCTCTCGACGCTCCCCCAGTCGCCGGTGGAGGGGAACGCGTGACGGGTGGCGCCGTTGCCGTTGGCGGAGATGTCGACCGAGCGGGCGTCACCGCTGACGTAGGCGACCTTCACCATGTACGTGCCGGCCTTGTCCACGGTCACGTCGTTGAAGCGGAGCGTGCCGCCGAGATAGAGGTTGCCGACCTTGTGGTCGCCGGAGCAGGCACCGCAGTCGGCCACGGAGGCGTTGCCGCTGAGGGTGTTGGACGCGGACTCGGCCTCGTACGCCGCCGTCGTCAGGGCGGTGCCGTGCGGGGTGACGGTGAACAGGCGCGAGCCGTGGGCGGGCAGGGCCTGCGTCACCTTGTTCTTGTAGGTGCCGAGGTTCTCGTGGTTCCACAGGTCCCGTACGGCGGCCCTGCCGGTGAAACCGAGGGACGACCAGTCGGCGCTGACGGGGGCGGGCGCGTCGGCGAGGTTGAAGAGGGCGACCGTGTAGCTGCCGTCGGCGTTCTTCGCGGCCCACACCTGCTGGGCGTCGGAGGGCGTGATCGGACGGGCGGGCGGGGTGCTGCCCTGGTTGAGGGCGATGACCTCGCGGTTGGTCAGCAGGGAGACGCCGTAGCTGTCGAGGCGGGTGAGGTCGTCGCCGGTGTAGAGCGGGGACTTGGCGATGGCCCACAGGGTCGCGTAGCTCTGCCGCTCCGCCTTGGTGAGGCCGTCCATGGCGCCGTTGCCGACGTCCAGGGAGTCGAGGTCGTTCCAGCCGCCGGGACCGGCGTGCCGGGTCCAGCCGGGGGCGTCGTCCCAGCGGTCGTCGACGGAGTTCTCCCAGCTGACGAGTGTGTTGCAGTAGCACTCGACGTCGGTGTCGATGCGCCAGCCGTTGGAGTACTTCTTCCAGTCGGCGGCGTGGCCGATGTCGAGGGACCAGGAGATCTCCAGGTGGAGGGGGCGTCCGGTGGCGGCGATGGCCTTCTGCCAGGCGGCCACGTCGGCGACGTTGTCGTACTGGTCGCCGCCCTTGCCGAAGCCCGGGCCCACGCCGTCGAGCTTCAGGAAGTCGTAGCCCCAGTCGGCGAGCAGCCGCGCCTGCGAGTCGACGTACTTCTGGGTGCAGGGCTTGGAGAAGTCGAGCTTGTACGCGCTGTCCCAGCCGTTGGTCGTGCGCAGGTCGCCGTACACGATGTCGGCGGTGGTGCAGCCGTCGGCGTTGTGGATCGGTGCCCTGCCCTCGTCGTACGCCTCCTTCTCCAGGCCGACGGGGAGGTAGATGCCGGCCTTGAGGCCCTTGGCGTGGATGTGGTCGGCGACGGACTTCATGCCGTGCGGGAAGCGCACCGGGTCGGCCTGCTGGCGGGCGTACTGGTCGAACTCGGGCTTCCAGGACCGGTCGCGCCACCAGCCCGCGTCGATGTTGACGTACTCGTAGCCGTACGGCTTGAGCTTGGCCGCCATCGCATCGGTCTGCTTGA
This sequence comes from Streptomyces sp. NPDC001530, assembly GCF_042894545.1. Classification (NCBI taxonomy): domain Bacteria; kingdom Bacillati; phylum Actinomycetota; class Actinomycetes; order Kitasatosporales; family Streptomycetaceae; genus Streptomyces; species Streptomyces sp. NPDC001530. The sequence continues at coordinate 28,450 of NZ_JBIAVS010000014.1, forward strand.
GGACGTTCGCCTCGGTGAGGTAGCTGTAGTCGCCGTCCGGGTTGAGGCCGGGGTATTTGGACGACTGCATGCTCCAACTCGACCAGCCCATATACGGCTTGGCGGCCACGGCGGGTGCGGGGGTGTCGGCGTGGGCCGCGGGCACGGCCGTCGCGATGCCCGCGGTGAGGGCGAGGACCACCATGGCTCTCAGGGCACGGGTGGGCAGGACGGAGTACGAGGATGACCGCATGGGTCGGACCTCCTGGGACGGTGTCAGCGGGGGCGGTGAAGGCGGGGCGGCTCGTGCCCCTGTGTTCGGGCGGCTCGGGCCGGGGGGTGTTCCGGTGGTTCGGACGGCGCGTTGCGGCTGCTCAGCCCTTGCCCGAGCCGATGGTGAGTCCGCTGATGAACTGGCGCTGGAGCGCGAAGTACACCAGCAGCGTGGGGATCGCGGTCATCAGCGCACCGGCCGCGATGAGGTTGGGATTGGTGAAGTACTGGCCCTGGAGGTTGGCCAGGGCGGAGGTGATGGGGCGCTTGTCGCCGGTCTCGATGAGGGCGAGCGGCCAGAAGAAGTCGTTGTAGATCCAGATCGATTCGAGCGTCGCGAGCGCTGCGAACGCCGGTCGGCACAGCGGCAGGATGATCTGGAAGAACTGCCGCCAGACGGGGGCGCCGTCGACGAGCGCCGCCTCGGAGATCTCCTTGGGGATCGTCTTCATGTAGTTGCTGAGGACGAAGGTGCAGAAGCCGCACTGGTAGGCGATGTGGATCGCGATGATGCCCCAGGCCGAGTTGTAGAGGAGCAGCGAGTCGCTCATCCACTGCGGCAGCGGGATGAGGAGGTAGAGCCGGTACAGGGGGGTGATGAGGACCTGGGCCGGGAGCAGGTTGCCCGCGGTGAACAGCATCAGCAGGACGATGTTCCAGCGGAAGTCGAAACGGGAGACGAAGAAGGCGACGGCCGCCGAGAACAGCAGCGTGCCGAGCACCGACGGGACGGTGATGAGGACGGAGTTCCAGAAGAAGTGCGGCATCCCGGACTGGTTCCAGGCGTCCGTGAAGTTGCCGAAGCTCAGGCTGTGCGGCCAGGAGAGATAGCCGTGCTTGGCCGTGTCCGAGTAGGGGCGCAGCGAGGTGTAGACGGCCCACAGGAGCGGGACGAGCCAGAGCAGGGCTGTGCCGGCGAGCATCAGATGGCGGCCGGTCTGGCGCCGGGGCGCCGTCGGGGTTTTCGGCGTCTGGGGCTCGCGCAGCCGGGAGGACGGCCGTGTCACCGTCGTGGTCACTGGTCCTCCGTGCGGAACGTCTGGACGAGGAAGGTCCCGATGGCGGCAAGGGAGACCAGGAGCAGGACGACCGCGAGGGCGGAGCCGTAACCGATGTGACTGGACTCGCCGATGATGTTGTCGGTGATGAGGAGGGACAGCAGTTCCATGCCGGGCTTGCTGCCGACGCCGCCACCGAGGACGTACACGATGTCGAAGGCCCGCAGGGACTCCATGACCGTGACGACGAGGATGATGATGTTGACCGGTTTCAGGGCCGGGAAGACCACACGCAGGAAGGTCTGGCGGCCGTTCGCGCCGTCGAGCGCGGCGGCTTCCTTCAGCGCCGGGTCGAAGCCTTTCAGGCCGGCCAGGTAGAGGATCATGATGTAGCCGGTGTGGCGCCAGCCGGAGGCGACGAGGACGGCCCACAGGTTGAGGTCGGGGTTGCCGAGCCAGTCGATATGGTGGCCCGAACCGGCCGCGTTCAGGATGCCGTTGAGGAGTCCGGTGTCGGGGTTGTAGATGATCTCCCAGATGAAACCGACGACGGCGAGGGAGAGCACCATCGGCAGGAAGATCGCGGTCTGGTAGATCCTGGTGAAGCGGATCTTCCGGTCGAGCTGGTAGGCGAGGAAGATGCCGAACGGTGTGGGCAGCAGGGCCGTGAACAGCAGCCAGATCACGTTGTGGCGCACGGCGGGCCAGAACGGCGGGTAGTTGGTGAGGATCTGCTGGTAGTTGTCGAGGCCGATCCAGTGGATGTCGGCCGGCTCGATGCCGTCCCAGGTGGTGAAGGAGAGTCCCAGGGAGGCCAGTGCGGGCAGCCAGACGAAGAAGAGCAGGGCGGCGAGCGGGATCCCGATGATGACGGTGAGGAAGATCCGGTCGCCGGGGCCGAGGCGGCGGGGGCGTTTGGGGGTGACGGGCGTGGAGGACACGGTGCCTGAGACCTTTCCCGTCCTGGTCAGGCCGTGAAGAAACGCGAACGCTGGGACTCGATCTTCTTCAGCGTCCCCGACCCGTCGTCGGGGTGGCCGAGCCACTCGGTCAGGCCGGGCAGGACGACGGTGGAGATGAAGCCGGGATCGCTGTCGCGGTCCGCGAACTGGCTGATGTGCTTCGCGGAGGCGATGAGTTGGGCCGACTTCTTCTGGAGTGCGTTGTACGAGCCGGTGTCGGCCCGCTCGTTGACGGCGAGGTTGCTCGGGTCGACGCCCATGTACAGCTCCTCGGCGTGGGCGCCGCCGAGGAATTCGAGGAGTTTCTTGGCGCCGTCCTCGTTCTTGGGCCTGCGGCTGAGCATGAAGCCGTCGGTGGGGGCTTCCACGGCGTCCTGGCCGTGGGCGGGGTCGATCTCGGGGAAGGGGAAGAAGTCGATGTCGGCGCGTATCTTCTCGTCGGTGATCTGCTGGCCGAGGAAGAGTCCGATGACGGCCATGCCGGACTTCTTGTCGAGCAGCGACTGCGCGGCGTCCTGCCAGGAGCGGCCGCCCGCGCTCGGCTGGTAGTAGGGGGTCAGCTCGCGCCACAGGTCGAGGATCGCGACGGTGCGCTTGTCGGTCCAGGAGACCTTGCCGCGCATCAGGGACATGTGGAAGTCGTATCCGTTGGCCCGCAGGTTCAGGTAGTCGAAGGCGCCGAGGATGCTCCAGCTGTCGCCGCCGCCGTAGCCGGAGGCGATCGGGGCGAGGCCGTCCTTCTTCATGCGCTTGCCGAGCGCGATGAACTCGCTCCACTTCTGCGGGACTTGGTAGCCGCGCTCCTTGAAGAGGCTCTTGCGGTAGAAGACGGCCCACGGGTAGTTGTACAGCGGCACGAAGTAGTACGTGCCGTCCTCGCCACGCGAGAGCTGCTTGGTGGCGTCGCTGAAACCGGCGCCTATCGTGTCCCACACGTCGTCGAGCGGGCTGCACAGCTTCTTCTTGGCGAAGTACTGCATGCGGTAGCCCGCGAACCAGGTGAAGACGTCATCCGGAGTGCCCTGCAGATAACTGGAGATGCTCTTCTGGAAGGTGTCGTGGTCGACGGTGTTCGTCTTCACCTTCAACCCGCTGTCTCTGGCGAACGCCTCGGTCACCGCGGCGTAGGCCTTCTTGGGCGTGGCGTCGGCGCCGTTGGATCCGAAGGTCACCGTCTTGGGGTCGGCGCCCGCTCCCCCGCCACAGGCGCTCAGGACGGGCGCTCCCAGTGCGGCCGCGCCGAGTCCGAACAGCCCACCGACCACTCTGCGCCGACCGGGGCCACGCGCAGCCAGGTGTTGGCGGCTCTGCTGCGTCATCGTTACTCCTCGTGCCTGCTAGTACGTGTCTGATCTGATGAAGGACTGGATCGCGGTGGCCGCGGCCCCGCGCGCCCACTCCTCGAAGGGCAGCGGGCGGGTCTGCAGATCGCAGCGCGCGGCCGATCCGAAGGCGGCCGCGGCGAACGCGTCGCGGATCTGCTCGGCGAACAGGTCGTAGGCGGCGAGGCCCTCGCCGGAGATGATCACTCGCTCGGGGCCGAGCAGGTTGGCCACGGTCGCGATGCCCCGCCCGATGGCCTCCCCCGCCCGCGCGTACACCTCGCGCGCTCCGGGGTCGCCGGCGTGGGCCAGGTCCAAGGCTTCGGCGGCGTCGGCCACGTGGACGCCGGTGACCTCCCGGATTCTGCCGACGATCGCCGAGTCCGCGGCGATCGCCTCGACACAGCCGCGGTTGCCGCAGTGGCAGAGCGGACCGGCCGGGTCGATGGGGACGTGCCCGATCTCGCCGGCGACACCATGCGCCCCCGACACGACCTGCCCGTGCACCACGAGGCCACAGCCGATGCCCGCGCCGACGGTCACCACCGCGAAATCGGACAGGCCCACTCCGGCGCCGAACCACTGCTCGGCGACGGTCAGCGCCCGTACGTCGTTGTCGACCGTGACCGGCAACCCGGTGGTCATCCCGGCCAGTTCGGCGAGTGGCACGTCGCGCCAGTCCAGGAACGGCGAGTAGCGCACCACTCCGGCCGCGCGGTCCACATCGCCGGACACCGCGATGCCCAGTCCCTGGACCCGCACCCCGAAGCCGTCGGCCTCGGTCAACAGCTCCTGGACGAGCGCCGCTGTCGAGGCCAGCACCGCTTTGGGGTCATGGGTCGTGAGCGGCACATGCCGGGCGACCCTGATACGGCAGCACAAGTCCGTGAGCACGGCGATCAGTTCGTCGCCGGTCATCTTGACGCCGATGAACAGCGCCCTCCCGCCGTCGACCCGCACCGGGTTGGCGGGCCTCCCGAGGGACGGCTGCCGCGCGTCCTCGTCGACGTCCTCCAGGAGGTAGCCGGCCTCGATCAGGGGCCGGACCGCCTTGGTGACGGCCGCCGCCGACAGCCGCGTCCGTCCGGCTATCTCCGAGCGGGTGAGCGGGCCGTGCGACAGCACGGTGGTGAAGATCTGGGAAGCGGCCGGCGTGTGGGCCGGGAACGCCTCGGTACGAGAGGTCGAGCGCATGGCCGGAACCTAAGTCCCTTATTTTCTGCTGTCAATGAAAGAAACAGGATTATCTTGAGGACCTCCTTTGACAGGCTTGTGGCCTGCAAATGACAGATACACAGGGGGTGTTGACACATGATCGAAGGTCAGGGTTGGCTTTCAAGCGTCGCGCGGCATCACCGGAACGTGAGGATCCCCTGTCGATGATCTCCTTCGCCCCGGACACCGGGGTCTGGCTGCTGGCCACACCGCACACGTCGTACGCGCTGCGCATCGACGAGACCGGAGCCCCCTGCCACCTCGCCTGGGGGCCCCGGCTGACGCTCGCGGAAGCCGAACAACTCGCCGTGCCGCACAGTCCGGAGACCAGCAGCTTCGAGGGAAGGCCGCCCGTCGGGGAGGAACTTCCGGTGGACGGCGGAACCCGCTACGGTCCGCCGTCGCTGCAAGTCCGCTTCGTGGACGGATCCCGCGCCTTCGAGTGGCAGCCGACCGGACATCGCGTCCACGAGGGCGAGCTGGAGCTGGCGTTCCGCGACCGCCGCTACCCCCTGCACGTGGCACTCCACTACCGCGTACGCGGCGACACGGACGTCATCGAACGCTGGACCGTCGTCCGCAACGCCGGCGACGAGCCCGTCACCCTGCTGCGCGCCGACTCGGCCGCGTGGACCCTGCCCCCGCTACGGGACTACCGGCTCAGCCATGTCACCGGACAGTGGTCCGCCGAAAGTCAACTCCGCCGGGAGCAACTCCCGTACGGCGAGACCGCGTTGACCAGCCGACGCGGCATCACCAGCCATCACGCGAACCCCTGGCTGATGCTGGACGGGGGCGAGGCGACGGAGGAGCACGGCCGGGTGTGGAGCGCCGCCCTCGCGTGGAGCGGGAGTTGGCGGATCACCGCGCAGCGCACTCCGGACGGACGGGCCGGATTCACCGGAGGCGTCGGGCACGACGGTATGACCGTGCCGCTCTCGCCGGGCGAGGAGTTCACCACTCCGCCGTTCGCGGGCCTGTGCACCGACGGCGGCTTCGGAGCGGCCGGCCGTGCCTGGCACGCGTACACCCTGGCCCATGTCCTGCCGCATCCGGACGAGATGGCGCCGGTGCTCTACAACTCCTGGGAGGCCACGGGCTTCGACGTCGACGAGGCCGGTCAGAAGGCGCTCGCCGAGCGGGCGGCAGCGCTCGGGGTCGAGCTGTACGTGGTGGACGACGGCTGGTTCGGGGCGCGCCGCAGCGACCGGGCAGGCCTCGGCGACTGGACACCTGCCCCCGACCGCTTTCCCCAAGGGCTGGGGCCGCTGGTCCGGGCGGTGCACGGGCTCGGGATGGGCTTCGGCCTGTGGGTGGAGCCCGAGATGGTGAATCCGGACAGCGATCTCTACCGCCAACGCCCGGACTGGGTCCTGCACTTCCCGGGCCGCACCCGCTCCGAGCTGCGCCACCAGCTCGTCCTCAACTTCGCCCGCCGCGACGTCGCCGACTGGGCGTACGGCTGGCTGACCCGGCTGGTCGGCGACCACGGCATCGACTTCCTCAAGTGGGACATGAACCGCGCGTTCAGCGAGCCCGGGTGGCCCGGTGAGCCGGACGGTGCCGACCGCCTCGGTCCCGCGTACGTGCGCAATCTCTACGGTGTCGTCGACCGCCTCCGCGCCGACCACCCGGCGCTGCGGATCGAGTCGTGCAGTGGCGGGGGCGGCCGGGTCGACCTGGGCATTCTGTTCCGTACGGACCAGGCGTGGGCGTCGGACAACACCGATGCCGCCGACCGGATGTGGATCCAGCACGGCTACGGCCAGGTCTATCCGGCGCGCACCATGGGCTCGTGGGTCACGGACGTGCCGAACCAGCTCACCGGCCGCACGATTCCGCTGCGCTTCCGTTTCCATGTCGCGATGGCCGGGGCACTGGGCATCGGGGGCGATCTCACGCGCTGGTCCGAGGAGGAACTGCGGGAGGGGGCCGCCCTGGTCGCCGAGTACAAGAAGGTGCGCCCTCTTGTGCAGCACGGCAGGCTGGACCGTCTCTCCCCGCCCTCCGAGGACGCCGTCTCCGTGCTGCAGTACACGGCCGCCGACGCCTCGGAGACCCTGCTGCTCGCGTACCGCCGCGTTACCCGCCACGGCGCCCCGGTCCTCCCGGTCCGCCTGCGCGGCCTGACCCGCGCGGCCCGCTACCGCGACGCCCGCACCGGCGCCGTGCACCACGCCACCGTGCTCGCCGAGTACGGGCTCCGCCTCGACCTGCCGCCGGGCGACTGGTCGAGCACGGCGGTGCACCTGGTGCGTGAACCGGCCGCCTGAGCTCAATGCCCCTGCACCCGCTCGGCGTTGCGCTCGTTCAGCACGCCCCCTTGTGTCCCGGGCGGGATCGACCCGGCCGGTGCGGGCGGCCTTCGGTGACGACACGACGCCGCCGTCCCCCCGGACAAGGTGTTGTCCACTCGGGCCCGCCAGCCGCGCGTGCGCGCGCCGGAGGCGGCGTCAGTAGCGCTGCGCCTTGGCCAGCACGGGGCTCAGCACCGGTTTGGCGGGCTCCCGGCTGATGGCAACGGGCTGGGCCCGCTCCCCCGGGTCGAGGTTCTCCGCTCCGACGTACCTGGTCTCCACGACCTTGCCGTCGGGATTCTTGAAGTCGATCTGCACGGCGTACGACGCCTTGTGGTCGGTCTTGTTGGTGATGGTGACGAGTACGGCGAGCAGCCCGCCGGTCTGTGCTCTGGGCAGGCCGGTCATGGCGACGTCGGACATCGCGTTGCCGCTGCCCTTCACGTCCTTCAGCTCCTTCTCCGCGGCCGCGGCGGCGCGTTCCGTCTCGGCGGAGACGGACGCTGCGAACGCCGACGCCGCTGCCGATGCGGAGGAGGCCGCCGCCGACGCCGAGGCGCGCGCGGAGTCGATGATCGAGGAGGCGGCCGAGGCCAGGACGGACGGCGGCGTGCCGGTGAAGTTGGACTCGTTCGGCCGGGTCGGGCGTGGGCCCAAGGAGGAGGCGCCCCTGTCATTGTCGCTGTCGGTGCTGCACGAGACGAGCACGGACCCGCACGCGAGCGTGGCCAGTAGGGCGGCGATACGCCGTGATCCGCCGCGCCCGTGGGGAATGCGTCTGCTCATGCGGGCTCGTCCTCTTCCTGCCGTTCCGGACTCCCCTCATGCTCCGCGCCGGTCTCCAGGTCCGCGAACGGCGCGGAGCATCGGAGTGGCTCAGGGTGCGGCCGGCCCGCGCTCCCCCTCGAGGCAGTTCTCCGAGATCGCCAGGGCGGCCGCCATGATGCTCAGCTGCGGGTTGACCTCCGGGCAGCTGGGCAGCACCGAGCCGTCGACGACGAGGACGCCCCGGGCGCCGCGCAGTCTGCCCTGGGGGTCGGTGGGGGCCCGTTGCGGATCCGCGCCCGCGGCGGCCGTGCCGGTCGGGTGGAACGCCGAGAGGTGCAGGTTCCGGGCGTTCACCGTGGCGAGCAGCTCGTCGAGTTCGTCGAGGGAGCGGGCCCGCGGGGCGGAGGGGACGCCGGTGAGGATCTCCTCGGCGCCCGCCGCGAAGAGCAGCCGCCCCATGGCGCGTACGGCCGTCATCAGCCGGTCGCCGTCACGGGGGTCCAGGTCGTAGCGGACGAGCGTGCGGTCCCGGCCCTGGACCCGGCCGGAGGGGCGGTCGGCGATCATGGCGCCGAGGGTCGCGTGGCGGTCGGTGTCCTCCAGTTCGCGCCGCAGCTCGCGTCCCAGGCCGGGCAGGACGAAACTTCCCATGCCGGGCGGGCTCGCGGTCGCCTCGATGAGGACGCCGCGCGCGTGCAGCTCTTCGATGCCGACGCTCTGCAGCACACCCCGCCAGGCGGTGACCGGCTCGGGGAAGCGTCCCGCGACGCTCGTGGCCGGGTGCACGCTGAGGTTGCGGCCCAGACGTGGATGTCCGCCCAGTCCCGAGCAGCGCAGCAGGGCTGGTGTCTGCAGCGCCCCGGCCGCCGTCACGACGAGCGGGCCGAGGATCTCCAGTTCGCTGCCGTCCGGCCGCCGTGCCTGTACTCCGGCGGCGCGCGGCGCTCCTGGCCCGTCGTGCTCCACCAGGATGCGGCGGACCCGCGCGCCGGTGACGATCCGGGCCCCCGCGGCGCACGCGTCGGGCAGGACGGACAGCTGCACACTCTGTTTGGCGCCGGTGGGGCAGCCGACCACGCACTGGCACGAGCCCTTGCAGCCGGGCGCGTTGCGGCGCAGTGGTCCGGCCCGCCAGCCGAGCCGCTCGGCCCCCGCGAGGGCGAGCAGCCCATTGTTGCCCAGCGCGTCGAGCGGCTGGGTGGCCACGCGGAGGGTGCGCTCGATCTCGTCGAGCCGGGACCCGAAGCCCTCGGCGAGCCCGAATCCGTACTCCTGGCTCCAGCGGGCCAGCACATGGTCCGGAGTCCGGTAGCAGGTGCCGGAGTTGACCACGGTGGTGCCGCCGACGGCGCGGCCGACCGGCAGCAGGAGCGGCGGGTTGCCCACGGCCACCGTGGCGCCGCCGTCCCGGTACAGCTCGGCGAAACGGTCGAGCGGCGCCCGGCGCCCGAAGGAAGCCGTCGAGTGATGTTCGCCTTCCTCCAGGACGACGACCCTCAGTCCGGCGCGCGCGAAGGTCCGGGCGGCCACGGCGCCGCCCGCGCCGGATCCGACGACCACCACGTCGGCGGTCGAGCGGGTCGGCCACTCCTGGGCCGCAGTGCACTCGAGGGGCGGATCCTCGGGCGCCATCGCGGAAACGGACGCGGCCGGCATCCGCTCGGTGCCCGCGGCCAGCAGGACGGGAACCTTGAGCACGTCGAGCAGCGGGACGAGCCGGGGGCGTGCGGCCAGCGAGCCGAGCACGCTCTCACGTTCGTCGGGGTCGAGGGCTGCCAGACGTCTGCCGGTGCACAGGACGGCGTACGTCTCCAGGGCCGCGACGGCGGCGCGCACCCCGGCTCGGGCGGGCCTGGGCAGCGCCGCGAGCACTGTGTCGAGCCGGTTCGGCACGCGGGCGGGCCAGCCCTCGTCGCCCGTGTCGGCGAGCAGCGCGGCGACGAACCCGTCGGCGGTCACCGGTCGCCCGCCCGGGCGAGCGGTCCCACGACGAACCCCTCGGCGGTCACCGCTCGCCCGCCTCGGCGTGCGCGGTGCCGTCCAGGTGCCAGGACGCCTCCGGGCGCCAGCGGCCCCACCAGCGTTCCAGCACCACGCGGGCGTCGGCGGACTCGCTGTTGCGGCACACCGCGCGGGCTCCGTCCGGGTCGCGGTACTCCAGGGTGAGGGTCCGCTCGGCGGGCTGGTTGACGTCGACGCGGATGCGGCGCAGCACGGTCCGGCCGGTCACCGTCCACTCGGGCAGCCCGAATACGGCCCGGAACCGTCCCACGCCCAGCCAGCCGATCGCCGACCGCTCCGCCCGGCGCGGCCAGGTCCGGCCCCGGCGGCGCAGCCGCAGGAAGACCAGCGGAGGAAGCCGCCGCAGGCCCGGCCGGGTGGACACGGCCGCGACGATCTCCAGGACGTCGCCGTCGCCGAGCTCCGCGTGGAGCCAGGTCCACCGGTGGGCGTTGCCGTGCCCGTAGATGCGGGCCGAGGCGCCGGGTGCGCCGCGCAGGGTCAAGGCCTGTTCCCCGTACGAAAATTCGCCCTCGTACGTGGACCGCGCGGCCGGGAGCATCTGGGCGGCGGGCAGCAGCGGCCGACGCCAGGACCAGCGCGGGAAGGTGAACAGCGGGGCCCCTCGGGGGCGTTCGGTGAGCTTCCAGTGGAAGTCACCGGCGCTTCCCGTCAGTTGTCCCGGGGTGGCCGTGACGTTGTCTCCCGCGAAGCCGTCCGCCGGCCGGGTCCAGGGGACGGGCCCGAAGCGGGCATGCCGTACCGCGCCCTCGCGGGGAAACGCCGCGACCCATCCGTGGGCGAACGGCTCGGAGCCGTCGGCGGGCGCGGTGAGTTCGTGGTGCAGCCAGACGCCGGTGCCGCTCGCCGGATCGGTCAGCGTCGTGTACCAGACCTCGGTGCGGCCCGGTGAGCCGCTCCAGCGCGGCGCGACGTGCTCGGCACGGCTCTCACGGCGCGGGAAGCGGAAGCTGAGGAGGAACGGCGCGAGGCCCGTCGCCAGCGGGAAGCGGAGCACTCCTTCCCCCACCCGTGCGTCGCCCTCGTACAGCGTGAACGGCAGGACGGTCATCGACTCGACCGGGCGGCGCGCGGTCACGGACTTCCAGCCGTCCAGGGTGAGGCCGCGACCGTCGACGGTGAAGTCGAGTTGGTAGCGGATGCGCCGCCGGGCGAGGGGTGACACCTCCAACTCGCCCTCGGCGCAGGGGTCGTCGGCCAATCCGGCGATCCGCACCCGGCCGCTGAGCCTCGCCTGGGTCGTGCGGTGCGGGCGCAGGATCCGGTCGGCTTCGGCACGCAGGTCGAGGCGTATGCGGCGCTCCCGTGGCTCGTTGTCGAGCCGGACCGTGCCGAGCATCGTCTCCGTGAACGCGGTGCCCCTCATGCGAGACCGTCCAGCATGATGCGCTCGGTCGCCCGCAGATAGGCGTCGGCTGCCGCGTGCGCCTGCCGGGCGTCACCGGCCGCCACCGCGTCCACCACCGGCGCCAGCCGTTCGTGGGCCACCGCCGGGTCGGTGAAGGGCCCCTTGAGCAGGGAGCGCACGGGCAGGTAGGCGTTGAAGAGCGTGTTCGTCAGCAGGACGTAGACGCGGTTGCCCGTGGCCCGGGCGAGGGCGCGGTGCACCTCGACATCGGCCAGCTGCACCGCGTCGGCGCCGTCGGCCTCACGTACGGCTTCCAGCAGGGCGCGAAGCTCCGCCTGCTGGGTGCGGGTGGCCCGGGTCGCGGCCCGCTCGGCGATCAACGCACCGATGCCGCGTCGCACTTCGAAGACCTCGTGGACCCATTTGGCGTCGTGCCGCACGAGCATGGGCAGCAGGTCCGCCCCGCCCAGGCGTGCGTAGTCGCGCACGCGGGTCCCGACGCCGTGCCGGGTTTCGAGCAGGCCCGCCTGGACGAGCCGGCCGAAGGCGTGCTTGAGGGTGGTGCGGGTGACGCCGTAGCCGTCGGCGAGTTGGCGCTCCGGGGGCAGATAACTCCCCGCCGGATGACGGCCGTTGAGTATGTCCGTGCGCAGCCGGTCTTCCAGGACGTCCACGATGGTCTCGCGGGGCAGTGCCTCCACGGTTCCCCCTCCGGCAAGTGGATGAGTGGCTGAGCCACTGAACCAGTGGGGGCGTTCCGTGGTCAACCCCTCGTCGACAGAAGGCCGTTGGCCAGGGCTTGCGCAGCCGATGGCGGTTCCTCCCGAGTCGGCACTGATCATCGGATGTAACGGCGTTGGAAGCAACGGCACTTGGACCGGACCAACCCTGTCCGAATCGTTGACATGTACGCCACCCGACGCAATCCTGAGAGCGCTCTCAGACGGAAACCGGACGATCAGCGTCCACCGGAATCCACCTCACTGAAATCCCCCCACCAAGGAGGAAGAGAGTGCGCAGAAGACTCACCTGGCAGGCCCTGGCGGTGGCCGCGGCCACCCTCACCGCGGCGTTGCTGACGTTCGGGGCCCCGTCCCGGGCCGACGCAGCCGTCCCGGCGACCATCCCACTGAAGTTCACGAACAACTCGGGCCGCGGCGACCCCGTTTACATCTACGACCTCGGCACGCTGCTCTCGACCGGCCAGCAGGGCTGGGCCGACGCGAACGGCACGTTCCACGCGTGGCCCGCGGGCGGCAATCCGCCGACGCCCGCAGCCGACGCGTCGATCGCGGGACCGGCGAACGGGCAGTCGAAGACGATTCGGATCCCCAAGTTCTCCGGACGGATCTACTTCTCGTTCGGGCAGAAGCTCGACTTCCGGCTGACGACCGGCGGTCTGGTGCAGCCGGCCGTGCAGAATCCGAGCGATCCCAACCGCAACATCCTCTTCAACTGGTCCGAGTACACACTCAACGACTCGGGGCTGTGGATCAACAGCACACAGGTCGATATGTTCTCGGCGCCGTACGCCGTCGGCGTCCAGCTCGCCGACGGCACGACGAAGAGCACCGGCCACCTCAAGCCGGGCGGATACAACGGGTTCTTCAACGCCCTGCGGGGTCAGCCGGGCGGCTGGTCCCAGCTGATCCAGACCCGGTCCGACGGCACCGTCCTGCGGGCCCTCGCCCCCGGCCACGGCATCGAGGCGGGCGCGCTGCCGAGCACGGTCATGGACGACTACGTCAACCGCGTGTGGCAGAAGTACAGTTCGTCGACGCTGACGGTGACGCCGTTCGCCGACCAGCCGAACACGAAGTACTTCGGGCGGGTCTCCGGTGGCGTCATGAACTTCACCAACAGCGCCGGAGCGGTCGTCACCAGCTTCCAGAAGCCCGACTCCGACAGCATCTTCGGCTGCTACAAACGGCTCGACGCGCCCAACGACCTGGTGCGCGGCCCCATTTCACGCACCCTGTGCGCGGGCTTCAACCGCTCCACGCTCCTGGTCAATCCCAACCAGCCGGACACCAGCTCGGCGAACTTCTACCAGGACACGGTGACCAACCAGTACGCCCGCAAGATCCATGCGCAGATGGCCGACGGCAAGGCCTACGCGTTCGCCTTCGACGACGTCGGCAACTACGAGTCGCTCGTCCACGACGGCAATCCGCAACAGGCGTACATCACGCTGGATCCCTTCAGCTGAGAGCTTCCGGGCGGCCGGGGCGGACGCAAGGCTCCGGCCGTCAGGCGGCGTCCTCGGATTCCAGGCAGAGTACGGGGACCCGCTGGACAAGGTTGTTGGCGAAGCCGCCCCGGTTCCACAGCTGCTCCAGGGGCTGGGTGCGGCCCTCGGCGTCGGTGGCCCGCGTGCTGAGCACATGGCGGCCGGGCATGGCCGTCCAGGCGAAGCGCCAGGGCCGCCAGGCCCAGCGGTGGTCCTCTCCCCCGTCGAGGTCCGCCGCGGACCAGGAACGTCCCTCGTCCGTGCTGACCTCGACCCCGGTCACCGGCGCGCGCCCCGACCAGGCCCGCCCCTCCAGCGCCACGACACCCGGCCGGACCACCCGCTTCCTCGACATGAAGTCGGGGAAACCTGGCGGGATCAGCAGGGCGCGCGGGGCGATCCGGGTGACCGGTTCGCCCTCGTCACCCGCGTCCTGCCGGAGCCGGTAGGCCACGGCCTGCTGGAATCCCGTGAACGGCGTATCCGTCACCGTGATGTCGCGCAGCCACTTCACCTGCGCCATGCCGTACCACCCGGGCACCACGAGCCGCACCGGATGTCCGTGCTGCGGCGGCAGCGGGGCACTGTTCATCGCGTACGCCACGAGAACCTCGGGCTCACCGCCCAGGGCCACGTCCAGCGGCAGGGCCCGCTGGTAGTCCTGCTCGACCCCGCGCTCCACGCCATGATCAGCCCCCGTGAACACCACCTCCACCGCCCCGGATTCCACCCCCGCCTCGGCGAGCAGCACCCGCAACGGCACGCCGGTCCACTCCGCCGTACCGACCGCTTCCACCAGCCACGGCTGGCTCACCGGGCGGGGCGTCAACAGGGCCCGCCCATTGCCCGCGCACTCCAGCGTCACCCGTTGCGTGACTGCGGGATAGGCCTTCAGCTCGTCCACTCCGAGCCGCAGCCGCTGCCGCACCCGCCCGTCGAGAACGAGCCGCCACGTGCCCTCGTCCGCGTACGGGATGTCGTAGTGCGTCAGCACATAGTGCAGCCCCGGCGGCGTGACCTCGTACCGCAGCGCCTCCAGCGGCATCCCGTGATTCCGAGCGGCAAGCGCCAGCTCCTCCTGGCTGATGCCCTCCTCCGGCCCGGCCAGCCGAGCGGGTCCACTCACATCGTCGAGGCGATGGGCCATGCCCGCATTGTCCGCCTCCGTGCCGAGGGCGCGCTAGGCCGACAACGCGCCCGTACATCGGTCCACCAGGTCGCGCCACCCGGATTCCAGACGTTCCAGGGACATGCCCCGCTGGCGGGTCAGGTGGTGGATGAGGGCGGGGTCCAGGTATCCCATCAGGGTCTGGGCTACGAGTTCGATGTCCGCGGCCGGGGCGGCCTGGCGCAGCAGCATGCAGACGTGCATGAAGCGGACGCGGTACGGGGCGGAGCTGAAGCGGCGGAAGGGGTCGGGCTCCGCGGCGAGGTACAGGTCGAGCTGCTCGGAGGTGTCGCGCAGGGTGCGGCAGCCGAAGGCGTGCAGTCGCTCCACCGGTGACGCGCCGGGGCCCAGCGGCGGCGGACCGCCGATGAAGGCGGTCTGGAACCGCTGCTCGGTGTGGTCGAGGAGCGCCATCAGCAGGCCGGTGCGGTCGCCGAACCGCCGGAAGACGGTCCCCTTGCCGACCGATGCCGCGGCGGCGACGGCCTCCATCGTGACCTTGTCCACTCCGTGCTCCTCCACCAGGCGGGCGGCGGCCTCCAGCAGGCGCGCGCGATTGCGTGCGGCATCGGCGCGCAGCTGCGGGGCCGCCTCCGGGGAGGCGAACTCCATCAGCACGGGTTCGTCGGACGGTTCCTGTCGCTTCGGGAATGGCGGAAGTGGTGTGGACATGCACCCAGCGTAGCCGCAATCGAGGACAACTGGACCGCGGTCCGGTTTAGTGGTACACATTTAAGCGGACCTCGGTCCGGTTTATTGCGGCAATGTTTCAGCTTCGGGAGATCACCATGTCCGTACGTATCCTCGCGCTCGTCGGCAGCCTCCGCGCCGGCTCCCACAACCGCCAGCTCGCCGAGGCGGCCGTCAAGCTCGCCCCGGCGGGCGCCGAGGTCGACCTCTTCGAGGGCCTGGCCGAGGTCCCCTTCTACAACGAGGACATCGACGTCGAGGGCAGCGTGCCCGCCGCCGCTGTCCGGCTGCGTGAGGCCGCCGGTGCCGCCGACGCCTTCCTGCTCTTCTCGCCCGAGTACAACGGCACGATCCCTGCCGTGCTGAAGAACGCCATCGACTGGCTGTCCCGCCCCTACGGCGCCGGTGCCTTCACCGGCAAGCCGGTCGCCGTGGTGGGCACCGCGTTCGGCCAGTTCGGCGGCGTCTGGGCGCAGGACGAGGCCCGCAAGGCCGTGGGCATCGCCGGCGGCACCGTCCTGGAGGACGTGAAGCTCTCCATTCCCGGCTCCGTGACCCGCTTCGCCGAGACGCACCCCGTCGACGACGCCGAGGTCGCCGCTCAGCTCACCGAGGTCGTCGGCCGCCTGCACGGCCACGTCGGCGCGGCCGACGCCGCCTGACAACTCCCGTCAGGGCCGGTCCGGTTCGCCCGGACCGGCCCTTTCGCATGTCACAAGATCACCGCCGTATGTCTCAGGTCCGCACGATGCTCCGCACGATCTTGGCGGAACGAAATCCTCCGCGACAGGATGCCCGCATGAAGGGTGATCTCTTTTCCAGTGACCACATGGTGCAGCCCGCTCTCGCGCCGGGCATGACCATCCAGAACGCCAAGTCCATCAGGTACGCCGTCAACGGCGAGATGTTCGCGCGGCAGGGGGCGATGGTCGCCTACCGGGGGAATCTGCAGTTCGAGCGCAAGGGCCAGGGCGTGGGCGGCATGCTCAAGCGGGCGGTCACCGGTGAGGGACTGCCGCTGATGACCGTCCGCGGGCAGGGCGAGGCCTGGTTCGCGCACGAGGCGCAGAACTGTTTCATCGTCGGCATCGAGCCGGGCGACGTGTTCACCGTCAACGGCCGCAACGTCCTGTGCTTCGACGCCACGTTGTCGTACGAGATAAAGACCGTGAAGGGCGCGGGCATCACCGGCGGCGGTCTCTTCAACAGCGTCTTCACCGGCCACGGCAGTCTGGGTCTGATCTGCGAGGGCAACCCGCTGGTCATCCCCGTCTCACAGCAGCAGCCGGTGTACGTCGACACGGACGCCGTCGTCGGCTGGACCGCCCACCTGCACACCTCGCTGCACCGCTCGCAGTCGATCGGCTCGATGATCCGCGGCGGCTCCGGTGAGGCCGTGCAGTTGAAGCTGGAGGGCGAGGGATACGTCGTCGTGCGGCCCAGCGAGGTGACGCCGCAGAAGGCGCAGCAGCACTGAGTCCGGCAACGACGAAGGGTGCCCCGCCATACGGCGGGGCACCCCCCTTTTTTCACCCGTCGACGTGCGAATGCGTCACCCGTCGGCGCCGGGTCGCGTCACCGATCAGTGCCCGGTGGAGGGCGTGTTGGCGGTGGTGACGTTGACGGCGGCCCAGGCCTTGTTCACCGTCTTGTACTCGGTGCTGCTCGCCCCGTACATGTCGGCGGCGGCCTTGAGGGTGGCCTTCCGCGCGTCGTGGAAGTCGGTCGTGGAGACCATGTAGCGGGTGAGCGCCCGGTAGAAGATCGCGGTGGCCTTGGTGCGTCCGATGCCGGTCACCCGCGAACCGTCGTACGTCGGCGAGTCGTACTGCACACCGCCGATCGTCTTGCGGCCGCTGCCCTCGGCGAGCAGGTAGTACGCGTGCGAGGAGACGCCGGAGCCGGCGTGCACCTCGGTGTCGTAGGCCGCGGGCGACCAGTAGTCGATCGTGCCTTCGAGCCGGTCGAGGGACGGGTGGTCCAGGCGGCGCAGGAACTTCTGCGCGAGGCCCAGCTTCTCGCCCACGAGGTAGTTCGGCGGGTTGTTCGGGTTGTTGGTGGCGAACTCGACGTTCGAGCCGAAGATATCGGCGAGCGATTCGTTGAGGGCGCCGGGTTCGCCGTACTGGTTGCCGTCCTGGTCCACGCGGGTGGGTTCGAGGGCGGCGGTGGCGTCGACAACGCCGTGGGTCAGCTCGTGGCCGGTGACATCGAGGACGACGAGCGGCTTCTTGAACAGGTCGCCGTCACCGTCGCCGTACAGCATGCAGCCGCACGCCGAGTCCCAGAAGGCGTTGCCGACCTTGTTGCCGAAGTGGACCATTCCGCGGGCACCGGCGCTGTTGTTCTTGATGCCCTTGCGGCCGAAGGCCTTCTTGTAGAAGTCCAGCGTCTTGGTGATGCCGTACTGGGCGTCGACCGCGGCGGTGGACCGACCGGCAGTGGTGCCGGTGCCCCACTTGTTGTCGCCGTCGGTGAACTTCTTGCCGCGCGAGAAGTTCTCCAGCTCCTGCCCCCTGGCATCCCGGGTCTCGGTGTTCCACCGGGTGGGGTCCTTGAGGAGGAAGCTGGTGCGCGCCGTCTGGGTGGTCTTCAGCGTGACCGTGCCGGCGAAGAGGGACTTTCCGCTCCCGGTCGCGGTGACCGGGTAGTGCGTGGCTCCCGTCGCGCCGATCAGGCCGGACGACTGGGCGGCCGTGCCCGTCTCGGGGGTCGCCTGCTCGCCCCGCTTGCGCAGCGTCTCCTCCAGGGACGGCGAGATGAACTCGTCGCTGTCGGGGCTGTTGCTGCGGATCTTGCCGCTCTGGGCGTCCACGATGACCGTGCGGGAGCCGCCGGCCTCCGTGGTGTCGCTGTCCGTCACACGCACCTGGTAGGCGAGGGCGGCCGCGCCGTCACGGGCGTCCACGACGAGTTCGGCGCTGCCCGCGTCGCCCTTGGCGACCGCGGCGGCCTTCTGCTCGGCCTGCTGGGGCGTCAGCTTCGCCTTGGTGGTGGCCGGCTTGACCGCGTGGTCGGCGGCCCGGGTCACACCGAGGTAGGCGGACTGCTTGCCGAGATGGACGACCAGGTCGCCGCCGAGGACCGGAAGGCCCTGGTGGGTGCGGACGAAGCGGACGTGCTGCTTGCCGTCCGGGTCCGTCATCACGTCCTTGGCCTGAAGGGTGTCGCCCTGGGTGACACCGGTGGCCGAGGCGTGGGCGAAGGCCGCTGCCCGCGCGGCGTCGACCGGCGAGGAGGCCGAAGTCGCCGCGCGGGCGGGCGAGTCGGGCGCGGCCGCGAAGGCGGGGCCCGCCGGGAGCGTGGCGGCCGTCGTCACCGCGACGGCGATCGCCACGCGGCGTATGTGGGGTCTACGCACTGAGTTCCTTTGAACAGGGGCGGCCGGGATCACCAACCGCCATGAGGCACAGCGCTGTTGAGCGCCGTGGGGGCTGTCGGGCCCCAGGACGCCACCCTCACCGATTTTCCATGTACATGTAAAGCCGAAAGATCCCTTTTATTGGTCTTTAGGGGATCTTTTTACGAATGTTCATGTCTCGGTGCTCCATGGGCGCCCAACCATGCGTCGCCCGGACAGATGTGAGAGGGGATAAGACGGTTGCCTGGTGGGACCCACTGACTCGCGCATGTGACCGATGTCGCAGCGCCTCCGGCCCGGAGCGGACGGGACCGGAGGCGAGGGAGTCTCAGATCGTGCGGTGAGCGAGGGACGACAGCAGCGTGCGCAGCTCGTCGGCGGCGCGCGGGGCGAGGGACGCGCCTGCCAGGAGCGTGTGCGCCGCGGCGAGATGACGGCGCGCCTCGCGCAAGGCCGTCGCACGGCCGCCGGCCCGCTCGACGAGGGCCGCCGCACGGCGTGCGCCGGTGTCGTCGAGGGCGACCGGAGAGGTGAGGAGTCCGGCGAGCGCGGAGTGGCCGGGCGCGTTCAGGGCGACGAGGACCGGCAGGGTCTTCTTTCCCTGACGCAGATCGCTGTGGACCGGTTTGCCCGTGACCGCCGGATCGCCCCAGATGCCCAGAACATCGTCGGCGATCTGGAAGGCCACCCCGAGATGGCGCCCGGCGCGGTCCAGGGCGGTGGCGGTCTCCCGCGGCGCGCCCGCCAGTTGGGCGCCGAGGGCCAGAGCGCAGCCGAGCAGAGCGCCGGTCTTGTGCTCGGCCATCGTCGCGTACTCCCCCGCACCCACCGCCTCGGGCCCGGTCCAGGGGCGGTCGGCGAACAGCAGGTCGTCTGCCTGTCCGCGCACCAGGTCACGCAGGGCCGTGGTCAACTGCCGTACGGCCGCGGCCGCGTGCGACGCCAAGGGCGCCACGGTGAGGGTCTCGACGGCCAGGGCGAAGAGGGCGTCGCCTGCGAGGACGGCGGGTCCGGTGCCGTACGCCTTCCAGACAGCGGGCCGGCCGCGGCGCAGCGCGTCACCGTCCATGATGTCGTCGTGGAGCAGCGAGAAGGTGTGCACGAATTCCACCGCGACGGCGCCCGGCACGCCCGCCTCGCCGGATCCTCCGGCCGCTTCCGCGCCCAGTACGGCCAGCGCCTGCCGTACGCCCTTGCCCTGACTGTGCGTTGCGGGCGCGCCGCCGACCTCGCAGCGGCCCAGCGCGTATCCGGCCATCTCCGCCACCCAGGGGTGCAGTCCGCCGATCGCCTCGGCGAGGGCCGGGGCGACCAGGTCACGGCAGCGGCGCAGGATCTGTGGCGCGGTGGGCGGCGATTGCAGGGCCGTGACGGCAGGGGTCATCGCGCGGCCTCCGACATCAAGCCGAGTTCCGTACGTGCCCGCTCGACCATCTGCCGGGCGTGCCGCAGCCCGATGCGCTCCAGTACGTCGGCCAGTTCGGCGAGGTCGGCGGCGGTCGCGGCGTTGTCGCGGCCCAGGCGCGCGAGGGACTTGACGAGACCGAGCCGGGACAGGGCCCGGCCGCGCGGCTCGCTCATCGCCTCGAACTCCGCGAGCGCCTGCGCGTAGACATCCCTGGCCTGCTCGTAACGCCCCGCACGATAGAGGACGTTGCCACGCATCTTGTGGTTGTAGGCGAGCGCGCCGGACAGGTTCATGGCACGGCAGGACACCTCCGCCTCGCTCAGCAGATCCAGCGCGCGGTCCGCGTCCTGGTCGCGTACGGAGACGATGTCCGCGAGCCCGCGCAGCGCCCAGGCATGGCCGCGCCGGTCCTCGGCGCGCGCGGCGATCTCGGCCGCCTCCTCGAACATGGCGTACGCGGTGTCGTAGGCGCCGGTGTTGCGGTGTATCTGCGCGATGCCCTCCAGGGCCCACACGGTGTGCCGGGCCTCGCCGCGTTTGCGGGCCTCGGCCAGGAGTTGTTCGTGCAGGGCGGTCACGGCCGCGTAGTCGCCCTGGATACGGCCGGTCTCCGCCATCCCCGCCAGGGAGTAGCCGCGGACGACCACATCCCCGGCCTCCTTGCCGAGTTCGGCGGCCAGCCGCAGCAGCCGCCACGCCAGCGGGAACGCGCCGCGCTGCCGGGCCAGTGTGCCGCCGCTCCACAGGGCCCACGCCATCGCCCCGGTGTCCCCGGCCTCGCGGGCGGTGCGGTAGCTCGCCTTCCACGCCCGGTCGGCGTCCGCCACCTGACCCAGGCGGCGGTGCGCCTCGGCGACCGCGAGGCCCGAACGGGCCGCCTCGGCCCGCGCTCCCGCGCGCTCGGCGGCGCGCAGTTGCTCGGTGCCGGCCGCGAGGACATCGGTCAGCGAGGAGTTCACGGACAGGGTGGTCAAAGCGCCCTGGTACTCGGGGGCGAAGGCCTTGCCGTACATGTATGCCTTTCCGTCTGCCACCGGTCGGCCGCGTTCACTTCTCGGCCGACGGTGTCGGCTGTTCCTGGGTCCCGCAGGTCGGCGGCGTGCAACGACTCGTCTCTACACCCGACGTATACACGGTATGTATACGCAGAGCGTATAGTGCGCCGGATTTCCACCTGGAAATCCCTGGCTCACCACGGTTCACACGCTGCCCACCCGTTACCGATCAAGACGACGGCGGCGGCAACAAGGTTGCCCGGGGCTGGCGATGAGGCCAAAAACGCGTGCGAGGAAGCCGAACGGGCCGCAGGATGGCGGACGTTGACCTCTCCCACCGGAAGCGGACGCCCATGCAGACAGGCCCGATGCACGCCCACGAGGTGCGGATCGACGAAGCACTCGTACGACGGCTGCTGGCCGCGCAGTTCCCGAGCTGGGCCGAGCTGCCGCTGAAGCGCGTCGAGTCGGCCGGCACCGTCAACGCCCTCTACCGGCTCGGCGACGACATGGCCGTGCGCCTCCCTCGCATCCCGGAGGGCGCCGGCGATGTGGAGAAGGAGCGGGATTGGTTGCCGCGGCTCGCGCCTCTGCTGCCGTTCGCCGTCCCGGAGGTCCTCGCCGTCGGTGTGCCCGGGGAGGGTTATCCGTGGTCCTGGAGCGTGCTCCGCTGGCTCGACGGCGAGCTCCCCGTCCCCGGCCGCCTCACGGACCCGGGCGCGCTGGCCGCCGACCTCGGCGGGTTCGTCTCCGCGATGCGGCAGGTCGACCTGCCCGGCGGGCCGCCCGCCTACCGGGGCGGGCCGTTGGCGACCGTGGACGACGAGACGCGCTCCGCGATCGACGAACTCCACGGCACGATCGACACGTCGGCGGCGACGGCGGCCTGGGAGGCGGCGCTCGCGGCGCCCCTGTGGACCGGCCCGCCCGTCTGGCTCCACTCCGATCTGATGCCCATGAACCTCCTCACCCGCCAGGGCCGCCTCGGCGCCGTCCTCGACTTCGCCACCGTGGGCATCGGCGACCCCGCCTGCGACCTCATCGCCGCCTGGAACCTCCTCCCCGCCGAGGCGAGGCCCGCCTTCCGGCAGGCCGCGGGCGCCGACGACGCCATGTGGGCACGCGGGCGCGGTTGGGTGCTGTCCATGGCGCTGACCCAACTCCCCTACTACCGCACGACGAACCCCGTGATCGCGGCCAACGCCGAGCACGTGATCCGCGAGGTGCTCGACGAGGTCGGCTAGGGCTCCACGAGCGCCTGGGTGCCGAGCACGCCGAGCAGGGCGACACGTTCGGCGTCCTCCGTGTCGGGCTCGGCCGTGTAGATCATGATGCGCAGGTCGCTGCCCGCGACACTGAGGACGTCACAGTCCAGCGTCAAGGGGCCTACCTGCGGGTGATCGACGATCTTGCGCGCCGACTCTTGCCGGCCGACGGCTCCGGAGTCCCACAGCTCGGCGAACCGGTCGCTGTTCGCGCGCAGTTCCGCGATCAGGCGCCGCAGCCGCTGGTCCGCCGGATACCGGCTCGCGGTCGCGCGCAGGTCGGCGACCACCGCGGTCTCGAACGCGCGCCGGGCCTCGGGTGTGTGGCGGACACGGCTGCCCGGGCCGGCGAAGTTGCGCCACACCCCATTGCGCTCGTTTCCGCGCCACCCGGAGGGATCGCCCATCAATGCGGCGTACAGCGGGTTGGCCAGGAGCAGCGTCCAGGCCGCGTCGTAGACCGCGACGGGAGTCCCGGTCAGCCGGTCCAGCAGCCGGTGCACGCTCGGCGGGATGTGGGCGGGCACCGTGTCCCGCCCCGGCGGCACAAGCCCGGCGACGTGGAAGAGATGCTCACGCTCGGCTCCGGACAGCCGCAGAGCCCGGCCCAGGGCCTCGACGACCTGCTCCGACGGGTTGGCCGCCCGGCCCTGTTCGAGGCGGGTGACGTAATCGACCGAGATCCCGGCCAGCAGGGCCAGCTCCTCGCGCCGCAGCCCGGCCGCCCGCCGGTGGCCGCCCGCGGGCAACCCGGCCGCCTCCGGTGAGACCCGGTCACGCCAGCGCCGTACCGTCCGCCCGAACTCCGTAGCCGCCATGCCCCCACTGTGCACCGCTCCGCTCGGAACGTCCTGGTACTGACAGTCCCAGGAAGACAGGTCTCCTGGCTGACCGCGGGGCTCCGCCGGATCATGGAGACATGACGACGACACTGATCACCGGAGCGAACAAGGGTCTCGGCTTCGAGACCGCACGCCAACTCATCGCCGCGGGCCACACCGTCTACATCGGCAGCCGGGACCCGGAGCGCGGGCGCCGGGCAGCCGAACAACTCGGGGTGCGGCTGGTCGTCCTCGACGTCACCGACGACGCCTCCGTCACCGCCGCGGCGAAGACCATCGAGGCAGACGGCGGACTGGACGTACTGATCAACAACGCCGGCATCGAAGGGCGCGGTGAAGGGAACACCGTGGTCGGCCCCGCGGACGTGACCGCCGAGATGATGCTCTCCGTGTTCGAGACGAACGTCTTCGGCGTGGTGCGCGTGACCCACGCGTTCCTCCCCCTGCTCCAGCGGTCCGCCACCCCGGTCGTGGTGAACGTGAGCAGCGGCCTGGGCTCGATGGCCCTCGTCACCGACCCCGACACCCCGGCGTACCACTACCCGGGCGTCGCCTATCCGGCGTCGAAGACCGCGGTCAACATGATCACCGCGCAGTACGCGAAGGCGTTCCCGAACATGCGGATCAACGCGGTGGAGCCCGGCTTCACCAAGACCGACCTGAACGGGAACACCGGCATCCAGACCGTCGAACAGGGCGCCGAGATCGCCGTGCGCATGGCACAGATCGGCCCCGACGGACCCACCGGCGGCTACTTCGATGCCGCCGGGCCGGTCCCCTGGTAGGCGACACAGAAGGTTATGGAACACATATTCGATTACAGAGGTACGCTGGTCGCATGGCCACGCACCTCCAGGGCTCGCTCTTCGACCAGACCGACGAGCTCCACCTCAGTCCGCTGAACGGAATGCGCCGGACCACGCTGGGCGACGGTGCCTGGATCGACCTGCTGCCCGGCTGGCTCGGCGGTGCCGACGCGCTCTTCGCCCGGCTCGCGGCCGATGTGCCGTGGCGGGCGGAGCGGCGGCAGATGTACGAGCACATGGTGGACGTACCGCGGCTGCTCGCCTACTACCGTGCCGACGACCCGCTGCCGCATCCGATCCTGGACGAGGCACGGGACGCACTGTCCGCGCACTACGCCGAAGAGCTGGGCGAGCCGTTCACCACGGCCGGGCTCTGCTACTACCGCGACGGCCGCGACAGCGTGGCCTGGCACGGGGACAGGATCGGCCGGGGCGCGCGTGAGGACACCATGGTCGCCATCCTGTCCCTGGGCGCCCCGCGCGATCTGCTGCTGCGCCCCCGCCGCGGCGGACACACCGTGCGGCGCCCGCTCGGACACGGGGACCTGATCGTGATGGGCGGCTCCTGCCAGCGCACCTGGGAGCACGCCATCCCCAAGACGGCGCGGGCGGCGGGACCGCGGATCAGCATCCAGTTCCGGCCGCACGGGGTGAACTGATATCGCCCAGGGAACCGGTAGCGCCTCGCCTCACGGCGTGAGCTGGGTCTGCACCGTCGGGGCGTACCGGTCGACGATGTCGTCGATCGTGGTGGCGCGCAGGTGGGTGCCACGGGCGATGCCGTACATCACGCCCAGGCCGAGCAGGGTGCCGACGGCGAGCTCGGCGCGCAGGCCCGCGTCGGGCCCGGTGAGGCGCTCGGCCAGGCGTTCGCTGACCTGGGTACGGAAGTTGGCGCGCAGTATGTCGCCCTGCTCGCCCTGGAGCGGCGCGAAGACGATCCGCAGGATGGGGTCGGCGCCCCGCTGAGTCTGGCCCTCGAGCAGATGGCGGACCATATGGCGGCCGAGGTCTTCCAGCGGCG
The DNA here is from genome assembly GCF_042894545.1 of Streptomyces sp. NPDC001530. NCBI lineage: Bacteria > Bacillati > Actinomycetota > Actinomycetes > Kitasatosporales > Streptomycetaceae > Streptomyces > Streptomyces sp. NPDC001530. The sequence goes on from NZ_JBIAVS010000014.1 coordinate 53,423, forward strand.
CGTCCAGCAGGGCGTCGGCGTTGGACTCGAAGGACATGACGCGCGCGAACAACGCGTCCTTGTTGCCGAAGTACTTCAGGATCAGCGGCGCGCTCACCCCCGCCCGGTCGGCGACCGCCTCGAGCGTGATGTCCGCGTGGGCGTGCCGGGCCAGCAGATGGCGGGCCGCGCGCAGGATGGCCGCCTTCGTCGCCTCGGCGTCGCGGCGCGGCGGGGCGGGGCGGCGGGGCGGCGGGGCGGCGGGGCGGCGGAGGATGCGGCCACGCCGATGTCCGAGGTGAGGGCGCACAGCAGCGACCCCGCCGTCATCATCCCGAGGGCCATCAGCAGCACGCGCCGCTTGCCGTACATGTCTCCCGCGCGGCCCAGCACCGGGGTCAGCACCGCTCCCGACAGCAGCGTCGCGGTCACCATCCACGAGACCGCGCTCGCCGAGGCGCCGGTCAGCCGGGGCAGGTCCGGCAGCAACGGCACCACCACCGTCTGCATGACGGCCATGAGGATCCCGCCGAACGCCAGGACAGGGACCGCCACTCGATCGCGCAGGGCCGCCATGGATTCTCCAGAGAGCGACGCCACCCAGCAGCGGGGCGTATGGCCGGTGGAGTTCACGTCACCTTGCGGGCGTGAGCCGCACCACTCACCGCGAGTCAGCCCGACAAGATCATCCACAGCAGGCCGCCCAACGGGAGGAATTTCGCGTTCCGGTGGACCGCGAGCCCCCTCCAGCGGCAAGATCATCTTCGTTCAACCTTGCACGACATTTACTTAATTGTCTGGATCACAGCCAACCGACATTCGGCGATTTCTCCCGCTCTTTGACGACCCGATAGGCATATCGGGTCGTCAACACAGCTGATTACTGGAGGTCTCCGCATGCCGGAACTCACTCGTCGCCGTGCCCTCGGGGCCGCGGCCGCGCTGGCCGCCGTGGCCGGTTCCCAGGCCCTCGCCGCACACGTGGCGTCCGCCGCCGAACACCATCACGGCGGACCCGAAGCCTTCGACGAGGTCTACCGGGGCCGCCGCATAGAGGGCCGCCCCGTCAGCGGGGGCGGCCACCATCACGGCGCCGGATACGCCGTGTTCATCGACGGCGTGGAGCTGCACGTGATGCGGAACGCCGACGGCAGCTGGATCAGCGTCGTCAGCCACTACGACCCCGTGTCCACCCCGCGCGCCGCCGCCCGCGCCGCGGTGGTGGAGCTGCAAGGGGCCCCGCTCATCCCCTTCAACGCCAACTGACCCGTCCCGCAAGCACATCGTGGAGTCCCGCACATGACCGTACGCAAGAACCAGGCGAGCCTGACCGCCGACGAGAAGCGGCGTTTCGTCGACGCGCTCGTGCAGCTCAAGCGCAGTGGCCGGTACGACGCCTTCGTCACGACGCACAACGCCTTCATCCTCGGTGACACCGACAACGGCGAGCGGACGGGCCACCGTTCACCGTCGTTCCTGCCCTGGCACCGCAGATTCCTCATCGAGTTCGAGCAGGCACTGCAGTCCGTGGACCCCTCGGTCGCACTGCCGTACTGGGACTGGAGCACCGACCGTACGACGCGCTCGTCGCTGTGGGCGCCCGACTTCCTCGGCGGCACCGGGCGGAGCCTGGACGGCCGGGTGATGGACGGCCCGTTCGCGGCCTCGTCGGGCAACTGGCCGATCAACGTGCGCGTCGACAACCGTACGTATCTGCGCAGATCGCTCGGGGGCGGCAGCCGGGAGCTGCCGACCCGCGCCGAGGTGGAGTCCGTGCTCGCCATGGCCACGTACGACATGGCCCCGTGGAACAGTGCCTCGGACGGCTTCCGCAATCACCTCGAAGGCTGGCGGGGCGTCAATCTGCACAACCGGGTCCACGTCTGGGTGGGCGGTCAGATGGCCACCGGAGTCTCCCCCAACGACCCCGTCTTCTGGCTCCACCACGCCTACATAGACAAGCTGTGGGCCGAGTGGCAGCGCCGCCACCCCGCCTCCGGCTACCTGCCGCTCGCCGGCACCCCCGACGTCGTCGACCTCAACGAGACGATGAAGCCGTGGAACAACGTCCGCCCGGCGGACCTGCTGGACCACACCGCGCACTACACCTTCGACACCGCCTGACCACGGCCGCCTCGGGTCCCGGCTTACGGGCTGCCGGCCTTCCCCCCGACTCCCCGGACGTCGCGGAAAATCAAGTGACCTCAAGGGAACGCCGTGGGGCCCTGCGGGACCGAGCCGGATTCCGCGCTGATCCCTTCACGTAGGTAGGCGCCCTGCTTGACGAGTTCGCGTTGGACCCAAGCTGCCGGGACCTTCCGCGGGTTGCGGCCCATGCGTACCGCGAGGGCCGCGCACACACCTGCGGCCTGCCCGGTCGCCATCGCGATGGGCATCACGCGGTACGAGGAGTGGGCCACGTGTGTACCGGAAATGCACCGGCCGGCGACCAGCATCCGCTCGGTGTCCCTGGGCATCAGGCAGCGCAGCGGGATGTCGTACATCTTGCCGCGCGGCACGCGCCGCAGCGTGGTGCCGGTGCCGCGGGGGTTGTGGATGTCGACGGGGTAGGCGCCGTGCGCGATGGCATCGGGGAAGTGCTGGGCGGCGAGGATGTCGTGGCCGGTGAGTTGGTAGTCGCCCAGGATGCGGCGGCTCTCGCGTACGCCGATCTGGACGCCGCTCTGCGCGATGTACGAGCCCTCGAAGCCCGGTACGTGCTGGCACAGGAAGCGGTCGATCTGCTCCATCTGGCGGCGCGCGACGTATTCGGCGCGGGTGAGGTCCCAGACGCTGGTGCCGAACGCCCGGGTGATGCGGGTGCTGTTGACGCTGACCTCGCGGGGGTGCGGCGTTGCGAAGAAGAGGATGTCCTCACGTGGCAGGACCAGTTCGCCGTGCTCCGTCGCCTCCTTGACGAGGTCCCACAGGCCATGGACGCCGCGCCACTGGTCAGGATGTTCCCGCACATAGGCGGCGAAGTCCGGCTGCTGGAAGTCCACGACGCGGAACATCAGTGTCATGGGCTGCACCAGCCCGTCCTCGCGCCGTCCGATTTCGTACGGGGCGCCCGCAGCCGCCGCCACGTCGCCGTCACCGGTGCAGTCCACGACCACCTGCGCGTCGATCACGACCGGGCCGGACTTGGTCTCGAAGACGACCCGCTGGGCATCCTCGAGTGGCAGGACCGTGGACGCGAAGGCGTGCAGGAGAAGCCGCACCCCCGCCTCGTCCAGCAGGTCGAGTGCGACGAGCTTGAAGATCTCGGGGTCGAACGGCACGGTGTAGCCGGTCTCGACCGAGGGCGGGATGGCGCCGCCGCGCTGGGCGAGCCGGTCCAGCAGCCGGGACACCACGCCGGCGACCACCGGCTCGCCCCGGCCGTGGTCGGTGGGGAGCAGACGGGCGGAGTCACCCTCCTCGGCCTGCTGCATCTCGTTGTGGAAGGACATCAGCGGCATGACGAGGGCCACCGTCGCGTTGCCGCCCAGGAATCCGTAGCGTTCGACGAGGATCACGTCGGCCCCCGCGTCCGCGGCGGCGAGTGCCGCGCCGAGCCCGGCCGGCCCTCCGCCCACCACGAGCACGTCGGCCACACCGGCGTACGCGGCCTCGCGGGGCGGCAGCACGACGGTAGAGGGCTTGTCAGGTTGTGTCAGGATCGGCATCCGCTTCTCCCTCCGCGGGGGCGCGACCTCCCGCGCTCCGCTCGGCCACCTCCGACCCTGCCGGTGTCGGGGCGGGAACTCCGGCGCCCTGCCCGGGCTCGTCCGGTCCGGCCCAGGCCCCGGCCCGTGCCACTTCGACATCGGCCAGCAGCGCCCCGCAGCGTCCGCACGTCACCCGGGACAGCTCCCGCAGCTCCGCCACGCGCGCAGCGAGCGGTTCGCGCCGCTTCGGATACTCGTCCCAGAGCCGGTCCACCTCCGCGAGCAGCAGCCCGGCCTGCTCCCTGGCCACGCCGACCAACGCCGGAGCCCCCAGCCTGCGGGCGAAGTCGAAGACCTTCCCGGCATAGGGAAGCGGCAGGAACGGCACGCCGGCCAGCGCGGCGAAGATCAGGAAGTGCAGCCGCATCCCCACGGCCAGTTCCACATGCCGCATGAAGCCCAGCAATTGCGCCGGCCCGTACTCGCCGTTGAGGATCCGGCCTCGGTCCGGCGCCGTCATGTGGGAAAGGACCGCGTGTGCGTGGCGCACATCTTGCCGCTCCATGGGCATGAACACCACATACGCCTCGAGGCGGCGCACCAGGAAGTCCGCCACATCGGCGAGCAATGCGTGGTAGTCGGCCACATCCAGGTGCTCAGCCGCCCGGCCGGGCTCCCGCACGGACATCGTCACCAGGCGCGTGTCGGCCGGAATGCCTTCGTATCGCAGCATCTGCTCGGTGAACTCATCGGGTGCGAGCATCAAGGAGGGATCCGCGGTGACCGTGATGTCCCGCTCGAGACCCGCCTCCTCCAGCACCAGCCGGGACTCGTCGTCGCGTACCACCACGTCACCCATCTCCGCCAGGACGGTGCGTACGGCCTCCCGGTCTTCGGCATCGTGCAACGGTCCGGCGCCGACGGCGTAGGCGAAGGTGCGCACGCCCAGGTCCTGTGCGGCGCCCACCAGCCGCAGATAGCGGCGGGCCTCTCCGTCGTACAGGATCCCGCCGCCACCGAGGACGAGCAGGTCGAGACCGGACAACGACTCCCGGATCTGCTGCTGGCTGATCCCCTCCCAGCCCGTCACGTGATCCGCGCATGTGTGATGTGCCTTGGTGTGCGCGGGGTTCCTGCTGAAAACGACCAACCGCGCGCCTGGGCGTGCGGCGCGCAGGCAACCGAGCACGCAAGCCAGGATGGACTCGTCGCCGACGTTGAAGCCGCCGTACGAGCCGAGCACTCCGATGGTGGGCGCTTGCGCGGCGCCTGTCCCTAGGCCCACGTTCACAGTCTGATGCCAAGCCGCTCGCGGTGCAGAACGCCCCGGACATCGCCCCCTTTCATCGCTTCTCGCCGCTTTCGGTGCGGGTCGCCGTCGTGATTCCGGGTACCCGGGGATCGTCCGGCGGAAGCGATGCCTAGGTTCGTGATGTGCAGGGAGGTGGGCGCATGGGCGGCGTGCAGCGATCCGTTGGCACGGTGGCGCACCGCCTCATCGGGGAGCACGTGCTGGAGGGGCGGATGGTGCCGGGTGAGGAGATCGGCCTGCGGGTCGACCAGACCCTCACCCAGGACGCCACCGGGACACTGGTGATGCAGGAGGTTGAGGCGCTCGGCCTGGACCGGGTGCGGACCGAGGTTTCCGTCCAGTACGTGGACCACAATCTGCTGCAGGCGGATGAGCGCAACGCAGAAGACCACGCCTTCCTGCGCTCGGCGGTGCGCCGGTTCGGCATCTGGTACTCCAAGCCGGGCAACGGCGTCTCACACCCCACCCACATGCAGCGTTTCGGCATCCCGGGCAAGACCCTGGCCGGCTCCGACTCCCACACCTGTGCCGCCGGCTCCCTGGGCATGCTCGCGATTGGCGTGGGCGGTCTCGAGGTGTCGCTGGCCATGGCCGGGCGGCCGCTGTATCTGCGCATGCCCCAGATCTGGGGGATACGGCTGACCGGCAGCCTGCCGGAATGGGTCAGCGCCAAGGACGTGATCCTGGAGATGCTGCGCCGCCACGGGGTCAAGGGCGCGGTGAACCGCATCCTGGAGTACCACGGTCCGGGCCTGGCAGGGCTGACGGCGATGGACCGGCACGTCATCGCCAATATGGGTGCCGAGCTCGGCGCCACCACCACCGTCTTCCCGGCCGACGCCGCGGTGCGCGACTTCCTGCGTGCGGAGGGCCGCGAACAGGACTTCACCGAGATCGGCGCCGAGCCGGACGCCCGCTACGACCTTGAGGAGGAGATCGACCTCTCCACCCTGCAGCCGCTGATCGCCAAGCCCTCCTCGCCCGGCAACGTGGTGCCGGTGCGCGAGGCGGCGGGTGAACGTGTCGACCAAGTGGTGATCGGCTCCTCCGCCAATCCCGGCCTGCGCGACTTCGCCGTCGCCGCCGCCATGGTCCGAGGACGCCAGACCGCGCCGGGAGTCAGCTTCGACGTCAATCCCTCCTCCCGGGAGATCCTCCAGGATCTCAGCCGTGCGGGCGCGGTTTTCGACCTGATCGCCGCCGGGGCCCGGCTGCACCAGGCCGGATGCCTGGGCTGCATCGGAATGGGCCAGGCTCCGGCCGCGGGACGCAACTCGCTGCGCACCTTCCCCCGCAACTTCGCCGGCCGCTCGGGCACCGAGGACGACGCGGTATGGCTCTGCTCCCCGGAGACCGCGGCAGCCTCCGCCCTCACCGGAGTCATCACCGACCCGCGCGACTGGGCCGCCCGGGAGGGAGCGCAGAACCCCGCCGTGGACATACCGGAGCGCGCCACGATCAACACCGCCATGCTCGAACCACCTCTGCCGCCGCACGAGGCCGCCGAGGTGGAACTGGAGCGCGGCCCCAACATCTCCACCCTGCCCGACTTCGACCCACTGCCGGACAGCATCGAGGCCCCGGTCCTGCTCAAGGCCGGCGACGACGTATCCACCGACGAGATCTCCCCGGCGGGGGCCAAGGCGCTGCCCTTCCGCTCCAACATCCCCAAGCTCGCCGAATTCACGCTCACACGCATCGACCCCGAGTACCCGCACCGCGCCGCCGAGTCCCGGGACGCCGGAGGGCACTTCATCGTCGCCGGCGAGAACTGGGGCCAGGGCTCCTCCCGGGAGCACGCCGCGATCACCCCGCGCTACCTTGGGCTGCGCGTCGTCATCGCCAAGTCCTACGCCCGCATCCACTGGCAGAACCTCGCCAACTTCGGCGTACTCGCCCTGGAATTCGACGACCCCGCCGACTACGACCGCATCACCCGAGGCGACCGGCTGCGGCTCGACGGCCTGCACGCCGCCCTCGCCCAGGGCACACCACCGACGCTGCGGGTGCGGAACACCGGCCGGGGTGAGGAGTACCCGGTGCACCACCAACTCTCGGACCGCCAGCGGACACATGTCCTCGCCGGCGGAATCATCCCCGCTCTGGCCCATGGGCCTGCGGAATGAATCCGGCACAGCATCCCGTGACGATTCCGCACGTTGATCGGTGATCCGTCGGACAGCTCCTTCCAGCAGCCACGGGAGGCCATCCATGGACACACACGTCATCGACTACGCGACGTATCTGGCCGCCGTCCGGGGGCGCGGCGGCTACGACGACCGCCAATGCGCCGAGGACGCCGTTCACACCGTCCTCGGCGTCCTGGGCCGCCGACTCGGTCGCTCCATGGCGCGGGAGCTGGCCACTCAGCTCCCCTCCGTGGCCGGTGAGGCCCTCATCGCCGGCTCAGCAGAGAGAACGCCCACTTGGGATGTGAGTACATTTGTCACGCGCGTCGCACAGGCGGCAGGCACACTCGAAGAAGAGGCCGCCCTCGACGCCGCGGCCGTCCTTGGCGCCATCGCGGACACCGTCAGCGACACGCAGCTCAAGGGCATCCTCAGCCGTATCCCCAGTGATTACGCCAGATTCTTCGAACCGCCCGAACGAGTCGAACCGGGCCAGTAGCCGGGATGCGTGTCCGGATGATCCAGAGCAGGCTGGGAGCATGTCCCAAGATGCGCCTGTGATCGTGCACGCTCCACTGCCAGAGGGTGGCAGGCCAGTGACGATCCGGAGCGAGGACGTCGGCACTGCGTACCGCCTTCTCGACCTGATCGAGTTCCTGCGTCGTGCAGGTCTGCCTGAGGCGGACACGACGATCGACGACCCGCGACTGATCGAGTGGCGGGGCGGTGGGCCGGAACAGTGGGGCCCAGGGAAACTCGGCTGATTAGCCACAGTTGGGGCTGGTGATGCGCAGGTCAGCCAACGGGGCACCCGGCGGACGACCGGGTGCCGACGGAGCTGTCGTGTATGAGGAGTTCTTCACGCTGGTCGACGCGGTGGCCAGGGCACCGGCGGATGAACGGCGTGGCGAGAGATGAACGGCATGGCTGGTTTGCTTGACGATCTGTCAGCCGAAGAGCGCGCAGCACTACGCTCCGCAGCCCAGCCACGCACCGTATGGCCCATGCTCGCGACACTGACCGAGGACTACTTCTCCGACCCCGGGTGCTTTTCGAACGCAAGCTGGACGGGGAGCGGTGCCTGGGCTTCCGGGCTCGGGACCATCCTCGGCTGGCGTCGCGGAGCGGCGATCAGCTGCACGACACCTACCCCGAGGTGGCCCAAGCCCTCGCCCGGCAAGAGTGCGAGGCTTTCGTGGTGGACGGAGAAGTCGTCGCCTTCGAAGGCACCCGGACCAGCTTCGCCCGGCTGCAACAGCGCATGGGCATCCACGATCCCGATGCTGCCCGCTCCAGTGGAATCACGATCGTCTACTACGTCTTCGATCTGCTGCACCTGGACGGCAGCGACCTCACCCACCTGCCCCTGCGCACACGCAAGGCGCTGTTGCGCCGCGCCCTCTCCTTCTCCCTCTGCGTTTCACCCCGCACCGCAACACAAGCGGCGAGGCCTACCTGCGCCAGGCGTGCGAGTGGGGGTGGGAGGGGCTGATCGCCAAGCGAGCCGACAGCCGCTACGTTCCGCGTCGCTCCACGGACTGGTTGAAGTTCAAGTGCGGGCAGCGGCAGGAGCTGGTGATCGGCGGCTTCACCGAACCGAAGGGCAGCCGCACCGGGTTCGGAGCACTGCTGGTGGGGCACCACGAGCAGGGTCGACTGCGCTATGCGGGCAAGGTGGGCACCGGCTATGACCGCCGGATCCTGGCCGACTTGCGACAGCGCCTGGACGAGCTGGAATGCGATCGGCAGCCCTTCACCGGGGGCGAAATCCGCGAGCATGGCGCGCACTGGGTACGTCCGGAGCTGGTCGCCGACATCGCGTTCACCGAGTGGACCCGTGACGGCAAACTGCGCCACCCGCGGTTCATCGGTCTGCGCAGCGACAAACCCGCCACCGAGGTGGTACGGGAGAGACCGAAGGAGAAACGGTGAGCACGAAGGACGAGATACGCGTCGGCGGTCGAACGATTGCACTGTCCAACCCGGACAAGGAACTCTTCCCCGACGAGGGGATCACCAAGGCCGAACTGGTCGACTTCTACCGCACCGTCTCCCGGCCCATGCTGACCCATCTGCGGGGCCGCCCGATGGCCATGGAACGCCACCCCGACGGCTATGGCGGGAAGTCGTTCTTCCACAAGGACGTACCCGACTACTTCCCGGACTGGATACACCGCAAGGAGGTCGCCAAAGAGGACAGGACCGTCACCATGGCCGTGTGCGACGACGCCGCCAGCCTTGCCTACCTCGCCAATCAGGCCTGTATCACTCCGCACCCATGGCTCAGCCGCATCGACCGGCTCGACTGCCCGGACCGGCTGATCTTCGACCTGGACCCCCCGGGTGAGGACTTCGAGATCGTGCGCTGGGCCGCCCATAAGCTCGGGGACCTCCTCACCACAGAACTGGGGCTGCGACCCGCGGTGATGACAACGGGCTCACGCGGCCTGCACCTCGTCCTGCTGCTGGACCGGCGCACCGACTTCGACACCACGCGTGCCTTCGCCCGGCAGGTGGCCGACCTGCTCGCCGCCCGGCACCCCGAGAAACTGACGACCGAGGTGCGCAAGAACAAGCGCCGCGGCCGGCTGTACCTGGACACCCAGCGCAACGCCTACGCCCAGACCTCGGTAGCCCCCTACGCCGTCCGGGCCCGGCCACACGCACCGGTCGCCACCCCCCTCGAATGGGACGAACTCGACGACCCCCGCATCGGCCCGCGGCACTGGACCCTGCGCACCCTCCCCGACCGACTTTCCGGACACGGCGACCCTTGGACGGGGCTGAGCCGCTGCAGGCGTTCCCTGGGGCCGGCCAGGCGTCAACTCAACGCCCTCGTGCAGGAAGACGCCTCCTGAGGACCCCGTATTGCGGCACGCGAACAGGCCGGCCGTCGGTTCCCCGGCATCGGTACTTCTGCTTGGGCAGTACGGCGAGGGCGAGCCGGCGGCGGTGCCTGCGAGTACCGGACCGGATACCCGTTCCCGGGGGCTTGCGGCACTCACAGCGGGGCTGGTGCGGCGCTCACAACGGCGTTGGTCGTTGCCGCAGTCGCCTGCTTCTGATCATAGGCCGCTTCTGGTCATCAGGCGTCTTCGCCGACATCCTCCACGGTACGGCCGGTCCGCACCGAGGCAGGTTCGGTACTCACGGGGTTGCGGCGGGCATCGGCCTCCTCGTCAGACGTCTTCACCAGAATCCACCGCTCTTTTTCGCCCTCTTGGCCCGTGCGTGTCAATGCGTAGCCGCCGCGCAGCTTCTCCCCCTCCAGCCACACTTTCACGTGCCCGTCGCTGACCCCCTGGGCGACGGGAAGCTTCTTCCCCTCCCGCGCGGCCAGATTCCGATACGTGCCCGAGTCCCAGACGATGACCGCCCCGGCCCCGTACTCGCCACTTGGGATGACGCCTTCGAAGTCGACGTAGTCCAGGGGGTGGTCCTCGGTGCGCAGGGCCAGACGCTTCTCACGCGGGTCGGTGGAGGGCCCCTTGGGCACCGACCACGACTTCAGAACACCGCCCGCCTCGAGCCGGAAGTCGTAGTGCAGGGAGGTGGCCGCGTGCTTCTGCACGACGAACCGCCGCTTGCCGCTCCTGCGCGAGGTGCCACCCATGGGCTCGGGCGTGCGGTCAGCGTGCCGCTTGGAGCGGTACTGCTCCAGTGAGCTCCTGGCCTTGGCGGACATGATCGACATCTCCTCTCGTGCCGGAGTGGAAAACCGGTCTCTCCGGGCAGGAAACCCGTGGTGGATCAAACCTCGTCTGCCTTCCCGGCGTCATCCCGTGAATCCCTGGCCCTCCGCCGAATCCCCCAGCGGGTTGCCTTCAGGCCGCTGCTGCGCCGCGCACCTCCTCGGCTATGCGTTTGTCGAGGGCGGTTCGGATCAGCCCTGCGGCCAGTCGCGGCAGATCAGCGTCCTTTACGAGGGACGCCAGTGCCTCCGGAGACGTCGGCAACCCGAGTCGCTCCGCCCCTTCCAGCACCTTGCGGTCGAGGTAGGGGGAGAACTCCGGCCACACGGCCTGGGCCTCCCGCAAGAAGATGTCCACCCCGGTGGGACCGATGCCGGGGATCTCCTGTAGCAACTTCTTCGGGTCTGCGCCCTCGCGCAGTCGGCGCAGATCGCCCTTGTACCGCTCCAGGAGCAGTTCGGCTCCAGCGCCGAGTTGGCTCGAGGTCCGCTCGTCGTAGCGACGGTAGCCACCCTCACCGAGCGCATCAACGCGCTGCTGCCAGGTGGCCTCCGCCATCCGGCGGGCATCGCGCATCCCGGCGGCGAACAGCGCGCGAGCCGCCGCCACCGCGGTGTCCGCCCGGATACGGGCGGACAGCAGCAGTGAGAGCACCAAGAGCTGGTACAGCGGCGCGGGGGTGTTCCGCAGCTTGATGCCTGCCTGAGCAGCGTAGGTCTGGCCATGCTGATCGAGCAGTGCCCGAACTGCGGCCTCGTCCTTCTTGCTCATGACACACTCCCTCACCTTCTCCGACAGGAGTTCACGGCGCACGACGAGAATCCCCGGGCGGATAAGAGCGACCGCTTGCCCTACACAGGCACCGTGCGCACCGCATGGTGTGCCGCGGCGCAGGGGGTAACCACCTATTCCGCCTCTTCCCTCGCTCCCAGACGCGGGCCGCGGCACACAGGGCCGACTGCCCGAAGCCAGGGCACGTAAACGGAACGATGACGACATATCGCATGAAAACTGAAGCGAGCGCAGCTCTTGGTGCAGTCGCGACAGCAACGCCGCAGGCCGACAGCGTGATCACGTTGTGGCCTCCGAGGGGCTGAGCATGCGTCCGTCCCGACTTCGGATGAGATGCGATCATCCGTCCAGCGCGGTGCCATGGAGGGAGCGGGAGGAGGTGGCTGCCGCCATGGCACGTGCGGTGTGGAACGGGGCTCTGACCTTTGGCCTGGTGTCCTTGCCAGTGCAACTGTTCACCGCGACGGACAGCCACACCATCCGGTTCCATCAGCTCCAGCGCGGCACCTCGGACCGGGTGCGCAACAAGCGCGTGAACGAGCGCACTGGGGAGGAGGTTCCGCCGGACGAGATCGTCAAAGGGTTTGATACGGGCGACGAGTACGTACTGGTCGAGCCCGACGAGCTCGAGGACATCGCGCCCGGCCGGTCACGAGAGCTGGAGATCACCGGCTTCGTCGACCTGGAGGATGTCGAGCCGATCTTCTTCGACAAGACGTATTACCTAGGGCCCAAGAGCGAGCAGTACGCGAAGGTGTACGCGCTGCTGGAGGAGGCCCTCGAGCACGCGGGGAAGGCGGGGATCGCCACGTTCGTCATGCGCAATCGCGAGTATCTGGTGGCCTTGAAGGCGGAGGCGGGGATCCTGACGCTGCACACGCTGCACTGGGCGGACGAGATCCGTGACCCTCACAAGGAGATCGACCAACTCCCGGGCAGGACCAAATTGGCCGACCGAGAGCTGAAGATGGCCGAGCAGCTGATCGACTCGCTGAGCATGGACTGGGACCCAGAGGACTTCCACGACACCTTCCAGGAGAAGGTCGAGGAGTTGATCAAGGCCAAGAAGAAGGGCGAGACCGTCGAGAAGGCGGAGCAGCCCGCCGAGTCCACCAACGTCGTGGACCTGATGGACGCCCTGCGGGCAAGCCTCGACCAGGCGAAGACGAAGAAGAACGCCCCGTCGAAGACGAAGAAGAAGGCCACGTCGAAGAAGACCGCCTCCGAACGTCCGAGCCGCAGGAAGTCCGCCTCCTCACTCGACTCGCTGACCAAGTCGGAGCTGTACAAGCTGGCGTCGGAGGCGGATATCGCCGGCCGTTCCGCCATGAGCCGCGAGGAGCTCGTCAAGGCGCTCGCGGGCGCGCAGGGACGCCACCATGCCGCAGCGTCGTGACCCATCCGTCCTGGCACGAGAGGGAAGGCAGTCCCATGGCGCGAGCGGCCGTATTCGATGTCGACGGAACCCTGGCTGGATTCGATGTCGATGGAACCCTGGCCGACGCGTCAGCGATCCACCGTCATCTGTCCCACCTGTTGCGATCGCCGGCGGCAGTCCCCCGGCGCCTGCCTGCGCCCGGTGGATGTGTCCGCGAGGGCGACGCCGGCGGCGGGTATGCGCATCGGACGGCCGGGTACTCAACAACCTCACCCATGCAACGGAGGCACTGGGGCATGGTCACGAGTCGCAGCCCAGCACCAGGCGCTGCCACCCGGCACGCCGTAGATGAGCAGTCGGCACTGGATCTGGCAACGTTGGAGAAGGCGCTGCATGGCGAGGTCGACGGTGAGGTGCGTTTCGACGCGGGAAGTCGCGGCGCCTACGCGACCGACGCATCGAATTACCGACAAGTCCCCATCGCAGTGGTGTTGCCTCGCAGCATTGACGCCGGGGCGCGGGCGGTCGCGGTGTGCGCACGGTTCGGTGCGCCCCTGCTGTCGCGGGGTGGCGGCACGAGCCTTGGGGGTCAGTGCACGAACGCGGCCGTGGTCATCGACTGGACGAAGTACTGCAACCGTCTGCTGTCCGTGGATGCCGACGGCAGAACGTGTGTCGTCGAGCCGGGCATCGTCCTGGACGAACGGAACCGTCAACTGGCCGAGTACAGCCTGCAATTCGGACCGAAGGCCGCGACGCAAAGCCACTGCAGCCTGGGCGGGATGATCGGCAACAACTCGTGTGGGGCGTCCGCCCAGGTTTACGGCAAGACCGTCGACAACGTCCGGCGTCTGGAGATCCTGACCTAGCGTCACCTCGAATGGTTCCACGACCATGTCGAGGTGGAGCAACTGTTGTTCACCGGGGTCCTGGATCCCGCAGGCGGGCGACTCGCCCCGGGCGCCGAGGGAGCACCGGGTCACGGGATGACGCTGGGCACGGACCGGGCAGAGAGACACCGCACGGCTTGACAGAGCCCCTGAGCGGCCGACTTGTCCGCGGGGCCCCGGAACCAGAAAGGCGTGAGCATGACTCAGTCCGTCGTCGTCACGGGTGCCAGCGCGGGACTCGGCCGGGCGACGGCCAGAATGTTCGCCCGTCGGGGAGCGCATGTGGCACTCGTCGCCCGCGGCGAGCGCGGGCTCGAGGCCGCTGCGGCGGAGGTCGAGGAACTCGGCGGACAGGCCCTGGTCCTCCCGACCGATGTCGCCGACCACCGGCAGGTCGAGGCAGCCGCCGAAGCCGCAGAGGAAGCCTTCGGCCCCATCGACATCTGGGTCAACATCGCCTTCGCCTCAGTGTTCGCCCCCTTCATGGAGATCGAGCCCGAGGAGTACCAGCGGGTCACCGAGGTGACGTATCTGGGTTGCGTGTACGGCACCAGGGCCGCGCTGACACGGATGCTGCCGCGCGATTCGGGCACCATCGTCCAGGTCGGTTCGGCACTCGGCTGCCGGTCCATCCCCCTGCAGTCCGCGTACTGCGGCGCCAAACATGCCGTGAACGGCTTCACTTCAACCGTGCGGACCGAGCTGATGCATCGGCACAGCCACGTCCGGATCACGGTGGTCCAGCTGCCGGCCGTGAACACTCCGCAGTTCTCCTGGGTGCTCTCCCGGCTCCCCAACCGTCCGCAGCCAGTGCCACCCATCTACCAGCCCGAGGTCGCCGCCAGGGCCATCGCGTACGCGGCCGACCATCCACGCCGCAAGCAGTACTACGTCGGCGGCTCCACCCTCGCGACCATCCTCGGCAACCGTGTAGCACCCGCGATGCTCGACCGCTATCTGGCACGAACCGGAGTTTCCTCGCAGCAGACAAGCCAGAGGGCGCCCGCCGATGCCCCGCACAATCTCTGGCAGCCCCTCGACGGGCGCGACGGAAGCGACTACGGCGCCCACGGAGAGTTCGACGACCGTGCAGCATCACGGTCCGGGCAGGCTGCGCTCGCGCGGCATCCCGCCCTCACGTCAGCGGCGTTGGGAGGCGCAGCCGCACTGGTGAGGAAGCTGATCGCACGAGCTGTCGGGGCGTGACCAGCCAGGGCGTATCCAGCTGGTCGGGAGGCATACCGGCACACCGTAGGTAGAGACATACGCGCCCCTGACAGCGGCGCGGTTCAGTTCGCCTCGGCTCGTATGGCAGCGCGGAAGGCTGCCATGCACGGCGAACAGCAGGCTTTCGCCGGCGCTTCATCGAGGACCGGACCGGAGCCTGGTGCGGCTTGGGCCAACTGGCGTCCACACAAGGTGGTGCGCGCATCATCCTTGGCGATGACGTGCCACACCGTGCCGCACATGCCGGTCGTCGCGGGGCCGGCTCGCATCTCATACATCGGCCTCTCCCTCGCTCCACCCCACGGCTGACGGTCGGTTGGCTTGCTCAGGCGGTACCGGAACGATTGCGCCTACTTCCTGGCGCCGCCCACCTGTTCATGCAACCCCCACTGCGCCGGATGGACCATCGGAACTAGCCCAGCCGGGTGACTCCGGGTCGCCCCACTCCTCCGCGCGAGAAGCCGGTCCTGCTGTAGCGGCGAGAGCTGAGTTCCTCTGGATGCCGGAGCATCCAGCGTGCAGCTCAGTGATCCTTTCGGCACCACTGCTGAAGGTCAGGTACCGAGGAGGTCGATGATGTCGTCGGCGTGCTCCTCTTCCTCTTCCAGGATCGACTCCATCAGCCGACGTGTGGTGGGGTCGTGGTCGCCCAGCCAGCGGATGATCTCCTGGTAGGTGGAGATCACGATGCGCTCGGCGAGCAGGTTGTTCTCCAGCATCGCCTTGAGGTCGTCGCTGGCCGGCGTGGTGTAGTCGGTGTGGGCGCGTTGAACCAGCGTCGCAGGGTCGAAGTCGGGATCGCCGCCGAGCTGAGAGACGCGCTCCGCGGCCCGGATCGCGTGCTGCATCTCCGCGGCTGCGTGCTCGGTGAACTCCGCTGACACCTGGGCACGGTCAATGCCGATCGCAGAGATCGCGTGGCGGGTGTATCGGAGCCAGCACACCACCTCCGTGGCGATCACGTCATTGAGGATGGCGATCACCCGCTCCTCGTCGAGGCCGTAGCTGCCTGTGACTGGTCCCGCCTCCATCTTCCGCTGGGCTTCTTCGCGAATCCTGGTCACGTCCAGGACGAATGAGTCGCTCATTGTGCTCGTTCCTCTGCTCGATGACGCCCCCGGCAGAGGACCCTCCCCCGCTGGCCGCGCAGAGCCACGGCTTACGCCGGAAAATGACCGGTTCGCCGCAGCCGGAGCTGAGCGCCGCCAGGACCTGCCACGTACGGGACGCGACAGGGTCGGGTCAGGTCGGGCCACTGGCCGGGTAACCCCGGGCAGGTGCGAAACGCCGAGCGCCGCGTTTCGGTGCCGTGACCAGGGGGACGCGAGAAGCCCGATATCAGCGACAGAAGACTCCGTACGCGCGACCCCGCTGGAGGCGAACCGTGAGTCGACCCCGCATTCTGATCGTCGGCGCCGGCTTCGCCGGGTACCGGACGGCCCGCACGCTGTCCCGGCTGACCCGGCACCAGGCGGACATCACCCTGCTGAACCCGACCGACTACTTTCTGTATCTGCCCCTGCTGCCCCAGGTCGCCACCGGACTCCTGGAGGCGCGCCGTGTCACCGCGTCGCTGTCCGGCACCCTGCCCCAGGTGCGGCTGGTGCTCGGCGAGGCCGACGGCGTCGATCTCGACGCGCGTTCCGTGCACTACACGGACCCCGAGGGGGACGGTGGCACGCTGACGTACGACCGTCTCGTCCTCTCCGTCGGCAGCGTCAACAAGCTGCTGCCCATTCCAGGGGTCGCCGAGTACGCGCACGGTTTCCGAGGTCTGCCCGAGGCGCTGTATCTCCGCGATCACGTGACCCGGCAGGTGGAACTCGCGGCCGGGTCCGACGATCCCAAGAGCTGTGCCGCGCGGTGCACGTTCGTGGTGGTCGGCGCCGGGTACACCGGGACCGAAGTCGCCGCGCAGGGGAAACTGTTCACCGACGCGCTGGTACGGAAGCAACCGCTGCGCGAGGGCATCCGGCCACGCTGGCTGCTGCTCGACATCGCGCCGCGCGTACTGCCAGAGCTGGACGAGCGGCTCTCGCGCACCGCCGACCGCGTTCTGCGGCAGCGGGGCGTCGACGTGCGGACGGAGACCTCGGTTGAGGAGGCGACGCCGACCGGAGTGCGGCTCAGCGACGGGGAGTTCGTCGACACCCGAACCCTGGTGTGGTGCGTCGGCGTACGGCCCGATCCGCTCGTCGAGGGGCTGGGGCTGCCCCTGGAACGCGGGCGCCTACTCGTCGATCCCTACCTCCAAGTGCCGGGCCGTCCCGAGGTGTTCGCCTGCGGGGACGCGGCCGCCGTGCCCAATCTGGAGAAGCCCGGCGAGTACACCCCGATGACCGCGCAGCACGCCTGGCGGCACGGCAAGGTCGCGGCCCACAACGTCGCGGCCTCGCTCGGCAGCGGCAGCCGCCGCGCCTACCGCCACCGCGACCTGGGCTTCACCGTCGACCTCGGCGGGGCGAAGGCCGCCGCCAACCCCCTCGGCGTGCCGCTCTCGGGCCCGCTCGCCGGAGCCATCACCCGCGGCTATCACCTCGCCGCGATGCCCGACAACCGCGTCCGCGTCGCCGCCGACTGGCTCCTGAACGCGGTACTCCCGCGCCAGGCCGTCCAGTTGGGGCTGCTGCGCGGGTGGTCGGTGCCGCTGGACACGGCCTCGCCGGAGCTGGCGCGCGTGGCAGGAGCCCCGGAGAAGAAACTCGCCCCCGGCACCGGCGAACCCCACGGCCCCGTCAAGCGCACTGACCCGTAAGCCGGCGGCGCATCCACGCCCGCGTGCGCGGGGCAGCCGATGCCCCAGGGGGACGACGTGCTGGTGCGCTCTCCATGGGTACCCGGCTGGTGAATGGCGGTGATCGGCACCGCTGGACCTGGCGAAAGGACACATCATGGCTCAGCACGTACGCGACATCATGACCAGCGCACCGGTGACGGTCGAACCCCAGGCCTCGGTGACGGCGGTGGCCCAGCTGATGCGCGACAACAACATCGGGACTGTCCTGGTGACGGACGGCGACCAGCTGCGCGGCCTGGTCAGCGACCGCGACCTGGTGGTCCGCGCACTGGCCGAGGGAGGCGACCTGGAGCAGACGACGGTGGCCCGCGCGTGCAGCGAAGACCTGGTCACCGTCGGCCCCGACGAGGACGTGGACCACGCCATCGAACTCATGCGCGAGCACTCCGTCCGCCGCATCCCGGTCGTCGACCATGGACACCCCGTCGGCATCGTCTCCCTGGGCGACATGGCCATCGAACGCGATCCGCAGTCCGCGCTTGGCGACATCAGTGCGGCCAAGTCCAACCAGTAGCGCGGCGCCCACTGGGCCCCCACCGCAGCAGATTGCGGGGCGTGTGGGCTCCAAAACGGTGAGGAACGTAGCTCGGGTTTGCACTCCATGACGGGCGGTGGACGGCCCAGGACTTCCCCGCCGCTCTCGCCGCTCAGGTCGTGGCGGGGCTCGGTGAAGACCTGGCCGTCAGCGCGTCGCTGCGCGCGTCTCCTGACGCGGAGCGCCTACGCGTTGCTCGGCTCGGCCGTGCGGCACTCCGGGTGGCCCCAGCCCTGGGGGTTCTTGGCGATGGGCTCGCCCGCGGCGTACGAGCGGCCGCAGACGCAGCGGCCGGGGAACTTGGCCTTGATCGTGCGGGCCGACGTGCCCTGTCGGGGCGTCTTGGCGGAGGTACGGCGGCGGGTGCCGCCCGAAGGCGCGGGGGTGTCGGGAGAGGGCGGCGGCTCCGGGGAGCCGAGGTCGCTGCCCGCGGGCTGCTGGACGATGGCCGCCTGGCTCGCGGCGCGGTCGGCGAAGTCGTTGAGACGGTCGCCGTCGACCTGGTGCGCGGGCACGTAGCGGAACTCCACGGTGCGGCCGTCGAGGAGTTCGTCGATGCGGGCGACCAGTTCCTGGTTGGCGACGGGCTTTCCGGCGGCCGTCTTCCAGCCCTTGCGCTTCCAGCCGGGCAGCCAGGTCGTGACGGCCTTCATCGCGTACTGGGAGTCCATCCGGATCTCCAGCGGCACGTCCGGTGCGATCGCCGTCAACAGGCGCTCCAGCGCGGTGAGTTCGGCGACGTTGTTGGTCGCCGTGCCCAGCGGGCCGGCCTCCCAGCGGGTGGGGGACTCGTCCCCGTCGGCGACGACCCAGGCCCATCCGGCGGGTCCCGGGTTTCCCTTCGAAGCCCCGTCACAGGCGGCCACAACGCGTTCAGGCATGGCCCCGATCATGCCACGGTCCGGCCGGGACCTCGCGCCGCGGGCTCACCGGGCCCCGGGGAAGCCGCCCGAGCCCAGGAGCCGCAGGCCCAGCGGGGTGGCCGTATGCAGGACGTACTCGCCGTCGCGGTGGCTGGTCACCAGTCCCCGCGCGAGGCAATGCCTCACACATCGGTCATCTTGGGCATGTCCCCTTGGGTCGTCTTGACGTCGATGACCGAGAACGCCGCGCCCTGCGGGTCGCTCAGTGCAGCGAACCGGCCGAACGGGCTGTCCATGGGCCCGAAGCGCAGGACGCCGCCGCGCTCGGTCGCCTTCGCCACCGCCGCGTCGCAGTTCTCGACGGCGAAGTAGACGTTGACGTACGGCGGTACCTCGGGCGGGAATTCGTCCGTCATCTTCATCCGGCCCAGGACCGGGTTCTCCCTCAGGCTGAAGATCCTGTAGTCCACGCCCTCGTCGTCCATCTGCTTCGCGCTGAACGGGAAGACGGCCGGGAAGAACCAGTCGGACTTCTCGGGCTCACGGGTGAAGAGCTCGGCCCAGGCGTACGCGCCGGGCACGCCCGTCGCCTCGAAGCCCTGGTGGATGCCCGCCTGCCAGACGCCGAAGACGGCGCCACTGGGGTCTCGGGCCAGCACCATGGTGCCGAAGTCACCGACCTGCATCGGCTCCATCAGCACCTCACCGCCGTTGTCCTTGATCTTCGTGGCCGTCGCCGCCGCGTCGGGCGAGGCGAAGTACAGGCACCAGGCGGACTGGCCCTCCTGCCCGGGCATCGGCGGGACGACGGCGGCCACCGCCTTGCCGTCCGCGTACGCCTGCGTGTAGTTGCCGTACTCGGAGGACGCCTCGCCGAACGTCCAGCCGAGTACGTCGCCGTAGAAACTCTTGGCCCCCTCGACATCGCTGAACATCGCGTCCGCCCAACAGGGCGTTCCTTCGGGCTGTACGGCCACGACGTCGACCTCCTCCGGTTCGATGAACAGTTCCGCATGTCACGCTAACCAGCCTCCGCCAGAGCCGCGCGCCGAGCGGGACGAGCTGCACGACACTGGGGAGCGGGCAGAGGTGGTCGTCGACAGGACGGGGCACGGGATGACGATGCACGCGTGGGAAGTGGCCCTGCCCGGGCCGATCGACGCGAATCCGCTGCGCTTCGTCGAGAAGCCGGTACCGACGCCGGCGCCCGACGAGCTCCTCGTACACGTCCGCGCCTGCGGGGTGTGCCGTACCGATCTGCACGTCAGCGAGGGCGATCTGCCCGTGCGCCGGCCGGGGGTGACGCCGGGGCACGAGGTCGTCGGCGTGGTCGCTGGGACGGGCGCGGACGTCAGCGGCTTCGCCGTGGGCGATCGCGTGGGCGTCGCCTGGCTGCGCCGTACGGACGGCACCTGCCGCTACTGCGTACGCGGGTCCGAGAACCTCTGCCCGGCATCCGAGTACACCGGCTGGGACGCCGACGGTGGCTACGCGGAGTACACGACCGTTCCTGCCGCCTACGCGTACCGGCTGCCCGGCGACATGGACGACATCGCCCTGGCCCCGCTGCTGTGCGCGGGCATCATCGGCTACCGCGCGCTGCTGCGGGCCTCGCTGCCACCGGGCGGGCGGCTCGGAATGTACGGCTTCGGCGGCAGCGCCCACCTGTGCGCGCAGCTCGCCCTCGCGCAGGGCGCCACCGTCCACGTACTGACCCGCGATCCGGCCGCGCGGCAGCTGGCGCTGGAGCTCGGCGCCGCGTCCGCCCGCGGGGCGTACGACGAGCCCCCGGAGCCGCTGGACAGCGCGATCCTGTTCGCGCCGGTCGGCGACCTGGTCCCGGTCGCGCTGCGGGCACTCGACCGGGGCGGGGTCCTGTCGGTCGCGGGGATCCACCTGAGCGACACCCCGCCGCTGCGCTATGAGAGCGAGCTGTTCTACGAGAAGGAGCTGCGCAGCGTCACCTCCAATACGCGCGAGGACGGCCGGGACTTTCTGACGCTCGCGGCCCGGCACGGCGTACGCGCCACCACACACCCGTACCCGCTGTCCGAGGCCCAGCGAGCCCTGCAGGACCTCAAGGCGGGTCGTTTCGACGGGGCGGCCGTACTGGTGAACGACCGTCCGCCGCGGCATTGAGCATGCGGGCCCGCCGCCCGCGTGCGTGGATGGACGCAGGCGTGTTTTTGCGGTGGAGGTGGCATGGCAGGCCGAGGCGGTGAGGACCCCGAAGGCATGCGGACGCCGTTCGCTGCCATGGAGGACGCCGTCGAGTCCATCGGCACGACTTTGGACGAGCGGACCACGTGTACCGAGCTCGCCGAGTTCGTGCGGCGGCACTTCTGCGACGCGGCGGCGGTGGACCTGCTGCCCGCGGACGTCCCGGCCACCCGGCCCACGACTGCCCCGGACCTCACGCGCGTCGCCATGGCGGGCAGCACCGATCTGCTGACCCCGTGGCCCTCGCACGGCGCGCGACCGCTGTCCGTCCGCGCCCTGGACGAGGGGCATCCGATCACCGCCTCGCTCGACTTGTCCGGCCTGGTTCCGCGGCGGGTCATGACCGTGCCGCTGCTCGCGCACGGGCGCCTGTACGGGGTGCTGCTGGCCGTCCGCCACGGGCCCACGTTCACCGACGCGGAGACCTCCGGCACGCACTACGCGGCACGCCTCGCCGCCGTCCACCTCGGCCATTCGCGCCAGCACAACGCCGTGCGCAGTACGATCCTCGACCTCCAGCGGGCGCTTCTCGCCGAACCGGGCCGACCGCATCCCAACCTCGATCTGGCCACCCGCTATCTGCCGGCCGGGGGCAGCACCCTGGTGGGCGGGGACTGGTTCGAGACGGTACGGCTGCACTTCGGCCGCACCCTGCTGGTCGTGGGCGATGTCATGGGGCACGGTCTGGACGCGGCGGTGGACATGAACGCGTACCGCTCGATGCTCCGCTATGTCGCCTCCACGGATCTGCCGCCGCACCGGGTGCTGAGCCGCCTGGACGCCGCGGTCGCCGAGAACGGCAGCCGGCGTCCCGCCACGTGTCTGCTCGTCCAGGTCGACCCGGCGCGCGGCGCGGCGGCGCTCGCCGCGGCCGGGCACCTGCCTCCGGTGGTGTTCGCCGGGGACGGCACCGGCGAGCTGGTGCAGCTGCCGGTCGGTCCCCCGCTGGGCACCGGTGTGGGCGGCTACGAGCTGACCACCCGCGCGCTCGCGGCCGACGACACCCTGCTGATGTTCACCGACGGTCTGGTGGAGCGCCGTGGGGAGGACATCGACGAGTCGCTCGCCCGGCTGGCCGGACTGCGGCTGATGCCGGGGGCGCCTGTCGACGTGATGCTGGACGACGTCCTCGTCAAGCTCGATGCCCGTCACGCGGAGGACGATGTGGCGGTGCTGGCCGCCCGCATCCGCCGCCGGCAAACGACATGACGTCGGTCAGCGGGCGCTCCGCCGGCTCCACCCGGGGAGGACTTCGTCCAGTGTGTCGGCGGGGCTGAGCATGTCCAGGGTGCCGTGCGCACGGAGCAGCCGGTGCAGGCGCCGCGTACAGAGCAGGCCGAAGTGCGTGTCGGCGCCGGTGACCCGCCGGCGGAAGCGCAGCACCATGGCGAGGCCGGTGCTGTCGATGAAGGTCGCGGGGCGCAGGTCCACGACGTACAGCCGGGCGGGCAGGGCCGCGACCGAGTCCAGCCACGGGTGCACGTGGAGGGCGGCGGCGAGGTCGATGTCGCCGCGCAGTTCGACGAGCAGCAGACCGGCTCCCGCGTAGAGGCGGGCGTGGTCGCCGGGCAGTGGCCAGGAGATGCCGGTGATCCGCTCCAGGGTGTGCTCGCTCAAGCTGTCCGGTCCCGTTCCGTGGGCGGTGCGCGGGCCTCTCGTGCCGTAGGCGGCCTGGTCACCGCGGCACCGGGAGATGAACAGCCGACGCGTTCCGGCGCGGGCTCGTGCGGTGCTCCATCCCCACACCGCACGAGCCCGCGCCGGAACTCCCCCCGGGCGGCTCCCCCTTGAACCGTGGGCCGTTTCTGTTCTACCTTCGCCACATGGTCGGGGCATCAACGCCCGCTCACCAGCGAAACAACGCGGGGGCGGCAGCTGGGCCGGGTGGTGCGGGATGCGTCCTCACCTCGCGTTGATCGAAGACGATCCCGACTTCGCACTGATGTGCCGTACTTATCTGGAGCACGCGGGGTTCACCGTCACGTGGGCGATCGACGCACGGGCAGGGAAGGCCGTCATGTACGACGACGGCATCGATCTGGTGGTCCTCGATCTGGGGCTGCCGGACGGCAGTGGCCTGGAACTGCTGCGGGCCCTGCGCTCCACCAGCCGTCTCCCGGTCATCGTCGTCTCCGGGCGCGGCGACGAGACGGACCGGGTGGCAGGCCTGGAGGTCGGCGCCGACGACTACCTGGTCAAGCCCTTCTCACAGCGCGAACTCGTCGCCCGGATCCGCGCGGTGCTGCGCCGTTCCCAGCCGCCGGACGTGCCGGACGTCCTGGAGGTCGGGGCGCTGCGTGTCGACACGGCGGCGCATCAGGCCGCCGTGGCGGGCATCCCGCTGACGCTGCGGCCCAAGGAGTACGCCCTGTTGGAGCTGCTGGCCCGCGCCCCCGGCCGGGTCTTCTCCGCCGAGCAGCTCCTCGAACAGATCTGGGGAGCGTCCTGGCAGCAGCCCGCGACCGTCGTCGAGCACGTCTACCGGCTGCGCGGCAAGCTCTCCGGACTCCCCACGCCCGCACCGCGGATCACCACGGTGCGCGGCTTCGGATACCGACTCGATCCCTGAGGTCCGCCATGTCCGCGAGCATCCCGTATCCCGCCCCGGACTTCCGGCGCCTGTTCGACGCGACACTCTCCCCGCTGCTCGTCCTCACGCCCGACTTCACGATCGTGGAGGTCAACCGCGCGTATCTGACGGCCACCCGCACCGAGCGGAGCATCGTCGGGCGCCCCATCTTCGACGTGTTCCCCGACAACCCGGACGACCCGTCGGCCGACGGGGTGGCGAACCTGCG
Source organism: Streptomyces sp. NPDC001530 (assembly GCF_042894545.1). Lineage (NCBI taxonomy): Bacteria > Bacillati > Actinomycetota > Actinomycetes > Kitasatosporales > Streptomycetaceae > Streptomyces > Streptomyces sp. NPDC001530. The sequence continues at coordinate 77,685 of NZ_JBIAVS010000014.1, forward strand.
CCGTTCGCTGCGGACCGTGGTGAGCACCGGCCGTACGGACACGATGGCGTTGCAGCGCTACGACATCCCGACGGGCGAGGCGGGCGCGTTCGTCGAGCGGTACTGGAGTCCGGTCAACACACCCGTCGTGGACGGCGACGGCCGGGTCACGCACATCATCCACCGTGTCGAGGACGTCACCGACTTCGTCCATCTGCGCCGGGTCGGGCGCGAGCAGGAGCGTGTCGTCGCCGAGGCGCAGATGCGGGCCGAGGGCATGGAGATCGACCTCTTCGTCCGTGCCCGGGAGATCCGCGAGGTGAACGAGCAGCTGAGTCGGGCCAACGCCGAACTCGACGCGGCGGGGCGGACGTTGAAGGAGGAGCAGCAGGCCAAGGACCGGTTCATCGCCACCCTCTCGCACGAGCTGCGCAATCCGCTCGCCGCCGCCACCGCGGCCACCGAGCTGCTCGCGCTCGATCTGCCGGAGGGCCATCCGGCGCTGTCGGTCCTGGAACGGCAGCTGGGCACGTTGGTGCGGATGAGCAACGACCTGCTCGACGGAACGCGGGCCGTCACCGGTCGGCTGGAGCTGGTGCGCGAGCGGACGGACCTGTGCTCGGTGGTCCACGGCGCGTGTGCGGACATCCGCGGCCTGTTCGGTCACGAGGACCGTACGCTCGACGTCGACCTGCCCACCGGTCCGGTGCTCGTCGACGGGGACCGGCTGCGGCTGGCCCAGGTGCTGACCAATCTGCTGTCCAACGCGCTCAAGTACACGCTCCCGGGCGGCCGTACGCGGGTGCGGCTGTCGACGGCGGCTACGGCGGCTACGGCGGCTACGGCGAACGTTACGGACGGGCAGGTGCGGCTGACCGTCGAGGACGACGGGATCGGTTTCCAACCCGGGCAGGCCGAGGAGCTGTTCGGGGTCTTCATGCGGGCGGCCCCCGCGGGCCCGAGCACCCCCGAGGGTCTGGGCCTCGGACTCGCGGTGGCCCGGACGATCGTCGAACTCCACGGCGGCCGGATCACCGCGCACAGCCAAGGACCAGGAACCGGCGCCTCGTTCACGGTGCTGCTCCCCCTCGCCACGACCGGCACTCCGGAGCCGCGCCGCGTGCCGCCCGCCCGGCGCGCGCCGCGGCAGCTGGCCATTCTGATCGTCGAGGACAACACGGATCTCGCCACGACCTACCGCACGCTGCTGGAGCGGCAGGGGCACCACGTCACGGCCGTGCACACCGGCGCGGACGCGCTCACGGCCACCGCGTCCCATCTCTTCGACGTCGTCCTGTGCGACCTGGGCCTGCCCGATCTCGACGGCTACGCGGTGGCACGCTCGGTGCGCGCCCGCCCGCACGGCCACAAGGTCCGCCTCATCGCGGTCTCCGGTTTCAGCCGGGGCAGCGACCGCGGTCAGTCGCGAGCCGCGGGATTCGACGCCCACTTGGCGAAGCCGCTGCCGCTCGCGGAGTTGCTGGAACTCTTGGAGGCCCCGGACGATCTCTTACAGGGAGACCACCGGAACGGCTGACCGTCGCCCGCCGGCGGGCGGCGCGTGGGCGCGGCCGCCGCATGGCCGACGTATGTCTTCCCCCTTGTGCCCGGTTGTGCTTGCCTGGGGAACCCTTTCGGTGGGCGGGGCAGGAGTTGCGTCATGCGAAAGCCGTGGATCGTGGGGGTGTTGCTGGCCGGGCTGCTGCTCGGCGCCTGCGGGGATCCGGCGTCGGGGCCGGAGGCCTCACCGCCGACGCCCGCGGGGCCTGGGGACGCCTCGCCGTCACCGTCCTCCACCACGCGCCAGCGGGCGGCCGGCTCCCCCGGCGCACCGGCGAAGGCCCCCACCGTGCTCTATCTCGGGGACTCGCTCGCCATGGAGAACCAGAAGGTGCTCGGGCAGTCCCTGCGGGACGCATTGCACGCGCGCTACACGAGCGCCCCTTACTCGGGGACCACCCTGTGCGACTACCTGGAAGGCACCGGGGAGAGGTCGCTCGTGCCGACCGCGGACAAGGCGGCCGCGCTGGTCCGCTCGCTGCGGCCCGACTTCGTGGTGCTGCAGTTCTGGGGCAACTCCTGGGGCTACACGCCCTGCATGGACGGAATCACCTACGACGCCAACCAGAGCACGTACTTCTCGCGCTACACCGCGGACGCGGAGCGGCTGACCGATCAGATCGCTCGGGCGGGCGGAGCCCGGCCACCGAAGGTCGTGTGGGTGCTGCAGGGGCCGGACCCGATCACTCCCGACCGGGTCCGGCGCGTGAACGCGCTGTACGAGAAGCGGGCCGACACCTCCGGCGAACTCGTCGCCGACGCCGGCAGAGCCGTGAGCCCCGCAACGGCCCGCTACACCTGGGCCCAGTACCTCCCGTGCACCTCGTACGAGCACGACCACCCCACGTACTGCACCCAGCCGAACCGCGACCGCACCGCCCTGCACCGAGACGACGACTACCTGCACTTCTGCCTGGCCCCGACCACGTCCACACCGAAGCCGTGCCCGGTCCGCTCGCCCGGGATCGTGCGCATCACGCGCGAGATCACGCGGGTGATCGCCGACCGTGTCCGCTGACCGGATCCACGCACCGAGGCCCGGGCCCGCGTGGCCCGGCGCGACCACGCTCACCGAGTGAGGCGGGCAGGGGAGACACCGAGCACTGATCGGATGTCCATCGCGCTCGGTGCCGGATCAGAGACTCTGCGGCCAGGTCCAGGTGTATGCGCCGTCTCACGACGCCGATCATGACGGACCGTCCCCTGCGGCGCCCGATCGGTGATCGGCTGACGCCCACGAGGTCAGCGAGCTCAACCCCGCACGAAGCCGTACGTGTTCATCAGCAACCCCACGGCGCCCGTCCCGAGTCTGGACGACCAGGGCCAGGCCTTGCCTGCCTACGGCCACGTACCACGTGCCTGGCATCAGTTCCGCGGTGCGTCAAGAGGGGCGGACCGCAGCCGAGTCCAGCGCGGCGTGCGGCCCGCCCGTACGGTCGGTCCCTGGCCCTACTCGCCCGCGTACACCCTCTCGAGCTCGGCGATGTCCAGCTTGGACATCTGGAGCATCGCCCGCGTCGTGCGGGCCGCCTTCTCCGGGTCCGGGTCGCTGATCAGGTCGATGAGCCGGCTCGGGACGACCTGCCAGGACAGGCCGTACTTGTCCTTGATCCAGCCGCAGGGGCCTGCCTCGCCGCCGTCCTCGATGAACTTGTTCCAGTAGTGGTCCACCTCTTCCTGGTCGTCGCAGTGGATCTGGAACGAGATGGCCTCGTCGAATGTGAACTGCGGGCCTCCGTTCAGGGCGACGAACTTCTGTCCGTTGGCCACGAACTCGGCGGCCACGACGGTCCCGGCGGGGCCCGGCCCGGCCTCGGTGTAGCGGCCGATCCTGCCGAGCTTGGAGTTCTTGAAGATCGAGACGTAGTAGTGCGCGGCCTCTTCGGCCTGGCCGTCGAACCACAGACACGTGGTGAATCCGTCGGCGGGCATATGTACCTCCTCGGGCGGGAAACGTCGTCACCTCTGTCGACCGATCCTCGTCCCAAAACTCATCGGTGGCGCGCCCACCGCCGCCTCCACCGCCCCGCCTCCACCGCTCCTACCAGCCGGTAACGTGCTGCCGACGGCTCCGGACGCAACCGCCGGACGCCAGAAATCCGATGGGGGCGCCGTACCGCGCGGAGCTAGCATCCGCGCATATGACCTCCACGGACACCACCCACGGCATCCATCCCTTCCGTATCGACTTTCCCGCGAGCGACCTGGACGACCTCCATCAACGCCTCGACCGCACCCGCTGGCCCGACGAACTCCCGGGAGTGGGCTGGGCATACGGGATTCCGCGGGACTATCTCAAAGAGCTCGTACGGTATTGGCGGCACGAGTACGACTGGCGTGCGGCGGAGGCGCGGCTCAACGAATGGCCGCAGTTCACGACCGAGATCGACGGTGCGCGCGTTCATTTCGCACACATCCGCTCGCCGGAACCGGACGCGACTCCCCTGGTCATCACGCATGGCTGGCCCGGCTCGATCGTCGAATTCACCGACGTCGTAGGCCCGTTGACCGATCCGCGTGCCCACGGCGGCGACCCGGCGGACGCGTTTCATCTCGTCGTGCCGAGCATTCCCGGGTTCGGGCTCTCCGGGCCGACGCGGGACACCGGCTGGGAATTCACCCGGGTGGCCGGCACGTTCGCCGAGCTGATGGAGCGTCTCGGTTATCGGCGCTACGGCGTGCAGGGCGGGGACTGGGGCGGGGCCGTCTCGCGCGAACTGGGCCGGGCCCACCCCGAGCGCGTCATCGGCGTCCATCTGAATCTGCTGCCCGGATCCCACGCGACCAGCGAGCCGACCCCCGGAGAACTTGCCGCGTTGAGCCCGGACGAGCGGGAGCGGACGCTGACCTCATGGCGGCGGGGCCAGGAATGGCGCCGCGACGAACAGGGGTACGCCGACATCCAGTCCACCCGGCCGCAGACCCTCGCGTATGCCCTCACGGACTCGCCGGTCGGCCAACTCGCGTGGATCGCAGAGAAGTTCAAGCAGTGGACGGACTCGCGGGACCGTCCCGAGGACGCCGTCGACCGGGATCTGCTGCTGACCAATGTGATGCTGTACTGGCTGACCGGCACGGCCGGATCGTCCGCCCGTGTCTACTACGAGCGGGCCCACGCGGACTATGGGGGCAAGCCGCCCGAGCCGTCGACCACCCCGACCGCCCTTGCCGTCTTCCCCCGGGAGAACTTCGTACCGCTCCGGCATGTCGCCGAGCGCACCAACAACATCGTCCGGTGGACCGAATTCGACCGGGGTGGCCACTTCGCGGCGATGGAGGAGCCGGATCTGCTGATCGCCGATGTGCGGGCCTTCTTCCGAGAGCTTCGCACGGCCGGCTGACGCCAACGGCCCTCGCACCGGGGGGTGATCAACACCGAAGGTGCGGCGTCTCGTACGGTGTGATCGCCGCCATCCGCGAGAACCCGTACTCCGGTGCACGGCACTCCACGCGAAAGGACCCGCATCTTCGTGACCGGCGCGACGCCTCAGAGTCTTCGCACGACCGCGATCGGCGCCGCCGGTTCGCGGCCCTGCACCCTGGTCGTCTGCCGGGGCTGCTGCTGCGGCAACCCGCGCAAGCACCCCGGCACCGACCACGACTGGCAGTTGGAACGACTGCGGGCCGGTGCCGACGCGTCCGGTGGGCGCTTCGCGGTGCGTACGACCGACTGTCTCGGCCCATGCGATCAGGCGAACGTCATCGTCGTGCAGCCGTCCGCCGCCGGACGCCGGGCCGGCGGCCGGGCCACCTGGATCGGCTTCGCCATGGACGACGACTGCACGGACGAGGTGCTGCGCTGGGCGTCCGCCGGAGGACCGGGCGTCGCGGCACCTCCGGTCACCCTGGAGCTGCAGTTCATCCGCCCGCCGCGCGGGGCCCGGGCGCGCAGTCGCCGATAAGGCCGTACGGGGGCTGTGGTGTGGCCCGTAACGACGGTGCGCCTCAGCTTTCGGTGCCGTGTTCGGGGAAGTCCGGGAAGACGGTCACCTGCGGACGTGCCTCGGCCCATGCGCGGATTTCGGGGCCGACGGTGCCGTAGATCTCCGCGTGGACCAAGTCCGCGTACTGCCCGGCGCGTGCCAGCAGTTCTGCCGCGCGTTCCTGGTGGACCGCGACCGCCTCGTCGTCGGTGTACTCCTCGATGACCAGGTAGCTGCCGGCTCCGGCGGAGAACCAGCGGTAGGTGAGGGTTCCCGGCTCGTCCTTCGCCTGCTTCTGCAGGGCGAGGGCCAACTCCTCGAAATCCGCCTGCCGTTGGTCGTGGGCGTCGAATCGCGCGCGTACGAAGATGCTCATACCGCATTCGAACAGATCGGTGGGCCGAGCGGGGCGAGTCATGCGCGTTCGGGCTCTGCCCTCGGCGAATCTGCCGCGGGCAGAGAAATCCGATCCACGGAGGCGTTGGGGCCGAGAGTGGAGGGCGCGGCGACGGCAGCCGCGTCACGACTAGGAGGACCGATGACTCCACTCATCACCGGCTGGGACCCGGCCCGCGCGCCGCGGGCCGAGGAGGGCGACACCCCTCCGTCACGCTTCGACGACCATCTGGCCGCGCAGCTGCTCGCGCAGCGGATCGTCTTCCTCGGCACGCAGGTCGACGAGGTCTCCGCGAACCGGGTGTGCGCGCAACTGCTCCTGCTGTCGGCGGAGGACTCGCGGACCGACATCAGCCTGTACATCAACAGCCCGGGCGGATCGGTGACCGCGGGCCTCGCGATCTACGACACGATGCGGCTGATCCCGAACGACGTCTCGACGCTCGCCATGGGATTCGCGGCGAGCATGGGCCAGTTCCTGCTCAGCGTGGGCACGCACGGCAAGCGCTTCGCACTGCCGAACGCGCGGATCATGATGCACCAGCCGTCCGCCGGCATCGGCGGCACGACCGCCGACATCGAAATCCAGGCGCAGAACCTGGAGTTCACGAAGAAGGCCATCGAGCGGATCACCGCGGAGCACACCGGCCAGAGCGAGGAGACGATCTCCCAGGACGGCGACCGCGACCGCTGGTTCACGGCCGAACAGGCCAGGGAGTACGGCATGGTGGACCGGGTCGTGGAGTCGCTCGACGACGTCCGCCCTGCCGCGTCACGACGACGGATGGGGCTCTGACATGGGTACGTACACGATTCCGAACGTCGTCGAGCGAACCCCGCAGGGCGAGCGGTCGTACGACGTCTTCAGTCGGCTGCTGTCCGAGCGGATCATCTTTCTCGGCACCGAGATCGACGACGGCGTGGCGAACGTCGTCATCGCGCAACTCCTCCATCTGGAGTCGTCGAGCCCGGAGAGCGAGATCGCGATCTACATCAACTCGCCCGGAGGTTCCTTCACTTCACTCATGGCGATCTACGACACGATGACGTTCGTCCAGGCGCCGATCTCGACGTTCTGCGTCGGGCAGGCGGCCTCGACGGCGGCGGTACTGCTGGCCGGGGGCGATCCCGGTCGGCGGTTCGTGCTGGAGCACGCGCGCGTGCTGCTCGGTCAGCCGGCGAGCGGCGGACGGCAGGGCACGGTCTCGGACCTCAGCCTGCAGGCCAAGGAGATGCTCCGGATCCGCTCCCAGGTCGAGGAGGTCCTCTCCCGGCACACGCCCCACGACATCGCCACGCTGCGCGCGGACATGGACCGCGACAAGGTCTTCACCGCGCAGGAGGCCGTGGCGTACGGGCTCGCGGACGAGGTGCTGAGCCGGCGGCTCGCGGTGGTCTGACACCCGGCCCGGGGCCGTACGCCGTGCGTCGGACCACCGCGGGCCGGTCAGGCGGCCAGGCACATGCCGTCGTACCGCGACGTCGAGGTCGCCCGGCTCGTCGAGGTCGTCGACGAGGTGCGGCCGCGGCCCGCCCCGACCCGGGCGACCCGGGTGAGTTCGTCCTGGGCCAGCGACAGCAGGTCGGTGAGGCCGAGGCCGAGGGCGCGAGCGGCGGCCGCGAGGACCTCGGAGGAAGCCTCCTTGCGGCCGCGCTCCAGCTCGGAGAGGTACGGCATGGAGATCCGGGCCGCGTCGGCCACGTCCTTGAGCGTGCGCTCCTGGGCGAGGCGCTCGCGCCGCAGGACGTCGCCCACGAGGTCGCGCCACAGTGGCTCCTTGGTCGCGGGCGCCGGTGACGCCGGCCGCGGCGCGAGGACCGGCCGGGGCCGCTGCGGCGCTCGATCCGGGGCGCCGGACGGAGCCGGAGAGCCGGTCGGAGCCGGGGCCGGCGTGGCCCCCCGGCGCAGAGGGATGACGCGGGCTTCGTTCGGCGCTTGGTTGCTCACCCCTTCAGCCTAGAAGCGCCGAGCTGCGCGGGAAGGGATCGGCGTTCTGCTCTCGGTGAATCCGGGCGCCCGGCGGGGTGCCGCGTCGGCCGGTCGGTCACACGCGAGATCGCGACGTGCCGTCGCCCCCTGCTGACGCGCCGCCCGCTACTGGCCGACGCGGCCGTCGATCCGTTCGCGCAGGAGGTCCGCGTGGCCGTTTGTGCCGGGCGTACTCCTCGATCATGTGCACCAGCACCTCGCGCAGTGCGATGGGCTCGTCGTCGTTCGTGCTGGTGACGTCCAGGCCGGGGGTCTCGGCCACGAACCGTTCGGCGAAGGCGACTTCGGAGCGCCAGGTGGCCCAGGCCTGGTCGACGACCTCGGGGTCGGGCACCGCGCCGTTGAAGTCTCCGTTGGGATCGCCGTCGGAGTGGTAGTGCCGTGGCACGTCCTGTCCGGCCATCACCCGGCGGAACCAGGCCTGTTCGACTCCGGCCAGATGCCGCACCAGCCCGGGCACGACAGATTCGACGGCTCGACCGAACGCCGGGCGATCGCCTCGGCGTCGAGTCCGGCGCACTTCATCTCCAACGTCAGCCGCTGGTCCCGCAGAAACCCGACGAGCGTGTCCCGCTCCCACCGGCCGGCGGCCGGCAGGGAGGCCGGTTGCGTGGTCTCGGCGGTCGTCTTCACCGGAGCTAGGGCTCCTAAGATTCCGGAGCATTCTCCTCAGGGGGATTCTCCTCGGGGGGATTTTCCTCAGGGCGATTCTCCTCAGGGGGCGCGGACTGCTTCGGGGCGCTGTTGGGCGCGGAGGGGGCGGCAGAGGGCGCCGGAGCGGACTCTGTCTGCGCGGACGGGGGCGCTGTCGTGCGATCGGCGGACGGGGAGCCGGGCTTCGAGGCCTCCGTGGGCGTCGTGGTCGGAGGCTTGGTGGACGGGGACTCGGACTTCGACGGCGAAGGCGACGAGGACTTGGGCGATGGGGACTTCGACGTCGGCGAAGGCGACGAGGACTTGGGCGATGGGGACTTCGACGTCGGCGAAGGCGACGAGGACTTGGGCGACGGGGATGTCGACGTCGGTGAAGGCGACGAGGACTTGGGCGACGGGGATGTCGGGGGGCACGTAGTCGAGCCACCCGGCGAAGCGGCGCACGGCGTCGGAGACTTCGGCGTCGGGGACGAGACGCTCACGGTCGGGAAGGGCGGGCGCACCGGCGGACGCGTCTTCCGGTCGTGGCGGACGTTGTAGCCCTTGTTCCGGGCTATCCACTCGTCGTTGTGAGGGTCGAAGATGACGAACACGTTGACGACCGTGACCGAGGGCGCGACGACCACGACATTCTGTGGCCGGTACGACGGCCACTTGTCGCCGGTCGGCCTGGGCGTGGTCTGCTGCTGGACCGGCTCGCGCAACGGGTTGCCGCACGCACAGCGAACACGGGGCACGCCGTGGGAGTCGACGAGGACGGCGGTGCCCGCCTGGAGGACCGCCTGGTAGCTGTTGGAGGCGCCGTTTCGGTAGCCGTGGTTGGTGACGCGGGTGTCCACGCGCAGCTGTACGGGGGTGAGCGAGCGCAGATACGCCGGGACTCCGGACGGCTGGACGCCCTGTGTCGCGCCGAACGACCTGTTCTTCGCCGGGTCCGCCTGCAACGAGCTGATCTGCTTCTCCACGTTGCAGCTGGCGGCGTTGCGGGTGCCGCTGTAGAGGCCGGGCGTGGAACCGACCACGCCGCGTGTCACGTTGGCGGCTTCCGACCCGGTCGACACCGTGGGGGTCTCGGGCGCGCTGGAACTGTCGGTCGCCGTCGACTCGGTGTACGGGTCGGGGCCGGCCGTGCCCGCGGCCTGGAGGAAGACCTCACTGCCGGTGTTCTTCCCGCCGCCCGAGTCGGTGTTGGTGAAGACAAGGCCCAGGATCACCGCGGCCGCCACGCCACCGCTGATCAACGCGACGCGCGGCGCCGACTTCCACCAGGGCCCCTCCGGCCCCTTGCGCGGCTTCTCCGGGCCGCCCGGACCGCCTGGCCCGGAAGGACCACCCGGGCCGCCCGCACCACCGCCGCCGCCCGCACCGCTCGGCGGTGGCGAAGGCGGGCGGCCAGTCGGCTGGGTGGGGCCTGGTTCGGACGAGCTCGGCTGCGACGGACCCCCCGACAGAGGGCCCGAAGGGGGTCCGGTGGGTCGGCCTGAAGACGGAGGTTCGACGCTCACGGAGCTCTTCTTCCGGTGTAGGGATCCGCGGTACTTCCCACAGTTTGTGCCGCTTTTTCCATAACGAACCCATTGTGTGCTCCGGTCCCGTGCTGCTCGCAAGCCGACGCGGTCGGGCCTCCCGAGGGGCGGACCGTGCCGACGCTGCTTAGCGTGGCAGCGTGAGCGCCCAGACACCGTCCGACCAGGCAGTTGCCCGCAGCGGTGTGCGGACGGCGGCCCGTCACGGCTGGGTCCGGGCCGTCGTGGTCGTGCTGGCCGGGCTGGTCGTCATGGGGGTGGTCGCCGCGCTCGGGCTGTGGGCGGCGGGTGCCACGGACCTCCCCGACAACGCGTTCCCGCGGGTCGTCGCGGCCACCGTCGTGGCGGCGGTCGGCGGCACCGTCGAGTTCACGGGCGACGCCGGAGTCATCGCGGAAACCCAGGCGGGCCTGACGGTGATTCCGCTGTCGGTCACGCTGGCCGGAGCCCTGGTGATCGCGGCCGGTTTCCTGCGGCCGCTGCGGCACCGGGCCGTCGCCGGCGCGCCCGAACTGGCCGGGTGGGCCGCCCGGATCGCCGTCCTGTGGGTGCTGGCCCTGGTGGGACTCGCGCTGTTCGCCCGCCAGAACTTCGAGGTCTCCCTCGGGAACGGGACCATCGCTGACATCGGTGAACTCCTCGGCGCCACGCCCGAGGTGGGCTTCAAGGCCGACCTGCCGCGGACGCTCGGCTTCGGAGTGCTGTGGCTGGCGGGCGTGTTCGTGCTCGCCCTGCTGGTCTCGCGCGGGGCGCCGCTTCCCGCGCGGCTGCTGCGGTTCCAGGAGTCGGTGCGTCCGGCCGCCTTCGCCATAGTGGCGCTGCTGCTCGCGTACGTCGCCCTCGGCGTGGTCATCGGGCTGGTGGTGGCGGCGACGCGCGGGCACACCGCCGAGACGTTCGCCCTGATCCTCCTCGGGCTCCCGAACCTCGTCTGGCTCACCTTCACGATCGGGTTGGGCGCCACCTGGAACGGGCGTGTGGACGGGCCCTTCGGGCTGCCGATGCCGCATCTGCTCGACGAGGTGCTGCGCACCCCGGACGTCTCCACGCTCAACCTCCGCACCCTCGCCGACCACGACGGCCGAGTGTGGTGGCTGGTGGTGGTCGACGCGGTGCTGCTCCTCGCGGCCGCGTTCCTGATGGCGGCCCGCTCACCGGCCCGGATGCGGGCCTGGCAGCACGCCGTGCACATGGCGGTCGCGCTCACGTTCACGGTGCTGATGATCTGTCTCGTCGGCCGGATCTCGGCGCACTACGGCCTGTCGATCATCGGCATCGGCGACATCGGGGGCGGCCTGGAGGGAGAACTCTTCCTGAAGCCCGAGGTGTGGTCCGCGCTCGGGTTCGCCTTGCTGTGGGGGCTGGTCACCGGGTTCCTCGGCGGTCTGCTGACGAAGGGCGTCCACCACAAGGGCGAGGTCAAGGAGGCGGCCCCCGACGTTGACGTCGCGTCGGGGCGACGCGGGAAGACCGGCCAGGTCCGCCTTGGCACTTCCGGTGGCGGACCGGGATCAGCCCTCACGCAGGATCGATCCGTCAGGCGTCATCCCGGTCGTCGCCGTCGTACGTCACGAGTCGGGTGGATTCGCGGCTGTCCGGAGCCGCGTCGCGTACGCCCCTGGTCTGCCCCGCCTCGGGCGCCTCCCCGGCTCGCTCCCGCGTCCCCGCCGCCGGATCTCCCTCGGTCGCGAACGTGCTCAGCCGTGTCCCGTCGCAGTACACCCACCGCTCGTGCTCACCGTCGTACAGCCAGAGGGACTCGCCGTCGACGACGACGCCGATCCGCTCGCCCTGCGTGCGGTTGCGGAAGGACTCCCCGTCGAGCTGTCCGGCCGCGAGCTCCTCGGCGGCGGTGCGATAGCGGGTGAGCGCCTGCTCGACGCGGGCGAGCAGCGGGCGCGGGTCCGCGGTGCGGGTGAGCGGGCTGCTCGCGGCGGGCGGCGCCTGCGGTACGGCGATCAGGAGGCGGCCGTCGACCCAGGCCGACCAGCCGTTGGCGCAGACGACCCGGCCCCAGTCCCCGAGCCGGTCGACCAGCTGGACCGGCAGCAGCGCGTCCAGCGGCACCGTGGGCCGCGACGGGTCCGGGCTCTCCCAGGCGGGCAGGCCGTCCTGGGGGACGACATGCGTGGGGCGGAAAGCGGGGATCGTCATCGGCGCCTACTTCCGCATGACCACGGGTTCGTACCGCCCCAACAGGCGGAACACCACGTATCCGAAGACGACGGAGAGCACGACCAGCATCCACGCGCTGAGCAGCCAGACGCCGGTCGAGTGCCGGAACAGCGGGTCGGCGGCCAGGGGCCCCGGGACGATCCGGGCCAGCCCGATGGTCCCCGCCATCGCGCCCAGGGCCCAGCGCGCGGGGACGAGCACGGCCAGTTGCTCCATGCCGGGCAGCCCGTACAACTTCAACAGCGCACCGCTGAATACCACCTGGACGATGGCGAGCAGCACCAGCAGCGGCATGGTGACCTCCTCCTTGGTCACCGCGGCGGAGACGACGAGGCCGAGCATCATCGAGGCGAAGGCGAGCAGGGCCACGGCAAGCGTGATCTCGAGCAACGGCGGCATGAGGACCCCTTTGCCGCCTGGCGCGTTGAGGTCGACGCCGAACAGGGCGACGAGGCTCAGCACGACGGCCTGAAGGACGGTGACAGTGCCGAGGACGACGATCTTCGACATCAGGTACGCCGATCGGGACAGGCCGACGGCGCGCTCCCGCTGGTAGATGACCCGCTCCTGCACCAGTTCGCGCACGGCGTTGGCCGCGCCCGTCAGGACTCCGCCGATGCACAGGATGAGCAGCACGTTCATCGCCGTCTCCAGCGTCAGTGTGCTGCCGGCCACGGCGCGGGCCATCGCCCCCATCACGCACGGCAGCACGATCATGACGGCGAGGAAGGTCCGGTCGGCACTGAGAACGGCCGCGTACCGGCGCACCAGGGTGCCGAGTTGCGAGCCCCAGCTCTGGGCCTCGGGCGGCGGTCCGACGGCGGCGTCCGGGGGAGCCGGCGGCAGATGTGGCTGCGCGGTGGAGTTGTCGATGTACTCCTGATGGAACGGCGAGTCCCGGTACTCCCCCGCCCAGTCCCTGCCCTCGTCCCGCTCGAAGGCCTCGAACGCCTCGGGCCAGTGCCGGTAGCCGAAGAAGGCGAGGGCGTCGTCGGGCGGCCCGTAGTACGCGACCTTGCCCCCGCGCGCGAGCACGAGGAGCCGGTCGCAGATGTCGAGGCTGAGCACGCTGTGGGTGACCACGATGACGGTGTGGCCGTCGTCGGCGAGGCCGCGCAGCATGTGCATCACGGAGCGGTCCATGCCGGGGTCGAGCCCCGAGGTCGGCTCGTCGAGGAACAGCAGCGACGGCTTGGTCAGCAGTTCCAGGGCCATGCTGACGCGCTTGCGCCAGCCGCCGGGCAAGCTGTGGATGGGCTCGTCGACGCGCTGCTCCAGGCCCAGCTCGCCGATCACCTCGTCGACCCGCGCGCGGCGCTCCGCCTTCCCCGTGTCCTGCGGGAAGCGCAGCTCGGCGGCGTACGCGAGGGCCCGGCGCACGGTCAGCTGGGCGTGCAGGATGTCGTCCTGCGGGACGAGGCCGATGCGCCGGCGCAGCTCGGCGTAGTCGTGGTAGAGGTCGCGGCCGTCGTAGAGGACGGTGCCGCGGTCGGCGGGGCGCTGCCCGGTCAGGGCGTTGAGGAGGGTGGACTTTCCGGCGCCGCTCGGGCCCACGACCGCGAGCAGGCATTTCGCGCCGACGGGAAAGGACACCTGGTCGAGGAGGGTGATACGACCCCGGTCGGCCTCGACGGTGAGGTCCTGGACCTCCAGGAAGACCTGGCCCGTGTCGACGTACTCCTGCAGCTGGTCGCCGACGAGGCAGAACGCTGAGTGGCCGATGCCGACGATGTCACCCTGCGTGACCGGGGTGCGCTCGACGGGCTGCCCGTTGAGGAACGTGCCGTTGTGGCTGCCGAGGTCGACGATCTCGTACGTCCCGTCCGGGCCCGCGCGCAGTTCGGCGTGCCGTCGGGAGACGGTCAGGTCGTCGATGACCAGGTCGTTGTCGCCGCGGCGGCCGATGCGGACGGTGCGGGCGGGGAGCCGCCGTACGGTGGTCGGCCGCCGGAAGGTGCCGGTGGCGCCCGGCATGGAGACCCGGGAGGGACGCTCCCCGGCGGGCGGCGGGCGGTCGACGAGGACGACGCGCGGGCCGTCGGAGGGGCTGCCGAAGCGGATGACGCTGCCCGGGCCCACCCCCCACTCGTGGACGCGTCGGCCGTCGGCGTACGTGCCGTTCGTGCTGTTCTCGTCCTCGAGCGTCCAGTGGTCGGCCTCGGGCCGCAGCACCGCGTGGTGCCACGAGACCCGCGCGTCGTCGATCACGACGTCGCTCAAGGGGTCGCGCCCGACGTGATAGTCGCGGCTCGGACTCATCACCGTGGAGCCCGTCTCGGTCTCGAGGACGAGTTCCGGCGCATTCGGCGCGACCGGCCGCTCTCCCATGCCAGAATTCTATCGATTCGTCCACATGTGCGCCCGATCGGTGCACCCAGGCGGAAACAGCCGGCGATCAGGCGGCGGAGATGCCGAGCACGGCGGCGGTCCGGCTCATGCGCAGGGCGTCCACGGATTCGGCGAGCAATTCGTATTCGGTGGTGTCGTCGCTGGTGGCGATGCGGACGAGCTTTCCCGCGGCCAACTCCTCAGCGACCAGCTCCTGTTGGACCGAGTCGCCGCACCAGGCGCGCAGCATGCTCGGCACGTCCGGCACGGTGTCCGCCACCGGCGCGATCGAGTTCGGCGGGAAGGTGGGGTCCTCGGGCTGCGGATCGAGCCGCTCGGCCATCCACGCGGCGCGGTCCCGCATCCACCACAGGGCCAGCGCCAGGGTCGGCGCGCGATACGTCCCCAGGGGTACGCCGACGCGCTGGCCACCGCATATTCCGTACGCGGTGACATGGCACAGGAATTCGTCGTGCACGATCGCTCCCCCATCGGCGTCGCTCGCTGCCGGTCCGGCCTCGCTTTCCCTGCGGCTCATTCGTTGTGCACGATGGTGCTGTCCCGGGCGTGGCTGAATTGCCCTAGGAATTGAGTATCGCCACTCCTGACACTCTGTCACCATGTGATTCCAGCCAGTCTCTTGGCATATTCACCGCCCGGTCTGGCCGAAACGGTGCGGGCAGCGCCGAAGGCCCCGCGCTCACGGCATTACCCGTGGGGTAATCGACGCCCCGAGCGGCGCCCGGCATGGTGGTCGTACCGGATCCCGACGGGGCACAACACCTGGGGATCCGGCCCCTGACCAGTAGAGACGACCTCGATGGAGGCTGATTCACCATGTCCGCGAACAACGACCGTTACGAGACCGCCGTCGCCCGTTACTTCGAGGCCTGGAACGCGGGCGAGCCGGACGCGCTGGCGAAGGCCGTCGCCGCCGCCTGGACCGTGGACGGCAGCTACACCGACCCGCTGGCCGACGTCCGCGGGCACGAGCAGATCGCGGCCGTGATCGCCGCGGCGCACGAGCAGTTCCCGGGGTTCGTGTTCCGGCTGCTGGGCGCGGTCGACGGGCACCACGACATCGCCCGCTTCGGCTGGGAGCTGGTCAACGAGGCGGACGGCTCGGCGCCCATCGCCGGATTCGACGTGATCACCCTGAACGGCGAGGGCCGTATCCGGACCGTGCACGGCTTCCTGGACCGCGTTCCGGCATAGGTGTATTGCCCAGTGACGTCGGGGCGACAGCGATGAGTTTTCCCGGTCCGGGCGGTCTCTTGAGTAGGAGGACCACCGGACAGGGAGGATCGCATGAGCACGGCGAGCAAGGTGGACGCGGAGTTCACCGCGGTACTGCGGAAGAGTCCTGCGACAGGCGGTTGGACCTATGTCGTCTGGCCGGAGTCCGTCGCGTTCTTCGGAACCCGCGGACTGGTCAAGGTCAGCGGCACGATCGACGGCCGGCCCTTCCGCAGTTCGTTCATGGCCCTCGGCGACGGCACCCACAAGCTGCCGGTCAAGGCCGACATACGCAAGGCGATCGGGAAGGAGGAGGGAGACACGGTGACCGTCCACCTGGAGGAGCGCCTGAACGCGTAGCGCCGACCGAGGGGCCGCTCAGCTCGTGACCGCCGCCCGGACCGCGTCCCGGTAGCGCCTCGGCGCGACGCCGGTCGTCCGCTTGAAGGCATTGCTGAACGCGCTCTCGGACGTGTATCCCACCTTCTGCGCGAGGGCGGACACGGAGGTCTCCCCGTCCCGCAGCGCCCGCCGGGCCAGGCTCATCCGCCAGTCGAGCAGATAGGTCAGCGGCGGTACACCGGCCACGGCGCGGAACCGCTGGGCGAAGGTGGTCCGGGACATGGCCGCCGCCCTGGCGAGTTCCTCCAGCTGCCAGGGGCGGCCCGGCTCGGCGTGCATGAGACGCAGGGCCGGGGCGATGCGCTCGTCGGCGAGGGCCCGCAGCCGGCCGGCCGGGAGGGCGTCGGCGTCCGCGAGGTAGGCGCGCAGGACCTGGACGAACATGAGCTGGGCGAGCTGGTCCGCCGCGAAGTCGGCACCGGCCCGCCCCGCCGTCAGTTCGTGCAGGAGCTGGTCGAGCAGCCAGCGCAGCACGGGCGCTTCCTCCGCGGCGGCGCGGACATGCATCAGCGGCGGCAGTGCGTGCAGCAGCAACTCCTCGCCCGAGCGCCCCAGTTCGACATGTCCGCCGACGGAGACGACGTCTTCCGCCTCGCCGAGGTGAACCATGGGCTCGGTCGAGTCCGCGAAGAGCCTCGACGCGTCCACCGGCTCCAGTGCCGGATCGCTGGAGATCACGAAGGGCCGGCTGCCGTCGAAGACAGCCGCGTCGCCGGCCTCCAGCCGGACGGCTTCCGGCATGCCGTCGAGGGCCACCCAGAAGCTTCCCTTCACCAGGGCGGTGATCTTGAGCCGGTCCGGCAGGGGGAAGCGCAGCGCCCATGGCCCACCCGCGGTGAACCCACCGGAGATCACACAGCGGGCGTCGGTGAGCGCGAGAGTGTCGGAAAGCGGATCGATCGGCATATCCGTACTATCGCGCAAGTAATGCGGACTCTCAAGTATTCATCGTACGGAGGACCGGTTCTACGGTGGCCTGGAAGGCACACGTGAGGAGATCCACGCCATGACCACCGTCCAACAGCCCCTCCACTCCGGCTTCGACGCCACCTCCACCGCCGAGGACGTCATCAAGGGCATCGACCTGACCGGCAAGGTCGCCATCGTCACCGGCGGCTATTCCGGCATCGGCCTGGAGACCGCCCGCGTGCTGCGATCCGCCGGCGCCGAGGTCGTCGTACCGGCACGCCACACCGAAAGGGCCCGGGCCGCGCTGAAGGAGATCGACGGCGTCGAGATCGAGACCATGGATCTGCTGGATCCCGCCTCGATCGACGCCTTCGCCGAACGTTTCCTCGCCTCCGGACGGCCGCTGCACCTCCTCGTCAACAGCGCGGGCGTCATGGCGCCTCCGCTGACGCGCGACGCGCGGGGATACGAGGTGCAGTTCGCCACCAATCACCTCGGCCACTTCCAACTGGTCGCACGCCTGTGGCCCGCACTGCGCCGGGCGCACGGGGCCCGGGTCGTCTCGGTGTCCTCCTGGGGGCACCGGTTCTCGCCCGTCCTGTTCGACGACCCGCACTTCGAGCACCGCGCATACGACCGCTGGGTCGCCTACGGGCAGTCGAAGACGGCCAACATCCTCTTCGCGCTCGGACTCGACGCGCGCGGAAAGGCGGACGGCGTGCGGGCCTTCTCCCTCCATCCGGGGAGCATCGTCGACACCGGCCTGAAGAAGTACCTCGCGGAGGAGGACCTGAAGGCCGTCGGCGTCCTCGACACCGACGGCAAGCCGATCCTGGACCCGGACCGGCAGCTCAAGACCGTCGAGCAGGGGGCGGCCACCAGCGTGTGGTGCGCCACCAGCCCCCTGCTCGACGGAAGGGGCGGCCTCTACTGCGAGAACAGCGACGTCGCACCCCGGATGAGGCCGGAGGAGGGAAGCGACTGGACCCTCATGAACAGGTCCTGGAAGGCCGGTGTGCTGCCCTACGCCGTCGACCCCGAGGCGGCCGACCGGCTGTGGGAGCTCAGCGAGCGCCTGACCGCCTGAACCGAGGGCCTGGTCGCCCGAGCCGAGCACCGCACCGTCATCATCTCGACCGAGCGCCGCAGGGTCCGATCGGTGGGCGTCAGGGCTTGATGATCGCGTCGATCCGGGCGAGCTCGTCCGGATCGAACTCCAGGTTCCCGATGGCCGCGACGCTGTCCTCCAGCTGCCGCGGGCTGCTGGCGCCGATCAGCGCCGAGGTCACCCGGCCGCCGCGCAGCACCCAGGCGAGGGCGAGCTGCGCCAGGGACTGGCCGCGCGACTTGGCGATCTCGTCGAGGGCACGCAGCTGCCGTACGAGGTCCTCGGTGACCGTGTCGGCGCTCAGGAAGGGGCTGTCGCTCGCGGCGCGCGAACCCTCCGGGATGCCGTCGAGGTAGCGGCCGGTCAGCAGGCCCTGCTCCAGCGGCGAGTAGGCGATGGAGCCCACCTGAAGCTCGTCCAGCGCGTCCAGGAGCCCTTCCTCGGGGCGGCGGTCGAGCATCGAGTAGCGCGGCTGGTGGATCAGCAGCGGGGTGCCCAGCTCGCCCAGGATGCGGGCGGCCTCGCGCGTCTGCTCCGGCGAATAGTTGGAGACGCCGACGTACAGCGCCTTGCCCTGCTGGACCGCCGAGTGCAGGGCGCCCATCGTCTCCTCCAGTGGAGTCTCCGGGTCGGGGCGGTGCGAGTAGAAGATGTCCACGTAGTCCAGGCCCATCCGGCCAAGGCTCTGGTCGAGCGAGGACAGCAGGTACTTGCGCGAGCCCCATTCGCCGTACGGGCCCGGCCACATCAGGTATCCGGCCTTGGTGGAGATGACCAACTCGTCGCGGTAGGGCGCGAAGTCGGCCCTCAGGGCGTCGCCGAGGGCCGACTCGGCGGCGCCGGGCGGCGGCCCGTAGTTGTTCGCCAGGTCGAAGTGCGTGACGCCGAGGTCGAAGGCGCGGCGCAGGATGGCGCGCTGGGTCTCCACCGGCCGGTCGGGGCCGAAGTTGTGCCACAGGCCGAGCGACAGCGCCGGGAGCTTCAGGCCGCTGCGTCCGGTGCGCCGGTAGGGCATGTCCGCGTAACGGTCGGGGTGTGCGGTGTACAACGCGTACTCCTGGAAGGCCGGGAAAACAGGTCTCCACTCTCGCGCGCGCCCGGGCAGCGGTCCAACGGGAGAATCGGATGGGATTCAGCGCTGCCGCTTCTCAATCAGCGATTAGGCTTGCCGCTCATGGAACTGCGCCACCTTCAGCACTTCGTCGCGGTCGCCGAGGACCAGCACTTCACCCGGGCGGCGGAACGGCTCATGGTGTCGCAGTCCGGCCTGTCGTCCTCGATCCGTTCCCTGGAGCGGGAGCTGCAGGCCCCGCTGTTCGTGCGCACCACCCGTCGGGTCACGCTCACGGAGGCCGGTCGCGCCCTGTTGGGCGA
The DNA here is from genome assembly GCF_042894545.1 of Streptomyces sp. NPDC001530. NCBI lineage: Bacteria > Bacillati > Actinomycetota > Actinomycetes > Kitasatosporales > Streptomycetaceae > Streptomyces > Streptomyces sp. NPDC001530. Next base: position 97,245 of record NZ_JBIAVS010000014.1, read on the forward strand.
GGCGGAGCGGATCCTGGCCCAGGTCCGCTCGGCGCACGACGCGGTGGCCGCCGTGCAGGGCGTGCTGCGCGGCACGCTCTCCCTCGGCACCGAACAGTGCATCGCCGGAGTGCATGTGGCGAGGCTGCTCGCCGCGTTCCGGCGCCGCCATCCCGATGTCGAGATCCGGCTGCGGCAGGCGGGGTCCGGAGCGCTGGCCGAGGAGGTCGCCGCGGGCCGACTCGATCTGGCCTTCGCGGTCAGGACGCAGGCCGACACCGACCAGCTGCGTTCGGTCCCGCTGGCCAGCGAGTCGATGACCGTGCTCTGCCATCCCACGCACCATCTCGCGACCGCCGCCGTGCTCACGCCCGAGGAGCTGGGCGGCGAGGCCTTCGTCGACTTCCATCCCGACTGGGGACCGCGCCGCATCACCGACGCGGCCTTCGCGGCGGCGGGCGTGCACCGGACCGTGACCCTTGAGGTCAACGACGTGCACAGCCTCCTGGAGCTCGTCCACGAGGGCCTCGGCATCGCCGTCGTACCACGGCACTTCGGCCTCAAGCGCGAGGCCGGCGATCTCACTGCCCTGCCCCTCAAGGGCGCTGGTGAGGCGTCGTACGAGACCGTCGCCATGCTGCCGCCACTGGAGGCCACCAGTCCGGCGGCGCGGACGCTGATTGCGCTCCTCGACACCTCGAAAGAGGGGGTCTGAGACCACCCCCGGAGGGGCCCCGGCACTCCTGACCCAGCCCGGCCCGTAGCCACAGACTCGTGGACGTCCAGCACGAGAACGGCGAGGCGGGGGGACCGAGATGACGGATCACACACGACGGTCAGTGCTGCGGGGCGCGGCGGTAGTGGCGGCGGGAGGGCTCGTCGGCGGCGTGGGCGGACGAGCCGCGGCGGCCCCGCCGCGCGCACCGGACACCAGGCATTACCCGTTCCTGGAGGGGGCGTTCAAGCCCGTCACCGAAGAGCTGACGGCGTTCGACCTGCCGGTCACCGGACAGATCCCCCGCGACCTGAACGGCCGCTTCCTGCGCAACGGCCCCAACGTCCTTGGACTCGAGGACCCGCGCGCCCACCACTGGATGCTCGGCGACGGCATGGTGCACGGCGTGCGGCTGCGGGACGGCCGCGCGGAGTGGTATCGCAACCGCTGGGTCCGCTCGTGCCGCTGGGCTTCCACGGAAGCTGGATTCCGGACGCGTGATCGACCGCTGTGCGCGATGGTGGACGCATGCATGCGAAGGACATCCTCATCGACGCGTACAGCCGCATCCAGGAAGAAGTCCATGCCGCCGTGGAGGGGCTCGCCCCGGACGAACTCAACGCCCGCCCCGCCGAGGCCGCCAACTCCATCTCATGGCTGATCTGGCATCTCACCCGCATCCAGGACGACCATGTCGCCGATGCCGCCGGGCTCGACCAGGTCTGGCTGGCACAGGGCTGGGAGAAGCGCTTCGGGCTCGATCTGCGCCGCGGGGACACGGGGTACGGTCACACCCCGGCGAAGGTGGCCAAGGTGCAGGTGGAGTCGGGTGACCTGCTGATCGGCTACTACGACGCGGTGCACGAACAGAGCCTGGAGTTCGTGCGCGGGCTGACCGCCAAGGACCTGGAGCGCGTCGTGGACGAGCGCTGGACCCCGGCGGTCACCCTCGGCGTACGGCTGGTGAGCGTCCTGGCCGACGATCTGCAGCATGTCGGCCAGGCCGCGTACGTGCGCGGGCTGCTCTAGAGCGCGGCCCTGTACGTAGGGATCAGCTAGAGGGCGGCCTCGTAGCCGGGCAGCACCACGTCGTGGATGAGGGTGGTGCGTTCGTCGAACGGGATGAACGCGCTCTTGATCGCGTTCACCGTGACCGTGCGCAGGTCCTCGACGCTCCAGCCCGCCTCCTCGACCAGCAGCGACATCTCGCGGGTCATCGTCGTGCCCGACACCAGACGGTTGTCGGTGTTGAGGGTGACGCGGAAGCCCAGGTCGCGCAGGGCGGTGATGGGGTGCTCGGCGATGGAGGTGGCGGCGCCCGTCTGGAGGTTGGACGTCGGGCACATCTCCAGGGCGATACGGCGGTCGCGCACCCAGCCCGCGAGGCGGCCGAGCTTGCCGTCGACGATGTCCTCGGTGATGCGGACGCCGTGCCCGATGCGCTGGGCGCCGCAGACCTGCAGGGCCTGGTGGATGCTGGGCAGGCCGTGCGCCTCACCGGCGTGGATGGTGAACGGGACGCTCTCGCCGCGCAGGTGCTCGAAGGCGGCCAGGTGGTCGGCGGGCGGGAAGCCGTCCTCGGCGCCCGCGATGTCGAAGCCGACGACGCCGGCGTCCCGGAAGGCCACCGCGAGGTCGGCGATCTCGCGGGTGCGGTCGAACATGCGCATGCCGCACAGCAGGGTGCCGACGCGCACGGGGGTGCCCGCGGCGGCCGCCTTGGCCATGCCCGCCGCCAGGCCCTCCTGCACGGTCTCGACGACCTCGGGCAGGGTGAGCCCGCCGTTCACCATCAGCTCGGGCGCGTAGCGGACCTCGCCGTAGACGACGCCGTCCTCGGCCAGGTCGAGCACGTACTCCTCGGCGGTGCGGAGCAGGCCCTCGCGGTTCTGCATCACGGCGAGGGTGTGCTCGAAGGTGGCTATGTAGCGCACCAGGTCACCGGAGTTGGCGGCCTGGTAGTACCAGTCGGCCAGCGCCTGCGGGTCGGTGGTGGGCAGGGCGTGGCCGGCCGACTCCGCGAGCTCCACGAGGGTGGCGGGGCGCAGACCGCCGTCGAGGTGGTCGTGCAGCACGGCCTTGGGGAGCCGGCGGATGGTGTCGATGTCGATGCGGGGCGCGGTCATGCGTGTCTTTCCTCGGCAGGTCGTCTTGGGGGAGGTCTGGTTAGTGGGCGGGCTGGAGCAGGTCCCAGCGGTTTCCGTACAGGTCCTGGAAGACGACGACCGAGCCGTACGGCTCGTGGCGGGGCTCCTCCAGGAAGGTCACGCCGGCGGCCTGCATCCGCGCGTAGTCGCGGGCGAAGTCGTCGGTGTGCAGGAAGAAGCCCACGCGCCCGCCGGTCTGGTCACCGATCCGGCCGCGCTGCGCCTCGTCCTTGGCCCGGGCCAGCAGCAGTCCGCTGCCGCCGCCCTCCATGCCCGGCTCGACGACGACCCAGCGGGAGCCGTCGGGACGCGGCGTGTCCTCGGCGAGCCGGAATCCGAGGGATTCGGTGTAGTGGCGGATCGCCTCGTCGTAGTCGTCGACGACGAGGGTGACCAGGGCGATGCGTCTCATCCGGACCTCTCCAGGGTTATACGTAACACGTAGGGTACGGCATCCCGTCAAGCGGTCCGGGAACGATCCCCGACCCCCAATCGTCTACAGTTGTGTAGACCGTCTACAGGAATGTAGTCAGCGCGGGTGAGGTCTCTTGCGTCCGCGCGCCCACCACAGAGGGGGACCACCGATGGCCGCAGCCCCGCGCACCGCGTCGTCGCGCGAGGATGTCACAGACCTCGCCGGCTCGACCGCGGTGGGGAGCGCGGTCGCGTTCGTGCTGCTCACGCTGATCCTTATCGGCCGGGGCGGCGCCGTACTGTTCGGCGACGAGGACCTGGCCTCCTGGTCGCTGCGACACCGCCCGGACATGGCACTCGCCCTGGCCCGCGGCGTGACGTACACCGGCACGGGGCTCCTCCCGTACGTCCTGGTCGCCGTGGCGGGCCTCGTCCTCGGCCGTACGGCGCGGCAGCGGATCCTCTCCGTCGTCGGCCTGCTCGGCTGTCTGGCCGCCGCGCAAGCCGTGCGGTACGGGGTGATGTGCCTGGTCGCCCGGCCCCGCCCCGCGACGGCGGACTGGGCCACCCACGCCTCCGGCTGGTCCTTCCCCTCGGGCCACACCACCACATCCGCCGTCACCGCCGGACTGCTCGCTCTCGCGGTGCTCGCGCGGGCTCCACGCCATAGAAAGTCGCTCGCTTCGGCCATCGGCTGCTGGGCCGTGCTGGTCGGACTGTCCCGTGTCTACCTGGGAGTTCACTGGTTCTCCGACGTCCTCGGCGGCTGGCTGTTCAGCCTGTGCTGGCTGAGCCTGTGCACCTACGTCGTCGCACGGTTCGCCCCCCGTACCCTTTCCGCTTCCGCTTCCGCGATATCGGCGTCCCGTCTCCGCCCAGATCCCACGACGGAAGAGCGCCGCCATGCACCGCCCGCCCAGCACGAAGTCCCCCCTCGATCTACTCCGTAGCCATCTCGGATGGGCCGCCGGCGCGTCCTACCTCGCCGCCGCGACGGTGCCGGCCCCGGGCCTGTGGCTGCGCCACACGCACACGATCGGCGCAGCCGGAGTCCTTGAACTCCCTTTCAGAACACCGCATTTCCTGCTATCCCTGATCCTGTTCACCGCAGGCCTGCAAGCGCCCCCGCACGAGCTGCGGGCGTTACTCGGCCGTCCCACCGCGCTGCTGACCGGACTCATCCTGCATCTGGTCGCGCCGCTGCTGATCATCCCGTTCATCGCGTTCGCGCTGCGACAGTCCCCCGACAGCGACGGAGGCAGTGGACTGGTCGCGGCGATGATCACGATCGCCGCCATGCCCGTGGCAGCCGGGGCCACCGTGTGGACCAGCAAGGGAGACGGCGACCAGCCGACGACAGTGGGCCTCGTGCTGGCATCCACGATCGTCAGCCCCCTGACGATCCCGGTCACGATGACGGCACTGTGCCCGCTGCTGAGCGGCGACTACGCGGGCACACTGGCCGAAGCGGCACGGACCGCGGGGAACGGTTTCGCGCTCACCGGCGTCCTGCTGCCCTGCGGCGCCGGAATCCTGTGCCGACTCGCCCTGCCCCGCCACCTCATGGACCACCTGCTCCACGCGGCGATACTGGGTTCGCTGCTGCTGACGTACATCAATGCCAGCGGTGCCCTCGGCCGCTTCCTCACCCATCCCGAACCGGTGATGTTCGTGGCCGCGCTGGCCGTCGCCGCCACCGTCTGCGGGCTGTCGTTCACGCTGGGCCGGATCACCGCCCGCGTGCTGCGCCTCGACGCGCCCGCCGGTGCCTCCGTCACCCTGGCCTGCGGGATGAACAACAGCAGCGCGGGCGCGGTCCTCATCACGACGATGCTGCCCGACCGGCCGCATGCGCTGCTGCCGGTCCTCGCGTACGGCCTCATGCAGAAGGTGGCGGCAGGCCTCGTCGTACGGGCCGGGCGAGGGGGCCGTACGCACGCATGACATCGTGGAGATCCACTCGGGACCGGCCCCGCCGCGCCCCACCTGACGCTGCCCCCACAGGAGTTGAGTGACATGTCCGAGCTGCCGAAGTCGACCGGAGCCCCGGCCCATCAGAACGTGACGTTCCCCAGCGCCGGAAGCACCACGCACGGCTATCTGGCCCTGCCGCCCTCCGGGCAGGGCCCCGGCGTGATCGTCATTCAGGAGTGGTGGGGCCTGACCGACCACATCGCCAACGTCGCGGACCGACTGGCGGCGGAGGGCTTCGTCGCCCTCGCGCCCGACCTGTACGGCGGCAATGTCGCCCATGACAGCGGCGAGGCCTTCCGGATGATGCAGGAACTGCCCGTGTCACGCGGCGTCGAGTTGCTCTCCGGCGCGGTCGACCATCTACTGGGGCTGCCCGAGGTCACCTCCGACACGGTGGCCTCGGTCGGCTTCTGCATGGGCGGCGGCTTCGTCATCTACCAGGCCGCGGCCGACCCGCGCATCAGCGCGGCGGTGCCGTTCTACGGCGTGATCCAGGGCGAGCTGCCCGACTTCTCCGGCCTGAAGGCGCGGATCCTGGGCCACTACGGCGAACTCGACACGAGCATTCCGAAGGAGAGCCTGGAGCAGCTGAGCGAGGCGATCCAGCAGCAGTCCGGCATCACGCCCGATCTCCGCCTCTACCCCGCCCAGCACGCCTTCTTCAACGACGGCCGCCCCGAGACGTACGCCCCCGAGTCGGCCGCACAGGCCTGGGAGAGCACGGTCGCCTTCCTGCACGAGCGGCTGGGCTGAACCCGTCGGCAGCCGCCTGCCCCACGGCCATCCCGCGTGGGCGGGCGGCCGCTACGTCGCGTCCTGGGCAGCGAGGGCCTGCGCCTGGACGCACCGGGCGCGACGGGGGCGGGCTTGTGAGGGACGCCCGCACTTCTGGACGCGCCTCCGGGCGAACCGCTGGACGTGCCCCTGGACGTACCTCTGGGATACATCCTTTTCCTGCACGGGAGTTACCTGGCAGTAATCCCCGGTGATTTGATGTGCGGCGCCACTCAACCCCCTTCACTCACAGGGAGATCCAGTGCCGCTCTCCTCACTGCGCCGTACCCAGGGCGCAGCCACCCTCGTCCTCTCGCTCACCGCCGCGGGCCTCGTCGGAGCCGCGCCGGCGGAGGCCGCGACGACGCCTTCGATGAGGGTGCTGACGTACAACGTCTTCCTCATGAGCAAGAACCTGTACCCGAACTGGGGGCAGGACCACCGTGCCGCGGAGATACCGAAGACCTCGTTCTTCCGCGGGAACGACGTCGTCGTGCTCCAGGAGGCGTTCGACAACACGTCGTCGGATGCCCTCAAGAGCGCGGCAGCGGCCGAGTACCCGTACCAGACGCCGGTGGTCGGGCGGAGCAAGAGCGGCTGGGACGCGACGGGCGGGGCGTACTCGTCGACGACGCCCGAGGACGGCGGGGTGACCGTACTGAGCAAGTGGCCGATCCTGCACAAGGAACAGTACGTCTACAAGGACGCGTGTGGCGCGGACTGGTGGTCCAACAAGGGATTCGCCTATGTGGTGCTGAATGTGAACGGCGCCAAGGTTCATATGGTCGGAACCCACGCGCAGTCGACGGATCCCGGGTGCGACGCGGGTGAGGCCGCGTCGATGCGCAGCCGGCAGTTCAAGGCGATCGACGCGTTCCTGGACGCCAAGAACATCCCGGCGGACGAACAGGTCCTGGTCGCCGGTGACTTCAACGTCGACTCGCGGAGCGCCGAGTACGCGTCGATGCTCGCGGACGCCGACCTGGTGGGTGCGGACGCGCGGACCGGACACCCGTACTCCTTCGACACGCAGGAGAACTCCATCGCGCACGACCGGTACCCGACCGACCCCCGCGAGGATCTCGACTACGTGCTCCACCGCGCCGGTCACGCGCGCCCCGTGGTCTGGAAGAACGAGGTCGTCAAGGAGCAGTGCGCGCCCTGGACGGTGTCCAGTTGGGGCACCGACTACACGTACACGAACCTGTCCGACCACTACCCGCTGAGCGCGTACGCGGGCTGAGCACGGAGGGCCCCCTGTCGCACGCCGGCAGGGGCCCTCGACCTCACTGGCCCCGCGTGTGGAGCGCGTCGAGGCGGGCCATCTCGTCGTCCGTGAGACGGAGCGCGCCCGCGGCCACGTTCTCCGCCAGGTGGTCCGGGTTGCCGGTGCCGGGGATGGCGAGCACGTGCGGGCCCTGCTGGAGGGTCCACGCCAGTCTGACCTGGGCGGGTGTCGCATCGTGCGCCCGCGCGACGGCGAGCACCTCGTCGTCGGTGGCGCCGCTCGGGCCCAGCGCACCGCCCTTGCCCGCGATCGCGAAGAACGGCACGAAGGCGATGCCCTGTTCACCGCAGGCCCGCAGTACGGCGTCGGCCTCGGGGTCCGGGGAGTCGAGCCCGTACTGGTTCTGCACGCTGACGACCGGCGCGATGGCCTGCGCCTTGGCGAGGTGCCTGGTCTCGACACTGGAGATGCCAAGGTGCCGGATCAGGCCCGCGTCGCGCAGCTCGGCGAGCGCGCCGAAGTGCTCGGCGATCGAGTCCTGTCGCATACGGCGGAGGTAGACCACGTCGAGGTGGTCGCGGCCGAGCTGGCGCAGGTTCTCCTCGACATGGCCGCGCAGGTCCTCGGGCCTGGCCGAGGTGCCCCACTCCCCCGAGTAGTCGCGGAACGGCCCGACCTTGGTGACGATGACCAGGTCGTCCGCGTACGGGGCGAGCGCACTGTTGATCAGTTCGTTCGCGGAGCGCAGCGCCGAGAAGTAGAACGCCGCGGTGTCGATGTGGTTGACGCCCAGCTCGATCGCGCGCCGCAGCACGGCGATCGAGCGTTCACGGTCGCTCGGCATGCCGTGGTGGAAGGCCGCGCTGCCCGTCAACCGCATCGCGCCGAAGCCGATGCGGTTGACGGTGAGATCTCCGAGTTTCCAAGTGCCCGCGGCTGCCGCGTTGATCGTCTCTGAGGTCATCGCGGCAGTTTCGCACACACGGTTTACGGAGCCGTGTGCGCAGGTTCGAATCCTGCCGGGGGCACCCTGTATGAGGTGCCTAAAAGACCCCGTCACCAGCGGAAACGCTGCGGTCGGGGTCTTCGCGTATGTGCAGGCGGATGCCGCCGAAAGCAGCAGTTTGTCAGTGATCACGTAATGACCACGTAATGATCTTCGAGTGCTCCGCTGCAGCTCATCGCGGGTTTCGTCACCTCGACGGGCCTCTTGGACACGAGGTCCAGGGTCACCTGGCTCCCCACTCCAGGAGGCTACGGAACGTGAGTGCCAACGACTGTGGTGAGCTTCCTACTGGAAGGACCGCCCCGGAAGATCACAGTCCTCACACATGACTGCGCCGCTCCTAGCCAACTCCCCGCGAATACGGATTCGACCCCGCGCCTCGTCCAAGAGCCAGTCATAGGAACGGATCAGAACGCGCTCGCGGTACACGAGCGAGTTCAACCGCTCCTGATCAGCCACCAAGCGATGGTGGCGACGACCGATGATCACGAGCCCACTCGCCATGTGATCGATACCGATGAGCCCAAGACCTTGATCGGTTCGGCTCCGCCGAGCAACATCTCGATTGGCAGTCAGCCAGTCCCGCCAGTCTTGGATCTGGCTGAGACCTTTGCGCAGCTCTTTCCTTGGCTGCCCATCCTTGGTGAACAGCTGCGCAGTGGGACTCTCCAGCTCAACCAAGGTCCAGCGCACTCCGCCACTGTCGATTCGCGCAACAAGGAAATCCGGCACGTAGCGTCCACCGAGACTTACTTGGGGCAGCACCCATCGGCAGGCCGCTCCGAGCTCTTGGGCGAGGATGCCGGGGTGCTCCTCGAAGAAGCGTTGAAGGGGCCTCTCATCGGTCGCGGCGTTCAGCTCTACTTCATAGGCAGCCAGAAGCTGCTCATCCACGTCGCCGCGGGCCACGCAGTGCCTGGCGTAGCCGTTTCGCTTCATCTCGGCGGCCACGTAATTGGCGTACTCCACGCAGTCGTTCACGCCAGCCAGTGTGGCCGAGAGACCACAGAGAGAAAGGTAGAAGCCCCGGATCGCTCCGGGGCTTCTACCATCGGTTCCCGTCTGCCATCGACCCAGGCAAAGCCGAGCAGACGCGGCCCATGGCGTCCAGGTCGTTCGTACAGTGGCGCGCTCCACCTGGACGCCATGAACCACGCCCGCTCCACGGTGTGTGGGTCGACGGCAGACGGGATGGGAGCTGGGGTGAGTGATGGGTTGAGGAGGGACGGACACCGGCCCGTCTCACTGCGGGCGGTCACCCGGCGATGCAAGTACCTTTGACCACCGACCGAAGGGGAATCGTGAAGTACGCAGTTGTGGAGCAGCAGGGGCAAGGCACCTACTGGCACGACCCCAGCCCCTATATCGCCAAGCTGTCCGAGATCCTTCCGAAGCTGCCTCCTGGGGTACGGGCCTTTGCTTCGCACCCCGAGCACTACGACTTCTCGGCACCACGCTGTGTGAAGGACCTGAAGCCCCAAGAGCTGCCCTCAGCTGCTGATGACCTGGGGCATTACGAGCTTCGGTTCGCCTGGTCAGGGTGCGAGAGCGATGTACTCACCATCCGCTACAGGGGCGTCAGCAGCGTTCAAATCACGTCTGACGACGGTGGTCCTGTCGAGCTGTCGGACTACAACAGCGTGCGCCTGGACGAAGTCCTGCCGCACGAGGCCGGATGCAGCCACGAGCTGAGGCTGACGACCGGAACCGTGCGGATCGAGTGCGCAGACCTCACAGCGAGCTGGGCGCCGATCAGCAGCTAACGAGGCGTGCCCCTCCCGTGCCCGATCGAGCGGGCAACCCCGGGGAACAACGGTCACTCACAGGCAGAGACCACAGGAACGGCCCCTGACCGATTTACCTGGTCAGGGGACGTTCATATGCGGTGGGTGTGGGATTGAACCCACGGTGACATCGCTGCCACGACGGTTTTCAAGATCTTCGTCGGCTTGGCTCGGTCATTTAGGATCCGCTAGCCCCTGTCAGGGGCTGCTGGACTCTGGGGCTGCCGTGCTAAGCGGCGAATGGCCCGGTGCCGTTGCGTGTCAGGCCGGTTCGAAACCGCTCCGGATGACGCCGTATTCCGTAGGTGTCTCCCAGCAGGTGTAATGACGGCCGGGGAGATCTGACAGGCCAGTCCCCAGCTCTTGTGCCAAAAAGGCTGCATCCGTCTTGCGTGTCCGAGAGGGGTCATCGACGGCCTGATAGCAGGCCGTGGCTCCACGCAGCTCGACGATCACGTACTCCACACGGTTGCCCGCGCCGACCACCGCTTCATCGCCATGCTGCTCGTGCAGGCCACTCAAAGGCTGCCCACAGAGCCCACAGCGCAAGTCGTCCCCTGAGACATCCACAACGGCATCGTACGTCCCTCACGATCACCCGTCGCCATCACTCCATCCGTATACGCGATCTTCCAAACTGGTGATGTACAGCAGCAAGGTGCAGCAACCACCGCGCCCGCAGCCGACTGCTACCAGCCTCGGCAGGCCGACGATGCCCCCGCAGACCACAACGGTTTCGGCCTATATCGCCCAGGTTTCAAAAATGCCCAACTCCTTCCCGATGAAGAGCGCTGCCGAAGTAGGAACCAGCGAGCAAATGCCGATGCCGCCAAGCACATATGGCACCACTGGCGTCGCTTTCGGGAAGTGGCCATCGGGTCGACGCTTGCGCGCAATAGCGAAGCGCCGGATAAACAGAGCGGCACTCAACATGAGCAGGAACGCGCCGATAATCTGCAGCGCCATCAAGCCGCATTCAATAAGGAAAAGGACCAGGTACGAGAGCAGCACCCCCACAACTACCCTCACTTACTCAGATTTCGGCATTAATCAGAATCCGGTCGGCTTTCATTGCCGTCGGCTGCAACCACGCGCAAGGCGGACAATAGGATCACGGCTTGGACTGCGTCAATCCGTGCAGCTGAACGCGTGCCCGATGCGTGCCCGACCGGCTGGTAAGTCGCGGCCATCTACGGGCTCCCCCGCCCTGGACCAGCAACCGCGACAAGCACCACCACGGCAGGTCAAGGGCACTTACCCCGCTGGTGGCTCTGGTGATGATGAGGCGCACGCCCCCCTCCGTACAGCAGCGACAGCAACCGACAGCGCCCGCCATGAAGTCGACAGCGGCCCGAAAGCGGCCGTAATGACTCTGGATGACCGATCCATTCTTAGCTACGGATCAGAAGGCTTCTGACATCCACGGCTGACATCAACGACGCCGGACGAAGGTGTACACCAGCACCCCTGTCCGGCTGTCGCACCCGTCGACGACGGCCTCCGGAGCGGGTTCGGATCGAACTCCTAAAGCGGGTGTCAGAGTCCATCTCGCGTACGGGGCGTTGGCTGCAGCACGGCGAGGCCTCCCTCCCAGCCAGCTGTTCGCCACCAGGCATCGACACGATTGAGGTCTGCTCTCTGCATGGGGGATCTACGGTTGGGGTGTGATGCCACAGCCGATCCGCACATCGCAAGTACAGGTCATCAGAACTGGCATGGCCTACGGCGCTTGGCCCCTGCTCGCCGAAACTGCCGACGGTCAACTGGTGGTGTTGTCGTCCTCCCACGGCGGAGACCGCTGCTATCGGTGGGATCCAGAGACTGGCCGCGAGGTGTGGTCCGTCGAGTTCTACGTGGGCGGCGGCCCGGGCAAGGCTGTCGCGTGCCCACCTGGCGGCGGTGCAGTACTGGCCTCAGCAAATGAGGAGGGTGTCGAGCGCCTGGACGCCTTGACCGGCTAGGAACTGTCCAGCCCGTACATGGAAGAGGTGAGCACCGTCTGGGACGTCGCCGCAGGCGTGTTGCCCGGTGGGCGCCGCTTCTTCGTCGGTGCCGGCAGCGACATCTTCCGCTGGGACGCCATGAGCGGCGACCCGCTGGGCGCACCGCTGACGGGGCATCGAGGTTGGGTCATGGCCGTCACGGCCGTTCCAGGACGGAACGGTACTGCGGTAATCGCTTCAGGTGACGAGAACGGCGTCATCTTGCGATGGGACTCCAAGACTGGCGATCGGATCGGGAATTCCATCACTGGATCACGCGCCGCGATCCGCCAGATCACGTCGCTGATTCTTCCGACCGGCTCCACCCTCCTCATCGCCGTAGACTCCGATAGCACTTTGTGGCGCTGGGATGCGCAAACTGGTGAGTCGGTTGGGGAGCCGATATCGCTGAGCGCGGAGTACCCCACGGTGGCCCCGGCTGTGGTGGATGGTGCCGCGCGGCTGTTCACCTCGGGGACCGACAACAAGGTCCGTGAGTGGGACGCAGCAACCGGCGAGTTTGTCGGGATTCCGTGGGTTGGAATAGACATCCAAGTACTCGCGCGTGCCGACGGCAGCATGCTGTTCGCCACAGGGTCACCCGAGGGCGACATCAGCTTGTACAAGTGAGGGTTCTGCACTGGCGATGCACTGTGGCGCATCTACGTTCCGCAGTGCTCCAAGCCTGCCTGTTACTCGTGCTCTCCTGGGCAAACGCAGCAGTCGACGGCAGTGACGGCAACGCTGACGGCAACGGCAGCGGACGGCAACGGGACACAGCGGTCTTGAGCGGTTGCGACAGGGTGGCATCGAACGGAACCACCAGGGCTTGCCCGCATCTTCTAAGCGCTCGGTCGCTCGGAGCGTGCCACAGTCGTGCCACATGGTGCGGTCAATCACGGTCAACGACGGTCCGCCACAGTGGAGATGTGTGAGTGACCTGGGCTGCTGCTAGAGCTCGTATGACCTGGGCGCCAGACCCACCCCGTACTCCCGCCCTTACAAGGCGGATGTCACCGAATGCTCCAGCTGTAGATCAGGCTCGATAATCGAGATCCCTGCCACCGCTGGCCTTGATCAGCCAGGACAGTGAACCGCTGCCGAACGGCCAGCCGGTGGTGGCCACCTCAACCCAGCCGTTGCCTGGCTCATCGGACCCCGCGTCCCACCACCACCAGCTGCGATCGTCGCCCATGCCGTCCTCGGTCGGGTCGAAGTAGTAGAGCCAGTCCGACAGCGTCCAAGGCTCTTGGTTGAAGGCTGATTTCTGCTCGGGCGTCATCGCCTGCCACGTCTGCAGCCAGGTCTGGGCACCGAATGGCGGGCCGGGCTCCGGCTCCGGCGCGCACCGCTGCATGAACTCCGCCGGCAGCAGCTCCGACCATCGTCCGAACGCTGGCCAGTCACCCGTCCGCTGGACCACACACGCCAGCACGGCACGGGCATTCGCGATGACCCGCGCTGGATCCTCGGCAATGAACCGGACCCGCACGAGAAACGGCCGCTGTCGACCGTCATCGGCCCCGAGGCCGGACTGAAGACGCCGCAGCTCGCCCTTGATGATCTCCACGGCGAAGAAGTGTGCACCGCCACCGGCTTTGCCGCACGTCAAAAAGGCGAGCCAAGGGCTCCAGGTCTCGATCTACGGCTGGCCATGCTGACTGCCTGCTGCCTTGTGAGCAGCAAAGCCTTCTGTCCCATGTGGCCGGATCGCTCCCTTGTGGGCACTTCGTGTACGTGTCAAACAGTTGAGAGGCGGGGTGACCGGGGGAGGGGACGCTGCGTGTCTGCGTTAGGTGAGGATCGGGTCGTGCCGTCGGATTGGGCGGTAGAGCGGTTCGGGCAGCGTGCCGGCGGGCTCGCTGCCGCGGTTCCGGTGCAACTGGCCAGGGCGCACGCGCGAGCTCACGCCGTGCATCTGACGGCCCGGTTGAAGAAGCGCAGTCCCTACGGTGCCACCTTGGCGGAGGCGGTGCGGGAGAACCTGGCGGATACGGCGCGGGAGCTAGAGGAAGCCGTGCGGGACGTGCGTGGGTACGAGTACGCCGTCATCAATGACCACGCGCTCTTCCCCTTCAAGTACGCCGACCGTCCGAGGCCGCTTGATCGTGCTCGGTTGGCTTCCAACGCTTCCCCTACGCGCCGCCGGATGCTCCTGGGGCACGGGCCGCAGCTTCAAGAAGGGCTGTTCCCTCTCGACGACGACCTGACGACGGAGGAGTACGAGGAGCTGCACGAGACGTTCGAGGCGCTTGGAGCCTCCACCAAGCTCGTCTGTCTGTTCTTCACGGCCGACCCGGAGAACGGCATCCACGCCATCCACTGGGGAGACGCCCATCTCGAACCGGACCGCACCTTCACCTGGCTCTACAGCGAACAGCTCGCGGTCGCTCCCCAGCCGCTCGAGTGACGGCCCTGGGCGGGCGCGACCTGCGTCACGTCGGCGACGGTGGGCGGTCTCCTGGGCCGTCCCTGGGCCGTGCGAGGTCGCTCGACAGCGATCGACAGTGACAACCAGTGACAGGTCAGCTACCAGCGCGGTCGGTGAACGGCCAGGTCACGGCCTCCTGACCGAACGGGTTTCCTTCGAGGGGTAGCCATCAGGCAAGATGGGGTGTTTCTGACGACCGACCCCCGGTGAGATCGTGTCAAGCATGGAAGAACTCTTCGACGCGCCTCAGGCAGACGCCCCAGAGCAAGCTGTCATCGCTCACTTCCGGCTGAGTGGTGAACAGTTCGGCGAGCCCGACGAACGCACCGCAATCTACGACGCAAAACGCGCAATGACCGTTGCGGTCGAGGATGCGGGAGTCGGAGAGGTGGACGGGAACGAGTTCGGTGGGGGCGAGGCTGTGGTGTACGCGTATGGGCCGGATGCCGATGCCCTCTTCAAGGTGATGGAGCCGACGCTGCGGGGGCTCCCGTTCCGACCGGCGTATGTCGCTCTCCGTCGCGGAGACGCCGAGGCCGCCGTGTCTCGGGTGGATCTGTGAGTCTGCGTACAGCAGCGAAGTACAGCAACGACCGCGACCAGGGCTGACCGTCACTGCTCCCAGTCGGCCGGCTGACCAGTCCAGCGGACCTCAGCAACCGCGCTGCCCGTAGTTCGCATCGAGGGGACAGCAAGGTTCCGCGTGATGCACCACAAGCCTGTGCGGCTGGAGTAGGCAGGCCTTGGGCACAGCTCGCGTGCCTGGGAGCCATCCTCCAGCCGACACCGGCAGAGCCAACTTTCACGCGCGAACAGCGGTTGGCGGCGAACGCCGATGAGTAGAGGCGCCGGGCCTGTCGGTGACGTCGATGGCGCGCGCCATTCCCGTCGCGCGGCTGGACCCCGCGCCGGCTTTACTCGGTCATTGAGACTCCACCGAATGCGTGGCTCTCTGCAGGGCCGTGGGCGCTGGCCGAGTTGTGCGTGTGTAGGTGGAGCCTAGCGCCAAGCAGCTGAGCCAACCAGGGACCGCCTGAGGGGCATCAGGTCCTGCCCGGCCGATCATGCGGCACTTGCGACGCCCGGCACACGCACCCGGATGGCGGCCTTCGGCTGGCCCACAGGTGGGGACACATGGAGGGCCCCCACCGAGGAAGGAGCGCCCCATGCCGGAGAACGCCCACGTGCGGCACAGCGGTGACGGCGAGGCATTCTGGATGCTGAACGGCCTCTACGAGGTCAAGGCGTCGAGCGACGAGACCAATGGCGCGATGACCGTCATGGAGATGACCATTCCCGAGGGGATGGGCCCACCGCCCCACACCCACCCCGGAACCGAGAGCGTCTACGTCATCGAGGGGACGCTCCGCTATCACATCGCCGATGAGACGGTCGAAGGCGGGCCCGGGTCCTTCTTGCACATCCCTGAGGGCACCCTGGAGCGGTTCGAGCCCACCAGCACGGTGCGGCTCCTGATCACCTACACCCCGGGCGGTATCGACAAATTCTTCGCCGAGGCGGGTGAACCCGCCCATCGACGGGAGATGCCGCCCCAGTCGGACACTCCGCCGGACATTGACCGCCTCATCGAGATCGCTAAGCGGTACGGCATTCAGATGCAGCCGATGCCTGACGCCTAGGCTGTCCCAGGCGACCGGGCGCAGCTACCAGCGGAACGTGAGAGAAGGGCACGTGTGCCCCTGCGTGCCCGATGCGGCAGGGACCAGCGGGGAACAACGGGGAACGTCGGCGAGCTGCCCGAGAACGCGCACATCAGCGTCTCGCCAGCTCAACCCCGATCCACATGCGCGATCTTCCAAACTGGTGCGGCGTAGCCGATAGGATCGGCCCATGACGTCACATCAGGCGGATGCCGCGTAGGTCCCCGCGCGAGCTGAGGGCCACCGTGCCCGATGGGCAAAGCGATGGTGCGGTGAGCACGCTACTCATCAGCCCGTGTCCTGGGCCGCCAGCGTGTGCTGCCGTGCACACGTACCTCTTCGTCGATGGCCTCGACGTGGTCGCGCGCAGCGATAGCAGCCTGGTCGGCCTTGATCCGAGGCGACTGCTCCGCCCAGGCGGACCGCTCTATCCGACGGATATGCCGTGCACGGTGGTTGTGGCAACCCAGGAGCAGCCCGAGCCAGGGCTGGGCAGGCTGACTGTCCGGGTCCGGCTCCGGGGCGAGACGGTCATTTGGTCCGACCTGAGGCACCCGGGCCTCGATGGCGGGCCCATCGAGGAGGTTCGTTTCCGCCTGGAGCAGTACCTGGGCGAGATCGAGCGCGCATACGCGGCGTTGAAAGATCAGTTGGTGATCCTGCCTAGCGAACCGGGGTGAGTGTCTAACTGTGTGACAACGCCAACGCACGGCAGCGGACAACCGCGCACACCTGTGGACCGTCGCAACAGGTGAGAGGCACAGCGACTCAAGGTCAGACGCCCGCCTAGGTTGCTTCGGGACGAAGAGGTCATGTGCTAAAGGCCTTCGCGCTCGATCAATGAGCCGTCAGGGCCCTGTGCGTAGAAGCGCGGTGGAGCCAAGGCTTCCACGGCTCTGCGCAACTCCGCTTCCTGCTCTGCGAGATCAGGGCCGTGAGGGTCCCGCACGTGGAATCCGTGCAACTCGATGGCATCTGCGTCGACGTCATCGGGCTCGGGGCGGCCCTCCTGGATGAAGCCGCAGAGTGCCCTCAGCGCGTCTTCGCCCATCTCCGGGGGACGAAAGGGCAGGGCGTAGGGCTCTTCCTCCTCGCCAGGCCAGGGCACGCTGTCAGCCGGGCGATCTCCGGCCCAGTAGGGCAGTTCAAATGGGAGTGGTTCGCCGATGTTCTCGATGATGCCGCTGTCCGGTGACAGGCTCAGGGAGCGCACGAGGCGCCCGTCCTCCCACACGGCGAACGCCAACCAGTCGACCACGCTGTGCATGGCGTGGAGGACGAGCCGTCGGCCGGCGCTTGCCGCCACGAGGTACTCCGGGAGCTGGGAGGGGAAGTCGATCATCACTCTCTGGTCACCGATGACTTCCACGCCTGGCCAGCTGGCCGCGAACGCCGTCGCCGCCGGGGGATACACGCCGTCCCAGAGAGTCGAGCCCTCGCACTCCTCGATCTCCCAGCCCGGATATAGCCGTCGCATCATGGCGGTCGTCCGGTCGCAATCCGCCGCCCCCACTCGTCGCAGCAGCTCCGGTATGTCGCCGTCGGCGTACACCAGCAGTCCCGTCTTGGATCCCAAAGCCCGTCCCCAGAGCGTTGCACTTGATGGCGGACGTACGTTAGCCGCATGCACTGACAACGGGGATCCTCAGCCCCGTGCCCGGGTGGGCCGTCCCCGGAGACGTCCGACCCTTCCCAACGTCGACCAGACACCGACCCTGCGCCGTGGTCGCGCTATAAGCGCACCAGATGCAGCGGGGAACAGCGGGGAATCACGGTGAAAGCAGCCGAGCCGGACCAGGCTGAGAGTCGACCATCCGACGAGGTCAGCCGCCAGACCGGCCCCAAATGCTCGCAGCTTCCCAAGCTGAGAGCTCCGAGGCATGGCGCTCTGGCACTTCCGTCACGGGACGGTCGTGGCGTCCGGCCGACGACACAAGCCGGTGTGGATCTTCGACAGCAGCAGGTGGTTCCCGCGCGCTGAGGGTGGCTCCCGGCGATGTGGCCAAGAGCAGGTTGTGAAGGCGGGCGGCGCCGAGCATTCGGTGTGGAAGCCGTCGCTCTCGAGGCGGTAGTCACGCAGGAACTTAGTCTCCGGTCGCGTTGCTGGGCGCCTACTGACTGGAGCTGCTGCTCGTCGAGGAGCGGAGCCTCAGCTGTTCTGGATGCGGCGGACCGCAGCCACGAGATCGGCAGGCAGGGCGGGACCAGCACATGCGTGATCAATCAGCAGGCTACGGTACGAGTCGTTCGGCAGATTCGGCGCCAGCTCGACGAGTTGGCTCAGTTCGGCAGGCGAGCCGGTAAGCCGAGTCCGGTAGGCGGCCCCGGCCGCGCGAAGTGTCAGATCAGTCGGCTCGTGCTTCATGCCCTGATCGATCAGCCGGACCGCGGCGGCGAAGTCGCCCTGCTCGGCGCGCACGTCGGCCAGGTCGAGGTAAAGCGACCAGTTGGCCGGGTCCAGGGCAAGAGCGCGCTCGAACGCCGCCACGGTCTGTTCAGGATCACCCAGCTTGCGCCACGTGCCCGCTCGCACGACTTCCGTCAGCATGAACCGCTCAACGGAGTCCGCCTGGTCGCAGAGGGCAAACGACGCATCGGTGAGACCGCATGCCCGCAGAAAGATCGCCATCTTGGCCAACGCCTCCGGCAACGGCTGGCGGGCAGAGACCACGTCGATGGCATGGAACCAGGGCCGGAACCGCTCCCGCATGCTTTCGGTGTCCAGACCGTGGCCATAGTCCATCGTCCGCATAGCGGCCTCGGCCAGCACGTCGGCACTCACCACACCGAGAAATCGTTCATCGCTGAACCAGGGGGCCTTGGCCCATGCGATGTCGGGTTGCACACCCGTGACCGATCCGATCGCCAGCGCCGCGCCGTCCATGTCGTCCTCAAGGAAGCTGATGTACGACTGCGCCAGTACCGCCCTCAGGGAGCCGGCATCCTGAACGACCTCGGCCAGCTCAGGCGGCCTGTCCCTCCACAACTCGGCAAGAACCGTATAGGGCTCGGGGTTCTCAGGCGCGGAGGCGATGGCACCCGCCAGATAGTGCACGGCTGCCGCTGGACTGCCCCCGCAGTGCGCCATTACCCGCGCGAGACCTACTCCAGCTGCTACCACCCGATGCGACACCGTCCGAGGGTATCCCTGAGCCGGCCGTCTGTCGCCCGCCCGCCATGGCTCGTTGGACGCGATGCCATGATCTTGTCGTAGCTGGGGTGATTGCGGCGTCGGAACCGTCCTGGATAGCCCCGTTCACCGGGCTGCCGCCGCATGTTTTTCACAAGCTGATCACAGCGCTGCGCCGAGAGGGGGGCCGGCAGGACGCGTCCGGGGCGCCCGTGGTCGTTGCCGCTGGAGGACCGCGTTCTTCTGGTTACTGCGTACTGGCGGACCAACCTGACGCTGCGGCAGCTCGCCCCGCTGTTCGGCATCTCCAAGTCCAGCGCCAATCGCATCATCGACCACCTCACGCCGATGCTCGCGCTCAAGCAGCGGCAGCGCTTTCGCAGGGACGCCGTGCTCATCGTCGACGGAACGCTGATCCCCGCCCGTGACCACACCATCGCCGAAGCCGTGTGCGCAGGTTCGAGTCCTGCCGGGGGCGGGGGCACACAGAGTTCAGCGGTCAGCTCTGCGCACCCGCTCACCAGGCCCGCGCACAGTCAGGCGAACGCATCCGACGCGTCTCGTCCCATGTGTGTGCCAGCACCGTAAGGCGCCCCAAGCCCGACTTGTGTTGCATCACCATCGCTTCGTGCGCGAAAGGGAACACAGAAACCGCCTGGGAGTGAGGCAGTGGTCACCCTTGGTGGCCCTGTGACGTCTGCGGCGCTCAATCCGATGTGTGACTTGTGAGGCTGACGATGTAGGTGGTGCACATGATGCGAAGGAGGCGTTAGGCAATGTGATGACTTTGAGTGTGATGTGGCAGGAAAAAACGATGGATTCCTTACGTAAGGAACACGTAAGGGACTGTACGCAGGGCAACCACCTGCGCCCTTGGAGGTTTTCGAGTGCGACCGTTCACCCTCAACTACACCTTCCCCAGAGGGCTTCCGACCGTGGCGATGCCGTACCACTTCGACGAGGCGCGTCAACTGAACGTGCTTCCTGACGGCCGCCCGGCCGTCAGTGACCCGGACCTCCTCCTGGCGGCCGGCACGACGACGTCCACCGCCGGTTCCCAGACACACTTCGACGACTGACGACCGGTAAGCCGAATGACCGTACTGATCCTCACGTCCGAAGAGGACGTGACCGCCGACATGGTGGTGGCCAAGCTGCACGAGATGGGAGTACCCATGATGCGGCTGGACCCTGCCGACCTGCCGGGCAAGGCCGTGTTGTCCGCCGAATACGCCCACGGTGACTTCGACGGCCACCTGTCGGTGAACGGGCATGTGCTCAGCATGCGAGGCCTGCGCTCCATATGGGTGCGCAGGCCCGGCGAACCGGCCGCGCACGCGGCACACCCCTCACCGTGGCTGACCGCCGAGACCCGTCAGGCGCTGTTCGGCATGCTCTACTCCGTTTCCACCCGATGGATGAACCATCCGCGCAACGCCGAGCAGGCCCGCCTGAAACCATGGCAGTTGAGGATCGCTCACCTCAGCGACTTTGCTGTACCACCGACCGTCTTCACCACCGCTCCACGCCTGGCACAGCAGTTCGCCGAGGAGCACGGGGACATAGTGGTGAAGTCCGCCTCGGGGCCGCCGCCCGGTGACCCCGCGCTGGCCCTTCCCACCACCCTCATCGGACCCGACGCGGACTTCCCGGCCGTCGCGGCCGGTCCTGCGCTGCTGCAGCAGTACATACCCAAGCGTGCCGACATTCGTCTGACCTGTGTCGGCACCCGACTGTTCGCCGCACGGAAGCTGGCCGAGCCCGGCCAGGTCGACGGGCGCTACGGCGACACCGAGCACGCCTGGGAAGCGGTCTCGGTGCCCGAACGCATCGGCAAGTCGGTGCACGAGTACGTCGCCCTTGCCGGACTGGCGTACGCCGCCTTCGACTTCGCCGAGGACGAGGAGGGCATCTGGTGGTTCCTGGAGTGCAATCAGGGTGGCCAGTTCGGCTTCGTCGAGTTGGAGACCGGGCAGCCGATCTCGGAGGCGGTCGCTCTGTGGCTGTCACAGCGCAAGGCGGATCGCCGTGTTCCCGAGAGCCACTGGTGAGACGGCAACCCGGCGAGTCGACTCCGCTTTTGTGCACGGCGCCCGCTTGGCGTGAACGGCGCTGTTGCTCACGGGACTTGACGTGAGCCGACGTGCTCCGCGGTGCGGGCCTGGCAATGGTTCGCGTTCACGATCCACCGCATCGCGTACGGGACCTCGTGGATGCTGACTGGCCTCGGCAGGCCGGCGAGTGTTCACCGCCCCACCACCGACTCGCTCGCCCGCCCCGAGCGCACCAGGCGCACCAGACCCGAAGGTCGGCATCAGCCAGGCCCCTCCCCCGCGGAGGCCACTGTCCTCCCCGCGCCGGAGAAGATGACGCCGGGGTCGGCGGGGGCCTGGTTGAGGACCCACAGGCCGATCAGCGTGGCCAAGGTGAAGACGACGGCGATCAGGACGGCGAGGACGAGCCGTCGCCGGCGTTCGCGGCGCAGCCACTCGCCGCGGGCCGTGCGGTAGGCGTCGGGCGCGGCCCGTACTCCGCCGGCCAGCGCCTCCAGGGCTTCGCGCAGCTCCCGCTCCGTCCGGCCCACGTCCCCCAGGTCCTGCGGCGCCCGGCCCCGTCCCGTGCGCTCCCGCTCCGTCCCGCCCACGTCCCCCAAGTCCTCCGGCGCCAGGCCCCGTTCCGTGCGCTCCTGTTCCATGCGGTCCTTCTCCGTGCGGTCTTTCCCCGTGCGTTCGTTTTCGGTGCGGCCGCGACCGGTGTCGTTCATCGTCGGGCCTCCATCGCCTGGCTCAGGGCGGCGATGCCGCGCGCGGTGTGAGTCTTGACCGACCCGCCGGAGATGCCCATGGCGGCGGCGATCTCGCTCTCCTTCAGCCCGAGCCAGTGCCGCAGCACGAGCGCCTCGCGCTGCCGGGTCGGCAACTGCTGCAGCGCGTCGATGAGCACGCGCTGGTCGTCGTGCAGCAGAGCGGTGCTCTCGGCGGAGGCGACGACCTCCTCCGCCGGGGTCTCCACATGCTTGCGGGCGACCTGCAGGTGACGTATGCGCATCCGCGTCAGATTGCAGACGGTGGAGCGCAGATACGCCTCCGCGGCCTCGATGTCCCGCAGCCGCCGCCACTTCCGGTAGATCTGGTAGTACGCCTCGGCCACCACGTTCTCCGGGTCGTCGGCGCCGAGCAGCACGGCCAGCCGGAGCATGGCGGCGTAGTGCAGCTCGAACAGGCGGGCCAGGCCGACCTCGCGCTCCAGCTCGGCCGGGTCGCGCACGGTGAGGGTGAGGGGGTCGGCCGGGGCGGCGGGCTGCGGGACGAGCGGCTCCTGCGGCACCGGAACACGCGTGCTGGTTCTGCGTCTCACGGGTTGTTCGCTCCCGTCTCGGGGCGTCGCCTGACGGCGAGGCGGGTCGGTAGGTCGGTCGCGTCGGCGCCGCGCGGGACGCCCAGGCGTTCGAGGACCGCGGTGCCGATCACGGCGACGGTCAGGTTGAGCAGCAGGGCCACGAGCCCGGCGTAGATCTCCAGCGGCTGGTCACCGCTCCCGAAGGGCACGATGGACGAGAAGCCCTCCCGCACCACCAGGAAGGTGCCGGCGGCCATCCCCACGGCCCATCCGGTCAGCAGCGCCCGCGGGTGCAGCCGGCCGGTGAACAGTCCGACGGCCACGGCCGGGAAGATCTGCAGGATCCATACCCCGCCGAGCAGTTGCAGGTTGACGGCGTCCTGGTCGCGCAGCCCGAACACGAACGCGACGGCCCCGACCTTCGCGGTGAGCGACACCGCCTTGGCGATCCGCACCTGCCGCTTGGGGGTGGCGGTCGGATGGACGTACTCGACGTACACATTGCGTACGAAGCTGGTGGCGGCCGCGATCGACATCACGGCGGCCGGGACCAGCGCGCCCACGGTGATCGCGGCGAACACCAGCCCGGCCAGCGGTGCCGGCATCAGCCGGTCGACCAGCATCGGCACGGCGGCCTCGGCGCCGCCCTTCGGGGCCCGCACCCCCGCCGCGAGGGCCGCGATGCCGAGGAAGCCGAAGAGCGCGAGCAGTCCCGTCCAGGCAGGCAGCGCCACCGAGACCTTGCGCAGGGTGCGTGGGCCGTCGGCGGCGAAACCGGCGGTGAGCACGTGCGGGTACATCAGCAGGGCCAGCGCGGATCCCAGCGCGAGGGTGGCGTACGCGGGCTGCTGCGCGGGGGACAGCAGCAGCGCGGAGTGCGCCGCGTCCGTGCCGCCAAGGCGCCGCGCGGCACCGTCGAAGACCGCACCGGGCCCACCGAGCCGGTCGAGGACCAGCCAGCAGACGGCGGTGAGGGAGACGAAGACGGCCACTGCCTTGAGCGCGGAGATGACGGTGGGCGCGCGCAGCCCATGGCGGTAGGTGGCCACCGCGAGGCCCGCGAAGAGGGCCACCATCACCAGATCGCCCGTCGCGCCCCGCTGATACACGCCCCCCGCGGTCAACACCGCGCGTATCCCCAGCAGTTGCAGTGCCAGATACGGCATGGTCGCGAGGATCCCGGTCAGCGCGACCACCAGGGCCAGCGGCGGCGACCCGTACCGTCCGCGCACGAAGTCGGCGACGGTGACGTAGCCGTGGCGGCGGGCCACGGTCCACAGGCGGCTCAGCAGGACGAAGGCGAGCGGGCAGACGATCACCGTGTACGGCACCGCGAAGAAGGCGGGTGCGCCGTTGCCGTACGCCAGTCCCGGGACGGCGGTGAAGGTGTACGCCGTGAAGATCGTGCCGCCGAGCAGCAGCCAGGTCCACACCGGGCCCAGGCTCCGGTCGGCCAGCGCCCAGCCCTCCAGGGACGGCAGCCGGTCGTTCGGGCGTACGCGCCGTGCGGTGACGGCGAGCAGCGACGCCCCGCCGATCACGGCGAGGAACGTCGCGGTCATGGCGCCGTCCGCCATGGGTCACCGTCCTTGGTGTGCCTGGAACCTCACCGAGTAGTTGCGCAGACGGCTCCTTCGGATGACAGAAAACCGGCGGGAAATCTTCTGGAAATTCCCTGTCAACCACTTCCGGCGGGTGGGCAACTCTTACACAAACCGACAGCGAGCGGGAGAGGAGCGCAGGTCATGGCACGGACCGGTCATTCCCGGCTACGGCGCGTCGCCATCGCCGTGCTGCTCCTCGCACCCCCGGCAGGACTGCTGTGGGTCCCCTGGTACGCCGGCGCGAGCCCACGGCTCGCGGGAACGCCGTTCTTCTACTGGTACCAGCTCGCCTGGGTGCCGGGGTGCGGGCTGTGCCTGCTCGCCGCGTACGCGCTGACCAGGCACCAACGCGGCGATCCCTGATCCGTACGGGCCGCACGCACCCGTACCACCGCACGCCACCTCCGGTACCACCACCCACCAGCGCCAAGGCGAGGAGCCGCCATGCCCAGATCAGCCATGCCCGAATCCGGTCTCCCTGCGCCCGAGGGCCCGCCGTCCGTACGGTCCCGCAGGGCACCCCGGTCGATCCTGCTGTGGACGACCGTCTCCCTGATCGGCGCCGTCGGCTGGGGCGTCCTCGCGCTGGCCCGCGGCGAGGAGATCTCCGCGGTCTGGCTGGTGGTGGCCGCCCTCGGCTCGTACGCCATCGCCTACCGCTTCTACTCCCGCTTCATCGTCCGCCGTGTACTGAAGCCGGACGACAGCCGGGCCACCCCCGCCGAACGCCTGGAGGACGGCGTCGACTACCACCCCACCGACCGCCGGGTGTTGCTCGGCCACCACTTCGCCGCCATCGCCGGCGCCGGCCCCCTGGTGGGACCGGTGCTCGCGGCCCAGATGGGATACCTGCCCGGCACTCTGTGGATCGTGGCCGGGGTGATCTTCGCCGGGGCGGTGCAGGACATGGTCGTGCTGTTCCTGTCCATGCGGCGCGACGGCAAGTCGCTCGGTCAGATGGCCCGCGACGAGATCGGCCGGGCGGGCGGCGCCGCGGCTCTGATCGCCGTCTTCGCCATCATGATCATCTTGCTCGGCGTGCTGGCGCTGGTCGTCGTCAACGCCCTCGCCCACTCACCGTGGGGCACCTTCTCGGTGGCCATGACCATCCCCATCGCCCTGTTCATGGGCTTCTATCTGCACACCATCCGCCCGGGCCGGGTCGTCGAGACCAGCCTGATCGGCGTCGCGCTGCTCCTGCTCGCGATCGCCGGCGGCAGCTGGATCCAGAACTCCTCGCTGGCCGACGCCTTCACCCTGAGCCCCACGACGCTCGTCTTCTGCCTGATCGGATACGGGTTCGTCGCCTCCGTCCTGCCGGTGTGGATGCTGCTCGCGCCGCGCGACTACCTCTCCACCTTCATGAAGATCGGCACCATTGCGCTGCTCGCGGTGGGGGTCGTGGTCGCCGCCCCCGTGCTGCGCGCGGACGCGATCAGCGACTTCGCCTCCTCGGGCACGGGCCCGGTCTTCGCCGGAGCGCTCTTCCCCTTCCTCTTCATCACCATCGCCTGTGGCGCCCTGTCCGGCTTCCACGCGCTGGTCGCCTCCGGGACCACCCCGAAGCTGATCCAGAAGGAGTCACAGGTCCGGATGATCGGCTACGGCGCCATGCTCATGGAGTCGTTCGTCGCGATCATGGCGCTGATCGCCGCGGCGACCCTGGAGCCGGGCCTGTACTACGCGATGAACGCGCCCGCCGGACTGCTCGGCACGACCGCCGAGTCCGCCTCGCACGCGGTGGCGGGCCTCGGCTTCACGGTCACCCCCGACCAGCTGACGCACGCGGCCAAGGCTGTCGAAGAGCAGACGCTGATCGCCCGCTCCGGCGGGGCGCCCACCCTGGCCGTCGGCATGTCGGAGATCTTCTCCGGGATCTTCGGCGGCACGGCGCTGAAAGCCTTCTGGTACCACTTCGCGATCATGTTCGAGGCGCTGTTCATCCTGACGACCGTCGACGCCGGCACCCGGGTCGGACGCTTCATGCTCCAGGACATGCTCGGCAACGTCTGGAAGCCCGTCGGCCGGGTCAACTGGAAGCCCGGCATCTGGCTGTGCAGCGGACTCGTCGTGTCCGCCTGGGGCTACTTCCTCTACACCGGGGCCACCGATCCCCTCGGCGGAATCAACCAGCTCTTCCCGCTCTTCGGCATCGCCAACCAGCTCCTCGCCGCCGTCGCCCTCACCGTGTGCACGACCGTCCTCGTCAAGTCCGGGCGGCTGCGCTGGGCCTGGGTCACCGGCGTCCCGCTGGCCTGGGTGGTCGCGGTCACGTTCAGCGCCGGATGGCAGAAGATCTTCTCCGACGATCCCAAGGTCGGCTTCTTCGCCCAGCGCACGCGGTACGCCGACGCTGTGGACGCCGGTCAGGTCCTGCTGCCCGCCAAGAACCTCGACGACATGCACACCGTGGTCACCAACTCCACGGTCGACGGCATCCTGATCGCGCTCTTCCTGCTGCTGGTCGCCGTGGTGATCGTCAACGCGACCGTGGTGTGCGTCCGTGCCGTACGCTCCCCGCTCCCCCTGCCGACCACCGAGGCGCCCTACGTCGAGTCCCGCATCGATGTGCCCGGGCAGGCCGCCCAGCCGCTGGTGGAAGTGGTGTCATGAGCGCCCGGCAATGGGCGCGGGCGGTGCGCTGGTATCTGCGCGAGTTGACCGGGGAGGCGGAGTACGACCGCTACTGCGAGCGGCACCGACGCCACCACCCACAGGCCCCGGCGCCGACCCGGCGGGAGTACGAGGTACTGCGCACACTCCACCGGGAGACCCACCCGCAGAGCCGCTGCTGCTGACGCCCGCCTCGGCCTGCGGGGCGGGCGGCGCGCCATCCCGCAGGCCGAGGGTGACCTCGTCGGCGCACGTCCCGTACGCCGCCCCCCGTGTCCGGGAACCGGCTCATGCGGTGCGGTGGTGAGCACGGCTGCCTCGGTGTCCGGCGCTCGCAGGGCGGCGGGTTCAGGCGTCGACGGCCGGAGTGGAGACCGACGCGGAGTCGGTGAAGCGTGGCAGGGCGGCGGCGCCGACCGCGAGCAGGGCGACGATGCCCATCTGCACGTACTCGACGCCGGCGAAGGCATGAGCGATGTTGTGCGGTGCCAGGGCCAGGTAGAGCGTGCCGAGGGTGGCGACGCCGAGGGCCAGACCGCTTTGCTGCAGGGTGATCAGCACACCGCTGCCGATGCCGCCGAGGTGGGCGGGGACGTCGGCCAGCACACTGCGGAACAGGCCGGCGAACAGCATCGACTGTCCGGCACCGACCAGGGCGAGCGGCACGGCCATCACCCAGAGGCTGACGTGCGGCCACTTCACGAGAAGGACCGTCACCAGTGTGGCCAGTCCGGCGAGTTGGACGACAGCACCGGCGGTCAGCGCGGCCCGGCCGAATCGGGTGAGCATGCGGGGCGCGACCAGGGAACCGGCGAAGAAGAGCAGGGCCATCGGCAGGATCGCCAGGCCGCCGTGCAGCGCGTCGGCGTGCAGGCCGTTCTGGACGGTGAGGGCGAAGACGAACATGAACGCGCCGAAGCCGATGCTGAAGGCGAACACCATCGCCAGGCCGCGGGACATCGACGGCAGCCGCAGCAGGGACGGTGGCAGCAGCGGCACCTCGCCGCGACGCTCGGTGCGCTGCTCCACGACGTAGGTGGCGACGCCGAGGACCACCGCGACGGCGAGCAGCAGCCAGGTCCACCACGGCCAGCCCAGCGAGTGGCCCTCGGTCAGCGGGACCAGCAGGGCGGTCAGCGTGGCGGCGAACAGCACGGTGCCGGGCAGGTCGATGCCGACCGGGTGGTGCGAGCGGGTGTCGGGCACGACCCGGGTCGCCAGCAACAGGACCGCCACACCGATGGGCACGTTGACCAGGAAGATCGGCCGCCAGGAGGTGCCGGCGACATCGGCGCTGACGAGCAGGCCGCCCACCAGCTGTCCGACCACGGCGGCGATTCCGGAGGTGGCCCCGTACAGGGCCACGGCGCGGGCCTTTCGTTCCCCTTCGAGGACGTGGTGGAAGGTCGCCAGTACCTGCGGGATGAGCAGCGCGGCGGTGGCGCCCTGGACGATGCGGGCCGCGATCAGCACGCCCACGGTCGGGGCGACACCGCAGGCCAACGACGCCAGGACGAAGCCCACGAGCGCGCCGAGAAAGATGCGGCGACGGCCGTAGCGGTCGCCGAGCCGTCCGCCGAGGACCAGCAGGGTCGCGTAGGCGACGCCGTACCCGGCGATCACCAGCTCCAGCGAGGACGCCGAGGCGTGCAGCGAGGCGTCGATGCTGGGCAGGGCCACGTTGGTGATGAAGAAGTCCATGATCGGCAGGAATGCGCCGGCCAGCAGAACGAACACCCCAACCGGGTGCAGCCCGCCCGCACGGGCCGTGGCATGGGGCGAGAGCGTCGTCGCCCCGACATGCCGGGAGGAAGTGGTTGTCGTCATGACAGCTCCCAGAAGACTGTGATTATGCCTTCATAACTATGAGGGCATAAGGAGTATGGGGTCATAACTACTTCCTGACAACCCCGTACCCTGGACCCGTGATCGAGGACCAAGCGCACCAGAGGGGCCCGACGACCGGAGCCAACGACGACCAGCGGTGGGCCGAACTGGCCGACCTCGTACTGATCCTCAGCCGGGAGATCCAGTTCCGCGGCTACACCGACGAGCGGGCCATCCCCCTGTCACCGTCCGAGGGCATGGTGATGCGCCACCTGCAGCACGAGCCCGCCGCTCCGCCCAGCCGCATCGCCACCGCGACCGGGCTGCAGCGCACCAATCTCTCCACCGTTCTGCGCGGACTGGAGGAAAAGGGCCTCGTCGAGCGACGCGCCGACCCGGGCGACGGCCGCGGGGTGACCGTCCACGTCACCGAACGCGGACGCACCAATTACGCCCTCGTACGCGGGGAATGGGCAGCGGCCGTCTCCGCGGCCGCCGACCACGACGCCAGACACCTCGACGCGGCCCTCACCCTGCTGGCCGCCGTGGAGACCGGACTGGCCAGGACACGGCCACGGACCCGAGCCACACGTCCGGCGACAGGGCCCTGACCTCCTGACATCCGCGCCGCGGCCCTGCCGGGCGGCGGTTCCGGCACCGCCGCCCTTCCTCACTGCACGACAGCCCCTGACGGTTCATCAGGAGCGTCTTTCATCCGGGAAACCCCTGGGAAGCCGATGGCCTACGGATACGTGTATGTGTTCAGGGTGCGCACGGCCGACGCCGGGTCGCCGAGGTCGTAGCGGTCCACGGCCAGGAAGTTGGGCTTCTTGCGGGCGGCCGGTCGGCAGAAGCGCTGGGCCCGGTCGGCGAGTTTGGTGTTGTCAGTGGTGGCCGTGGAGGTGATCGTGACGTCGCGGAAGTGGTTCATGACGAAGAGGGGGCGGAAGCCGGGTTCGGTGCGGGTCAGCGGGATGTTCGTGCCCGCGTCGTACCATCGGCTGTAGCAGGACCAGTCGGAGGAGCCGACGCCCGAACCCATGGACCAGTAGTTCTCCACCGTCCACTCGCGCTGGTACATCACGCCGAAACTGTCCCGGGTGAGCCCCGCGGACTCGTCGGAGGAACGGCTGTGGTCCGTGAAGATCAGCAGCCGGTGGCCCGCGGCGACCATGTCCGCCAGTTTCGGCCAGCCGTTCTGCCGTACGCCGGTCCGGTCGGGGCGGTAGAGCACGTCCGACAGGCCACTCACACGGGCGAGTTCACCGCGCAGGACGCCCGGGTCGACGTAGTCCTCCAGGAAGACGGTGACGACCTGGTCGGGGTGCTGCTTGAGGAAGTCCACCATGCGCTGGAGGTCGACCCAGAGCGCGACCGGTCTGCTGACGAGGGTGCAGCTGTTGTGGCAGAGGATCGCGCCGTCGGGGGTCTGGTGGATGTCGAGCATGAACCCACGTACGCCGTCCGCGAGTTGCTGGTTGATGCCGCGCGTCTGGTTCGGCACCAGGTTCACGAAGGGCGGGGCGAAGCCGCCGTCGACTCCGTTGGCGTAGGCGTTGTGGGCGGTGAGGAACGTGACCTGGTCCAGGGTGCGTTGATCCTCTGAGGGCATGGGTGTGGTCACGGGTGAGACCGGGGTGAGGTACCAGGCGGCGAGGCTCCCGGCGGGGCCGACGACCAGTTGGGCGGGGTAGTTCGAGCCGGAGGGCTTGGCGCCCACCGCCAAGTAGCGGTCCGCGCCGGGGACCTTCAGCGTGTACTGGTCGGCTCCGGCCGGCGTCACCTCCCACGCGGCGTCGGCGCTCGTACAGGCCACGGTCCTGGCCTGCTCACCGGCCCGGCCGAGGCAACTGCCCGCCGTGTCCACGCTTTCCAGGAGGTACGAGGATCCGCTCGCCCGCAGTGTCCACTGCTGGTGGTCCTCGTTGCCCTTGGGGTTGTGCTGGACGACCGCTCCCCCGCCGTCGGAGGCGTTCAGTCCCGTGGTCGCGCTCTGGACGTAGTACGTGCCGGCGCCAGGGACTTCGGCGGCCCGGGCGGGCGAGGGAGCGCTGAGGACGGTGCCCAGTAGGGCGGTGGCGGCGAGCAGGGAGCGCGGTGTCGGTCTCATGGTCACGTGGTCCCTTCCTGTGGGGAGTCATGAGCATGCCACGCGGGTGAGGCTGTCGGCGCCCCCTGCGGCCGGCGCGCGGCAGTGCAACTGCCGTGCGCCGGTGGGGACGTCAGCAGTACAGGTTGCCGCCCGCCGTCGTGCCGAGGATCTGCACGAACCTCTGGTAGGCGTCCACGCGGCTATGCACCTGCGCCGGGTTCTTGCCGTCGCACTCCAGGGAGCCGTTGATGCTACGGATCGTCTGGCCGAATCCGGCGCTGTTGACCATCGCGTTGTGGCCGGTCATCGTGCCGGGCCCGGTCTGCGTGTTCCAGTACCACAGGCCGGTCTTCCAGGCCACGGAGGCGTCGTTCTGCACCAGGTAGGGGTTGTTGAGGAGGTCGATGCCGAGCGCGTCGCCCGCGGCCTTGTAGTTGAAGTTCCAGCTGAGCTGGATCGGGCCGCGGCCGTAGTATGCGGACTGGCCGGCCGGGCAGCCGTACGGCTGGCTCCAGTCGCAGTAGTGGGGGTAGTTGGCCGTGTTCTGCTCCACCACGTACACCAGTCCGCCGGTCTCGTGACTGACGTTGGCGAGGAAGGCCGCGGCCTCCTGCTTCTTGATGGTGTCGCTGCCCGTGTTGGCGAAGGCCGGATAGGCGCTCATCGCCGCCCGCAGCCCGCTGTAGGTGTAGAAGGAATTCCGGTTCGGGAACATCTGGTTGAACTGGGCCTCGCTCACGACGAAGCCGCCGGACGGCGGGGTGGAGCCGCCGTCGCAGGCGTACGGCTCCCAGTACCAGGTGCTGATGGTGGGGTCGTAACCCGGGTTGTCGTGTTCGGCGATGTAGGCCTTGCCGTCGGTGTAGCGGACGATGTCGCCGGTGGCGTAGGACTTGCCCGCCACCCAGCTCGGGTAGCTCGAACAGGCCGCGGCGGAAGCGCTCGTGGCCGGCAGCAGCGCCGGTGCGGCGGTTCCGACGATGAGGGCGGCCATGACTGCGGAGATGCGGCGCCTCGACACAGGATCAACTCCTTCGCGGAGCACGGCCGCTCCCGGGACAAGGGCAGGGCGAAGCAGAGCCTTGTGCGCACGTGCCGGCGAGGCCGGCCACGGCGTCGGGGGCGGCCGCGGTGGGGGGTGTGGAGGCACACTCAACCGCTTTGGTATGTACCAGTCAAGGGTGTAGACCAGTCAGATCTGACAACGTTGGCAGACAAGTACCGGGCGCCTGGCGGCGGTTGGTCGACACACCAGTGGCCGTCGCCGATCCATAGACCGGCCCGGGCCACCGCCCGCCTCAGCTCGACTGGACAGCCCCGCAGCCTCGTCACTGCGACGCAGCTGCCGAGTTCAGCCACCGCAAGTCGGTGCTGAGGCGGGCTCGGTCGACGCCGGTGACGCGGCGCCGTCTGGGTACGACCCCACGCATCTGTCCGACTGGCCGCCACCGGCCTCGCCCGGCCCGCCGCACGTTCCCCAACGCCAATCAGGCAGTTGCCGCACTGGAGGACCTCGCGCTCCGGTCCGCGTGACACAACCCCAGGGGTTTCACGCGCTGAATGGGGCGTGCCAGGTGTCGGGAAATTCGAGCGGGACTCTACGGTCAGGGCATGGACATACTCAGCGGCGTCGTCAGCATTGAATACTCGCACTTCTACATCAGCGAACATATCGAGCCCGGCTTCGACAGCACCACGCAGGAACCGGACTTCCGCACCGACGCCCCAGTAATCCTCACGCCTGGTCAGCTCACCATCGTCAGCCATGTGCAGTCCCATGACGCTTGGGTGACGATCATGCTGGCCGAGACGGAGCCTGTCCAGCAGACGGAAGAGTGGCAACTGCTCGGCGCGTGGCCTTACCGGCCGGTGTATGGAGGGCGGATGGGTATATCCGGCCCCACTACAGGCCCGGCAACGCCCGCCATGGGCTGGCTTTCCGGTGGTCAGGGCGATGACCGGTCGTTGGCTCTGGACCCGGCCATGGTCTACACCGTCCACGTCTACGCCAAGGGCCGCCAGGACTCCCGAGACCGGTACGAGGCGGCTATGGAGCGCGAGGAATGGGGCATCCACGAGGGATTCGAGGACTACGTGGCTGTGTTCATCCCCACCGAACGACAGGCGAAGCCTCGGCCAACGAGTTGAACGACAAGCTGAGGTGCTGGACTGGAACCCACACCACCTGCGGACATTCCCGTGCCAGAGCCAGAACGCTACACCGACACCTCTCTTGGGTTCACCAGTACGCCGGCGCGCCCGGCGGCAGTTGACCAGCGCACCCCACATGGCACCGGATGACATGGCGGCGACCCGGCCAGTGCGCTGGCGGCCGGGTCACTGTCCCTCCCCGGATCAGCCGAGCGGCTTCTCCAGCACGGCGGGCCAAGGACATCAATCACAAGATCGCGAAACATGTGGTGGCCGAGGCGGAACGCACCGGTCGCGGGATCGCCCTGGAGGACCTGACGGGCATCCGCGAGCGGGTACGGCTGCGCAAGCCTGGGGGTACCTCCCACGCCCTTAAGGCAGTGGGGGAGGGCCACCCACGCCAGCTGGTCCTTCGCCCAGCTGGGGGCGTTCATCGCGTACAAGGCCCGCCGCGCGGGGGTGCCGGTGGTGTACGTCGATCCGGCGTACACCTCGCGCACCTGCGCCGAGTGCGGGCACATCGACAGAGCGAACCGGGTCTCGCAGGCCTGGTTCGCGTGCCGCAACTGCGGATTCGTTGATCACGCAGACCGCAACGGCTCCCGCAACATCCGCGCTCGTGCGGGGGAGTTGTGGCGACGCGGGGCCCCGTCAACAGCCCCTGCCCCGCCCCCGCGTCAGCGGGACAGGGCTGGACGCAAACGCAGCATCACCGCCAGTGATGCCCGTTGCGCAAGCCCGGGACCCTCAGTCCCGGGTCGTTGACAGAGTGGACTCGGCGCTCGCCTCGTCGAGGGTGCCCACGAGGCGTCCCAGCAGGGCCCGCAGCAGTTCGTCGTCGCCGTCGCCCAGCACCGGCCACCGCTCACGGACCTCGCGGTCGAGGCGCCGCCAGTATGTCTGGCCGCGCGGAGTGAGGTACGCGAGGATGCGGCGCCGGTCGAGCGGGTCGACACGACGGTGGACGAGGTTCTGGTCGACGAGGTGGTCGGCCAGCTTGGTCAGCGTCGCGGGCGGCAGGAAGGCGGCTTCCGCCACCGCCGTCATGTGATGTCCCTGGCCGTCGGAGAGCAGGGCGAGCACCCGCCAGGCGTCGAGCGAGCAGCCGTCCTCGTCGAGAACGGTCTGCAGCCGGCGCGCGGCCAGCCGCTCGGCCCGCGTCAAGAGGTGTATCAGATCCTCGGGTTGACGCGGAGATGGGGTGGGCATCCTGCTCCTCGATCCAGGGGGATGTACATGGTATGAGACGGATTGGAGTTCATCGGGCGGACCCGAAATCATGACGCCATGTTCCGGCCCGATTCGCCTCCGCACGACTGGTTCACGGCAGATGACTCCGTGCTCGGTGTGGCGCTCGTCTTCCCTCTGCAGGGGTCGGCCGGGATCTTCGGACCGACCTGCGAGCTGTGCGCGCAGTTGGCCGCGGAGGAGGTCAACCGTGCGGGAGGAGTGCTCGGCAAGGAGCTGCGGCTGCTGCCCGTCGACGGCGGCGGCGCACCGCGTGAAGTCGCCGACCACGTCGAGGCGTTGGTGGACCTGGGAGTCGCGCAGGGCGTCACGGGCTGGCACATCTCCTCGGTGCGGCAGGCGCTGGCGCCGAGGATCGCGCATCGGGTTCCGTACGTCTACACCGCGCTGTACGAGGGCGGCGAGCACACCGCGGGCGTGTTCCTCACCAGCGAGACACCGCGCGATCAACTCCGGCCCGCGATAGGCCTGTTGGCGCACGAGCGCGGGGTGCGCCGCTGGTTCGTCGTGGGCAACGACTATGTGTGGCCCCGCCGTACGGCCCGGGCCGCGCACGCCTACGCGCGCGAGTCCGGCGGGAGCATCCAGGGAGAGGTCTATCTGCCGCTGGGCACGCACGACTTCGACGCGGTGCTGCGCAGGATCGAACGATCCGACGCGGACGCCGTGCTCCTGCTGCTCGTCGGCAGTGACGCGGTGCGCTTCAACCGGGCGTTCGCCGCCGCCGGTCTCGACGCACGCTGCCTCAGGCTGAGCACCCTGATGGACGAGAACATGCTGATGGCCAGCGGCCCGACGGCCACCGCGGACCTCTACAGCACCGCCGGGTTCTTCGCCTCGCTGGCGAACCAGGACACCCTCGACTTCCACGGCCAGTACGCCGGACGGTTCGGCGTCGAGGCGCCGGCGCTCGGCAGCCTCGGCGAATCCTGTTACGAGGGCGTGCTGTTGCTGGCCGCGCTCATCGGCCGGGCGGGAACGCTCGACGTGTCGGCGATCGGGGCGGCGGCCGAGACGGTGTCGTACGAGGGCCCGCGCGGTCTGGTCCATCTGCGCGACAGGCACGTACGCCAACGCATCTATCTGGCACGGGCGGACGGCGTGGACTTCGACGTCGTCGCCGAACTCGATCTTCACGGATCCCGCCCTTGACATGGCCGCACCCCGCCAAGATACTTCCTGCAGGAAGTAACTAGAATGCCTCGGGCGAATGGTGAATTCGGGTGACGAATTCCGCCCCGGGCATTTTTTGTTGCCCCGCGAATGCCCCATGAAGGCTTCATGAGAGCGGGAAGATACCGTCGGGAAAGTACCGCGAAACACCTTGGAAACAGGGTGACTTGAGGCTGTGGACCGCACTTCAGGAGGTTGTCTCCTCCACAGCCCGAGGGGGTTCTTTTGTCCAGCGGTTCCAGCGGTTCCAGCGGTTCCAGTATTCTCCGACGCCGGGTGGCGGCCGGTGCCGCCGCGCTCGCGGCGGTCGTCGCGCTCTCCGCGTGCGGTGCCAAGACCGACGCGGGCGGTACGTCCGACAAGGCCGCGCAGGCGGACGTGAGCGGCGACACCGTCAAGGTCGGCCTGCTCAACTCGCTGTCCGGCACGATGGCGATCAGCGAGGTGACCGTACGCGACTCGCTGAAACTGGCGATCGACGAGATCAACGCCTCCGGCGGAGTGCTCGGCAAGAAGATCAAGCCGATCAGCGAGGACGGCGCCTCCGACTGGCCGACCTTCGCGGAGAAGGCCCAGAAGCTCATCAAGGAGGACCGGGTCGCGGCCACCTTCGGCTGCTGGACCTCCGCGAGCCGCAAGGCCGTCAAGCCGGTCTTCGAGAAGAACAAGTCGCTGCTCTTCTACCCCGTGCAGTACGAGGGCCTCGAGGAGTCCCCGTACATCTTCTACACGGGCGCGACCACCAACCAGCAGATCGTCCCGGCCCTCGACTACCTCAAGTCCCAAGGCAAGAAGAAGATCTATCTGGTCGGCAGCGACTACGTCTTCCCGCGCACCGCCAACAAGGAGATCAAGGCGTACGCGAAGGCCAACGGCATGACGGTGCTCGGCGAGGACTACGCGCCGCTGGGCTCCACGGAGTTCAGCACGATCGCGAACAAGGTGAAGGCGTCGAAGGCGGACGCGGTCTTCAACACCCTCAACGGCGACTCGAACGTGGCCTTCTTCAAGGAGTACAAATCCGCGGGCCTGACCGCCAAGAGCATGCCGGTGGTCTCGGTGTCGATCGCCGAGGAGGAGGTCAAGTCGATCGGATCGCAGTACCTGGCGGGCCAGTTGACGGCCTGGAACTACTACCAGACCACCGCGGGCGCCGCGAACACCAAGTTCGTGAAGGCGTACAAGGCCAAGTACGGCCAGGACAAGCCGACCAGTGACCCGATGGAGGCCGCGTACACCTCGGTCTACCTGTGGAAGGCCATGGTCGAGAAGGCGAAGTCCTTCGACCCGGAGAAGGTGAAGGCGGCCTCAGACGGCATCACCTTCGACGCCCCCGAGGGCAAGGTCACCGTCGACGGTGCGAGCCAGCACATCTACAAGACCGCCCGTATCGGCAAGATCGGTTCCGACGGACTGATCAAGCAGGTCTGGGACTCCGGCAAGCCGATCAAGCCGGACCCCTACCTCAAGGGCTACGACTGGGCCTCCGGCCTCTCCTGATCACCCGTCGCGCGGGGGCCTTCGTGAAGCGGGCCCCCGCGTCCCGCCTCCCCGGAGCCGCCGCATGACCGTGATCCTCGGGCAGATGTTCACCGGTGTCAGTATCGGTGCCGTTCTGCTGCTCATCGCGCTCGGCCTGTCGCTCACCTTCGGCCAGATGAATGTCATCAACATGGCCCACGGTGAGTTCATCATGGCCGGCGCCTACACCACATACGTACTTCAGAAGTCCATTTCCAGCGCAGGAATTTCACTGCTCGTCGCGCTGCCCGTCGCTTTTCTCGTGTCGGGTGCTCTCGGCGCGCTGCTGGAATGGCTGCTGATTCGCCGCCTTTACCTCCGTCCCCTCGACACCCTTCTCGTCACGTGGGGCGTCTCACTGATGCTCCAGCAGCTCGCCCGTGACATCTTCGGCGCGCCGAATGTGCAGACCCGCGCGCCCGATGTGCTCACCGGGAACATCACCGTCATCGGCGGCGACGACCCGCTCACGTTCGCCAACAGCCGTCTGTTCATCCTGGGGCTGGCGATCGCGGCGGTCGTGGCGCTGTCGCTCACGCTGCGGCTGACACCGCTCGGGCGGCGCATCCGCGCCGTCGTGCAGAACCGGGACTTGGCCGAGGTGTCCGGCATTTCCACCGGCCGGGTCGACCGCACCGCTTTCTTCATCGGCTCCGGGCTCGCCGGAGTCGCCGGGGTCGCGCTGACGCTGGTCGGTCCGATCGGGCCCACGATGGGCACCAACGTCATCATCGACGCCTTCCTGGTGATCGTGGTCGGCGGCATCGGACAGCTCAAGGGCAGCGTGATCGTCGCCTTCGTGCTGGGCGTGCTGCAGTCCGTCCTGGAGTACTCCACCACCGTCAGCGTCGCGAAGGTGCTGGTCCTCGTGGCCATCGTCGCGTTCCTCCAGTGGCGGCCCCAGGGGCTGTACACGCTGCGTACCAGGAGCCTCGTATGACCACCACCACTCCTGACGCCGCCAAGTCGAGGCAACTCACCGGCTTCCAGGGCCGGTTCACCGCCGTGCGTCCGGCCGCCGGCTTCGTCGCCGCCGCCCTGGTGCTCTTCGCCGTCGCCCCGCTCGCGCTCTCCGACTTCCGGCTCGGGCTGCTCGCCAAGTACCTGTGCACGGCCATGGTCGCGGTCGGCATCTGTCTGGCCTGGGGCCGCGGCGGACTGCTGACGCTCGGGCAGGGCGTGTTCTTCGGGCTCGGCGGTTACGCCATGGCGATGCACCTGAAGATCGCGGACGCCGGGCCCGGCAACCTGCCCGACTTCATGCAGCTGTACGGCACGGCGACCGAACTGCCGTGGTGGTGGCGGCCGTTCGCGAACCCGGTCTTCGCGCTGGCGGCGACCGTACTGCTGCCGATGGCCGTCGCGGCGATCCTAGGGTCGTTCATCTTCCGGCGCCGGGTCAGGGGGGCGTACTTCGCGATCCTCAGCCAGGCGCTCGCCGCGGCCTTCGCGATCTGGCTGATCGGCCAGCAGGCCACGACCGGCGGCACCAACGGACTCACCGATATCCAGGGCTTCTTCGGCTACGACCTCGACGACCCGGTCAACCAGCGGATGGTGTACTTCATCATCGCCGCGGTCCTGCTCCTGCTGATCGCCCTGGCCCGTCAGCTCATCCACAGCCGGTACGGCGAACTCCTCGTCGCCGTACGGGACTCGGAGGAGCGGGTGCGTTTCCTCGGGTACAACCCGGCGAACGTGAAGCTTGTCGCGTACGTCGTGGCGGCGGGCATGGCCGGGCTCGCGGGCGCGCTGTTCGTGCCCGCGGTCGGCATCATCTCCCCCGCCCTGATCGGCATCGTGCCGTCCATCGAGCTCGTCATCGGCGCCGCGGTCGGCGGCCGGGCGAGCCTGGTGGGCGCGGTGCTCGGCGCGATCGGCGTCGCCTGGACCAAGACGGCGCTGTCGGAGGAGTTCCCCGCGGCCTGGACGTACTTCCAGGGGCTGCTGTTCATCGTGGCCCTGGCGTTCCTGCCGGGCGGTCTCGCCTCGCTGGTGGGGATCGTACGGCGGCGCAGGTCGAACCGAGCACTCGCTGGAGACGCGGCATGACTGAGCTTTCGGGTACCGAGCTTTCGGGTCTTGAGATACGGCAACTGCGGGTGTCCTTCGACGGTTTCACGGCCGTCGACGGGGTGGACCTCGACGTCCGGCCGGGCGATCTGCGGTTCCTCATCGGGCCGAACGGCGCGGGCAAGACGACCCTGGTGGACGCGGTCACCGGTCTGGTGAAGGCGGAGGGATCGGTGCGCTTCGGGGGCGAGGACATTCTCGGCCGCAGTGTGCACCGGATCGCCCGCTCCGGGATCGGCCGGACCTTCCAGACGGCCACCGTATTCGAGGAGTTGACGGTCCTTCAGAATCTGGACATCGCGGCGGGCGCGGGCCGGGGCGCGCTGACGATGCTGCGCCGCCGCAAGGGCGTGCCGGAGTCCGTCGCGCGCGCCCTGGAGACGGTGGGGCTCACGGACCTCGCCGACAGCCCGGCCGGGACGCTCGCGCACGGCCAGAAGCAGTGGCTGGAGATCGGCATGCTGCTGGTGCAGGACGTACGGCTGCTGCTGCTCGACGAGCCGGTCGCGGGCATGAGCCACGACGAACGGCAGGCCACCGGCGAGCTGTTGGAGCTCATCAGCCAGGAGCGGACGGTGGTCGTCATCGAGCACGACATGGACTTCATGCGCTCGTTCGCGCGCAGCGTCAGCGTGCTGCACGCGGGCAAGGTGCTGAGCGAGGGGACGGTGGCCGAGGTGCAGGCGGATCCGAAGGTGCAGGAGGTGTACCTCGGGCACAGGGCCTCCGAGGACATAGGCGAGACCTCGGCCTCCGAGAACGCACGCGATACGGCGGCCTCCGAGAACGCACGCGATACGGCGGCCTCCGAGGACGTACACGACACCGCGGCCCCGGCGGCCGTGCAGGAGGCGTGAGGCAGTCATGATGCTGGAGATCCAGGACGTCCGGGTCGGCTACCACCGCAGCACCGTCCTGCACGGAGTCTCGGTCGAGGTGCCGAGGGACGGCGTCGCGGCAGTGCTCGGGCACAACGGCGCCGGGAAGAGCACCCTGCTGCGGGCGGCCGTCGGACTGCTCACCCCGCAGAGCGGCGCCGTCCGCCTCGACGGCGAGGACATCACCCGCCGCAAGCCCCACGAGCGGGTGGCGCGCGGCATGGCCTACGTGCCGCAGGGCCAGCAGGCCTTCCCGCACCTCACCACCGCCGAGAACCTCCAACTGGTCGCGGACGGGCGGCGGCGCGGCAAGGAGGCGATCGCCGAGGCGCTGGACCTGTTCCCCGCGCTGCGCGCGCTGTCGGGCCGCCGCGCGGGTCTGCTCTCCGGCGGCCAGCGTCAGCAACTCGCCGTCGCCCGCGCCTTGGTGACGGATCCTCGGATCCTCCTCCTCGACGAGCCCACCGAGGGCATCCAGCCCTCGGTGGTGGCCGAGATCGAGGAGACGATCCTGGCGCTCGCCGGCCGCGGCGGGCTCTCCGTGCTCCTGGTCGAGCAGCACGTCGGCTTCGCGATGCGGGCATCGCAGCGGTACTACGTCCTGGAGGCGGGCCGGGTCACCTCCTCCGGAGAGGGCGGGCAGGGCGCCGAGCGGACGGTACGGGAGGCGCTCAGCGTGTGACTCAGTCGCGTACGAGCGCGGCCCGGGTCCGTTCGAGGTAGGCGCGCTCCGCCGCGCTCTCGGTGAGCGCGATGGCCGCCTCGTACGCCTGCACGGCCTCGGTGCGGCGGTCGAGACGGCGCAGCAGATCCGCGCGTACGGCGTGGAAGGCGTGGTAGCCGTCGAGGTCGAGCGCGTCCACGAGGGCGAGGGCCGGCTCCGGCCCTTCGACCTCGGCCACCGCGACGGCCCGGTTGAGGGCGACGACCGGGCTCGGCGCGAGCGCCATGAGCTGGTCGTACAGCTGGAGGATCTGGCACCAGTCCGTGGCGGACGCGGTTGGGGCGTCGCTGTGTACGGCGTTGATCGCGGCCTGGATCTGGTACGGGCCCGGCCGGTTCAGGCGCAGGCAGCGGCGT
The DNA here is from genome assembly GCF_042894545.1 of Streptomyces sp. NPDC001530. Taxonomy (NCBI): domain Bacteria; kingdom Bacillati; phylum Actinomycetota; class Actinomycetes; order Kitasatosporales; family Streptomycetaceae; genus Streptomyces; species Streptomyces sp. NPDC001530. Next base: position 138,069 of record NZ_JBIAVS010000014.1, read on the forward strand.
ACGAGGGACTGGCCCTCGGCGATCAGGGCGCGGTCCCACAGAGAACGGTCCTGGTCGGCGAGGAGGACCAAGTCGCCGTCGGGTGTCGTGCGGGCGGGCCGGCGGGCCTCGATGAGGAGCATCAGCGCGAGCAGGCCGAGGGCCTCGGGCTCGTCGGGCATGAGGTCGGCCAGCAGGCGGCCGAGGCGCAGGGCCTCGGCGCAGAGGTCCGCGCGGCCGCCGTATCCCTCGTTGAAGATGAGGTAGACGACCGCCAGCACTCCCCTGACGCGGTCCGGGAGGTCGGCGTCGCGCGGGATGCGGTAGGGGATGCGGGCGTCGCGGATCTTGGCCTTGGCCCTGACCAGGCGCTGGGCCATGGTGGGCTCGGGCACGAGGAAGGCGCGGGCGATCTGCGGGGTGGTCAGGCCGCCGAGGAGGCGCAGGGTGAGGGCGACCTGGGCCTGGGTGGCAAGCGCGGGGTGGCAGCAGGTGAAGATCAGGCGGAGCCGGTCGTCGCGCACGGGGCCCTCCTCGGGCGGTTCGTCCGGTGCGTACAGCTGGGCCGCCTCGGCGTGCCGGGCCGCTCGCGTGGACTCGCGGCGCAGCCGGTCGATGGCCCGGTTGCGGGCGGTGGTGATGATCCATCCGGCCGGGCTCGGCGGTATGCCCGTCTCGGCCCACTTCTGCACCGCCGTGGTGAACGCGTCCTGCACCGCTTCCTCGGCCAGGTCGATATCGCCGAGGAAGCGGATGAGGACGGCGACCGCGCGGCCGTATTCGGCACGGAAGACGGCCTCGATCTCCGCGGCGGTGGCGGCCATCAGTCCTCGGCTTCGTGCATGAACGGCCGCACCTCGATGGGGAGGGTCGTCGCCAGGGTCGCCTTGCGGCCCCAGTCGAGCGCCGCGTCGAGGTCGGGGGCCTTGATGAGGCAGATCCCGCCCAGATACTCCTTGCTCTCGGTGTACGGGCCGTCGGTGACCAGGACGTCCCCGCCCTTGGCCCGCAGCACGGTGGCCGTCTCCGGCCCGTGCAGTCCCCCGGCGAACACCCAGGCACCGGCCTCGCGCAGCTCCGCGTGGAAGACGTCGAGGTTGTGCATGATCTCTTCCAGGACCTCGGGCGGGGGCGGGTCGCCCTGCGGCTGCATCACGCTCAAGAGGTAGTACTTCATGATGTGTCCTCTCTGGGGGACTCTCGCTCTGGGTGGTCTTTCACCGACTACAGGGTGGTCTTCACTGACTACAGGGTGGTCTTCACTGACTACTGGGTGGTCTCTCACTGACTACACGAACGGGAGACCGCCGGATCGACACACACCACGACGACAGCGGGAGATCTTTTCGATGACCACCCCACCGCACCCGCTCGTCACCCGGGCCGAGCGGCTGGCGTCCGAGGTGCTGGCGCCCCAGGCGGAGCGCGTGGACCAGGAGGGCGTGCCGGCGAGCAGCATCGAGGCGGTCAAGCGGTCGGGGCTCCTCGGGGTGAACGCGCCCGTGGAGTACGGAGGATCGGCGGCGCCCGCGGCGGTGGCCCGGGAGATCGCCGAGATCCTGGCCGGGGCGTGCTGCTCGACGTGGTTCGTGCAGACCCAGCACCACACACCGGTGATGACCCTGGCCAAGAGTGAACTCCCGGTGAGGGAACGGCTGTTGGGCCCGCTCGCGCAGGGGGAGCTGCTGTCCGGGGTCGCGTACGCCCAACTGCGGGCCCATCCCCGTGTCCCGGTCCGTGTCACCCGGGAGCGCGGCGGCTGGCGCTTCGAGGGGACGGTGCCCTGGTACACGGGCTGGGGGCTCAACGACGTGATGCTGCTCGCGGGGGTGACGGACGCGGACGAGGCACTGTTCGCGTTCACCGAGGCGCGCGAGCAGCCCGGCCTGCGCCCCTCCCCTCCGATGCGGCTCGCCGCGCTCACCGCTGCGCGGACGGTCTCGCTGGAGCTGGACGGCCTGTGGCTGCCCGACGACGCGGTGGCCCTGCGCACCCCGTACGAGACCTGGGCGGCCACCGATCGCCCGAAGAACACCAACGCCTCACCGGCCGTCTTCGGCATCACCGCGGCGGCGGTCGACCTGCTGGACTCGCCGGACGGCGATCCTGCCGCGAAGGAGACCGCGCGTGCGCTGCGCGCCCGCCTCGATGAGGTGCGGCGGCGGGCGTACGAGCTGGCCGATCACCCGGTGCCGACCGAGCGGATCGAGGAGCGGCTGGCGGCCAAGATGCGAGCGTACGACGTGATGCGCGCGGCCACGACCGCGGCGGTCGTGGCCGGGGGCGGCCGAGCCATGGACCTGGGCAGTCCGGCCCAACGGCTGGCGCGGGAAGGGATGTTCCTGCTGGTGCAGGGGCAGACGGCCGAGGTGCGCGGGGCGCACCTCGGATCACTGTCGGTCGCTGGCTAGCTCGCGAAAGGCACCTGCGCCGCGGGGGCGGCGGGCTGGGCGAACGGGTGCTGCCACAGGCCCTGAGCGGCCAGTCGTGGCAACGCGCCCTCGCCGAACCAGTAGGCCTCCTCCAGGTGCCCTCGTCGTGGCTGCCGACGAGGGCCGTGCCCGCGCAGCCACGGACCAGGCCGATCCCGGCCCAGAGATTGGGGTGGATCTCCAGCCCGGTGGGGGTGCCCCCGCTCGATCGGAGTGGAGAGGCGAGGGTCCCATCGGCGGGCGGCGGACGGCGGACGGCGGACGGCGGGCGGATTTTACCCGGAGTAAAGATTTCGCTCGCGCGTACGGCCGTACTCGTGGGCGTCCGAACCACCCGTACCGGATCCACCCGCACCGGATCCACCACGCGGCTCAACAGAGCGTCCGGCTCTGGGCTGCCGCCCCGCCCAGGAGGCTCAATGCGCATTGCACGGAACATGGGAACCCTCTTCGTGGCCGGTGCGTTGACCATGACCCTCGCCGCGCTCGCCTACCCCGCCGTGCTCGGATTGCAGAACACGTCCAGCTCCCCGAGCCGCGTGATCGCCACCACCGCGTCGGGCCCGCTGACCGAGGCCGACCGCGACTTCGTCGTCAAGGTGCGGGCGGCCGGGCTGTGGGAATTCCCCTCCGGGCAATTGGCCCTGCAGAAGGGCACCACCCCGGCGGTCAGGACCGCCGGTCAACACCTCGTCAAGGGGCATGCGGCGCTGGATGCCACCTGCCGCAAGGTCGCCACTCAACTCGGCATCACACTGCCCAACAAGCCGTCTCCGCAACAGCAGGGTTTCGTGGCGACGTTGAGCGGGGACAGCGGCAAGCAGTTCGACAGCGACCTCGCCAACATCCTGCGAGTGACCCACGGGCAGATCTTCCCGGTCATCGCGAAGATCCGGGCCACGACCGAGAACACGCTGGTACGTCAACTCGCCGACCAGGCCAACGACACGGTGCTGGACCACATCACGGTGATGGAGAAGACCGGGCTGGTCAACTTCGATCAGGTGCTGTTCCAGGAGACCTCCAACCCGAAGCTTCCCGCTCACGACCTCACGCCTCCGCCGCCCCAGCCGGGCGAGCCGACCGTGGTGCTCACTCCGCCCGCGGACGGTTCCTCGCCGTCCGCGACACCCACACCAACGGTGGGGTGAGCAGCCACCGGCCCTTCGAGTGAGCAGCCACAGCGCCTCGGTGAGCGGCCGCCCGCACATCGAGCGAGCGGCCGCCGACACATCGACTGAGCCGCCGCCGTCGCACCCCGCGCGCCGGCGGCTTGCCCTCACTCGGCTTGCCCACCCCCGGCTCCAGCGGTGTACCGCGCCAGTTCCCACGGGTCGTGCGCGCTGAAGACGTCGACCTCGTCGCCGTGCAGACGTACCAGTTCGCGCAGCCGGGCATGGTTGCCGAGCCGCAGCGGCCGGTCCACCTCGGTGAGTTGCTGGAGGATGTCCATGCCGGGGTGGCCCTGGGGGTGGTCGGGGTCGATTTCGCGGTGGAAGTAGTAGGCGTCGCCGCAGTGCAGGAGCCGGCGGCCGCTGTCCTCGACGGCTATGGCGCTGTGCCCGCGGGTGTGGCCGCCGAGCGGGACGAGCAGGATCTCCGCGTCCAGGCCCTCCAGCGGGCGGACCGCGTCGAACCCGAACCAGGGGTCGCCCTGTGGCTGCGCGTACGTGACCCAGTGCGGCCGGTGCGCCCACTGGGCCGGACGGTAGCGCAGACGGTCCTCAGGGTGGGCGCCGGGTGCCGCCATCGCCGCGCGGTGCTCCGCCTCGCTCAGATGCACCTTGGCCCAGGGGAAGTCGGCCAGGCCTCCCGCATGGTCGAGGTCGAGATGGCTGAGCACGATGTGCCGGACGTCCTCGGGCCGGAATCCGAGTCGGGTGACCTGGTGCAGCGCGGTCTCCCCCAGGTCGAGGACGGGCTGGGCCCGGCCGAGGAACTCCGCGCCGAGGCTCTCCTCCGGCCGCGCCACATCGGCCGTACCGATGCCGCTCTCGACCAGGACGAGTCCGTCGCGGTCGGTCTCGACGAGCAGGCAGTGACAGACCGCGGGCAGGCTCCCCTCCTCGGTGTCGATCGTCCGCAGGGAACCGCAGTTCAGGTGGTGGATCTTCACGATGAGTCCCTTCGCGCGCCCTTGGATGCCGCCGCCCTGGCACCGGCACGGCATCGCACTGAAGCCCGCCTTTAGGTAACGAACGATCGTTAGCTAATGGCGAACGGTCGTGAGGTTAAAGTGGTGTCATGAGCCCGCGCAAGTCCGTTGCCGAAACCGCCGCCACCCGCGACCGGATCATCGAGAGCGCCCTCGCGCTGGCCTCCGCCGAGGGCCTCGAAGGCCTCACCATCGGCCGTCTCGCGACCGATCTGGCGATGAGCAAGGCTGGCGTGATCGGCCACTTCGGGAGCAAGGAAGCACTGCAACTCGCCGTTCTGGACGCGGCGGTCGGGCGGTTCCGGCTGCGGGTGCCGGCCCGCGCGCTGGGCGCCAGGCCCGGTAGCGAGCGGCTGGCGCGCGCCTTCGACGAGTGGATCGACTACATGTCCGAGAAAGAGGGCCACGGGGGCTGCTTCCTCACCTCGGTGGCGAGCGAGTTCGACGGCCGCCCCGGCCCGGTCCGCGACGCGGTACTGGAGGCGCTCGCCGCATGGTCGGCGTACGTGGCGTCGGAGCTGAAGACCGCGGTCGAGAACCGCGAACTCCCCGAGCGCACCGACGTGGATCAGCTCGTCTTCGAGCTCAACGGCGTAGCCCTGGCGGCCAATCAGTCCATCCAGCTGCACCGCGATCCGCAGGCGCCCACGCGGGCCCGGCGCGCCATCGCCCGCCTGCTCATCGCTCCATGAGGCGACCTTGTCGCCTCGCGAGGCTGTCTCATCGGCCCCATGGAGCGGCGGAGCCCGTCACTCACGCCTCCACGACCCCGCCGGCTCTACACATAAAGAAGAAATAAGCGCAGAATGGATGTACGCGGCGCTCACCGTATACCGCACCTGTCGCGGTCGGGCCGCAGAGATCGAAAGAGCTCGAAGGAGACGAGTCATGGCTGACGTCTCGCACCCCAGGGGTGACATCACCAGCCACCCTGATGTATCCGAAATGCGGGCTCGGTATGACCGCATGCTCGGTGGTCGCGATGTGGCGCTCGTGGACGGGCCGGTGTTCCTGCTCGGTCTGTACTGCGCCGTGTCCCCGTGGATACTCCACTACACGACAAGCCAGCCCGCCCTGGCGACGCACAACCTGATCATGGGTATCGCGATCGGCCTGCTGGCCCTCGGATTCACCGTCACGCCGGAGAGGATGTACGGCCTGAGCTGGGCCATCTGCGCGATGGGCACATGGCTGATCATCGCACCGTGGATCGTCGGCACCAGCCCGGACGCCGGAGTCGTGATCAACAACATCATCATGGGCGCACTGGCCGTTGTGCTGGGGGCCTTGTGCGCGCTCACGGCGGCGAGGGTCACTTCCCGGGCGTAGCCCCGGCAGCACAGAACGAAGCGGAGGAACGCGGAAGGGAGAAGGGGAAGGAAGAAGCGGAGGGAATCCGCAGGCCGGCCCGCCGAGCGCGGGCCGGCTCCTTGATGCCGGCCGGCCCCGCTGCCCATCGCGGCTTTCTCAGCGGCTCATCGAGGCCGATTCAGGGACTCATCCCCGCCGGCCCAACGGCTCATCTCCGCCGACCCAACGGCTCATCCCCGCCGGTTCAGCGGCCCGGCACCAGCCACGGCTCCTGCGGCAGCGGACTGCCGGTCTCGAGCACGGACTTCAGGTTGGACAGCACCGCCGGCCAGCCGGAGCTGACGTCGCTCAGCGCGCCCTCGTCGGCCAGGTCCTCGTGTGTCACCGTCAGCCGGACGATGTCGGCGTGCGGCTGGATGTCGTAAGTGACGCGGGAGTACTTGTCCTCCTGCCCCTCGTCCTCGGGCGAGGCCCACGTGGTGACGAGGCGGGTCGGCCGCTCGCTCTCCACGACGGTACCGACCACGTCGGCGATGCCCGAGCCGTCCGTGCGCCGGTGTTCCCAACGGGAGCCCGGCTGCCAGTCCGAGACATTGCCGTGGCCCCAGTACGCGGCGGTCAGGTCGGCGTCGGTGAGCGCGTCCCAGACCTTCTCGGGCGTGCTCTGGATGTAGATGACGTAGACGAAGTTCGGCTTGTCGGTCATGGTTTCCTCGGCTCGTTGCTTCACGGCGCTCAGCGCGCGCAGGCGTGGGCGCTCGAACTTGTCGATCCACCGTTCCTGGACCTCGTGGAGTGGCACGGGATTGAGGTAGTGCAGCTTCTCCCGCCCCCGCCGCACCGTGCTGACGAGATTGGCGGCCTCCAGCAAGGCCAAGTGCTGCGTCACCGACTGACGTGTCATGTCGATGCGCTCGCACAGCTCCCCCAGCGTCTGACCGCTGTGCTCGTGCAGCCGGTCGAGAAGCTGCCGTCGGGTCCCGTCAGCCAGCGCCTTGAAGACCTGGTCCATGGCGGAGTCACTCTCTGATCGCACACTCAACGTTATGCAGGCAATTACTTGCATGTCAAGCTCGGAGGGAGTGAAGGCAGGGGCCGGCGCCGATTTCTCAGGATTCACAGGACACCGGGCGCGGCGAGGCCAGCCTCACCGCACGCCACGTCGTCTGCCGCCCGCCTAGAGCGAGCCCGTCGCCTCCAGGCGTGCCGGAACGTGCTTGTGCCAGGGGGTTCCGGCCAGCCAGTCGCGGTGGTGGAGGGAGGTGAGGTCATTGGGGGCGACGCCCACCCTGCCGTGGTCGGGGTGGTCGACTCCCAGGCCGTTGGGCAGGGAGATGTGCCCTTCGCGCATCATGTCGGTCACCTCGACGACCACGTCGGCGCTGCCGCGTTCGGTGTGCAGGCGGGCCGTGGAGCCGGTGGCCAGGCCGAGGCGGTCGGCGTCGGCCGGGCTGACGCGCAGGGCGCCTTCGGCGTCGCGGCGGCGCCAGGCCGGATCGCGGTAGATGGTGTTGGCGGTGAAGGAGCGGCGCTCGCCCGCCGAGAGGACCAGCGGATACTCGTCTGTCGTGAGGGGATTTGCAGGGTCGCCCAACTCCCTCAGTTCCTCGATCAGTTCGGGGACCTCCACCGTGAAGCGGCGGTCGGGGCGGCGCACGTAGTTCCATACGTCGTCCCAGTCGTCGACGGTGAAGGTGACCCCGGAGGGCGTCGCCACGATCGCGTCGAAGAGGGCGTCCCCGTCGGCGAACCCGGCGCGGCGCACGGCGTCCGGGTACGTCATCGCGCACAGCTGGGCCAGTCCCCAGACCGGAGCCGTGGCGCGGTGCCCCTCCGGGAGTGCGGTGCCGAGCGTCTCGTACAGGAGGTACGGGGCGAGGCCGAGCAGCGTCGGGTCCTCGCCGAGGGCGGCGAAGAAGGCCTGGCCGAAGGCGGTGCGCGAGGTGTGGGCAGCCTTGGTGAGGGCGGTCAGGAGCTCCTCGTCGGCGGCGCCCAGGCGGCGCAGCAGGCGGGCGTAGATCTCGGGTTCCGGAAGGGTGCCGGGCAGCGGGTCGAGGACGGGCGGCCGGAGCTGGAAGGCGTTGTGCGGGAACTCGGTGTTGAAGAAGGTCGCCTCCCACTTCTCGAACTGGCTGGCCGCGGGCAGGACGTAGTCCGCACGGCGGGCGGTCTCGGTGAGCGCCACATCGACGACGACCACCAGGTCGAGCGCGTCCAGCGCCTCGGCGAAGGCGCGTGAATCGGCGAGCGAGTGGGCCGGGTTGGCGCTCTCGATCCACATCGCCCGGAACCGGTCGGGATGATCGGTGAGGATCTCCTCGGCGATGGAGTTGCACGGCACCAGACCCGAGATGATCTTCGCTCCGGTGACCGGGGTGCGCCGCCCCCGGCCGGACTTCCCACTGCCGCCGGCGAGCGCGGCGAAGGCGGAGTGCAGGAACATCGTGCCGGGCCGCCCGAAGTTCCCGGTCAGGATCCACAGCAGCTTGTTCAGATACGACACCAGGGTGCTGTGCGGCGCCTGCTGCACGCCCAGATCCTCGTACGTCGTGACGCTCGCGGCGGTCCCGATGCGGCGCGCCGCGGACCGCAGCAGTTCCTCGTTCACTCCGCAGCGGGCCGCGTACTCCGTGACCGGCACGTCGGCCAGCACGTCGAGCACCGGACCGGTCCCCGTGGTGTGCTCCTCGATGAACTCGGCGTCGTACAGGCCCTCTTGGACGATGACGGCGAGCAGGGCGGCCAGACACCACACGTCCGTGCCCGGGCGTACCTGGAGGTGGTAGTCGGCGAGCGCGGCGGTCTCGCTGCGCCGCGGGTCGAGGACGATCATCGAGCGGTCGGGGTCCTTGGCGAGGGCGCGCAGGGTCGGCCGGGCCCGCGGGAAGCTGTGCGACTGCCAGGGGTTCTTGCCGAGGAAGACGACGACTTCGGCGTGCTCGAAGTCGCCTTTCGTGTGGCCGCCGTACAGCTTCGCGTCGACCCACATCTCGCCGGTCTTCTCCTGGGCGAGCGCGTTGGAGAAGTAGGGGCTGCCGAGGGCCGCTTGGAGCGCCTTGGTGTGCAGACCGCCGAGGTGATTGCCCTGGCCCCCGGCGCCGTAGAAGAAGATCTTCTCGCCGCCGTGCTCGTCGCGCAGGGCCGTCAGTCGCTCGGCGATCTCGCAGAGCGCGGTGTCCCAGTCGATCTCCTCGTACGTCCCGTCGGCGCGGCGGCGCAGTGGGGAGGTGAGCCGGTGGCGGCCGTTTTGGTAGTGGTCGAGGCGCAGGGCCTTCTCGCAGGTGTAGCCGGCCGAGGCGGGGTGCTGCTTGTCGCCGCGGATACGGGCCAACCGCCGTCCGTCCAGCTGTACTTCGATGCCGCAGTTGCACTCGCAGAGGATGCACGCGGAGGTCTGCCAGGTCTCTTGTCCGGTGTCGGCCACGCCCATCGGCTCCTCACGCCCAGCGGGTTCCAGTGAGTCCTGCGTCTGTGTCCTGCTGTTCCGAGTCCTGCTGCCCCGTGGAACAACTTACTGGACGGTAGCGCTGTCAGTCCTATAGAGCAACCCACTTGCGGAGCCTGGATATTCGCTCGCCAGGAGCGACCGTGGCCGATCACACTGGCGCCGTGAGTCGAACCGTGAGCGCATGGGTGACCTCGGGCGAGGACTTCCTCGGTGTGGCCGGCCCCTTCCCTGTCGACATCCCGTGGTGGTCCGAGGTGGAGCCGGTCATCGCGCGGCTGGAGGCGCTGCTCGGCGTACCCGTACTGGTCCTGCGTCTCGTGGATATCGACGGCGGTGCGGGCGGACGGGACGGTCATGTGACGTACCACGTCGAGGCGTTGGAGCGTCCGGCGCCCAGCACACTCGACCAACGCCCCGTCGATGTGGGCCTGTTGACCGGCCACGAGGTGTTCCGCTCACCGTGGGCGCGGGCGGACGGCCTGCGCGAACTCCTCGACTGGGCGACCGTCACGCTGGCCTCGGCGGGGCGGCCGGTGACCGGCCCGGTCGAGCAGCGCCGTACCTGGAACCTGGCCGGGCTCTTCCGCCTGCCCACCGCGCGGGGCACCGTCTGGCTCAAGACGACCCCGCACTTCGCGGCCGACGAGTCCACGGTCGTCGGCGCGTTCGCGCAGGTCGCCCCGGGCCTGGTCGCGACGCTCCTCGGCTGCGGCGAGCATCGCATGCTGATGGAGCACATCCCCGGCGAGGACTGCTGGCAGGCGTCGTCCGACACGGTCAGCGCCGTCGTGGGGCGCTTTGTGGCGGCGCAGGTGGCGCTCGCGGCGCGAGAGTCGGGGCGTCCGCCCGGCATCCGGGACTGGCGGGCGCCCGTCCTCACCGGGCAGCTGCGCGAGCTGCTCGACGGACCGGTCGCGCGGGAGCTGAGCGGTCAAGAGCTCGCCTTCGCAAGGGAGTTGATGGACCGCTGGGACCTCCTCGCCGAGTGCGGGCTGCCCGACACGCTCGTGCACGGCGACTTCCATCCCGGCAACTGGCGCAGTGACGGCGGTCCGCCCGTGATCGTGGACTTCGCCGACGCCCACTGGGGCAACCCGGTGCTGGACGGACTGCGCGCCCAGGACTTCCTTCCCGAGTCGCGCCGCGCGCAGGCCGCCCGCGCCTGGATCGACGCGTGGCAGGCACGGGTCCCCACGGCCGACCCGGCGCGCGCCCTCGCCCTCGCCGAACCGCTCGCCCATCTCACGTACGCGCTCCGCTATCAGGAGTTCCTCGATGGCATCGAGCCCTCGGAACGGCCGTACCACCAAGGAGATCCGGCGGATGAGATCCGCGCGGCGGTGCGGTGCGCCGCAAGGCCGAGCCCGTACCTCGCGGGAGCCCCTTTGCCGCCACCTGTTCCGCACGGCAGGATCAACTGATGGACAACCGAGCGACGTTCGACTTCCCCAGGCCGCTGCACATCGAAGGGCTGGGGCTGCAGCTGCGCGAGTGGACCGCCGACGACGTGGCGGACCTCGTGGCGCTCTACGACGATCCCGAGATCGACCGGTGGACGCCGGTCCCGTCGCCGTTCGACGCCGAGGCCGCGCGGGCGTACCTCGCCGCCGCCGAGCAGCAAGCCGCCGAGGGGCGGACGGTGCAGCTGGCCATCACCACGGACGGCGGGCCTCCGCAGGGTGAGATCCTGCTGTTCCGCAGCGCGACGGACGAGCGGGACCTCGAACTCGCCTACGGCGTGGGACCCGCCTACCGGGGCCGGGGGCTCGCGACCCGCGCGGTCCGGCTCGTGGTGCGCTTCGCGCGTCGTCGTGTCGGAGGGCGGCGTGTGGTGCTGTGCATCGAGGAGGGGAACGGGGCGAGCGAGGCGGTCGCCAAGGCGGCCGGGTTCGCGCTGACCGACGACGAGCCGATCGTTCGGACGGCGAAAGGCCGGGAGGTCGTCCTGCGGACCTGGAGCCACCTCGACGGCGAGGACGTGCTGAGCGAAGGGCAGAGCGACGGCGTGCTCGGCGAAGGGCGCCGCCGATGACGCGGCGCTCGACCGCCCACGCGGAGGTACTGCTCATCGGCGGGCGCGCGGGCGTCGGCAAGTCCACAGTCGGGTGGGAGGTTTCGGCCCGGCTGCGGGCCGCGGAGGTCCCCCACGCGGTGATCGAGGGCGACTTCATGGGACAGGTGCACCCGGCGCCGGAGGGCGACCCGCACCGCGCCGCGGTCACCGAGCGGAATCTCCGCGCGGTGTGGGGGAACTTCGCCGAGCTGGGCTACCGGCGGCTCGTCTACACCAACACGCTGAGTGTGCTGGCCGAGTCGGCGGGCCTGTTCGAGCGGGCGATGGGAGCGGACACACGCCTCGTACGCGTGCTGCTGACCGCCACCGACGAGACCACGGCCCGGCGGCTCGAGGGGCGGGAAATCGGCTCCGAGTTGGAGCGGGAACTGAAGAACAGCGCCGACAAGGCACGGCTGTTGGACGAGCGGGCGCCCGCGGACACCGTGCGGGTGGCGACCGACGACCGCGCGGTGATCGACATCGCGCGCGAGGTCGTGGCCGCCACCGGGTGGATGCGCTCCGGTCTCTGAAAGGGGCGGGCGCCCGTGCGTCACGTCCCCGCGGGCTCCGCGTCCGGCGTCGGCGCGGTCAGGTACTCCTCGGTGATCTCCTTCGGTCCGAAGGGCCACACCTTCTCCAAGCGGGCCCAGACGACGTAGGCGATACAGCCGAGGGCGAGCCAGGCCAGGGACCATTCGATGGGGTGGCGGCCCGGGGAGTTCTTGTCCGCGTATCCGTAGATGGTGAGCCAGCCCGCGAGGGCGAGGAAGCTCGGCACGGGATAGAGCCACATCTTGTACGGGCGGCGCAGTTGCGGTTGCCGCTTGCGCAGCACCGAGAGGGCGACCACCTGGGCCAGCGCCTGGACGATCACCATGACGGTGGTGAGCAGCTGGATGAGCGTGGCCAGGTCGGTGTGGCGGCCGATGAGGAACCCGATCGCCGTGATGACGCCCATGGTCGCGAGGCCCAGCATCGGGAAGCGGTGCTTGGGGTGCAGTTTGGCGTACGGGCGGAAGAAGACCCGGTCCCGGGCGGCGTCGTACGGCACCCGGGAGCCGCCAAGCAGGCCGGTGAAGACCGAGGCGAACGCGGTGATGAGGATGAGGACCGTGACCGTGTCGGCGGCGCCCTTGCCCCAGGTCTTCTCCAGGACGGCGGAGGCCACGGACGTGGCGGCGATGTCACCGGGGTCGGTCATCCGGTGCCAGTCGATGACACCGAGCGTGCCGATCTGCAGCAGCAGATAGATCGCCATGATGCCGAGGATGGAGAAGACGATGGAACGGGGCAGGGTGCGGCCCGGGTCCTTGATCTCGGCGCCCATGTACGCGGTGGTGTTGTAGCCGAGGTAGTCGTAGATGCCGATGGTCAGGCCCGCGGCGAAACCGACCCAGAAGTGACTGCTGCTCAGCTCGAAGGCGTGCGCCGGGTAGGTGAAGGCCAGGTGCGCGCTGAAGTCAGTGGCCGCGGCGAGGATCACCAGGACCACTGAGGTGATCATGACCGCCCACATCACGGCGGTGATCCGCGCGATGTGCTCGATGCCGCGCCACAGCAGGATCACCACGAGGGCGACGATGCCGAGCCCGATGAGGTCCCCGGTGGTCTTGCCCATGTCGGGGGCCAGATAGCCCAGGTACTGGACGAAGCCGACCACGCCGGTGGACATGATGAGCGGGATGAAGAGCATGGCCGTCCACACGAACAGGAACGGCATCAGGCGCCCGGTGCGGTACTGGAAGGCCTGGCGCAGATAGACGTAACTGCCGCCGGAGCCGGGCATCGCCGCGCCCATCTCGGCCCAGACGAGCCCGTCCGCGAGGGCCAGCAGCGCGCCGGCGACGAAGCCGATGACGGCCTGCGGGCCGCCGAACGCCGCGACCATCAGCGGGATCGTCACGAACGGCCCGATGCCGCACATCTGGCTCATGTTGATGGCGGTGGCCTGGAACAGGCCGACGCGGCGGACGAAACCGCCGTTGGGCGGCGGGCTACCTGACATGGGTCCTCCTGAAGCAAGACGCGGGGAGAGGTACGAGGTGACGACCGACCTCAGTGGCGGCCGACGGAACAAGGGCGGCGGGTGACCGGCCGACGCTGGGCTCCCCTTGGCTCGCCCGGCGAGGCTGACTTGGGCGATAAAGTTAAGGAGCCTTACTAGATGCGTCAAGAGGGTGTCCCCCATGCGTGAGAATGGTGCGATGCCCGCCAGCGACGCCGCAGAGCAGCCGCAACAGCCCTGGAACCGCCAGCGGCTGCGCAGCACCAACGAGCGGCTGCTCCTCGACCGGCTGCGCACCGCGGGCGCCGCCTCGCGTGCCCAGCTCGCCCGTGAGACGGGGCTGTCCAAGCCGACGGTCTCCAGCGCGCTCGCGGCCCTGGAGGAGGCCGGACTGGTCCACGAGGTCGGCACCCACGCCCCGGAGCGCGGCCGGGTCGCGGTCCTGTACGCCCCTGACCCCGCGGCCGGTTACGCCCTCGGCATCGACATCGGCCGCAGCTGGCTGCGCGTCGCGGTCGCCGATCTGGACGGCGCCGTGGTCGCGCGGGCCGACGTACGCAACCGGGCCCGCACCTCCGGCGCCATGGCCGACCTGGTGGTCGCAACGGCCCACCAGGTCGTCGCCAACTCCGGTGTCGGCGCGGACGAGGTGGCCCACGCCGTGGTGGGCACGCCGGGCGTGTACGACGAGAAGCGGCGCCGGGTGCGCTACGCGATGCATCTGCCCGGGTGGGGGCGCGCGGGCCTGTTCGACCGGATGCGCGAGGAGCTGGGCATCCCGCTGGAGGTGCACAACGACGCCAACCTCGCGGCGCTCGGCGAGTACACCTACGGCGTCGGCGCGGGCAGCCGTCTGTTCACGTACATCATGATCGGCACCGGTCTCGGCATGGGCGTCGTCAGCGAGGGGCGGCTGTTCACCGGGGCGCACGGCGGGGCCGGGGAGATCGGGTTCCTGCCGTGGCCGGGGCAGCAGAAGCCGGAGACGCTGGAGGACGCGGTGTCGGGTGTGGCCGTCGTCGAGGCGGCGCGGCACTTCGGCATGACCGGGCAGCTCACCGCGAAGGCCGTCTTCGACGCGGCGCGCGAGGGACATCCCGCCGCGGTCCAGGCGGTGCGACTGGAGGGCGAGCGGATCGCGCACACGGTGGCGGCGGCGGCCGCGGTGCTCGACCCGGATCTGGTGGTCCTCGGTGGGGGCGTGGGCCACAGCGTCGATCTGCTGCTGCCTCCGGTGCGCGAGACGCTGCGCACCCTCACGCCGCTGCGCCCGAAGATCGTGCCCAGCCGACTGGGTGAGGACGCGGTGCTGCTCGGTGCGGTGGCGACGGCGCTGGGGACGGCGCGTGATGTGGTGTTCGAGCGCCGGTCTGCCTCCTGAGCGGCACGCGCCCCTGCGAGCGGAGCGCACCTGTCCGAGCGGACCGCGCTGCCCTGCGGTGATTGACATGGCTTACTCAGCCGCCTAGCTTGTGGGCGAGTTAGTAAAGTTTCCTAACTTACATGTCGAAGCTTGCCACCTTGCAGTGCCGAAGCGCGGATGCTCCCCCACCCCCCAAGGAGACCACCGTGTCCCACCGCCCTGCCTCACGACGACGCAGCGCCACGGCCGCCGTCGCCCTGGGCCTGATGTGCACCCTGTCCACGAGCGCGTGGGCCGGAGCCCATGACACCGGACCGGCCACCGCCCGGCACGCCCCCGCCACCAAGGCGGCCTCCTCGGCGGGCAGTACCACCGCGCTCACCAGGTACGCGATCCAGTCGACCGCCAAGGTCACCGACCCGGCGGCCGACGTCTCGACTCCCGGCTATCCGGCGAGCGGCTGGTATCCGGCGGGCTCCCGTTCCACCGTCCTCGCGGCACTGCTCGCGGACGGCAAGTACGCGGACCCGTTCTATTCGACGAACCAGCGGAAGATCCCGAAGGACGACTTCGCCGTGCCCTGGTGGTACCGCTCCGACTTCACGGTCGCCGACACCTCCGAGCGCAGCTACCTGGACTTCAGCGGGGTCATCTCGGCGGCCGACGTCTACGTCAATGGCAAGCAGGTCGCCAAGGCCGCGGACGTGGCGGGCGCCTACACACACCACGAGCTGGACATCACCTCACTGGTGCGAGCGGGCACCAACACGGTCGCCTTCCGCATCCAGCCCAACGAGCCCGACAAGAACCTGACCATGGGCTGGCTCGACTGGCTGCAGCCGCCGCCCGACGAGAACATGGGCATCGTCCGCGACGTCCTCGTCCGCCGCGGCGGCCCGGTCGCGCTGCGCGACGCACACGTGGTGACCAAGCTCGCCGTCCCCTCGCTCGCCTCCGCGGACCTGACGGTCAAGGCGAAGGCGCGCAACGAGACGGACACCGCCGTCACGGCCACCGTCTCCGGCACCATCGGATCGACGTCGTTCACCAAGACCGTCCCGCTCGCCGCGCACGAGACGAAGACGGTCACCTTCACACCGGCCGACTCCCCCGGCCTGCACCTGGAATCACCGAAGGTGTGGTGGCCGGCAGGCATGGGCGGACAGCCCCTGTACGGCCTCGATCTGACCGCCTCGGTCGCCGGCACCCCCTCGGACACCGCGCACGAGGACTTCGGCATCCGCGACGTGAAGGCGCCGCTCAACTCCGACGGCGCCCGGCAGTACAGCATCAACGGCCGCAAGCTGCTGATCAAGGGCGGCGGCTGGTCCCCCGACGAGTTCCTGCGCTGGAACCGGACGTACGTCGAGGACCGGCTGAAGTACGCGCTCGACCTGGGTCTCAACACCATCCGCCTGGAAGGGCACATCGAGCCGGACGAGTTCTTCGACCTCGCCGACCAGTACGGCATCCTCACGCTGCCCGGCTGGGAGTGCTGCGACAAGTGGGAGGGCAACGTCAACGGCAGCGAGAGGGGCGAGAAGTGGACCCCCGCCGACTACCCGGTCGCCAAGGCGTCGATGGCCGCCGAAGCCGCCCGTCTGCGCGACCACCCGAGCGTCATCTCGTTCCTCATCGGCAGCGACTTCGCACCGGACGCCACGATCGAGAAGAACTACCTCGACGCGCTGAAGGCCGCCGACTGGCCGACGCCCGTGGTCGCCGCCGCCTCCGACAAATCATCGCCCGTGTCCGGCCGTTCGGGCATGAAGATGACCGGGCCGTACGACTGGATTCCGCCGAACTACTGGTACGCCAAGCGCGAGGGCGGCGCCACCGGCTTCAACTCCGAGACCAGCGGGGGCCCCGACATCCCCACGCTCGACACCCTGCGCCGCATGATGTCCCCCGCCGAACTCGACACCCTCTGGCAGAACCCGGGCGCCAAGCAGTACCACCGCTCGCCGTCGTCGACCTTCGGCACCCTCAAGATCTACGACAACGCTTTGGCCGGCCGCTACGGCGCACCGACCGGCCTCACGGACTACGTACGCAAGGCACAGCTCGCCCAGTACGAGAACGTGCGCGCGCAGTACGAGGCGTACGGGCGCAATGCCACCGACGCCTCGAAGCCCTCGACCGGGGTTGTCTACTGGATGTTCAACAGCGGCTGGACCTCACTGCACTGGCAGCTGATGGACCGTTACCTCGACCAGGGCGGTGCCTACTTCGGCGCCAAGAAGGCCAATGAGCCACTGCACATCCAGTACTCGTACGACAACCGCTCGGTCGTGGTGGTGAACAACCGGCACGCGGCCGCCTCCGGGCTGACGGCCCGGGTCACGCTCTTCACCACCGACGGTGCGCAGAAGTACGACAGGACGGCGACCGGGGTGAGCGTGGGCGGGGACGGAGCGCACAGCACCGCGCTCACGGTGCCGTCCTCGGTGAGCGGACTGTCGACGACGTATCTCGCACGCCTGATCCTCACCGACCCCAAGGGCAAGGAGATCAGCCGCAACGTGTACTGGCTGTCGACGAAGCCGGACACGCTCGACTGGGCCAACACCGACTGGTACTACACGCCGACGACGAGCTACGCGGACCTCAAGGGGCTCAACTCCATGGCGCAGGCGCCGGTTTCGGCGACCGCGTCCACCTCTTCCGGTACGGACGGCACCTCCACCACGACGGTCACCCTACGGAACACGGGGACCGGGAAGACGCCGTCGCTCCTCACCGATGCGCACCTCGTGGACGCGCAGGGCAAGCCGGTGCTGCCGGTTCAGTGGTCCGACA
Organism: Streptomyces sp. NPDC001530; assembly: GCF_042894545.1. Lineage (NCBI taxonomy): Bacteria > Bacillati > Actinomycetota > Actinomycetes > Kitasatosporales > Streptomycetaceae > Streptomyces > Streptomyces sp. NPDC001530. Next base: position 155,617 of record NZ_JBIAVS010000014.1, read on the forward strand.
ACCAGGTCAGCCTGTGGCCCGGCGAGTCGACGACCCTGACGGCCACCTACAGGACGGCCGACCTGCACGGGTCGACCGCTCATGTGCGGGTCTCGGGATGGAACACGCCCGAGAGGACGGTCCCGGCGACGTAGGCGGAAGGGGATGGGAAGGGCGGGCAGTGGGTTCGGGCCCGCCCTTCTCGGTCATCTCGTGCTCAGCTCACGTTGAGCGCCGTGTCGTCGATGACGAACGACGTCTGGAGCGTGGAGCCTTCGGTGCCGGTGAACTTGATCGTGACCGTCTGCCCGGCATAGGCGGTGCCGAGGCTGAAGGTGCGCTGCGTGTACCCCGAGGCGGCGTTCAGGTTCGAGTACGTGGCCAGGGTCGACAGCACCGTGCCACTGCTGTTGAGGACCTGGGCCTTCAGGGTGTCGTACGCCGTGCTGGTGGTCGTCTCGGCCGTGTCCACGTGGAGGTAGAAGCTCAGGGTGGCCGAGCAGCCGGACGGGATGGTCACCGACTGGGAGAGCGTGTCGGTGTGGGCCGAGCCGTAGCCGTTCAGCCAGGCCTTGTACGAGCCGGTGCGGGCGGCCTCGCCGGAGTCGGTGGTGATCACGCCGCTGCTCGCGGTCCAGGACGAACTGCCGGACTCGAAGCCGGGGTTGGCGAGCAGCTGGGCGGCCGTGCAGGTGCCGCCGCCTCCACCGCTGCCGCTCGCGCTCGCGAGCCATTCGGTGGCGTTCAGGGCGAGCGCCGCGTTGGTGGCGCCGGTGTCGTTCCAGCCGTCGTACAGCGTGTTGCCGGACTGGCCGGTGCCGTCGTCGATCGGCGAGCTGTCGCCCCAGAAGGCGACGCGTCCGCTGCCGAAGGTGCTGGTCGCGAAGAACGCGCCGGTGTTGCCGGAGTAACCGGTCCGGTAGAGCAGGCCCTTGACGGCCGAGTTGTCGGCGGGCTTGAGGGTGGCCGTCGTACCGCTGGCGATCAGGCTCTTGGTGACGGTGCCGAACGAGCCGTGCAGCACCGGATTGGTGCTGTCGCTGATGGCGCTCGGGTGGTCGGAGCTGATGCTCAGCGAGTCGATGGAGAAGCCGAACGGGTCCGTGCTGTCGACGCTGTTGTTGGTCATCAGGTCGTTGAGGATCTCGACCGCGTCCTCGCCGTCGTTGTTGCGGTCGGCGCCGGTGTGGTCGGAGATCATGAACAGGCCGCCGCCGTTCTTCACGAACGTCATGATCGCGGTCTTCTCGGCCGTGGTGAAGAGCGTGTTGGGCTCGGGCAGCACCAGCGTGTCGAAGTTCGACAGGTCGGTCGCGGCCGAACCGCCGTAGCTGAGGGTGGAGCCCGAAGGCAGCGTCTTGAGGCTGTAGCTGCCGGTCTTCTGCAGGGCCACACCCCAGGAGGACAGCGCGCCGGTCCAGTCCGTCTCGGCGGACGGGGAGGAGTCCTGGCCGAGCGGGTCGGGCTGGCTGGTGGAGATGATCCAGTCGGCGTTGCCCGCCGTCTCGGCGTGGCCGTTGTCGAACAGGATGCGGTGCGTGGTCGCCGCGTGGGCGGGGGCGGCGGTGGCCGCCTGGACGACGGCGCCCGTGGTGAGCAGTCCGAACACGGCCAGCGCCGTGGTGAGTCTGTGGCGGGATCTTCTGAATCCGAGCATCCGGCAAACCTCCGTGAGGGGTGGGGAGAGGCGGTGCGGGCGCCAAGTCTGCGCGCGTAGAACGGAAGTTGGCGGTCTACCGCGCGACAGATTATTGAACGGTACATGGCGAAACCGCGACTGAACAGGAGGGCATCGGAGCGCATCCCGGGGCGCCGCGAAGCGGAGCGGAGTGCCTCCGCGTCCTGGGGGCACATACATAACTGCGGGGGACCGACAAAGAGGGGCGGAGATGGAGATCTCAGGCATCATCAGTGCCATCCTCATCGGCATCATCATCGGCGTACTGGGCCGGCTCGTCGTTCCGGGCCGCCAGCGCATCGGCATCCTGTGGACGATCGCCGTCGGCATCGTGGCCGCGTTCATCGGCGCGGGGATCGCCGCCGCGTTCGGCGTCGCCGACACCAAGGGCATCGACTGGATCGAGTGGCTCATCCAAATCGGGCTGGCGGCACTGGGAGTCGCGGCGCTGGACCGGGCGAAGGTGCGCCGCTGACGGGCGCGGCGGATGGGTTTACGGGTGCGTTCGTAGGTGCGTTCGCGGAAGCTGTGGGCGCATCTGTGGGGCGGACCGGTGTGCCAGTGCGTAGCTGTGCCGCCGCGTGCGACGAATTCCGTTGCAGGTGGCGCGCCGGTACGGCTACGTTCTGCGGGCTTCGCCCCCGCGTACCCGACACCACGGAGAGACCTTGCCGCCGCGCATCACGCCGCTGACCGATCCCGAGCCCACACCGTCGAGCCGCCGCCTGGCCTGGCTCGCCTCCGGCACCGAGGGAGCCCCCGTGGGCTCCGCTTTCCTTCGGTTGTTCACCAAGGAGGGTCAGGAGCATCTCGCCGAGTTGGAGCTCGCGGTACACCCTGCCGAGCGGCGGCAGGGTGTGGGCAGCGCACTGCTGGACGCGGCCGTCTCCGCGGCGCGGGACGACGGGCGGCGGTCGCTCGTCGCGCAGGCCGAAGCCGGCTCCCCCGGTGACGTGTTCCTGGCGGCGCGCGGCTTCCGCCGGGTGCTGGCGCTGACGTACGCCAGGCTCGCGATGGCCGAGGTGGATCTCGCGCGGATCACCGAGATCGTCGAACGGCCGCATCCTGGCTACGAGTTGACGCACTGGGACGGCATCGTGCCGCCCGAGCTGGCGCGGACCTTCGCAAACTCGCGGCGGGCCATGGACGACATGCCGATGGAGGGGACCGACTACGGAACCGTCGTATGGGACGTGGAGCGGGTCCTGGCGGCGGCCGAAGCCGTCGCGAAGCGCGGGGAGTCGCTCCACACGGTCGCGGTGGTGGACCGCTCGGACGGTGCGGTCGTCGGCTTCTCCGAACTCGTCGTGCCGGGCGACGGCCGGGGCGACGCCCAGCACTACGGCACCGGCGTGCTGCCCGAGCACCGCGGCCACGGCCTGGGGCTCTGGATGAAGGCGGAGTCGATCCGTCTGGCGCGCCGGCGCCACCCGGAACTCGACGGCCTGCTCACGGACACCGCCGACAGCAACGCGCCCATGCGCGGCATCAACGACGCGCTCGGCTATCTGCCCACGCACAGGGCGGTGGAGTACCAGCTGGATCTCTGAGGAAGCCGGATGCGCGGTGTTGGGTTCAGGCCCGCCGACGCGGCTCCCCTCCGCGGTCGGCGGGCCTGCCGCCTCGACCGAGCGCTTGGCGCGGGAGAGTCGAGCGCGACGGGAGGCAGTCCCCCCGGGACGGCTTGCGTCCACACCCTCAGCATGCCCTCCCGCGCTCTCGCCCGCGTGGGCCGACCGGCCCTCAACTGCGTTCCGTTCGGCCCATGTTCGCGCTTCGGGCGGCTGCGGCTGTCGTCGCCCTGAGCGCGGCCAGCCCGTCGTGACTGGATGGATGGACGGGGGTCCAGCCCAGTTCCCGCTCCGCCTTCGCCGCGGACACCCGCATGGTCGTCCGCATCATCGCGTGCGCGTACGACATGGGCTTCATCAGCCACAGCGGTACGGTCGTCGGCTTCGGCAGGCCGAACTGCTCGGCCACGGCGCGGACATGGGCGGCGAACCCCAGCGGGGTGCGGTCGACGATGTTGTAGGCCTGGCCGGGGCGGCCGTGTTCGACGGCGGCGACGACCGCGCTCGCGGCGTCGACGAGGTCGATCCACGGCAGGACCCGGCCCTGGTCGTCGGCCACGGGGAGCTGCCGCTTGCGCAGCATGGGCAGGATGGCGTCGGTGCCGCCGGGGCCGTAGAAGAGGCCGAAGCGCAGCGCGATTCCCTCCAGCCCGGTTGCCTCGAAGGTGAGTTGCTCCTTGATGCGCATGGCGGCGATGTGCTGTTCCAGCTTCGCGGTGGCGCCCTGCGGGCCGAACGCGTCGTCCTCCGTGAGGACGTGGTCGCCGTGGTCGCCGTATCCGTACCCGAAGACCATCGACTCGGCGACGAGTCGCCGTGCGCCGGTGGCCCGGGCGGCTTCGATGAGGTGGGCGGTGCCGTCGATGCGCAGCGCGTTGGTCGCGTGCATGTCGCGGTGGCGCAGGGGCGCCTTGCGCAGGGCGGTGGCGGCGAGGACGACCGTGTCGAAGTGCTGCCCGTCGACGGCGCGCAGTAGGGCGTCGCGGTCCGTCAGGTCGGCCCGGACCCCGTTGGCGGGGCCCCGGCCGAGGCCGGTGACCTGGTGGCCCGCGTCGGTCAGGGCGCGAGTGATGTGCCGGCCGAGAACGCCGCTCGCTCCGGCCAGGAGGATGCTCTGGTTCGTCGTCATGCGGATGCGACGGATCGAGGGGGCCGGGATGTGACATCGGATCCCGGCAGCTTGCCTCCTTGCGAAAACCGTCACCGTGCGTGCGGGGTCGGCATTACGACGTGTACACGTACGGCGTCGTCGTGGTCAGTGGCTGGAAGCCGAGGCGGGCGAGAACCGGGCGGCTCTGGCTGGAGGCGTCGACCTGGACGTAGCGGTAGCCGCGCTCGGCGGCGACGCGGGCGCGGTGGGCGACGAGGGCGCGGTAGATGCCGCGGCCGCGCCAGGACTCGACCGTGCCGCCGCCCCACAGCCCGGCGAAACGGGTGCCGGGCAGGAGTTCCATGCGGGCCGCGCTGACCGGTACGTCACCGGCGAGGGCCACGACCGCGACGACCGTGTCCGCGTCGCCGGTGAGCTGGGCGAGCAGCTGGTGGCGCATGCGCGTGCTGTCCGTACCGAAGGCCTGTTCGTGGACGTCGGCGACCAGGTCGACGCCCGCGCGGTCGGTGACGGGAAGCAGCCGTACGCCCTCGGGCGGCTCGGCGTCGAGCGCCAGATCGGCCAGTTCGGCGACCATCAGTGTCTCCTCGGGCTCGGCGGTGAATCCGGCCGTCCGCAGCCGGTGCCCGAGGTCCTCCGGCTTGTCGTGCCCGTACAGCTTCCACTCGAACTCGCGACCGAGTTCGGAGAAGTACCGGATCTGTTCGGCGATCGCCGCGTCGGCACCCGTCTCGTCCAGGTCCGACCAGATCACCCCGTTCCAGCCCCGCTCGGCGCCGATCTGGCGCACCACTTTGCCGACGCGCTCGACCCGGGCATCCGGGGCGTCGGGCCGCGCTCCCTCCCGCATGTCTCGATCGAACAGGGCCAGTACCGCAACGTGATCCATGGGGTCACTCCAGCACCCCGGGGCGACTGAGGCAATGGGTATATGCCGTGGCGGGGCTGCACCCGAGCGGCTCAGTAGCCCACGGTGAAGCCGCCGCCCAGGTGCTCGGGGCTCTCGATCCCGTCGATGGGGCGACCACGTAGTCCTCGTAGGAGAGGCGGGCCTGGCCGTCGTCCCCCGTGACGGGACGGTCGAGGTCGGTGCGGTAGCGGCCGGTGCGCTCGCCGGGGGCGAAGTGCACCGGCGGTGCCCGCCGATGAGTTCCCTTCCGCCCGGCTGGTGGACGAATTGCTGCCGCGGTTGGAGACGTGCCGGGAGATTTCCCGGCTTCTGGGCGGCAGTTGACGCGACCGCTCCCGGAGAAAGCACCCCAACGGGGGACTTCAGGGCGCTCCCACCGAGGGAGGGTCCCCCCAGGGCTCGCTCAGCGCGCGCCGCAGGGCGGTGGCCGCGGCGGGGCCGATGCGTTCGGCCAGGGCTTGTTCGATGAGGGCGAGGGTGGCCTGCGCGCGGCGGTGGACGCGAGCTCCCTCGGCGGTGACGCGGACCAGGCTGGCGCGGGCGGAGTCCGGGTCCGGCACCTGCTCCAGGAGCCCCGTCCCGATCAGTCCGTGCACGGCTTGATGCGCGGTCTGCCGGGTGACCCCGATCCGGCGGGCGAGTTCGGAGATCGAGGTGCCCTCGTCGTCCAGCATCGCGAAGACGGCGCCCTGGGCGCTGCTCACCGGCTGCTCGCCCGCGGCCCGCATGCTGGCGAGCAGCGCGTCGTCGAACCAGCGCTTCGCCTCAATGAACAGTTGAGGCAAGTTTTTGGTGAGTGCGGCCTTGGCGGGTCCGGTCATGGCTCCTCTGAGGACGGCGGGCTTCGAGGATAACCACGCCGTCCGCCGGCCTCCGGGAGGCATCCGGCCGAGCCAGCAAGCCGTGTAAGCCTGGTAGGTCACACCCAGTCGTACGAGCGTCTCGCGCAGCCCGTAGCGGTCCAGGCCCAGCTGGCCCTCAATGAAGGCGGCGCGGGACGCGGCCTCCTTGTTCTCGCGGGCCTCGGACGCCTCGGCGGCCCGGCGGACCTGCTCGCGAGGCACCACCACGACGCCGTCGTCGTCGGCGAGGATCACGTCGCCGGGGCGGATGACCTGGCCGTCGACGGCGACCGGCACGTTGACCGAGCCGCCGGTGGCCTTGACGGTGCCCTGCGCGGAGACGGCCCGGGACCAGGCGGCGAAGCCCATGTCGCGCAGTTCCTGGGTGTCCCGGATGCCCGCGTTGATGATCAGGCCGCGCACGCCGCGCCTCTGCAGGGCGGTCGCGAACAACTCGCCGAACATGCCGTCGGTGGACGCGGAGGTGGTGGTGACGACCAGGATGTCGCCCTCGCCGCACTGCTCCACAGCGGCGTGGATCACGAGGTTGTCGCCGGGCCAGCTGAGCACGGTCACGGCGGTCCCCACGACCCGTACGCCCTGCTGGATGGGGCGGATCTCCGGGCCGAGCAGACCGGTGCGGCCCATGGCCTCGCTGACGGTGGCCACGCCGAAACCGGCCAGCGCCTTAACGTCCTTCGCGCCCGCCTTCGGCGGGTTGGTGACGATCACGCCGCTCATGCCAGCTCCTTCGCGATCTGCGGGTACGGACGCATGTACGCCTCGGCCATGGTCTTGTGGACCAGGCCCAGGTTCGGGCCGGCATTGCGCTTGAGCTGGACTCCACGGCGGACGGCGAGGTCGGTGTAGTAGTCCCACAGGTGCTGCTGGGCGCCGAGGCACTCCATGGCCTTGCGCTTGGTCTCCCACACCTCGGTGATGTCGAGGAGAACCTCGGGCTTGAAGCCGCTCATCTCGGGCTGGTGCGGCTCGAAGTAGAAGACCGGCGGGGCGCCCGATGATCTCGCCCGGGCCGGGGTAGCCGATGGCCTGGGCGAGGACGCGGGCCTCCAGCGCCATGCGGTGGGCGGCCGGGTGGTCGCCGTTGTACGGGTCCTCGGTCGGGTGGGTGAGGACGACGTCGGGCTGGGTCTCCCGGTAGACGGCCACCAGTTGGTCGGTCAGCTCGGCGGTGGCGATCAGCGGGTAGTCGCCGGCGTCGAAGAAGCGGACCTCGGCACCGAGGGTGGCGGCGGCCTTCTCGGCCTCGTCCCGGCGTATCGCCTTGATCTCTTCGAGCTTCTTGCCCTCGCGCCAGGCCTTGGCGGACTCGCCGCGCTCGCCGAAGGTCAGGCACTCGATGGTGACCTTCTCTCCCCGGGATGCGGCCAGGGCGATGGCTCCCCCGGCACGCCACACGAAGTCCCCGGCATGCGCGGTGACGACCAGCGTCGATCGTGGGGTGGCGGGCGCGTTGCCGTGCGTCATTGCGGACATCACTCCTCTTTCAGACGGCTCACCTCCGGGGCGCCGCAACCGGTGTCGAGGGGGCGACCGCGCTCAGCCCTTCGGGCCGACGCACTCCCCCAGTTCTCGGCCTCGCTCGAACGGGGGACCCTCATCGCTCCCGCCTCCGGCGCGTCCCTTCGGCTCACTCGCCGTGGTGGACAGGTGCACGCCCACCTCGGCTTCGTCCGGCGCACAGCACGTCACCGCGCGGAACGTCAGTCGCGCAGCGCGTCGATCACACTGCCGAGGTGGACGCGGACGGCCGCTTCGGCCGCCTGCGGGTCCCTGGCCCTGATCGCTTCGATCATGGTCAGGTGTTCACCCAGGGACTGCTGGGCACGCCCCGGTCTGAGCGCCAACTGGAAGCGATGGCGCACGAGTTGAGCGTTGAGGCGCTCCAGGAGCTCCACGGCCACCTGCTGACCGGAGAACTCCCCGATCCGGGCGTGCACTTCATGGTTGAGCTCGGAGTAGGTCACCGGCTCGCCGTCAGCGACCGCCTTGGACATCGCCGCGCCCAAGTCGCCCAGCTCGGCCAGCTGTTCATCGCTGGCCGCGATGGCCGCCTTGGCCGCGCACAGCCCTTCGAGGGCCATACGGCACTCGGTGATGGCGACCGCTTCCTCGACCGTCACCACCCGAACCCGCGATCCACGGTTGCGGATCCGCTCGACCAGTCCCTCCGATTCCAGCTCGATCAGCGCCGCCCGGACGCTGGCCCGAGTGACACCGAACTGCTCGGCGAGTTCGTTCTCCACCAGCCGCTGGGCCGGTGCCATCTCGCCGCGCAGAATCGCCTGCCGCAGCTGCGCCAGCGCATGCTGCTTGGCCTGCTCTCCGGTGCCTGGACGGGCTTCCTTCTGCATCGCGCCCTCCCTGAGTGAGTGCCTGTCGAACGTAAACAAGATTGTCAACAATTTTGTTCTCTATGTTGCCGACGTGCGTCGGCGGCGCTACGGCACCACCACGCCGGCCTTGATCGGCCCCGGCAACCTTGATCGGCCCCGGCAAGCCGCAATGCCGTCGTCCACCCCTGAGGGGAAGGACCCGCATGAGGCGACCTCACCTGTTCCCGCGCCTGCCCCGCGCCAGAGCCGCCGCAGTCGCCGCCACCGGCACCACCGTCAGCACCGCGGCCGACACCACGACCACCAGCACCGCCGGCCAGGATCTGCCCGTCACCGCGCCGAAGCTGAGCTGCGCCGAGCTCGCGGCCAAGGACTTCAGCCGGCTCAACGACGCGGCGACCGGCATCACTTCGGCGACCGTCGTGGCCAAGAGCGGCACCAACACGTACGAGTACTGTCAGCTCAAGGGCACCATCAACCGCAGATCCACTTCGAACTGCGCCTGCCCACCACCACCTACCGCGGGCGCTACCTCCAGCACCTCCCCCGCCGCCACCGCCGGCTGCGGTGCCCGTGCTAGCATCGCCCCACCATTGCCAGGAATCCTGTCGATCGGCGACACGGCCCGACGAACGGAACCGCATGTCTCTCCTCGCCCGTCCTGCGGTGGCCTCCTTCGCCGCCAAGTCGATGCAGCGTCTCGCCCTGTTGGCGGACCGACGGGCGGGCGGTCGCGGTTCCGCGGCCGCTTCACACGGCCGTCTCCCGGAATTCCCGCGCACCGTACGCGAGTTGACGGTCCCGACCTCTCTCGCCCCGGCCCGGGTCGTGGTGTACCTGCCGACGACCGAGGGCCCGCCTCCGCCGGTTCACGTCAACTTCCACGGCGGCGGCTACGTCATGCCCCTGACGGAGATCGACGATCCGCTCTGCCGTTACCTCGCCGCGGAGGCGGGGGTGGCCGTGATCAACGTGGACTACGTCGTCGCCCCGCAGCACCGCTTTCCCGCCCCGCCCCGGCAGGCCTTCGAGGTCGTCCGGTGGGTCGCCGAGCACGGCGGCGAGCACGGCTGGGACGGCGGCCGACTCTCGGTGGGCGGGCAGAGTGCCGGAGGCGGTCTCGCCGCGGCCGTGGCGCGTCAGGCTTTCGAGGAGGGCGGGCCTTCGATCGCGCTGCAGGTTCTGCACTACCCGCCGCTCGATCTCGTGACGAGCGCCAAGGACAAGCGTGCCGCCATCGCCAAGCCGCTGCTGCGCCCGTGGATGGCGGAGGTCTTCGACACCTCGTACGTGCCCGACCCGCGCGAGCGCGCCGACCGGCTGGTGTCGCCCGCCCATCCCTCCGACACCGCCGATCTCAAGGGCATCGCCCCCGCCTTGGTGATCACGGCCGAGTTCGACCTCCTCAAGGCGGAGGGCGAGCGGTACGCCGAGCGCCTTCGGCAGGCCGGGGCCCTCCTCGAGTACTACGACGTGCCCCGGGTCGACCACGGGTACGACGGCAGCGACGACACGAAGGCCCGGGAGGTCTACGCCCTGATCGCGCGGCACGTACAGCAGGCCGTCAACTCCGGGTCGCACGATGCCGGTTGATCGAGCGGACGCCCGACGCGGATGAACCGGGCGGGCGCCCCAGGCGGAACGGGGTGGGATCCGTGGGTCTATACGTCGGGGACGGTGACCCGCACGTTCACCGAGACCGGCGTGACGGTGGAACACCTGTCGGCGCAGGACCAGATGGGCTGAGGCACCGCTGTCCGGCCTTCGGCGGGTCAGCCTGTGCGGTAGAGCGACGTGAGCAGTTCCATCACCGCCTGAGCGGCGGGATGCGGGTCGTCGCGCCACCAGGCGAGCCGTACGGCGATCGGCTCCGCGTCGCGCACGGGCCGGTAGACGACACCGGGACGCGGGTACTGGTTGGCGGTGGACTCCGCGGTCATGCCGACGCAGCGGCCGGTGGAGATCACCGTGAGCCAGTCGTCGACGTCGTGCGTCTCCTCGGTGGCCGGCCGTGCGTCGGGCGGCCACAGTTCGGTGGTCGTGGTGCCGGTGCGACGGTCGACGAGGAGCGTGCGCCCGCTGATGTCGGCGAGCCGGATCGCGCGGCGCCTGGCCAGCGGGTCGTCGGCAGCCAGGGCGCACAGCCGGCGTTCCAGCCCCACGATCGCCGAGTCGAACCGCCGGTCGTCCAGCGGTCTGCGTACCACCGCCAGGTCGCAGGCCCCTTCCGCCAGTCCGGCCGTGGGCGAGTTGACCCGCACCAGGTGCAGATCGATCTCCGGGTGCTTTTCGCCCCAACGCCGTTGAAGGGGCAGCGTGTGGCGGCCGAGTGCCGCCCAGGCGTATCCGATCCGCAGATGGGCGTGCCCCGAGGTGGCCTCGCGGACCAGTTCGTCCACGTCGGTGAGCACCCGGCGGGCGTGCGCGACGACGCGCAGACCGGTCGCCGTCGGGGTCACCTGGCGGGAGGTCCGCCTCAACAGCCGTACGCCCAGGGCGCGTTCGAGCGAGGCCAGGGTGCGGGAGACGGCCGCCTGGGAGACGTCCAGCACGATGGCGGCGTCGGTGAACGTGCCCTCGTCGACGATCGCGACGAGACAGCGCAACTGCCGCAGCTCCACATCCATGACTACAGCGTATAGATGGATCGGCGGATGCATTTTGCGCAAGAGGTGTTCGGTCGCACGATCGGCACATGGACGCAGCGCCCACCCCCGCAGCAGCACCCGCGCACCGGACCGTACCCGTGCCGTCCCGGCCGAAGCCCGGCGCCAAGCGTCTGGCCGTGGCCACGATGTTCGCCAGCGGCCTGTCCAACCAGACCGGGGCCGCGATCGGTTCCCTCGCCTTCCCCACCCTCGGACCGGTCGGTGTCGTCGCCGTACGCCAGTACGTCGCCGCTATCGCCCTCGTCGCCGTCGGGCGCCCCCGGCTGCGGACCTTCACCTGGCGGCAGTGGTGGCCGGTGCTGCTGCTGGCCCTGGTGTTCGCGGCGATGAACCTGTCCTTGTACAGCGCCATCGACCGCGTGGGGCTCGGGCTGGCGGTGACCCTGGAGTTCCTGGGCCCGCTCAGCATCGCCCTGGCCGCCTCACGTCGCCGGGTGGACGCGTGCTGCGCGGTGATCGCCGCGGCCGGCGTCGTCACCCTGATGCGTCCGAAGCCCTCCACCGACTACTTCGGCATGGCCTTGGGGCTGCTCGCCGCCGTGTGCTGGGCGTCGTACATCCTGCTCAACCGCACAGTCGGGCGACGCATCCCCGGAGCGCAGGGATCGGCGGCCGCCGCCTGTCTGTCCGCCCTGGTGTTCCTGCCGGTCGGGCTCGTCGTCGCCGTCCGCAATCCGCCGACCGCGGGGCCCCTCACGTACGCCGTCGCCGCCGGCGTCCTCTCCTCCGCCGTGCCCTACCTGGCGGACCTGCTCACCCTGCGCCGCGTACCCGCCCAGACCTTCGGCCTCTTCATGAGCGTCAACCCGGTCCTCGCCGCTGTCGTCGGATGGATCGTCCTGAGCCAGCACCTCGGCTGGACCGACTGGGCGGCCATCGCGGCCGTCGTCTGCGCCAACGCGCTCAGCATCCTCACGACGCGTACGTGACGTCGCGTCATACGCCGGAACCCCGGCCGGGCATGCAATGCCTGGGCGCCCTCCACCGTAGCCACGGTGGAGGGCGCTCGGATGCCATCAACGGGCGTCAGTCTCCGGTCAGTTGCGGCTCCACTTCTGGTTCGCTCCCCCGTTGCACGACCACAGGTCGATCAATGTGCCGTTCGCCGTGCCGTTGTTGACCGCGTCGAGGCACAGGCCCGAGACGTTGTTGGTGATGGTGCCGCTGGAGTTGACGGTCCACTTCTGGTTGGTGCCGCCGTTGCAGTCCCACAGGACGACGCGGGTGCCGTTGGCGGTGCCGCTGTTGTAGGCGTCGAGGCACTTGTTGCCGTAGACGACGAGTTCACTGCGCGAGGTGTACGTGAAGGTCTGGTTCTGGCCTCCGCCGCAGTCCCAGAGTTCGGCCTGGCTGTTGTTGGTGATGGTGTTCTGGAAGAAGTCCAGGCAGCGGCCCGATCCCGTGCCGACGATCGCGGTGCCGTTGGTGCCCGGGATGGCGCGTACGGCGACGGCGTCGATGTCGGGTGCGGTGCCGGAGGCCGCGAAGGTCAGCGTGTTCGAGCCCTTCGCCAGATGGGCCAGGACGGAGACGGTGCGGTACGTGCTCGACGACCCGGTGGGCGGGAAGGCGAGCGTCTGCGTGTACTGGCCGTTGACCTTGAGGGTCGCCTTGCGGGCCGCGGAGCCGCCGCCCGCGTACGTGATGTCGATGAGCTTCGTGCCCGCGCCCGCCGTCGTGACGCCCGTGAAGGTCGGCGTGGTGGCCGAGGTCGTGTCCTCATACGTCGTCCCGGAGCCCTCCGTGCCGGAGACGGTGAGCAGGACGGCCTCCCCGGCGGGCACGCTGGTGGTGTAACTCGTCGCGTACGAGCCGACGTTGGAGGCCGACCAGACGTTGCGCACCGTGGCGGAGGCGGTGGTCAGGCCCATGTCCTGCCAGCGGGCAGTGATGTTCGCCGCCGCGGACGTACGGTTCAGCAACAGGACCGCGCGCTTGCCGGTGCCGGAGAGGATCTTGCTGTAGACCTGCAGGCCGGTGCTGTCCTCGGCGACCTTGACGCCCTGCAGGCCGCGCGCGTCCTGGTCGATGGCGATGACCTCGGAGTTGGTGAGGATCGAGGCGGTCGACGAGCTCATGGTGGCGAGGTTGTTGCCCGCGAGCAGCGGTGCGCCGGAGATCGCCCACAGGCCCATGTGGGTGCGGTTCTGCGCGGCGCTCAGGCCGGTCATGCCGACCGTCATCATGTCCGGGTCGTTGTAGTAGCCGGTGTGTTGGGCGGCCGGGTGCAGGGACTTGTCGAAGTTCGCCAGGATGTTGGACATCGTGGGGTTGCTGGGCCAGTAGACGATGTCGGTGCTCGTACGCCACATGGCGCCGACGCCGGCGGCCCAGTTCCAGGGCTTGCCCGTGCCCCACTCGCACAGCGACAGCACCAGCGAGCGACCCGTGACGGCGGTCGCGGCGGCGTTGGCGTCGCGGATCGCCTTGTACGTCGTCTCCTGGTCGAGCCCCTCGGCGTCACCACCGCACCAGTCGATCTTGAGGAAGTCGAAGCCCCACTTCTGGAAGGTCTCCAGGTCCTGCTGGTTGTGGCCCTCCATCCCGGTGTTGGGGGCGGCGGGCGTGCCTTCCGGGGTCGGGTAGTAGTAGCCGCAGCCGTTCTTGCCGGCGTCGGTGTAGATGCCGGCCTTGAGTCCCTTGCTGTGGATGTAGTCGGCGATGGCCTTCATACCGCCGGGCCACTTGGCCGTGTCGACGGTGATGTTGCCGTTGCTGTCGCGGGTACCCGGCCACCATCCCTCGTCGATGTTGACGTACTTGTATCCGGCGGCGGCCATGCCGGAGGAGACGAGGGCGTCGGCCTGGGCCTTGATGGTGTCGTAGTCGATGGCGCTGGCGAAGCTGTTCCAGGACGCCCAGCCCATCGGAGCCGGGTCGACTCCGATCTGGTTGGTGCTGACGGCGGTCGGCTCGGCCGTGAGCGGCGCGGTCGAGCGGCCGAGACCGGCCAGTCCGGCGACCGCGAGCAACAGGACGGCGCATTGGATCCCCACGCGTCTCAGGAGGCGCGTGAGACATGTGGTGTTAGGGGACATGCAGCTCTCCCTTGAGCGGTTTGTTCGCAGACTCGAACAAAAGTCAACGAGACTCGCCATATGGGAGCGGTCTCGTCTGTGCCGCGTCAAGTCCCTTGCCAGAAGGGGCCGTTCACCTTCGGCCATCGGACCGTTCGCCGTCGGACACCACGGACCCCGTGTCGCCGAGGGCGGCCGTGGCACTCCCGCGCGCTCGCGGTACCTTCGCCCTGACACGGCCTCCTTCGGCCGCGAACAGATCTCAAGCGTCGGGATGGTCATGCGCGAGGATGCGATCGTCGAGGCAGCCGCCGGAGTCCATCTGGTCCACGGCAGCAACACGAACTGGGTCGTACTGACCGACGGCGACGCCGTCACCCTGATCGACACCGGGTATCCCGGTGACCGCGAGGAGGTGCTCGCGTCGCTGGACGCACTCGGCCACGCGCCCGAGGCCGTCAGCGCCGTGCTCATCACGCATGCGCACAACGACCACCTCGGTTCCGCCGAGTACCTCAGCACCACCTTCGGTACCCCGGTCCACCTGCACGAGGCGGAACTGCCGCACGCGCGCCGCGAGTTCCTCCATCAGGTGAGCGTGGGGCAGGTGATGCGCCAGGCGTGGCGTCCCGGCGTGCTGCCGTGGGCGGTGCACGCCATCCGTTCGGGCGGCACGGCGGACGTCCGCATGACCCGGCCCGCGGCGTTTCCCCAGGAGGGCCCTCTCGACCTGCCCGGCCGTCCGGTACCGGTGCACACACCCGGCCACACGGCCGGTCACTGCGTCTACCATCTGCCGGACTCCGGAATCCTGATCTCCGGTGACGCCCTGGTCAGCGGCCACCCCACGTCACGCATACGGGGTCCGCAGCTGCTGCCCGAGATGTTCGACGCCGAACGCGACGCGGCCCTCGCGTCACTCACGCACATCGAAGCCCTCGCGGCCGATGTCATGCTGCCGGGGCACGGTCCCGTGCACCGCGGTCCGGTGCGCGAGGCGGCACAACGCGCGCGGGAGCTGGCCGGCTGACGCGGCCCGGCAGGACCGCGCGAGGATCGGCTAACCGACGTCGTCCGGCTGGACCGCCGCCAGATAGGCCCGCAGCGCGTCCCGGTTGCGGGCCAGGCAGTCGATACGGGCCTGGATGCGGTCGATCTCGCCGCGCAGCAGCGCGGCGGTCTCCGGGGTCAGGCACTCGGGGTGGAGATGAATCTCCCCAGGGTCGGACAGGAACGGCAGGATGGCGCGGATGATCTCGGTGGTGAGTCCGGAGTCCAGCAGCCCCCGGATCTGCTGGACACACCGGACGGCTGAATCGCCGTACGCGCGATAGCCGTTGTCGGCCCGCTCGGGGTGGAGCAAGCCCTGCTCCTCGTAGTACCGGAGCATCCGAGTCGGGACGCCGGTGCGACGCGACAACTCACCGATCCTCATGGCTCTCCCGGGGCCCTGTCGTCAGATTCCCTCCCCCACTGCCTTAAGGGCGTGGGAGGTGCCCCCAGCCCCGCGACGCCTGGAGGGCGCGCTTGCCTTCACACTGATGTGAAGGTTTCAGCATGGTCGCATGTCCGTCGCCTCGCCTGCCCAGCGCACCGCCACGCCCGCCGCCGCCCTCCCCCTGTCGGGGCTGCTCGCCCTGTCCACGGCGGCCTTCACCGCCGTGATGACCGAGCTGCTGCCCGCGGGCCTGCTGCCGCGGATGGCCTCGGACCTGGGCGTCTCCGAGGGGCGTGTCGGGTTCCTGGTGACCGGTTACGCCCTCGCCTCCTTCCTCGCCGCCATCCCGCTCACGGCGGCGTTGCGCGGTCTGCCGCGCCGCCGGGTGCTGATCGGCACCCTGGTGGGCTTCGCCTGCTGCAACGCCGTCACCGCCGCGTCGTCCTCGTACGCGCTCACCTTCGTGGCCCGGCTCGCGGCCGGCGCCATGGGCGGGACGCTGTGGGCGATGCTCGTCGGATACGCGGCCCGGATGGTGCCCGCCGAGCGGCGCGGCCGCGCCATCGCGATCGTGCTCGCGGGGATCACGCTCGCACTGTCGCTGGGCGTGCCCGCGGGCACCGCTCTGGCCGACGCCCTCGGCTGGCGCGCGGCCTTCGCCGTACTGACCGTGCTCGCCGTTCTGCTCGTGGGCTGGGTGCGGTGGCGGGTGCCGGGCTTCCCCGGCGAGGCGGCGGGCACGCGCGTACCGCTGCGCCGGGTCGCCGCACTGCCGGGGATCGCGCCCGTGCTGTCCGTCACCCTGCTGCTGCTCCTGGGGCATCAGGTGATGTACACGTACGTCGCCCCGTTCGCGGACCATGTGGGGTTCGGGCATACGGGGCTGGTCCTCCTGGTGTTTGGAATCGCCACGGTGGTCGGCATCTGGATCACCGGCGTCCTGGTCGACGCGCACCTGCGCCGGACCCTGCTGACGGCGCTCGCCCTGATCGCCTGCGCCCTGCTCACGCTGGGACTGTTCGCCGCGGTCCCCGCCGTACTCCTCGTCTCGGTCGCCCTGTGGGGCGCCGCGTTCGGTGGAGCACCCACCCTCATCCAGACCGCGCTGGTCGACGCCTCCGGTCCCGCCCGGGCGGACGTGGCCACATCGCTCCAGACCACTGTGTACAACGCGGGCATCGCGACCGGATCCCTCACCGGCGGGCTCGTCCTGGAGAGTGCGGGCGCGGGATCCCTCCCCTGGACGTCGCTCCCGCTGATCGCGACCGCGCTGAGCGTGGTGGCCGTGGGGCGCCGACGCGCCTTCCCCGCACGGCGCTCCGCCGCAGGGTCCTGCCCGCCGGCGCGCCGACGGCTCCGATGACGCCTGCCCGGCTACCCGAGCTCCAGCGTGGTGACGCCGTAGACGCGCTCCTGGGCGAACGGCCTGACCGGGCCCGTGTACATACGGGCCGTTTCGAAGGACGGGGTGAGGCCGAGTCCCTCGACGAGGGCGATGCCCGCCGCGTTCGTCTCGGGGACGTCGATGGCGACCTCACCTCCCGCGGCCTCGGCGGCCAGCGCGGAGAACAGGGCCCGCGCATCGTCGGCGGTGTCGGCGAACAGCGGTCCGATGCGCGGGCAGTCGCGGGCCGGGCGGAGCACGCCGTAGCCGGTGGGGCGGCCGTCGACGATGCGGACGTAGGTGCGGTGGCCCGGCTCGGTCAGCCACCGCTCCAGGAAGCGCGGGCGGTCGGCCGGGTAGCAGCCACGGTCGTACGCCGTGATCGCCGCGAGGTCCGCCTCCTCGGCGGGCCGGACGCCCGAGGGCGCCTGCCCCGCGGGGGCCACCCCGCTGAAACGGACGGTGCGGTACGCGAGTTCGAAGCCGGACTGGCGGTAGTTGTCCTGCTGCGCGACCACTCCGTCGAGGCCGACCGTACGGCCGCCGGCGTGGGCGAGGGCCGTCTTCCAGGTGGTGCTGCCGTAGCCGCGGCCGCGCAGGTCGGGGCGTACGAGGTAGAAGCCCAGGAAGGCGTAGTCGGCGCCGTAGTTGACCACCGAGATGGCCGAGACGGGTTCCCCGCCGATCCGGCCGATGAAGAAGCCCTCGGGGTCCTGGGCGAAGAAGCTCGCGCTGTCGGACAACCCGGGGTTCCATCCCTCGTCCGCCGCCCATCCGCCGACCACCGTCCAGTCGTCGAGCGAGGCCTGGGCGACGACGAGGTCTTCGGGTCCCGGAGAGGTCATGTGGGCGCTCCATTCCGTACGGGGTCGGGTGGGTGCGGTGGTCGGTCGCACCGGCAGCATCCTTCCCGATCCCGGGGCGCGTCGCAGCGGCAATCACCGCGTACCGGAGAGGATTTGGCCAAGAAGGCACGTGGTCCGCCCATCCGACAGGTCGCCTAGAGTGACCGTTCATGAGCGTCGAACGCGTGACCTTGCGCCCCGTGGCCGAAGACGACCTGTCCGTCATGGAGCGGTTCCTGATGGATCCGCGAACGAGCGAACCCTTCCAGTGGTTCGGCTGGTGGGACCCCCGGCGCTGGCGGCGTCAGTGGACGGAGACCGGCCTGATCACCGAGGACGCGGGCCATCTGATGGTGGTGCGCGACGACGAGCGGCTGGGGTTCGTCGCCTGGCGGAAGATCGTCTCCAGCAGGACCACGCACTACTGGAACATGGGTATCGCTCTGCTGCCGGAGGCGCGCGGCAAGGGCGTGGGGACCGAAGCGCAGCGGCAGATGGTCCGCTACCTCTTCGCCCACACCCTCGTGATGCGCATCGAGGCCGACACCGAGTCGGACAACATCGCCGAGCAACGCGCCCTGGAGAAAGTCGGGTTCACCCGCGAGGGCGTGCTCCGCAAGGTCGTGTTCCGCGACGGCCAGTGGCGCGACGGGGTGCGGTACAGCATCCTCCGCGACGACATGATCCGCTGAAAGACCAAGGAGGCCTCGCCGGTCACGAGCCCGGCGGGGCCTTCCGTCCTCGGTGGGCCGTGGGTCAGCGCACCGCGGCGGGCCGGAACCGCCGGTACAGGACGGCTCCGCCCAGGAGCAGGGCCGCGCTTGCGGCGAGGGCGGGCACCGTCTCGTCCGTGCCGGTGTGGGCGAGCGAGGCCACGGGCCGCTGCGGCGCGGCGGGCCCGGGCGTCCGGGGATGCGGGTGCGCCCTGGGCGGGGCGGGCGGCTTGGTGGCGGGCGCGACGGGGTGGTGGGGCAGGCCACCGGAGGTGTTCGTGGACTCGTTGCCGGTCGCCGCGTTGCCCAGGCCGACCGCCGTCACGGAGTTGCCGCTGACGTTCACCGGAAGATCCACCGGCAGCTGCACACCGTTACCCGAGAGCACGCCCGGCGAATCCGTTCCGCTGCCGTGCGCGACGGCACCGCCGGATGTCCCGCCGGACTGGGCGGCCCCGCCGCCGTCGCTCTTGTTGGCGCAGCTGTTGCCCGCTGCCGGGTTGAGCAACCCGGCCACGTTCACGGTGTTCCCGCACACGTTCACGGGAACGTGCACCGGGAGCTGGACGGTGTTGCCGGAGATCAGCCCGGGCGAGCCGGCCGCGGTGCCGTCCGCCGCGGAGTCGGCGTGTGCCGGCATGGTCACGGCCAGCGCCCCCGAGGCGGCGGCCGCGGCGATCAAGCCATTTCGGGTAACCCGTCTCATAGGTTCCCTGCCTTCCAGACATGGTCGCGGGCACTCACCCGCATCGCGTAAAACGCAGGAGAACCATCCGACGTTATGGCTTATCTGCCTTTCACCCCATCGAGTGTCATGGTTGTCGAACTGACGCGGCAGCTCGCGGGCGGGGTGTCGGCGCACACGATAAGGCATGTCGGACCGTTCCGCTCGCCCAGAGGCGTGGCCCCGGACCTGCGCTTATCGTGATCGAGGGGGTACCGCCGGTCCACCGCCGGGTGTCCCTGGAGGCATGCATGCTGTCCGTGCACCAACGCTGCGCGTTCGCCGGAGCCGCGACCGCGACGCTGGCCCTGCTGGCGGCTGGCTTGCCCGCGGTGGCGACGGCCGCCGACGGCCCGGACCTGTCCCGCTTCTACCGTCAGAAGATCAAGTGGACAGCGTGCGAGGGCGAGGGCATGCCCAAGGACCTGCAGTGCGGGAAGGTGACCGTCCCGCTGGACTACGCGCGCCCGAGCGAAGGAACGCTCGACGTGGCAATGGCCCGCTACCGGGCGACGGGCAAGTCGAGGGGTTCCGTACTGTTGAACTTCGGTGGCCCGGGAGGCGCGGGGATCAGTCAACTCGCCCTCGGGGGCAAGGACTTCATGAGCCTGACGAACGGCTACGACGTAGTGACCTTCGACCCCCGCGGCGTCGGCCAGTCGTCGCCCGTCAGCTGCGGCGAAGGCGCCGATGAGGCCACCGAGGTGGTCGGCGGCACGGTCGACAGCAGCAATCCGCAGGCCGCCCTCAAGGTGGTCAAGAAGGCCGCCGACCTGTGCGCCAAGCACTCCGGTCCCGTACTGCCGCACATCGGCACGGTCAACGCCTCCCGGGACATGGACGTGATGCGTCAGGCGCTCGGCGACAAGAAGCTCAACTACTTCGGCTTCTCCTACGGATCGCGGCTGGGCGCGGTGTACGCATCCCAATTCCCCAAGAAGACCGGCCGGTTGGTGTTCGACGGGGTGGACACGCTCACCGAACCGCTGACCGAGCAGGGCCTGGTGGCCGCCGAGGGGCAGCAAACCGCCCTGGAGGACTTCCTCACCTGGTGCACGAAGGACGTCGCCTGCCCCTTCGGGCAGGATCCGCGCAGCGCACGGGAGCAGGTCGTCCGGCTCGTCGACTCGCTCGACCAGGACCCGGTCCTGGCGGACTTCGGCCAGCAGTTCTCCGGCCAGGACCTCGTGGGCGCCATCAGTCAAGCGCTGTACAGCAGGGAGATGTGGCCCACCCTCGAACAGGCCCTCAACCAACTGGTCCAGGACGGCGAAACCCGCGGACTCACGCAGCTGTCGGGCGGCATTGCCTTCCCCCACGCCGCCGCGGCAGCCCGACGTGACGGCGGTCTCGTCGACGAGCAGGACATACCCATCGACAACCTCCCCGCCGCCCTCATGGCGATCAACTGCGCGGACGATCCCGACCGGCCCACCGCCGAGCAGGCCACCAAGGACATCGTCAAGCTGCGCGCCGCGTACGAGGAGGCGTCCCCCGTCTTCGGCCGGTACCGGCTCACCCAGGTGCTGATGTGCTACGGCCGCCCCAAGGGCACCGACTACATCCGCGACAAGGTACGCGACGTCCACACCCCGAAGATGCTGCTCGTCGGCACCCGCGGCGACCCCGCGACCCCGTACCGCTGGACCCTGGAGACGGCCAAGCGGCTCGGCTCCTCGGCCGTCGTGCTCGACAACAAGGGCGAGGGGCACACCGGGTACACGTCCTCCAAGTGCGTACACCAGAAGGTCGACGACTTCCTGCTGTACGGCTCCCTGCCCGACAGCGGCAGCTCGTGCGGGCCGGACGACGACAGCTGAGGACGACACCCTGCCAGGACATGACGCCGGGCTCCTGCGTGCGCGTCTTCCTCACCGGATGACCGGGATCGACCGGATGCCCCCAGCTGCCCTCCGGAAGCAGCCGGACAACCCTGGAAGATGGCAGAAGGGGCGCGGGCCAGTAACACGGACAAGTCAGGTACAACCTCTCGTACACCCCGGACGTCACACTGGGTAGGCGCCGCCTCGACCGGGCACGCCGCACCCGTACGTGACCACACCAGGGGGAAATCACCGATGCGCATCCGCCCCGTCCTCGCCCTCTCGACCGTCGCCACGACGCTGCTCCTCGCAGCGCCCCAGAGCAGCTCGGCCGCCACCGGCCCCCAGGCCACCGCGCGGCCCGTGAAGGCCGCCCCGCAGCCCGCGAAGTGCGCGGAGAGGGCCCTCAAGCTGCGGGCCGAGCAGTCCGCGCACCCCACCGTCGTGCACATCAGCGTCACCAACCGCTCCACCCGCGCCTGCACCGTCGACCGTATCCCCACCGTCACCTTCGGTGACCTGGACGGCGCGGCCCTGCCGACGCCCGCCGGGGACAGCGGGCCGTACCGGCTCGGCGCGGGCAGGACGGCGTACGCGTCGGTGCGGACGATCGCCGACCCGGCCGACCCGGAGGCCCGCCGGGTCGACTCGATCACCGTCTCCGCCGACCCGTCGCGCTACGGACGTTCCTTCACCGCGCACGAGGTGGGCGCCGGTGACGCCGTCCTGGTGTGGGAGCCGGTGACGACGTGGTGGAAGCCGTCCGTGGCCGCCGCGGACCAGGCACTCGGGCTCAGCTGAGCGACACCTCCGGGGCGTACAGATCCATCCAGAGCGCCGGCGCCGCCTGGGACGGCCGCCACAACAGGTCGATGATGGCAAGCCTGCGGCGCCCGAGGGCCGCGGGGCCTTCGCCCCAGGTGCCCCGGTCATGCACGACGGACCGGTCAACGCGCCCGTCACACGATCGGCGCAGCCACCCCCGCGCTTTCGGCCGCGTTTGCGCACTGCGGACCGGCGGATCCGCCCGGTGCCGGGCGGTTTCGACCGGGAAACGGCCACGGGCAAAGACGTCTTCGACATCCGCGGGGACGGCGGTGAGATCGCGGTCTCGCGGGAAACCGCCCAGCGTCGCTGCCCTGCCTTCTGAGGGTCAGAAGTCCACGGGATCCCGCACGATGGGGCAGGTCATGCAGTGGCCGCCGCCCCTCCCCCGTCCGAGTTCGGCGCCGACGATGGTGATGACCTCGATCCCGGCCTTCCGCAGCAGGGTGTTGGTCCGGGTGTTGCGGTCGTAGGTGAACACCACGCCCGGCTCCAGGGCGACGGCGTTGTTGCCGCTGTCCCACTGCTGCCGCTCGGAGGCGTACACGTCGCCGCCCGTCTCGACGACCCGCAGCTCGGACAGGCCGAGCGCCTTCGCGACGACGTCGGTGAAGGAGCGCGAGCCCTCGTCGGTGAGTTCGATGCCGGGCGCCTTGTCGCTCGGGCGCAAGGAGAAGGTGTGGACCGCGTCCATGATGGTCGGGTAGAGCGTGACCAGGTCGCGGTCGGCGAAGGTGAACACGGTGTCGAGGTGCATCGCGGAGCGCAGCTTGGGCATGCCCGCGACGATGACGTGCTCGGCCGCCCCGTTCTGGAAGAGCGCGGCCGCGACCTGGGTGATCGCCTGGCCTGAGGTGCGCTCGCTCATGCCCATGAGCACGATCCCGTTGCCCACCGGCATGATGTCGCCGCCCTCGAACGTGGCCTGCCCCCAGTCCAGTTCGGGGTCGCCCCACCGTGTCGACCTCGGTCATGGGCGTCCTGCGGAGACGGGCATCGTCGTACGGCGACCACCATGCGGGGAACGTCATCTGGCGACCCGAGCGACACTAACAACCGATTGCCCCAAATGCCCGATCATCGAATCGGTCCTATGGTGCTGGTATGGAGCACGCACTCAGCCCCGCGACCCTTACCGAGCTGCGCAGGCCGCGGCCCTATCCGGCGGTGTCCGTGCTGACACCGACGCACCGCCGCGAACCCGACAACGCACAGGATCCGGTCCGGCTCCGCAACATGGTGGCCAAGGCCAAGAAGCAGCTGGAGGCCGACCCCGCGGTCACCCGCGAACGGCGTACCGATGTCGTCGAGCAGCTCGAGCGGGCCCTGGCCGAGGTCGATCTCACGCACGCCGAGGACGGCCTGGCGATCTTCGCGGCGCCCGGCGAGCACCAGGTCTGGTCACTGGCCCGCACCGTGCCGGAGCGCGTGGTGCTCTCGGACACCTTCCTGACCCGCAATCTCGTTGCCGCGCAGGCCTCCGAGCGCCCGTTCTGGGTCCTCGCGGTCTCGCCCGACCGGGTGACGCTGTGGAACGGTGGCGCCGGCCATGTCGTCGAGGACCACTCCGGTGGCTTCCCGCTGACCAGGGGGCGCGAGAATTTCGACGCGGAGCGCCAGGAGCAGATCGGCGACATGCCGAGCACCTTCCGCGACGAGGGCACCCGCCACTTCCTGCGCGACGCGGACACCGCCCTGGCCGCGGTCCTGCGCGAGCAACCGCGGCCGCTGTACATCACGGGCGAGCAGGCCGCGCTCTCGACACTCGACGAGGTCGGCACCGTCACCAAGGACGCCGTCCACGTGCCGCACGGCGGTCTCGCGCACGGCACCCCCAACGCTGTGTGGCAGGCGGTCCGGCCGGTGATCGCCGCCGAGGAGAAGAAGAACACCGACGAGGTGGCCCGGGAACTCGAAATGGCCCGCGGCCGCAAGGCGTTCGCCGCCGGTGTCGACGAGGTCTGGCAGAACGCCTCCGACGGCCGCATCGGGCTCCTCGCCGTCGAGGAGAACTACCGCGTGACGGTCCGCAGCGACGGCGGCGACCATCTCATCCCGGCCGAGAGCGGTGAACTGGACGCCCGGGAGGACATCGTCGACGAGATCGTCGAACAGTGCCTGGATACCGGCGCCGAGGTCCGCTTCGTCCCCGACGGCAGCCTCGGCGACGCGAAAGGGATCGCCGGGGTACTGCGCTATTGATCTCGCCCCCGGGTACTGCGGTATTGATCACTCCGGCCGACAATCGGATCAGACGGACCGAGCTGTCGGCGGAGAGGTGCGGAGCGCGTGAGTGAGCTGTTGGGTGTGGCGGTCCTGGGTGCCGGACACATGGGCGCCGACCATATACGGCGACTCGACCGGGTGGTGAGCGGTGCCAGGGTCGCCGCGGTGGCGGATCCCGACACCGACCGGGCCAAGCACGCCGTGGCCGGTATCGACGGTGTGTCGGTCCATGCCGAGGTGTCGGCCGCGCTCGACGCGCCCGGCGTCCGGGCGGTGTTGATCGCCTCCCCCGGACCCGCACATGAAGAGGCGCTGCTCGCGGCCTTCGAGCGCGGCCTGCCGGTGCTGTGCGAGAAGCCGCTGGTGCCGGAGTCGGCCGGGGCGCTGCGCGTGGTGGAGGCCGAGGCGCGGCTCGGCCGACGGCTGACGCAGGTCGGGTTCATGCGCCGGTACGACGCCGAGTACCAGCGTCTCAAGTCCCTGCTGGACAGTGGTCGGTTGGGCCGCCCGTTGATGCTGCACTGCACGCACCGCAATGTCTCGTCCCCGCCCGACTTCACCTCGGCGATGCTGGTCAACAGCTCCGTGTCGCACGAGATCGACGCGGCCCGCTGGCTGCTGGGCCAGGAGCTGACGGCCGTGACCGTGCTGCGTCCGCGGCCGTCCTCGCAGGCCCCCGCGGGGCTGCTCGATCCCCAATTCGTGCTCTTCGAGACCGCGGACGGTGCCCTGGTCGACGTGGAGGTCTTCGTCAACTCCGGCTTCGGCTACCAGGTGCGGTGCGAGGCGGTCTGCGAGGCGGGGAGCGCGCGGATCGGGGACGAGCACGCGATGGTGGTGACGACGGCGGACGGTGCGTACGAGGCGGTGGCCCAGGACTACCTCGTACGGTTCGCCGATGCCTACGACCGCGAGGTGCAGGCATGGGTGGACGCCACCCGGAAGGGCCGGGTCACCGGGCCCAGCGCCTGGGACGGGTACGCGGCGTCCGCCGCCGCCGAGGCGGGCGTCCGGGCGCAGGAGAACGGCGGCCGGGTGACCGTCGTACTCGCCCCGCGCCCGGACCTCTACGCGTGATCCGCGGCGGCGGGCGACCGGGCCCGCCGCCGCACCGGATCAGCCGCTGACGCTCGCCGCGCCCGTTTCGATGTGCCCGGTGAACCGGCGCGACCAGCTCGCGTCGGAGTCGACGGTGATGGTGAAGTCGTACCAACCGTCCTGGTACGCCACCGCGTTGAAGAAGTCCTCCGTCGAACCGCCCGCGGCGACGGTGTAGGTCCAGGGCCCGTCGCTGCGGTAGTGGTTCGAGGTGATGGTGAACTTCACCGCGGACGCCGAGGAATTGGTCATCTTGAAGTAGATGGCCGTCTTCCCCGTGCCGGGCTCGGTCGCGTAACGGGTGCTCACCTCCGCCGACTTGCCCGCCTTCGTCGCGTCGCCCTTGAAGCGGCGCAGGAAGCGGTTGGGCCCGGCCATCGAGATGTCGTACTTCCCGTCGCCGTACCCCGAGCCGATGTTGAGGTAGTCGGAGGCGGTGCCGCCCGCGTCGACCGTGTACTGCCAGGGCGTGGTGTCGCGGTAGGCGCCCGGGTGGATGGAGAAGTGCACGGCGCTCTTGGCGGGCGTGCCCTGGTTGGCCATGGTGAACCAGGCGAGGATCTTGCCGCCGGTGCCGAACTCCAGACGGTCCAGGTAGCCGCCCGGCTGGTACGGCAGGGCGCGGGCGGGCCGGGTGCCTGGCTCCTGGGCGGGCAGTGCGTTGGTGGTGGGCACCGGGTTGGGCAGGGGGCCGCAGGTGTCGTACCCGATGACGCCGGTCGCGGGGAGCGAGGGCGCGCCGTACACCGGATGCGCGAAGTCGAAGACGCCGGTCAGGTCGCCGGTGACCTTGCGGCGCCAGGCGCTGATGTTGGGGCAGGCGGCGGGCTTGCCGAGGGCGCCGGTCCAGGTCTCCAGGAAGCGCAGCACGGAGGTGTGGTCGAAGACCTCCGAGGAGACCCAACCGCCGCGGGTCCAGGGCGAGATGACGAGCATGGGAACCCGGAAGCCGAGACCGTACGGAGTGCCGTTGAGGAACTCCCCCGCCGTGCCGGCCGGCGGCGCCGGCGGCGGGACGTGGTCGAAGAAGCCGTCGTTCTCGTCGTAGTTGAGGAACAGGACGGTCGAGTCGAAGACGCTCGAGTCGGCGGCGAGCGCCTTGTACACCAGGTCGACGAAGTGGGCGCCGTCGCCGGGCGGGGCGTAGGGGTGCTCCGAGAAGGCCTGGTTGGCGACCACCCAGGAGACCTGGGGCAGGGTGCCCGCGAGGACGTCGGCCTTGATGGCGGCGGCGATGTCGTCCGGGGTGGAGCCGGTGACCTTCGGTACGGAGGCCATGCCGCGGTCGTACAGCGGGTCGCCCGCCTTGGCGGAGGCGAACTTCTTGAAGTAGGCGCAGCCGTTGTCGCCGTAGTTGTCCTGCGCGTTCTGGTAGACCTTCCAGGTCACCCCGGCCGCTTGCAGCGCCTCGGCGTAGTTCTGCCAGGTCAGTCCGGACTCGTCGCCGCCGTCGTAGCTGGAGCCGTCGACCTTGCCGCTCCACAGGTACGTACGGTTGGGGCCGGTCGCGCTGAGCGCGGAGCAGAAGTAGGCGTCACAGATGGTGTAGTTGTCGGCGAGCGCGTAGTGGAAGGGGATGTCGGAGCGGTCGAGGTAGCCCATCGTGCGGACGTTGCCGACGCCCGAGACCCAGTTGTCGAGCCGTCCCTTGTTCCAGGCGGAGTGCTGCGAGGACCAGGAGTGCGGGAGGTCGCCGTTGCACTGCGCGAGGGTCTCGCCGTCCTTGCCGCCCGCGGGGGGCGTCGAGCTGAGCTTCCACGGGTACTGACGGCCGACGCCGTTCGGCTGGTTGAAGACCGAGTAGCCGCCGGACAGCGTGATGCCGCTGCGGTCGTCGAAGCCTCGGACGCCCTTGAGGCGGCCGAAGTAGTGGTCGAAGCTGCGATTCTCCTGCATGAGGATCACGACGTGCTGTACATCCGAGATCGTGCCGGTCGCCGTCGCCGTCGCCGCGGTCGCGGTCGCGGCGGCCGCCGGACGCGAACCGACGCCCATCGCGGCGCCCGCCGCCACGGATGCGCCGAACCCCACAAAGCCTCTTCGGCTGATCGGTGTCATTCGCCCGCCCTCGTCACCGGAGTGCCCCTGCGGCACACCGCGCGCAAGCGTGCACGCGGTGATCGTCAAGGTCCATCCCTGTGCGGTGAGGCATGGGTGAACAGCGGTCGAACCTCGCCCAGTTGACCGGCACCCGTGGAGCGGGCCACTAGATTGACCCCGCGCTGACCGTCCACACCCGCCCGGCCTGGCCGCGGTGCGATCGGCGGGAGGGAGCCGCGCCCCGCCCGGACCGACGTATCGCCACGGCTCCGCGCCGGCGACCTGCTCGAAGGGTGGCGGTACATCCTGACCAACCCGGCCCTGCGCCCGTTGTTCTTCAACACGGCCCTGGTCAACGGCCTGATCATGGCGGCCTCGCCGCTGCTCGCCACCCTCATGCTCGGCCACCTCGGGTTCACGCCCTGGCAGTACGGCCTCGCCTTCGGAGCACCCTGCGTCGGCGGGCTCACCGGCTCCCGCCTGGCGCGCCGGCTCGTCGCGCGGTTCGGGCAGCACAAGGTCATGCTCACCGCCGGGGCGCTGCGCGCGTGCTGGCCACTCGGGTTGGCCTTCATCCGCCCCGGCACCACCGGGCTGGTGCTCGTCATCGCGGTCGAGCTCGGTCTGATCACCTGCGTGAGCGTGTTCAACCCGGTGTTCGCCACCTACCGGATCGAGCACACCGCGACGGACCGGGTCGCCCGTACCCTGTCCGCGTGGTCGGTCACCAGCAATGCCACGATCGCGGGCCTGACCGCCCTGTGGGCCTGCTGGCCGGCATCGCCGGCGTCCGCACCGCGATCGCGCCGGTCTCCTCATCCTGACAACCCCGCTCCTGATGCCCCGACACGACCACTCGGCACCGCACGAGCGGGATCTGGCGCGGAGTCGGCCATGACAGACCGCCGACCGTGACAGACCGCCGACCACGTGCGGTCCGTCAACGCGTGTCCCGTCAGGACCCGGTGGGAAGTTCGCGTATCCCGAGTTGCTGCACGAACAGCAGGCTGTCCGCGTTCGCCCAGTACTCGGCCAACTGGCCGTCCTCCACACGGAGCGTGTCGGTTCCCGTGAACGCGACCTCGTTGCCGATCGCCTCCTTGGGAGCGCCGGGAAACCCGCCGCGGTAGGTGCCCCGCGCCTGCCAGCGGACCACCAGGTACTCGTCGGTGGCGATCGGCCCCACCTGAATGGTGAAGGTCAGGTCGCTCAGCAGGGAGTGGATCCCGGCGACCCACTGGTTCAGCGCCTCCCGGCCGCGGATCTCGTCACCGCCGGATCCTGTGATCGGCGCCGCGTGGGCGACGAAGTCGGGGGCGATGATCTTCTCGGTGAGGGAGAGGTCGTTGTTCCAGAGCTCTTTCCAGGGCTCGGCCAGTGCGACGTTTTCCTGTACGGACATGCGGTTCTCCTTGGGTGCGTTGATCTCAGGCGTGTCGATGTCGGAGCCGGCGGGTTTCAGTGCGGGTCGGGCGCGTCCTGTCCCGGGTCCGGGACGAGGATCACCTTGCCGGTGACGGTGCCGGACTCGGCCAGCCGCACGGCCTCCGCCGCCCGACTGAGCGGGAAGCGTGCCGCGACCTGCGCGGTGATGGCGCCGCTGGCGAGCAGGGCGAAGACCTGACCGAGGTCGGCGCGCAGGCGGTCGTGGAAGGCGGCCGAACGGCGCTTGCCGGCCCAGATGTTGTAGAAGTGCGTACGCCGGCAGTTGGGCAGGAGCTTCCACAGGAACAGCCGTGCGAGGAGCTTGAGGACGGGCAGTTTGGAGGATCCGGCGACGTCCCGGGTGGCCGCGGTGCCGTACGAGACGAGCGTGCCGCCCCGGGCCAGCAGCCGGAAGGAGTCAACGATGCCGTCGCCTCCGACGTGGTCGAAGACGGCGTCGACACCGCCCGGCGCCAACTCCCGCACCCTGGCGGGCAGATCGGTCGCCCGGTAGTCGAGCGGAGTCGCGCCGAGTGCGCGCACCGCCTCGTGATGGCGGGGCGACGCGGTGCCGATCACGCGGATGCCGGCGTGCGTGGCCAGTTGGACCAGGGTGGAGCCCACGCCGCCGTTCGCGCCGTGCACCAGCACGGTCCCTCCGGCGCGGACCTTGGCGACGCGGTGCAGCATCTGCCAGGCGGTGATGCCGTTGACGACCACTGTCTCGGCGTCGGCGGCGTCCAGCGCGCCGGGCACCTCGACCAGGTCGGTGGCGGGCAGCACGACCCGGCTGGCCCAGCCGCCCACCTTGGTCAGCCCGGCGAAGCGCCGGCCGATCAGTGATGAGTCCACCCCCGCGCCGACCTGGACGGCTACGCCCACCAGGTCGTAGCCGGGCACGAAGGGGAACGGCGGCTGGTCGTAGTACTTGCCGCGACGCATCTGCTGTTCGGCGAACGACACCCCGGAGGCCTCCAGAGCCAGGACGACCTCACCGGTAGCCGGTTCCGGCGCGGGGCGCACCCGGATCTCGAGGCCGGAGGGCTCCACGACACCCGGGAGGACGACTTCGGTCACCACATCGGCCACGGTCTCCGTGTCCATGACGGTCAGAGCTCCTTCGTTATAGCTTCTCGTGTTCGTGATAGCTTCTAACTAAAGCTTGCTCCTCTATATTCCGTAAGTCAAGGGACACCCGCAGAAGAGACGAAGAGGCGATGGCATGGCCGCAGAGAGCCGGACGGAACCCGGTCTGCGCGATCGGTTCCGCGCGCAGGTACGACAGGAGGTCAAGGCCGCGGCACTGCGGCAACTGGCCGAGGGAGGCCCGGAGGCGCTGTCGCTCAACGCCATCGCCAAACAGGTGGGCATGACCGGCCCCGCGCTCTACCGCTACTTCACCAACCGGGACAGCCTGTTGACCGAGCTGGTCATCGACGCGTACGGGGACCTGGCGTCCGCCCTCGCCCGCGCGGCCGACGAGGCGACGGAGGACGGGGGCGCACGGCTGACTTCAGTCGTGCAGGCCTACCGCGACTGGGCCCTGGCCGAGCCGCACCGCTACCGCCTGCTCTTCCGGGCCCCCTTGCAGGGCTACGACGCTCAGTCCACGAGCCTCGTCGAGGCCTCACAGCCGGCCATGAACGTCGTACTGAACGTGGTGAACACCCTCACCACACCGGGCGCGCCGATTCCGGAGGGCCCGGCATCCCAGTTCCAGGAGTGGATGAAGCGCCACGGAGTCGAGGACATACCGCCGGCGGTCGCCTCCCGCACCACGATGCTCTGGGCCCACCTGCATGGTCTCGTGAGCCTGGAGATCGAGGGCAACTTCACCTCGATGGGCATCGAACCGACCGCCCTCTACGACACCGAGGTGCGGGAATTCATGCGCTCGCTCTGAAGCCAGGGAAGGATTCGCACAAACACCCCTCGAACAGAAGCATGAGCGCCGGGTGCGCACACCCCGACAGACCATCAAGTCACGTACGCTTTCTACGACTTGCCCGTGCCGGACGCGTACCGAATCGGTACCGCTCACCCGGTCCGGGAGGACTGCGGCATATGCCAGAAGCACCACCGTATCGTGTGTTGCCAAATCCCTTACAGCGCGTCGCGGGCTGTGCAACAGTCGTAACGGTCCTTCCGTCAGCCTTGGTCGTACCGTCCCCGCATCGGAGTACGTCATGCCCTCCCATCTCTCTGCGGACCGCTCAGCCGCTCAGCCGCCTCAGCGCGGCACGGTCGAAGCGCTCATCTCGCAGACACGGCGGCTGCGCGGCGAGGTGGACGCCGTACGGCGTGACGCGCCCGCCGACGGCGAGGACCCGCAGGGACGCTGGCAGCGCGCGCTGTGCGATCTGGCGATGCATCAACTCAATGATCTCGACGAGCACTTGGCCCAGCTGCGGGACGGACCGTCGCCCGTACCTGTCCAACCCTCAGCCGCTCCCGCCGCCCGAGCCGTGCCGGCCGCATCCCGGCGCGGCTCGCTGCTGAGCCGGGTCGGCAGCGCCGAGTGGAACCTGCTGGCGGACGACGCCAGTTGGTCCGGTGAGCTCTATCAGATCCTGGGCCGCGACCCCGCCGCTCCCCCGCTCACGCTCGACGAGCTGCCGTCACTGGTGCTCGACGAGGACCGGTCGATGCTGACGGCGATGGTCACGGACTGCCTCATCGACGCCAAGCCCATCGACGGAGAATTCCGCATCGTGCGCCCCGACGGCGGGGTGCGGACCGTACACATGATGGGCGAGCCCGTGCTCGACGCCGACGGCAGCACCGCCTCGATGTGGGCCGTGCTGCGCGACGTCAGCGAACTGCGCCGCAGCCAGCGGACGGTGAGCGAGACCCGTGACTCGCTGCAACGCGCGCGGCACATCGCGCAGACCGAGCACCGGCTCGCGGTCGAACTGCAGGAGGCCGTGCTGCCGCCGTGGCGTGGCTCCCTGCGGTTCCCGCAGCGGGGCCCCGCGACCCTGGACCTCGCCGCCC
Source organism: Streptomyces sp. NPDC001530 (assembly GCF_042894545.1). Classification (NCBI taxonomy): domain Bacteria; kingdom Bacillati; phylum Actinomycetota; class Actinomycetes; order Kitasatosporales; family Streptomycetaceae; genus Streptomyces; species Streptomyces sp. NPDC001530. The sequence continues at coordinate 187,286 of NZ_JBIAVS010000014.1, forward strand.
ACTATCTGCCGTCGTCGACCAGCGCGCTGATCGGCGGCAACTGGTACGACGCCCTCGAACTGCCCGACGGCGACACCCTGTTGAGCGTGGGCGACCTCACTGGTCACGGAGTCGCGGTCGCTTCGGGCATGGCGATGCTGCTCGGCGCCCTGCGCGGCATGGCCGTGACGGGTGCCCAACCGGGTCAACTCCTGATCTGGCTCAACCAGTTACTGGACGCCTCCGTCCAGCCGGCCCTCGGCAGCGCCGTCTGCGGCCGCTACCGGCCCAAGACCCGCACCCTCAGCTGGGCGCAGGCAGGACACCCCGCCCCGCTGCTGTTCCGCAACGGGACGGGGCGCGCACTGGCAGCACCGGACGGCGTGCTGCTCGGGGCGACATCGGGTGCCACCTACGGGCAGGCCGAGGAGACACTCGAAGAGGGCGACCTGCTGCTCCTGCACACCGACGGACTGGTGCCGTGGCGATGGGGGTCCCCCCGCACGGGCGAAGCCGAGAGTGGGGGAGGAACGGCGGCCGTCCAGAGCCTGCTCGACCTGGCCCCGCGCTTCGACGGGGTCCGCTCGGCCCAGGACTGTGTACGGATGGTGGTCGAGGAATTCGGCGAGTCCGAGCGCGAGGACGACGCCTGCGTGCTCATCGCCCGGGTCAGCTCCTGACGCCCTTCCTGACGACCGGGGTCACATCACCACCCCGCCAGGACCGGCCGACCCGCATTGCCGACACGGGCCCCTTTACGCCCGCGCGCTGTTGCCACCCCTGGGCTTCAACGAGCCCTTGGGCAGCGCGAGTTTGATCTCCTCACGCAGGTCTTGGATCTTCGGATAGCTGGAGTACTGCCCGGTGAGCCGGTACATCTCGCGCAGCCGGTCCCAGGTGCGGTGGGAGGAGTTGGCCCCCATCGACGTCAGGGCGAGTCGCGCGTACCGGTCGGCCTGTTCGGGGTCGTCGGCGATGAAGCAGGCCGACGCGAGGGAGATGTGGTCGAAGATCTTCGACCGCTCCCGGCCCGACTCGCGCAGCTTGAGCGCCTCCTTCGCATGGCGCTGCGCGGTGACCGCCGCGGTCGGCTCGTGCTCGGCGAGGGTGCGGTAGGCGAGGGCCTGCATACCGTGCATGTCGGCCTCGTCGAACAACTGCATCCAGCTCGGCGGAGGTACGTCGCCCCGGTCGGAGACGAACAGGTCCTCCGCCTGACCGAGGGTGCGCCGCATGGCCTGGCCCTTGCCCATGGACGCCTGTGCCCAGGCCTCGATGGTGTAGAGCATGGCCTGGGTACGGGGCAGCACCTCGTCGCCGGAACCGGACTTGGCGAGCTTCATGAGGTCGAGTGCGTCGTCGGGCCGACCCAGGTGCACCATCTGGCGAGCCGCTCGGGAGAGCGCCTCCCCCGCGCGGGGCCGGTCACCGCCTTCTCGGGCCGCGTGGGCGGCGATGACGAAGTACTTCTGAGCCGTGGGCTCCAGGCCGACGTCGTGCGACATCCAGCCCGCGAGGACGGCGAGGTTGGCGGCGACGCCCCACAGGCGCCGCTGCAGATGGTCGGGGTGTCGGTAGGAGAGCATGCCTCCCACTTCGTTGAGCTGGCCCACCACAGCCTTGCGCTGGAGACCGCCGCCGCGGGCAGCGTCCCAGGCCCGGAACACCTCGACCGAGCGCTCCAGTTCCTCGATCTCCTGCGACCCGATGGGGGCGGCCTCGTAGCGGTCGAACCCAGCGGGGTCGGCGTGCAGGGGATCGTCGAACTGGGGAGCGTCGGCGGATAGGGCCGGATCGGTGTGCAGCCAGTCGTGCATGGCCGTGCTGAGTGCGGATCCTGCGGCGAGCGCGGCACCCGCGCCCACCAAGCCGCGTCGGTTGAGCATGAGGTCCATTCCCGTGAATTCGGTGAGGACCGCAGCAGTCCGCTCGGGCGCCCACGGCACTCCGTCGGGATGTTCCGCACTCCCGCCGCCCTGCCGTTTCCCCACACGCCCGTGCCGGACCAGACCGAGGTCCTCGATGGTCACGACACGGCCGAGACGCTCGGTGAACAGAGCCGCCAGCACCCGCGGAACCGGATCGCGCGGGATCTCTCCCATGTCGATCCAACGCCGCACCCGTGAGGTGTCGGTCGCCAGTTGGGGGTGGCCCATGGCCGCCGCCTGCCGGTTGACCATCCTCGCGAGTTCGCCCTTGGACCAGCCGGCCAGGCCGAACAGGTCCGACAGACGGGTGTTGGGTTGTCCGTTCACGTCAAGCCCCCAGGTTCTCGGCTGAATTGACAGTAACCGTCTGTCAGTTGCTGAGCGACTATTCGCCAGGGTTCGCCAGGGTGCGCCAGATGGTGTGCCACTGGGCATCGGGTGTCAGGTAGGAACGCGCCACCCCGACCCGGTTGCCTCAGGGACATTCCCCAGGGTGCACCAGGGCGGCCGGGGCGGGTAGCGCGGCAATCGCAGGCACACGAAGGGATCTGTATCTCCCATGTACGCAGCATCGTCCTCCGTGTCCGCTCCGCCCCGTTCGCTGCACCCCCGCCCGGGCGGCAGCGGCCCCTACCTCGACCCCGCGCGCCCGGCGGCGGCCCCCGTGCTCGGTGCCGGCAGGACGCGGCGCGTTCCGGGACTCGGTACCCAACCGCTCAGCGGGAGACTCGACTTGTCCGGCCCTCAGGGCGCGCAGCTGCGCACGGCGATCGCGTCGGTGCACCGGATCTGCCCGGAGTTCGCTCCGGTCCAGGTGCTGCGCCGCAGCGGACGCTCCGTGCTCCTCGTCGGCACGACAGGGCGCAGCACGGCCGTCGCCAAGTGCTTACTGGACCACTCCCCGATCTGGGCCGAGCGGATCCGGCATGAAATAGCGGCCTACCGCTCGTTCGTGCGGCACCGGCCGCCGGTCCGGGTGCCCCGGCTGATCGCGGCGGATCCGGACAACTGCACTCTGGTGATCGAGCGGATGCCGGGCCGGGTGGCCGCGCTGCAGCGGCATCCGGCGGAGGCCCCGCCCCGCGCGGACATCCGGGCGGCGCTGGGCGCCATCTGCCGGTTGAACGGGTGGCGGCCGCCGGCGGGGACGTTCGACGCCCCCCTGGACTACGCGGAGCGGATCTCCCGTTTCCATGAGCTGGGTCTGCTCACGGACCGGGACATGGGCGATCTGCAGAAGCTGCTGCACGGCATCGCCCATTCGGCGGGCCGTCAGGGCATGGGCCAGTTCTGTCACGGCGACGCACTCCTGTCGAACATCCTTCTCTCACCGGCCGGTCCAGTGCTGGTGGACTGGGAGCACGCGGGGTGGTACTTGCCGGGGTACGACCTGGCGACGCTGTGGGCGGTTCTCGGGGACGCCCCCGTGGCCCGGCGGCAGATCAGCCAGCTCGCGCAGTCGGCGGGGCCCGCGGCGCGCGACGCGTTTCTGGTGAACCTGATGCTCGTCCTCACCAGGGAGATCCGTACGTACGAGACGGCCGTGCAGCGTTCGATGCACGACACGACCCCGGCGGCACCGGGACCGGCCCACCCGGGTGTTGCGCCGTCCGGCGAGGAACAGCGGCTGCTGCTGAGGCGGCTGCACGACGACTGCCAGTTGGCCCGTCGGGCCGTTCGAGCGGCGGTCGGCACTCGCTGAGGGGGACGGAGGTCCGCGATTGCGCCTAGGACAGGGGCGCACCGCGGGCCTTCGTCATGTCCGGGTGTCCTCCGTTCGGATTATTGGTCCACTCCACTGACGCCCCGCAGGCCGGGTCGCCGCCGCCACGAAAACCCTTTCACCCGCCGTTGACGTGGGAAATCGCCTGCTTCTGGGCATGATTGACGGATCGTCGGAGAGCCGGTAGCACTGACGCAGTTCGGCCCTCGCACGCCCCACCGCGCTCGACCGTCCCAGGAGGCTGCATTGCACAGGTCCGCCACCGACCCCACGGCCACCGCCGGGCACAGACGCGCGCGCAGGACCGCGGGCGCCGTCGCCTCAGCGGCGCTGCTGCTGCCGCTGCTCGGCGCGGCTCCGTCCGGCACCGCCGAGCAGGCCTCCTCCGCACAGTTGCAGCGGGCCTTCGCCACCGCGGCCGCCGACTACCACGTACCGCAGAGCGTCCTGCTCGCCGTCTCCTATCTGCAGTCCCGCTGGGACGCGCACGCCGGTGCCCCGAGCGTCAGCGGCGGCTACGGTCCGATGCACCTCACCGACGCCCATACGGCGATCGCCGAGGCGCCACACCACAGCGAGGGCACGGAGGACGCCCGTGGCGACAGCTCGCGCGCGGCCCTTCTGCCCGATACGAAGGTGCCGGAGCGCTCCGAACTCCCGGCCCGGCTCAAGACGTTGACGAAGGCGGCGAAGCTCACCGGCCTCCCGGCGGAGCAGCTGCGTACGGACGCGGCCGCGAACGTCGAGGGCGGCGCCGCGCTCCTCGCCGCCGCGCAGAAGGACCTGGGCGAGCCGCTGAGCGACGACGCGGCCGACTGGTACGGGGCGGTGGCGCGCTTCTCGGGCGCGGACGACAGCGCGACGGCGGCCACGTACGCCAATGACGTGTACGACGTGATCCGCGGCGGCGAGGAACGCCTCACGGACTCCGGTCAGCAGGTCGCCCTCGCAGCCCAGCCCGAGGTGAGCCCCGACACGGCGCAGCTCCGGCGCGCGGGTCTGCGCACGGTCTCCGCCGATGACACGGAGTGCCCCAAGGACGTGTCCTGCGAGTGGATTCCGGCTCCGTACCAGGAGTTCGGGGAGGGCGACTACGGGAACCACGACCTCGGCAACCGGCCCGCGTCGCAGAGCATCAAGTACATCATCATCCATGACACGGAAGGCACCTGGGACGGCGTCCTGAACCTGGTCCAGGACCCGACCTATGTGTCCTGGAACTACACCTTGCGCTCAACCGACGGTCACATCGCCCAGCATGTGAAGGCCAAGGACGTCGCCTGGCACGCGGGCAACTGGTACGTCAACGCCAAGTCGATCGGCCTGGAGCACGAGGGCTTCCTGGCCTCGCCGGACGCCTGGTACACCGAGGAGATGTACCGGGCCTCGGCGCGGCTGGTGAAGTACCTCTCCAAGAAGTACGCCATCGCGCTGGACCGGCAGCACATCCTCGGCCACGACAACGTGCCCGGCCCGACCACGTCGACCATCCCGGGCATGCACACGGACCCGGGCCCGTACTGGGACTGGCAGCACTACTTCACGCTGCTGGGGCACCCCTTCCACCGCTCCGTGAAGCAGGGCGGCGAGCTGGTGACCGTACTGCCGGACTTCGACGAGAACCGGCCTGAGTACACGGGCTGCGTCACCAACGGCGAGCCCTGCGCGGCGCACGGTTCCAGCGAGGTGCGGCTGTACTCCCAGCCGGACGAGACGTCGCCCCTCATCAAGGACATCGGCCTGTATCCCAAGGGCGACGACTCGACGACCGGCGTGAACGACATCGCCTCGCGCGTCTCCACGGGGCAGCGGTATGCGGTCGCCGGCCGTGACGGCGACTGGACGGCGATCTGGTACCTGGGTCAGAAGGCCTGGTTCAAGAACCCGCCGAAGCAGCCGACGGCGGTGACCGCGTCCGGCACGGTCGTCACACCCAAGGACGGCCTCAAGGAGATCCCCGTCTACGGGCGCGCCTACCCGGAGAAGGAGGCGTACCCGACGGGGGTGCCCGTCCAGTCGGTCTCGCCGCTGCCGTACAAGCTGCTCGAGGGTCAGCGCTACGCGGTCGGTGACAAGGTGCCGGGCGAGTACTTCTACGCGCCGACCTTCGACACCGCACCGCACAAGGTCGTGACCGGCACGGACATGTACTACGAGATCCAGTTCGGGCACCGGGTGGCGTTCGTGCGGGCCGCGGACGTGAAGGTGATTCCGTAGCATTCGTGACGGCGGGGGCCGGGTCCGCGTGCGGCGGACCCGGCCCCGGACCGTGTTCGGCGGTAGGTCCCGCGGCGCCGGGAAGCCGCAGGACCGGCACGTCACAGCAGCTCCGCTGATCCGCCTCAGCCCTTGGCGCCCCAGACGTAGCTCCGTCCGGCGACGGCCTTGAAGGTCGTTTCGCCTCCCTCCAACAGGACGCAGCGGACGGTGAGTTCGCGGGTCCTTGAGGCCGTCAGCACGACACGCGTGGCCCGGCCCCGCGCCCAGTCGATGTCGAGCGTGGCACCGCCGCGGGCGCGCAGCCCGCGGACAAAGCCGTCGGGCCAGGCGGCGGGCAGGGCGGGGAGCACCTCGATCACGCCGTACTGGCTCTGGAGCAGCATTTCGACGATCCCCGACGTCGCGCCGAAGTTCCCGTCGATCTGGAACGGCGGGTGGGTGTCCCAAAGGTTGGGCAGGGTCGAGGACTTGAGCTGTTCGCCGAGCATCCTGTGCGCATGGTCGCCGTCGCGCAGCCGCGCCCAGAAGTTGATCTTCCAGGCCTTGGACCACCCGGTACCGCCGTCTCCGCGCGCGGTGAGCGAGGCCTTCGCCGCGTCGGCCCAGCGGCTGCCGGGCTCGATCTGCCGGCCCGGGTGCAGGGCGTACAGATGCGAGACGTGCCGGTGGTCGTCGGCCGGGTCGTCCAGGTCGGCCTTCCACTCCTGGAGCTGACCCCACGAGCCGATGCGCAGACCGGGGTCCAACTGGGCGAGGGCGCCGACGAGTTGCTCCCGGAACGCCGGGCTGTCCCCCAGAATCTGCGCCGCCTCCAGCGTGTTGGTGAGCAGGTCGTGCACGATCTGCTGCGACATCGCCGCGCCCGCCGTGAAGTCGCCGTGTTCGGGCGAGTAGCTGGGCGTGACGACGAGGGTTCCGTCGTGCGGGTCGGTGCGCAGGTTGTCGAGCCAGAACTCGGCGGCCTCCTTCATCACGGGGTAGGCGGTGGAGCGCAGATAGTCGGTCGACCCGCCGAACCGGTAGTGCTCGTACAGCTGCCCCGTCAGCCATGCCGCCGCCTCCGGGAACCAGAAGGCGGTCGGCCAGTCGTGCACGCCCGTGAAGCCGTACGGGTTGGTCTCGTTGTGCACGACCCAGCCGCGCGAGCCGAACATCTCCTTGGCCGTACGCCGCCCGGGGGCGCGCAGCGCCTCGACGAAGCGGTCGTACGGGGCGGTCGTCTCGGCGAGGTTCGCGGCCTCGGCGAGCCAGTAGTTCATCTGGAGGTTGATGTTGACGTGGTAGTCGGCCGACCACGGCGGCGCGATGCTCTGGTTCCAGACGCCCTGGAGGTTGGCGGGCAGTGAGCCCGGGCGCGAGGAGGCGATGAGGAGGTAGCGGCCGTACTGGAAGAAGAGGGCTTCGAGGGCGCGGTCCGTGGGGCTCGTGCCGCCCGTGTAGCCCGCGAGCAGCTGGTCCGTGGGGATGTCGGGGACGTCCGCCCGGATGTCGAGCGCGACGCGGTCGAAGAGGGCGCGGTGGTCACGGACGTGGCGCGCGCGGAGGACCACATACCCTGTGCGGAAGGCGTCGTCGACGGTCTTCGTCACGCGCGCGTGCGGGTCGTCACCCCGGTAGTCGGGGTAGGTGTCGGCGTAGTCGGTACCGGCGGTGAGCACGAACCAGGCACGGTCCGCCCCAGTGACGGTCAATGTGCCGTCGGCGTTCGCGGCCAGACTGCCGCCCTCGTGCCGGACACGGATCTGGGCCTCGAACTTCAGCCCGTTGTCGGCGAGTTCACCGCGCACCGTGATGCGGTCGCCGACGGCGGTCGCGGTGAAGTCGGCGCGGCGCGAGGCGTAGCGCAGGGTGACGGTGACACCCCCGGTGAGGCGGCCGACGATGACGTTGTCGGGATGGGAGGCGAAGAACTCCCGCTCGTGACGGACCTGTTGGGAGGTGTACGTGACCGTGGCGATCGCCTCGCGCAGGTCGAGGGTGCGACGGTACGAGTCGGGAGTCGTCGGGGCGTCGGGCAGGTCGAGTTGGAGGTCGCCGAAGGTCTGGTGGGCGCCATAGCCGACGCGGGCCTGACCGAGCTGCGCGGCGACCGTGTCGGGGTCGACCTCGGTCTCGGCGTCGATCCGCTCCCGCACGGCGGTGATCGCGCCGGGGCGCGCCGCGCGCCAGTTGCCGAAGTCGTAGCCCTGGACCGAGCCGGGGCCGCCGGTCCACAGGGTCTTCTCGTTGAACTGGAGCCGCTCGGAGGCGAGGGTGCCGAACACCATGGCGCCGAGCGCGCCGCCTCCGATCGGCAGGGCCTCGCGCTCCCAGTCGGAGGCAGGGGTCGTGTACCAGAGCGCTAAGGCGGAGGGGACCGGAGATACATCGGAGGAATCAGCGGCATCTGCGGGCGTGACAAGGGCTCCGCCTCCCAGCGCCAGGCCGCCCGCCCCGCCGAGTGCGGTCTTCAGCGTGGTTCTTCGGGATATCTCATGTGGCATGACCCGGACCGTAAGGGTCCGATGACCGACCGACAAGGGTCATGACAAAGCGCCCGGACCCCAACACCGTGGGGGCCGGACGAGGCCTTCGTGGGACGGTTCAGCCCTGCTGGAAGAGCTCCGCCGGGAGCGGCTTCAGCAGCGCGTACAGGTCGTCGGTGATGGGGCGGTCCCAGGCGGCGATGGTCACGAGGACGTTGTCGCTGCGGTCGAACTGGACGCACGAGATACGGGTCTCGGAGAGCTTGAGGCGGCGCACGATCAGGAGGTTGTCGCCCTGCATCACCGGCATGTCCTCGGTCCCGGTGACGGTGACCTCCTCGTCGTTCTCCAACGCGATCAGCAGCTGGGCCACCTCGAAGGGGACCTCGCCCTCGGCGACGTCACGGGCCGGGGAGCCCTCCGGCAGATTGCCGATGATCATCGCGGGGCCGCGGCCGCCGAACAGGTCGTAGCGCAGGAAGACGCCCTGACAGCTGCCGTCGGGGGCGGGCAGCAGGCCCGCGCCGAGATTGCCCGGCCAGTCACCCGGGTCCATGGCCAGAACATCGAAGTCGGGCCCGGCGGGCGTGGCGCTGCGGCGGCGGAGGAAGGACATGCCGCAATGGTACGTGCACGGGCGCGAACCGGGCCCCGGGGGCGCCCCCTGTGAGCGGCAACGGAAACGGCTGTCCGCGTCATGCAGTCGTCATGCAGTCGGCTGTTATCCCAGCGCGGCCGCCAGTCCCGTGCGGTCCGTGCCGACCTTGCGATAGACCGCCGACAGCAGGCGTACGACGGTCGGCTCGTCGGTGTGCAGTTCCTTGGCGATCTCGGCCGTGCCGCGGCCTCGGACGGTGAGCGCGGCGGCTGCGCGCTCGCGGGCCGTGAGCGTGTCCGTCTCGGTGCCGTGCAGGCGTCGTGGCCGCAGTCCGGCGGCGGCCAGTTCGTCGCGGGCCTCCTCGACCAGCCCGTCGGCTCCGCACTGCACGGCCGCGTCGAGCCCCCGATAGAGGTGTTCGGCGGCTTCCTTGGGGCGTCCGGCGCGGCGCAGTTCGGTGCCGAGCTCGACCAGGGCGCAGGCCAGCTCGTACGCGGCCGGGGAGCACTCCAGATGGCTGACGGACTCTTCGAGGAACTTGACGCGGGCCGAGCCGGAGGAGACCTCGGCGGCGGCGCGCAGGGCCTGGCCGATCGCGGAGGGCGTGCCGTACTGGCGGGCGCGGTTCACCGCTTCGAGGGCCGTGGTGACGGCGCGCTCCGGGGCGTCGTGGCTCTCCGCGCGGGCGAGGTGGAGCTGCCAGGGGCACCAGGCGGGGTTGCGCATGCCGCGCGGGTCGAGCCGGCGTCCGGCCGCGGCCAGCTCGGCGGCGGCGTCCTTGGTGAGGCCGCGGGCGAGCAGCAGTTCGCCGTGCACGGTCTGGGCATCGGGGAAGGTCACGGCGGCCGGGAAGGGCGCCCCGAACGCGTGGTCCTCGCCGGCCTGCGCCGCCTCGGTGATCCTGCCGCGGGCGAGCAGGATCTCGATGAGGATGCTGACGGCGTACCAGTGAACCGGGGTGCCGGGCCCGACGCGCTCGGCGAGCCGCAGGCCCGCCCGTACGAAGTCCTCGGCCTCGGCGAGGCGTCCGCGGCGGTAGCGCAGGTAGGCGAGCAGGGTGTAGCCGAAGGAGAGGTGGGCGCCGTGCCAGCCCTGGGCCTCGAAGTCGGCGATTCCGGTGGCGAAGAGCTCCTCGGTGCGCCCCGGGCGGTCCGCGTACATGAAGGTGAGGGCGACGAGGACGGGCACTTCGAAGCCGCGGTCGGCCTCGGCCCAGCCCAATCCTCCGGCCAGCGCGCGTTCGGCGTGGTGGAGGGCGATGTGGGCGGGTTCACCGCGCAGGGTGGCGTCCCAGGCGCGCAGGCCGATGACGTAGCGCTCGGTGAGGTCGCGGCCGGGGAGCCGGTCGGCGAGGCGGGCCAGGCGGCGGGAGCGGGCGGGCGAGCCGGGTTCGTCGGCACGGAACGCGTCCCACATGAACTGCTCGGACTGCATGCGCAGCCGCACCCGGGCGTCGCCGGTCACCCGGATCTCGCGGGCGAGCGTCTCGGAGGCCTCGGCGAGGCGGTCGCTGTGGGCGAGGACCTGGGAGAGGCGGTAGACGATGTGGTGGCGCAGCTCCGGGCCGGCGATGGGTTCTTCGAGGGCGGCGCGCAGATGGTTGACGGTGGTCGCCGGTTCGGTGAGCAGGGAGGCGCTGCCCAGTTCGTACAGGACGGCGGCCCGGTCCTCGAAGGGCGGCGGTTCGCGCAGAGCACGGGCGAGATAGCGGCGGGCGGCGTCGGGGGCTCCGGCGCGGAGGGTCTCGCGGGCGGCTGCGCGCAGTTGCTGGACGACCCAGCTGTCGCCGTCGGGGTGGGTCTCCAGGAGGTGGCGGGCGGCGGCGGACGCGCCGAGGCCTTCGTCGATGACGCACCAGGCGGCCTGGCCGTGCAGCGCGACGCGGACGCCGCCGGGGATGGCGCGGTAGACGGCGGTGGCGATCAGCGGGTGGACGAATTCCAGAGTGCCCGCGGCAGTCACGGGGCCGGTGAGGATGCGGGCGCCGCGCAGGGCGTCCGCCGCGTCGGCGGCCTCCTCGGAGCCGAGGCCCGCGACGGCCGCGGCGAGCGGCGGATGGATCTCGGTGCCGAGCACGGCGCAGGCCCAGGCGAAGCGGACGGTGGCGGTGCCGAGGCGTTCGATGCGGGCGATCAGGCCGCTGCCCTTGACGGCGGCGGCGAGGTCGCGCAGCAGATGCGCCCCGGCCTCCGTCGGGGTCAGCCCGCGGTCGCGTACCTTCGCGGTCAGCTCGACCGCCTCGAAGGGGTTGCCCGCGGTGACCGCCCAGCACTCGCGGCAGAACGCGTCGTCGGCCTGGGTGCCGAGATCCTCCCGTACGAGTCGGGCGACAGCCGCCGCGCTGAGCGGTTCGAGGTCGATGGGGCGCTGGCCCGCGCGGCCGGGCAGACCTCTGAACGCCTCGGCGTGGTCGGGGAGTTCGTCCGGCCGGTAGGCGACGACGAGCAGCAGCGGGAGGTCCTCGGCGCGCGGCGCGAACGCGGCGAGCCAGCTCAGCGACTCCGGGTCGGCCCAGTGCGCGTCGTCGAGGACGAGCACCATCGGGGCGCGCTGCACTGCGAGATGTGTGAGCACCCAGTCGAGGCCGTCGCGCAGTCCCTGCTGGTCGGGCGGGGCGCCCTCGGCCGGCGCGCACAGGCCGAGCGCGGGGCCGACGATCGCGTACCAACTCCCGAGCCGGGCTCGGAGTTCGGGCTCCGGTGATCCGGCGAGCTGCGGCTGCAGGAGCTGCCGGGCGACGTGGAAGGCGACGCGCTGCTCCTGGTCGCCGCCGCGCGCGGACAGGACGGTGCAGCCCTTGGCTGCGGCGCGCCGCCGCACTTCGGTAAGAAGGGTGGTTTTCCCAATGCCGGCCCGTCCAGCGAAGGCGAGGAGCGCGCCGCGGGGGCGCTCCGGTGACTCACCACCATCCCTGCCCAGCCCGGTGAGCTCGCTCAACGCCTCGTCGACGGCGGCGAGTTCACTCTCGCGCTCGAATAGCGTCGTCCGGCTCCGTACGCTGCGCTGTCCCATACCGCACCCCCTGCCACGGCGGTGCAGCCGGCGCGGGGAGCGGGTGCGCACCGTGACCTTCAGGCACCTCAGCGTACGCCCCGAGCGACCCGACGGCGCCCTCTCGACCACTTTTGACCGGAACGGTCGGACAACGACCTTCGGCCTACGCGGACTTCTTGTGCCGCTCGTGGTGCCGGGCGACCCGGGCGCGGTTTCCGCACGACGGTGTGCACCATTCCTGGCGCGGATGTTCCTTGATGAAGTACCGCACGCAGCGCGGCGCGTGGCATGCGCGCAGGCGGTGCCGGTCGGGGCTCGCGAGGAAGGTCATCGCGGCGCGGGCGAGGACGGCCGTGAGGGGGACGGCACCGCTCGCGGCCTTCTCGCGTACGACCGGGTCGGCGTCCTCGGTCCAGACGAGAACGGGGACGGTCGCGGCGAGCGCCGCCGCCGCGTTGAGGCGCTCCACGGCCTGCGGTACGGGCAGCAGCCGGGCGGCGTCGGCCGGGCTCGGCTCCCCCGGGCGTACGGCGTGCGCGAAGAGGGCGCGGACGGCGGCGCGGAGGTCGCGGACGGCGGTGAGCGTCGCCGGATCGGCGACGAAACGGTCGGCTCCCGGCAGGGCGTCGGGGTGCGCGTGGACCCAGGCCGTCAGCCCGGCGGGGTCGGTGAGGTCGCCGGCGACCCCGCCGTGGCCGTCGTGCCGGATGGTCAGGACGAGGTCCAGGGCGAGCCGGGCGTCCCCGCTGGTCGAGTCCCCCATGGCGCTAATGATAGGCACCCCGGCTTCCATTAACGCACGAGGAGCACGAGGAGGGGGCTCACTCCTCGGCGGCCCTCGGCGGCACCACGGCGACCGGGCTCGCCGCGTGCAGCAGTACGGCGTGGGTGACCGACCCCATCATGCGGGCGGGTGCGAGGAGCCGGCGGCGGTGGCGGCCCACGACGACGAGTTCGGCGTCCTTGGAGGCCCCAACGAGGTTGCCGGCCGCGTCTCCCGGCGCCACGTACAGATCGACGTGGACGTCGGGGTGCCGTTCGCGGTGCGGGGCGACGAAGCCGTCGGCCAGGGTCCGGGTCTCGCCCTCGACGGCGTCCTGGTCGAGGGTCGCCGGCGCGAAGTCGCCGGGCACGGCCCACGACAGGACCGGCCAAGCGTACGCGGCGACCACCTGGACGCGGGCATCGCGCAGGGCCGCCTCCTCGAACGCGAAGGCGAGCGTGGCCTCGTCGGGGTTGTCGACGTGCAGGCCGACGACCACACGCGCCCCCGGTGCCACCGGGGGCGCGTCGGGCACCTCGCGCCCGGGGCGCGGCACCACGACGACGGGGCACTCCGCGTCGCGCGCCGCGGCCATCCCGTTGGAACCGAGCAGCAGGCTGGCGAAGCCACCGCGGCCGCGGGAACCGAGCACCAACAGCTGGGCGGCGGAGCCGAGTGCGGGCAGCTCGACACTGGGTGCGCCGTCCAGAGCGACATACGCCGTCGTCGGCGGGTCGCCCCGGCCCGCCAGATACGAGCGCACCTGGTCGAGCACGGGGTCGTCGACCCGATCCGGGGTCCGGCGGGCAGGAGCCGGGCCACACCCAGGCTCGGCGCGGAACCTTCCTGGGGCCAGCGTCTCTGATTGGCTTAGCGATCCCGTGGGTTGCACAGGACCGGAACGCGAGGAACCCCCGTGCCGCCAATCGTCTTCGTGCCCTGGTGCCGATGGACAAAGCCGCCGGCCCGCGTGGCACGTCCCTCCGGACGCTGACCGGTCAGGCACGTACGTTCTGACCGGGGAGGGTGCCCGACGTCGCCTGGGCGCCGGGCGTGCACGTCACACTCTGCCACAGCATCACTACGGTTGGCTAATCCGACTGGTGAGCCTGACTCAGGTCCGCAAAGGCATCACCCCTGGTGAGGCGTTGGCTCACGTCAGATCGAACTCCCCCTCGCGCGCCCCCGACACGAACGCGCCCCACTCCGCGGGGGTGAAGATCAAGGAAGGGCTCTCGGGGCGGCCACTGTTGCGCATCGCGATGAAGCCCTCGACAAAAGCGATCTGGACGTCTCCCCGCCCTCGGCTGCTGGACTGCCACTCGGCTTTGCTGAGGTCCAGCTCCGGCTTGTCCCAGCCCGCGAGCGGGTGCTGCTCGATGGTGCTTTCGGCCACGTCCGTGCTCCTCCCGGTTCGTCGTCCGCCGCCAGCCTAGCGATCGGTTCGGGCGGCGGACAGGCCACGTGAGGGGGACGGTTTCAGGAGGCGGGCGGCGCGGCCCCGACCAGCCACATCGAGAAGAACTGGGATCCGCCGCCGTAGGCGTGGCCCAGCACCCTGCGGGCCCCGTCCACCTGGTGTTCTCCGGCCCGCCCGCGCACCTGAAGTGCCGCTTCGGCGAAGCGGATCATGCCGGAGGCGCCGATCGGATTGGCGGAGAGGACCCCGCCCGACATGTTGACGGGCAGGTCCCCGTCCAGCTCCGTCACCCCGGACTCGGTGAGCTTCCAGCCCTCGCCCTCCTCGGCGAAACCGAGGTTCTCCAGCCACATCGGCTCGTACCAGGAGAACGGCACGTACATCTCGACGGCGTCGATGTCACGGCGCGGGTCCGCGATGCCCGCCTGCCGGTACACATCGGCCGCGCAGTCCTTGCCGGCCTGCGGCGACACGAAGTCCTTGCCCGCGAAGAGAGTCGGTTCGCTGCGCATCGCGCCGCCGTGCATCCAGGCGGCGGGCCGCGGTGAACGGGCCGCCCCCGCACGGTCGGTGAGGATCATCGCGCACGCCCCGTCGGAGGACGGGCAGGTCTCCGAGTAGCGGATCGGATCCCACAGCATGGGCGAGGCCTGGACCTTCTCCAGCGTGATGTCGTGCTCGTGGAGATGGGCGTACGGGTTCTTCAGCGCGTTGCGGCGGTCCTTGTACGCGACCAGGGAGCCGACCGTGTCGGGCGCACCGGTGCGTCGCATGTACGCGCGCACGTGAGGCGCGAAGAAACCGCCCGCGCCGGCCAGCAGCGGCTGCTGGAAAGGGATCGGCAGCGAAAGGCCCCACATGGCGTTCGACTCGGACTGCTTCTCGTAGGCGAGGGTCAGGACGGTGCTGTGGACGCGGCCCGCGATGAGGCTGGTGGCGACGAGGGCCGTCGATCCGCCGACGGAGCCTGCCGTGTGCACCCGCAGCATCGGCTTGCCGACCGCGCCGAGCGCGTCGGCGAGGTACAGCTCCGGCATCATGACGCCCTCGAAGAAGTCGGGCGCCTTGCCGATCACCACGGCGTCGATGTCGGCCCACGTCAACTCGGCGTCCTCCAGGGCCCGCCCGGCCGCCTCGCGGACCAGTCCCGCGAGGGACACGTCCCGTCGGGCCGCCACGTGCTTGGTCTGGCCGATGCCTACGACGGCCACGGGCTCCTTGCTCATCGGGCGTCCCCTTCGAGTACGGCGACCAGGTTCTGTTGGAGGCAGGGACCTGAAGTGGCGTGGGCGAGCGCCCGATCGGACGCGCCGCAGTGGATGCGCGCGGCGGCCTCACCGATCCGGATCAGCCCGGCCGCCATCACCGGGTTGGCGGCGAGCGCACCCCCGGAGGGGTTGACTGTCACGCTCTCGTCGAGCCGCAGCGCCTTGCGCAGGACCACCTCCTGGGAGGTGAAGGGGGCGTGCAACTCGGCGGTGTCGACGGGCCGTTCGAAGGCGCCGGCCTTCTCGGCGGCCAGGCGCGTGGACGGCGAGTCGGTCAGGTCGCGTACGCCGAGGCCGTGCGCGTCGATGCGGTGGTCGATGCCCCGGATCCAGGCGGGCCGTTCGCACAGTTCACGGGCCCGCTCCCCCGCCGCGAGGATCACGGCGGAGGCACCGTCGCCGACGGGCGGGCAGTCGCCGGTACGCAGCGGACGTACGACGTAATCGCCCTGCGCCACCGAACCCCTCAGCTGAGCATGGGAGTTGGCCTCCGCCGCCGCGCGGCTGCGGGCGGCGACGCCGGCGAGCGCGGGCTCGTCGGTCTCGCCCGCGTCGATGAGCGCCTGCGCCTGGAGGGCGGCGAGCGCGACGGAATCCGGCCACAGGGGCGCCACGTAGTACGGGTCGAGCTGCCGGGTCAGGACGTCGCGTACGGAGCCGGGCGAGGACTTGCCGTACGCGTACACGAGCGCGGTGTCGGCGTCCCCGGTGAGCAACTTCGTCCACGCCTCGTACAGCGCCCAGGCGCCGTCCATCTCGACGTGCGACTCGGAGATCGGCGGCCAGGCGCCCACCCCGTCGAGCGCCATGGTGAAGGAGAAGGCGCGGCCCGCGAGGTAGTCCGTGGAGCCGGAGCAGGTGAAGCCGATGTCACTGGTCTTCAGGCCCGTCTGGTCGAGGACGCCGTGCAGGACGGGCATGAGCATCTCCACCTCGGAGAGCTCGTCACTGGTGCGCCGGTGGTCGGTCTGCGCGAAGGCGACGACGGCGATCTCGCGGGTCACAGCAGCTCCTTGTACGTCTCGTAGTCCGCGTCCGGTTCGCCGGTCGGCCGGTAGTGGTCGGGATAGCGGCCGCCTTCCGTCCACACGGGCTCCACGCGCAGGCCCATCCGCACCTGGTCGTAGGGGATGCCGCCGATCCGGCCGTGCAGCGCGAGGTCGGCGCCGTCGAGGGCGATGTGCGCGTAGACGTACGGCACGTCGATGTCGAGGTTCTTCGCCTTGATGTTGACGATGCAGTACGTGGTGACGGTGCCGCGCGGACCCACTTCCACCTGCTCGGATGTGGCCACACCACAGGTGGGGCAGGCACCCCTCGGCGGGACGTACACCTTGCGGCAGGACGGGCAGCGCTCGCCGACCGTCCGCTGCTCGGCGAGGGCGTTGATGTAGCCGGACTGGGCGCGGCCGGGCGAGTAGACGTAGTCGAGGCGGGCGGGGGCGACGATGCCGGTCACCAGGTCCTCGAACTGGCCGTCGTGACCGGTGAGTTCCGGCGGGTCGCCGTCGTACGGCTCGAAGCAGGCGATGTCCGTGATGGCACCGGAGCGTTCCTCGGCCCAGCGGACGCGGACGCGCAGGCCGGTGCGTACGGCGTCGGGGCCCGGGGCGTCGAGGGCGTGCAACAGCGCCGTGTCGGCGCCGTCGAGTGTGACCAGGACCCAGGCGAAGGGGGTGTCGAGGGGCTGGCCTCGGCGGGGTTCGTGGTTCCAGGCCCAGGTGGTGACGGTGCCGGTGGGGGCGACCTCGACCAGGTCGCGTATCTCCTCGGCGGTGACCGGGTCGTACTCGACCGGCGGGACGAGGGTGCGGCCGTCCGCGGTCTTCACGCCGAGGACGACGCGCTCGCGCAGGCCGGTGAGGAAGGCGCTCTGGACGGGGCCGAGCGAGCGGGTGAAGGGGAACTCGACGACGAGGGGGGCTTTGAGGACTTCGGGCATCCTGGATGTCTCCTTCGGATCCTTCGGAGGGCTGGGGCCTGCCTTTCGGATCACTCCTAGGCGCGCCGGTAGACGGGCGGGCGCTTCTCGGCGAAGGCTCGGGAGCCCTCCTTGGCGTCGGCGGTGTCGAAGATCGGCCAGCCGCGCTTCAGCTCGGCGGCGAGGCCGTCGGTCTCGGTCATCTCGGCGGTCTCGTACACGGACGCCTTGACGGCCTCGACGGCGAGCGGGCCGCAGGCGTTGATCTGCTCGGCGATGGCGAGGGCCTTGTCCAGCGCGGTGCCGTCGGGGACGACATGGCCGATGAGACCGATTCCGGCGGCCTCCTGGGCCGCGTACGGGCGCCCGGTGAGCAGCATTTCCAGGGCGTGGGTGCGTGGAATCTGCCGTTGCAGCCGGACCGTCGAGCCGCCGATCGGGAACAGGCCGCGCTTGACCTCGAAGAGCCCGAAGGTCGCGGATTCACCGGCGACGCGGATGTCGGTGCCCTGGAGGATCTCGGTGCCACCGGCGACGCAGTACCCCTCGACGGCGGCGATCACCGGCTTGCGGGGCCGGTGGTGGCGCAGCATCGCCTTCCAGTGCAGATCGGGGTCGGCCTTCAGCCGGTCCCGGTAGTGCTGGCCCTCCATGCCCTGTCCGGCCAGCGCCTTGAGGTCCATCCCGGCGCAGAAGGCACCGCCCGCGCCGGTGAGCACGATCGAGCGGATCGCGTCGTCCTCGTCGGCCTCGATCCAGCCGTCGTACAGGCCGACCAGCATCGGCAGCGAGAGTGCGTTCTTGGCCTCGGGCCTGTTGAGCGTGAGCACCAGTGTGGCGCCTTCGCGCTGCACGGTGAGGTGTTCCGTCCCACCCATTGCCGTCCTCCCGTCTCAGGAACGAGAACAGGTTGCAGGAGGCGCCGAGCCAGTACAAGGGTTTTCTGACAGACAGTCAGATTTCTTCTGCCAGGACCCTTCACAGTTGGGTCGGGCTTTGCTCTGATGACCGTCGAACCGATGGATGCGCACTCTTTGTCGATGGTTGCCGGGGTCAGGAGGAGCGGTGGAGTACAACCTTGCCGACCTGTTCGAGTCGGTCGTCGACGTGGTCCCGGGCCGTGAGGCGCTCGTGTACATCGACCACCCCGGCACAGGTGCGGAGCGCCGGCTGACGTACGCGCAGCTGGACGCGGCCGCGAACCGCATCGCGCACCACCTGATCGACAGCGGCATACGCCCCGGCGAGCACCTCGGTCTCCACCTCTACAACGGCGTCGAGTACCTGCAGACGGTGCTGGGCTGCCTGAAGGCGCGGATCGTGCCGGTCAACGTCAACTACCGCTATGTGGAAGAGGAGTTGGTCTACCTCTACCGTGACGCTGATCTGGTGGCCCTGGTCTTCGACGCGGAGTTCACGGACCGGGTGGCGGCCGCGCTGCCGCACGCACCGTCGCTGCGGCATCTCGTACGGGTGGGATCCCCGGCGCCGGGCGCGGTCGCGTTGGACGCGGTGGACTTCACGGACGCCGAGGCCGCCGGATCACCGGAGCGGGGCTTCCCACCGCGCTCGGCGGACGACCAGTTCATCATCTACACCGGCGGCACGACGGGGATGCCCAAGGGGGTGATGTGGCGTCAGGAGGACCTGTTCTTCTCCGGGCTCGGCGGTGGCGCTCCGACGGGCGAGCCGGTCAAGAAGCCCGAGGAACTCGCCGAGCGCGTCGCGGCCGGCGGCGAGGGGATCACCTTCTTCCCCACTCCCCCGCTGATGCACGGCACCTCGACGCTCACCGCCTTCATCGGCTTCAACTTCGGCCAACGCATCGTGATCCACCGCAAGTTCGTGCCGGAGGAAGTCCTGCGGACGATCGAGAAGGAGAGGGTCACCAGCATGTCGCTGGTGGGCGACGCGATGCTGCGGCCCCTGATCGACGCGCTGAACGGGCCCATGAAGGGCACGGACTGCTCCTCCATGTTCAGCGTGTCCTCCTCCGGCGCGATCATGTCGGATACGGTGCGCGAGCAGTTCCAGGCGCTCGTGCCGAACGTGATGCTGCTCAACAACTTCGGCTCGTCGGAGTCGGGCTTCAACGGCACGGCGACGCCGGACTCGGGCCCGGAGCGCGGCTTCCGGGTGCGCGTCAACTCCCGTACACAGGTGGTGGATCCGGTCACCCACGAGCCGGTCGCGGTCGGTGAGCCGGGGCGGGTGGCACAGCGCGGCCACGTACCCCTCGGCTACTACAACGACCCGAAGAAAACCGCCGATACGTTCTTCCAGAAGGACGGCGAGCGGTGGGTGCTCCTCGGCGACATGGCCACGGTCGACGAGGAGGGCATCGTCACCGTCCTCGGCCGCGGCTCCCAGTGCATCAACACCGGTGGTGAGAAGGTCTATCCGGAAGAGGTCGAGCAAGCCCTCAAATCCCACCCGGACGTGTACGACGCCCTGGTCGCCGGGGTGCCCGACGAGACGTGGGGCAACCACGTGGCAGCCGTCGTCCAGCTCCGCGAGGGCGCGGGGCGGCCCTCCCTGGAGGACATCCAGACCCACTGCCGCACCCACCTCGCGGGCTACAAGATCCCCCGCCAACTCGTCATCACGGACACCATCCAGCGGTCGCCGAGCGGGAAGGCGGACTACCGGTGGGCTCGGACGGTCGCGGCGGAGGCGGCTCACTGACCGCCGCCCCACCATGGAATTGAACGCGTTCAACCATCTGGCATGATGCTCGTGTGAAGACGACGAGGCCACGACGTACGCTCGCGTGGGCGGCGGTCCCCGCCACGCTGTCGGCCATGCTGCTGACGGGCTGCAATCCCCACATGTACGACTCGGTTCAGGGAGTTTCGGACGTGCGGCCGACCGAGGTCGTGGGGACTTGGCACTGCGTCGACGGAACGCGCATCACGCTGAAGCCGGACGGCAAGGCCGTCATCACCCTGCTGGACGGACAGGAGTTCGACTTCTACGACCGGTGGCGGCTCTCGGGTACGGGGACATGGCAACTGACCGACGCCGATGCCGGCTGGAGCGACGGTCAGCATGTGCGCCTGAGTCTCGCGGACCGCACCGCGGTGGAGGAGCGTCACGATCCGAAGGACGCCCCAACAGACAGCGGGAATCCCGCGCCCGAGCGATACACATGGACGCTGGAGACGGACCGTGACAAGAAGGGGCGGCTGGCCCTCTTCTTCCTGTTCGGCGACCCCGATTCACGGAGCCTCTACATGCTGGAGAAGCTCAAGAAGTAGTACGAGATCAGTCACGGGTCCTCTCGCGCGCACCGCTCAGCGGGAGCGGCGCCACCGAGGCCGGGTCAACGCCAGTCGGGAGCCCCTGAAGCGGGCGGCAGCAGGGTCTCGATCTTCGTCCGGATCTCGCGCATGACGGAGACGATGCGGGTCTCGTGGTCCTCGGTGAGTCTGCTCACCGGGACCGAGCAGCTGATGGCGTCGGTGGCCGGGGTGTCGTAGCGCAGGGCGAAGCCGAAGCCCGCGATGCCGGGCACGGTCTCTTCGCGGTCGATGGAGTAGCCGCGCTCGCGCACTCCGGCGAGGTCGGCGAGCAGGGTGGCGCGGTCCGTGTGCGTGTTCTCGGTGAGGGCGGTCAACGGGCCGGCGGGGAGCGGGAGATCGCCGTCGGGGCGCTCGGCGAGGAGGGCCTTGCCGAGCGCGGCGGCGTGGGCCGGGATCCGGCGGCCGACGCGGCTGATGGTGCGCGGGTACTCGTGGGACTCGCGGGTCGCGAGATAGACGACGTTCGCGCCGTCGAGCCGTGCCATGTGGATCGTCTCGCCGAGCGCGTCCGAGGCCTCGTCGAGGTAGGGGCGGACCATCCGTACGTACCGGTCGCTGTCGAGGTAGCTGGTGCCCGTGAGCAGCGCGCGGATCCCGATGCCGTAAAGGGAGCCGGTGGTGTCCGAGCGCACCCAGCCGCAGTCGACGAGGGTCTGCAGCAGCTGGTACATGCTGCTGCGCGGCACGCCCAGCTCCGCGGCGAGTTCGTCCAGGCGCGAGGGCCGGTCGCCGCGATCGGCGAGCAGTTCCAGCAGCGCCACGGTACGGGCCGCCGACTTCACTCCGCGGACCCCTGTGCTCTCCGGCATGGGCCCCATCGTAATTCCGCGCCGTCGCACCCATTGACCTCATGGGGTTCACGAACCTAGCCTCCATTCTCATACATAGACACCATCTGCATATAGGGATGAGATTGATGACAGGGTTCAGCGCGGAGGTCGAGAGCGTGGTCGCGCGGCTGCGGGACGGCATGGCGGGCGGGGTGCTGTCCTTCCCGCTCACGAGCTTCCGGGACGACGGGGGCCTCGACCTGGAGTCGTACCGGGCCTACCTCACCGCCCAGCTGGCCACCGCGCCGGGCGCGGTGTTCCCCGCCTGCGGAACCGGCGAGTTCAGCGCGCTGGACGAGGACGAGTACCGCGCGGTCGTCGAGGCCACGGTCGAGATCGCCGACGGCCGGATGCCCGTGGTCGCCGGCATCGGCTATGGGTGGGGGCAGGCGCTGCGGTTCGCCCGGACCGCGGAGGAGGCGGGCGTGGACGCCCTGTTGGTGCTGCCCCACTACCTGGTCGAGGCCCCGCAGGACGGACTGGTCGAGCAGCTGCGCCGGATCGCCGCCGGCACCCGGCTGCCGCTCATCGCCTACCAGCGCGGGCCGGTCGCCTTCACCCCCGAGGGCCTGCGCCGGATCGCGGAGATCCCCACCGTCATCGGCCTCAAGGACGGACACAGCGACCTCGACCGGCTCCAGCGCCTCACGCTCGCCGCCCCCGACGGCTTCCTCTTCTTCAACGGCGCCGCCACCGCCGAGATCCAGGCCCGCGCGTACGCCACGGTCGGTGTCCCCGCCTACTCATCGGCCGTCCATGCCTTCGCGCCCGAGATCGCGAACGCCTTCTTCGCCGCTCTGCGCGACGGTGACGACGCGACCGTGCACAAGCTCCTGGGCGACTTCTACGTCCCGCTGGCCGAGCTGCGCGACCGGGTGCCGGGCTACGCCGTATCGCTGGTCAAGGCCGCCGCCCGGCTGCGCGGCCTCCCGGTCGGTCCGGTACGCGCCCCACTCACCGACCCCGGGCCGGCCGACCTCGCGGAGCTGGAGAAGATCCTCGACCACGGGCTTGACCTGGTCGGAACGGTGCGCCGCCGACCGGCCTGACGATCCCGGCAGCTGCCGCGCCCAAAAGCACCCACAGTCCAGAGCACCCACAGTTCAGAGCACCCACAGTTCAAAGGGGAACTGCCTTGCCGCTGCTCGTAGTCGGAATCAGCGTTCTGGTTCTGCTCCTGCTCATGACCAGGCTGAGACTGAACGGCTTCGCCGCCCTCCTCCTCGTGGCGATCGGCGTCGGCATCGTCCGCGGGATTCCGCTGGAGAAGATCCCGGACGTTCTCTCGGAGGGCATCGGCGGCCAGATCGGCGACACGATGCTCACCATCGGGCTCGGCGCCATGGTCGGCCGGGTCATGGGGGACTCCGGCGCCGCGCAACGTATCGCCGGCAAGCTGCTCGACGCCTTCGGCCCCCGCTGGGTCCAGGTGGCCATGGTGGTCACGTCCATGCTCATCGGCGTGACCATGTTCTACGAGGTCGCCTTCATCATCATCGTGCCGATCGCGTTCACCCTGGTACGGGTCACCGGGGCAAGGCTGCTGTGGGTCGGGCTGCCGATGTCGATCGCCCTCTCCACCATGCACAGCTTCCTGCCGCCGCACCCCGGCCCCACCGCCGTGGCCTCGGCCTTCCACGCGTCCATCGGACTGACCCTGTTCTACGGCCTGTTCATCGCCGTCCCGGCCGGCGCGCTCATCGCACTCGTGTGGCCGCGCCTTCCGTTCATCAAGGTGATGAACCCCGCCATCCCCAAGGGCCTGGTCAGCGAGCGGGAGTTCACCGACGAGGAGATGCCCGGCCTCGGCTGGTCGCTGTCCGTGGCCCTCTTCCCCGTCGTCCTGATAGCCGGCGCGGCGGTGACCGACCTGGCCACCTCCGCCGACACCCCGTTCCTGCACTTCGTCGCCTTCATCGGCTCGGCCCCGATCGCGCTTGTGCTGACCCTGCTCCTGGCGGTCTGGGCGTTCGGGCCGCGGATCGGCCGGAGCCTCGAGGAGGTCAGCGCCTCCTGCACCTCGGCGGCCCAGGCGATGGCGATGATTCTCCTGGTGATCGGCGCGGGCGGCGCCTTCAAGAACGTCCTCGTCGAAGGCGGGATCTCCGACTACATCAAGGACGCCACGGACACCTGGTCGATCTCGCCGATCATCCTCGCCTGGCTCATCGCGGTCATCCTCCGCATCGCACTCGGCTCGGCGACGGTCGCCGTCGTCACCGCCTCCGGCGTGGTGCTGCCGCTCCTGGCGGGCAGCGGGGTCCATCCGGAGATGATGGTGCTCGCCGTCTCCTGCGGCTCGATCGCCTTCTCGCACGTCAACGATCCCGGCTTCTGGCTGTTCAAGGAGTACTTCAACCTCTCCGTCATCGACGCGATCAAGGTCCGCACCACCTATACGACGGTGCTCGCGATCCTCGGCCTGGGCGGTGTCCTGGCGGTCGAGTGGGCCCTCGACGTCCTGAGCCTGTGATGAGCGGCCCGGGTCACCTTCGTACGCAAGGATTCTCATGATGAGCAAGCAACCGACCGTCACCGAGTTCTCCGTCTATCCCGTCGCGGGCCGGGACTGCATGGAGCTGAACCTCTCCGGCGCGCACGGCCCCTACTTCACCCGCAACGTGGTCGTCCTCAAGGACTCCGAGGGCCGTACGGGGCTCGGCGAGGTCCCCGGCGGGGAGAAGATCACGCGGACGCTGCGGGACGCCGAATCCCTCGTCGTCGGCGCGAAGGTGGGCGACTACCAGCGCGTCCTGCGCGAGATCGGGGAGCGCTTCGCCGACCGTGACGCCGGCGGGCGCGGCGCCCAGACCTTCGATCTGCGCACGACCGTCCACGCCGTCACCGCCGTCGAGTCGGCGCTGCTCGACCTGCTGGGGCAGCACCTCGACGTGCCGGTCGCCGCCCTGCTCGGCGATGGACAACAGCGCGACTCCGTACGGGTGTTGGGCTACCTCTTCTACGTCGCTGACCCCGACCGCACCGACCTGGAGTACGTCCGCGAACCCGACTCGGACGTGGACTGGTACCGGATCCGGCATGAGGAGGCCCTCACGCCCCGGGCGATCGTCGGGCAGGCCGAGGCCGCCTACGACCTGTACGGCTTCCGGGACTTCAAGCTCAAGGGCGGGGTCCTGGAAGGTGCCGAGGAGGTCGAGGCCGTCCGGGCGCTGAAGGACCGCTTCCCCGAGGCGCGGATCACCCTCGACCCGAACGGGGCATGGTCGCTGCGCGAGGCGATCGAGCTGTGCGCGCCGCTGGTGGGCACGCTCGCGTACGCCGAGGACCCCTGCGGGGCCGAGGGCGGCTACTCCGGGCGGGAGATCCTCGCCGAGTTCCGCCGTGCCACGGGCCTGCCGACCGCGACCAACATGATCGCCACCGACTGGCGGCAGCTGACCCACGCGCTGGCCCTGCAGTCGGTGTCGATCCCGCTGGCCGATCCGCACTTCTGGACCATGCAGGGCTCGGTGCGGGTCGCCCAGCTGTGCAACGCGATGGGCCTGACCTGGGGCTGCCACTCGAACAACCATTTCGACATCTCCCTCGCCATGGTCACGCACTGCGGCGCCGCGGCTCCCGGCGCGTACAACGCGCTGGACACGCACTGGATCTGGCAGGAGGGCCTGGAGCGGCTCACCACCGCCCCGCCGCGCATCGTCGACGGCCAGATCACCGTCCCCGACGCACCCGGCCTGGGCGTCCAACTCGACATGGACCGACTGCTCGCGGCCCACGAGCTCTACCAGGCGAAGGCCCTGGGCGCACGCGACGACGCCCTCGCGATGCGCTACCTCATCCCGGGCTGGGAGTTCGACGCCAAGCGCCCGTGTCTGGTGCGCTAGCCGGCGCTCCGGCCCCGGCCACGTCGGCTGGGCCGCTGCGACGGAGTAGCGGCCCGGCCCGCTGTCAGAGGACGATCGGGCGATAGGCATGCGTGACCGGTCGCCGCGTTGAACGCGGCAATGGCCGCGCCCGCTTCCGCCTCCGAAACGCGGAGGTCACCGGGATACGTGCGGGACCGCCAGACCCCTCAGTTCTCCCCGAACCGGTCCCGAAGCTCGCGCTTCAGGATCTTCCCGCTGGCGTTGCGCGGCAACTCGTCCACGAAAATGACCCTCTTGGGCGCCTTGAAGTGGGCGAGCTTCTCGCGTGCGTGGGCGATGAGTTCGGCCTCCGTGACCTCGCCGCGAGCGACGACGACCGCGGTGACGGCCTCGATCCAGCGCTCGTCGGGGAGGCCGATCACTGCTACTTCGGCGACCTGTTCGTGGGTGTACAGCGCGTCCTCGACCTGGCGTGAAGCGACCAGTACGCCACCGGAGTTGATGACGTCCTTCACCCGGTCGACGACGGTGAAGTAGCCCTCGGCGTCGCGCACGGCGAGGTCGCCGGAGTGGAACCAGCCGTCGCGGAAGGCCTCTGCCGTCTCCTCCGGCTTGTCCCAGTACCCCTCGCACAACTGCGGTGAACGGTAGACGACTTCACCCGGTGTCCCGTCGGGCACGTCCTTGCCGTTCTCGTCGACCACCCGGGCGTCCACGAACAGGACCGGGCGTCCGCAGGAATCCATCCGCCCCTTGTGCTCGTCCGGCCCGAGGACCGTGGCCAGGGGGCCGATCTCGCTCTGGCCGAAGCAGTTGTAGAAGGCCAGCTTCGGCAGCCTTTCGCGCAGCCGCTCCAGGACGGGCACCGGCATGATCGACGCCCCGTAGTACGCCTTGCGCAGCCCGCTCAGGTCGCGGCTCGCGAAGTCGGGACGGTTCGACAGACCGATCCACACGGTGGGCGGGGCGAACAGGCTGTCCGCGCGGCCGGCCTCGATCAGGTCGAAGAGCTGCTCGGCGTCCGGCGAGTCGAGGATGACGTTCGTCGCGCCGACCGCGAGATACGGCAGCAGGAACACATGCATCTGCGCCGAGTGGTAGAGCGGCAGCGAGTGCACCGGCCGGTCCCCCGCGCTCAGGTCGAGGGCGGTGATCGCGCTCAGGTACTCGTGCACCAGGGCCCGGTGCGTCATCATCGCGCCCTTGGGCAGAGCGGTCGTGCCCGACGTGTAGAGCAACTGCACGAGCGTGTCGCCGCGCGGCTCGTCACCTTCGTACGGAGGCGCCGCATCCAGCCGCGCCAGCAGCGAGTCGTCGGCGTCGCGCAACGGCAACGTCCGTACGTCGTCGGGGAGTTGAGCGGCAAGGTCGGGGTCGGCCAGGACCAGTGTGCTCCCGGACTGGCCGACGACGTACGCGAGGTCGTCGCCGGTCAGGTTCTGGTTGACCGGCACGTGCACGAGTCCCGCGCGGGCGCAGGCGAGGAAGCCGATCAGGTACGCGTCCGAGTTGTGGCCGTAGGCGCCGACCCGGTCGCCCGGTGCGAGCCCCTGGTCGAGGAGCACGCTCGCCGCGCGGGAGACGGCCTCGTCGAGTTCCGCGTACGTCCAGGAGCGCTCGTGGTAGTCGACCGCGACGCGCGCCGGGGTCCGCCGGGCGCTGCGCCGCAGCACCCCGTCAACCGTGCTGCCGTGTCCAGGCGTCATGACACATGATCCTCGGTCCGCGGCGCGGGGAGGTCAAGCCGGACGCAAGGAGGTCGTCACGCGGGACGTACGGAGTCGCCACGCCGGACGTAAGGAGTCGCCACGCCGGGCTCACGGAGGTCCGGAGCGAGGCGAAGAGATCGCCGCAGAACACTCCGACGCCGCACATACCCGTTGGTACGCTCAACCGCCCCTTCCCCCAATGACGTTGGGAGGCACGATGCGCACCCGCCTGAGACGGCTCGTCGTCATGGCCGTCGCCCTGCTCACAGCCACGGCTGCACTGCCCGCCGCCGCGGCCCAGCCCCAAGGACTTCAGGAACATCCCTCGCACGGCGGCCTGTCGGCCGTGATCCGCTACACCGAGTACGGCATTCCGCACATCGTCGCCAAGGACTACGCGAACCTCGGCTTCGGCACCGGCTGGGCGCAGGCCGCCGACCAGGTGTGCACCCTCGCCGACGGCTTCGTGACCGTGCGCGGCGAGCGGTCCCGCTTCTTCGGGCCGGACGCGGCGCCCGACGGTTCGCTCTCCTCGGCGGCCAAGAACCTCTCCAGCGACCTGTACTTCCGTGGTGTGCGGGAGGCGGGCACGGTGGAGAAGCTGCTCGCCGAGCCCGCGCCGCTGGGGCCGAGCCGCGAGGTCAAGGACCTGATGCGCGGCTGGGCGGCCGGTTACAACGCCTGGCTCGCCCAGAACCGGACCACCGACCCGGCGTGCCAGGGCGCCGCCTGGGTCCGCCCGGTGACCCCCGTGGACGTGGCCGCGCGCAACTTCGCGCTGTCCGTGCTCGGCGGCCAGGGCCGCGGGGTCGAGGGCATCACGGCCGCGCAGCCACCTACGGCGATGTCCACCGTCACGAGTACGCCGGACGCGAAGGGCGCCGCCACCCCCGACGCCAAGAGCACCGCCGAAGCCGCGCGGGAGCTCTTCGACACCGCCGACATGGGATCCAACGCGGTCGCCTTCAGCGGTGCCACGACGGCGAACGGGCGCGGCCTGCTGCTCGGCAATCCGCACTACCCGTGGCAGGGCGGCCGCCGCTTCTGGCAGATGCAGCAGACGATCCCCGGCGAGCTGAACGTCGCGGGCGGTGCGCTGCTCGGCTCGGCGACGATATCCATCGGGCACACCGCGAAGGTGGCGTGGAGCCACACCGTCGCGACGGGCGTCACGCTCAACCTCCATCAGCTGACGCTGGATCCGGCCGATCCGACGACGTATCTGGTGGACGGCAAGCCGGAGCGGATGACCAAGCGGACCGTCACCGTCGACGTGAAGGACGGCACGCCGGTGACGCGCACCCAGTGGTGGACCCGGTACGGCCCGGTCGTCACCTCGCTCGGCGCGCAATTGCCGCTCCCCTGGACGTCCACGACGGCGTACGCGCTCAACGACCCGAACGCGGTCAACCTCCGCGCCTCCGACACCGCGCTCGGTTTCAGCAAGGCCCGCAGCACGGCCGACGTCCTCGCCGCGCTCAAGCGCACCCAGGGGCTGCCGTGGGTGAACACGATCGCCGCCGACTCGGGCGGGCACTCGCTGTTCACGCAGGCGCAGGTGCTCCCGCGCATCACCGACGAGTTGGCGCAGCGCTGTTCGACGCCGCTCGGCAAGGTCACCTACCCCTCGGCCGGTGTCGCGATCCTCGACGGCTCGCGCGGCGACTGCGCGCTCGGCAGCGATCCCGACGCCGTACAGCCGGGGATCTTCGGGCCGGCGAAGATGCCGGTGCTCAAGGACGCTCCGTATGCGGAGAATGCCAACGACAGTGCCTGGCTGGCCAACGCGGACCGGCCGCTGACCGGGTACGAGCGGGTCTTCGGCACGATCGGCACGCAGCGCTCGATGCGCACCCGCGGCGCGGTCGAGGACGTGGCGGCGATGGCCGCGAAGGGCCGGCTGACCGTACGGGATCTTCAGGCGCAGCAGTTCGCGAACCGGGTGCCCGCGGGTGACCTCGTCGCGGACGCCGCGGCAGTTGCGTGTGCCGCGCTGCCGGGTGGCACGGCAACGGGCGGCGATGGCAAGGCAGTTGACGTGACCGAGGCCTGCGGTGTGCTCAAGGCGTGGGACCACTCCATGAACACCGACAGCCGGGGCGCGCTGCTCTTCGACCGGTTCTGGCGGAAGCTGACGGCCGCGGTTCCGGCCGCGCAGCTGTGGAAGGTCCCCTTCTCGGCGGCGGACCCGGTCCGCACCCCGAACACGCTCAACACCGACGCGCCGGGCTTCACCACGGCCCTCGCGGACACGGTGATGGAGTTGCGTACGGCGGGCATCGCGCTGGACGCGCGGCTCGGCGCGAACCAGTTCGTGGTCCGCGGCGGGCAGCGCATCCCCATGCCGGGCGGCACGGAGTCGCTCGGCGTGTGGAACAAGGTCGAGCCGGTGTGGAACCCGGCGGCCGGCGGATACACCGAGGTCACCACCGGGTCCTCGTACATCCAGGCCGTCGGCTGGGACGGCGGCCGCTGCCCGGTCGCCCGCACCCTCCTGACGTACTCCCAGTCGTCGAATCCGAACTCGCCGCACTACAGCGACCAGACGCGGCTGTTCTCGGACGAGCGCTGGGTGACGTCCCGGTTCTGCGAGAAGGACATCCTGTCCTCGCCGGGGTTGCGGGTGGTCCGGGTGAGCGACCACCGCTGACCGGGGTGAGGTGGTCCCGCCTAGCGTGGAGGCGGGACCGCCAAGCCCGATGTGGCCGTGGAGGCCGGACCGCTCACAGCCCGACGTGGCCCAGCTTGTCGGGGTTGAGGACCGCGTAGACGCCGTCGATGCGACCCTCGTGCACCGAGACGGTGACGATCTGTTCGATGCCGTCGACCGAGAGCGCCAGCGCGGGTGCCCCGTTCGCGTCGACGACCCGGGCGTCGCCGAACGGATAGCGGGTGACCAGTCCCGCGATGAACGCGACCACGTGCCCCCGGCCCTCGATCGGGCGCAGCGCCGCCCTGACCTTGCCGCCGCCGTCGTTCCAGGCGACGACGTCCTCGGTCAGCAGGTCGGTCAGCCGGGTGAGGTCGCCGCTCTGCGCGGCCTCCAGGAAGCGTGCGAGCAGTTTGGCGTGGTCGTCCTCGGCGAGGGTGAACTTGTCGCGTCCCGAGGTGACACGGCGCCCGGCCCGGTGGTGCATCTGGCGGCAGTTCGAGGGGGTCGTGTCCAGGATGCGCGCGATCTCGTCGTACGGCAGGTCGAAGGCCTCCCGCAGGACGAACACCGCGCGCTCCGGCGGCGACAGACGCTCCATCAGATGGACGGTCGCGTAGGCGACGGTGTCGCGCAGCTCGGCCGTGTCCAGCGGGCCGAGCGCCGCCGTCGCCACGGGCTCGGGGAGCCACGGCCCGGTGTACGCCTCGCGGGTCACGCGGGCCGAGCGCAGCTGGTCGAGGGCGAGCCGGGAGACGACCGTGATGAGGAAGGCGCGTGGTTCGCGGATGTCCTCGCGGTCGGTTCCCGTCCAGCGGAGGTAGGCGTCCTGGACGACGTCCTCGGCGTCCCACATGCTGCCGAGCAGCCGGTAGGCGAGGCCGAGCAGCAAGGGGCGG
This sequence comes from Streptomyces sp. NPDC001530, assembly GCF_042894545.1. Taxonomy (NCBI): domain Bacteria; kingdom Bacillati; phylum Actinomycetota; class Actinomycetes; order Kitasatosporales; family Streptomycetaceae; genus Streptomyces; species Streptomyces sp. NPDC001530. Next base: position 217,782 of record NZ_JBIAVS010000014.1, read on the forward strand.
TACGCCTCGAACTGCTCGGTCGCCTGCTCGGGAGTCTCCAACTCCCCATCCTTTCCCTGCGGTTCGGGATGCGGCCGACGCTGCGCGACGACCGCGGCCGGCTCCGTGCGCGACGGCGATCAGCGCCCGGCCGTCACACCATTCAACTCGGCGGCGAAGCCCGCGCGCCAGGAGGCGTATCGGGGCCGCCAGTCCAGGGTGAGCACGGCGCGCGCGTTGTCGGCGCCGCGCAGCCCGTTCATGAACGCCACTCCCCAGCCGCCGACCGCGAGCCGGGCGAGCGCCGCGGGTGCCTTCTTGGGCTGCGGGGCGCCGAGCATCCGGGCCAGCTCGGGCAGCCACTCGTGCATCGGCACCGGGTGGTCGTCGACGATGTTCAGCGGGCCGCTCGTGGGCTTGTCGAGCGCGGCGATCACCGCGGTGGCCGCGTCATGGGCGTGGGTGAAGGAGAACACCGAGTTTCCGCCGCCCACCAGCGGGACCTTCCCCCCGGCGACCTGGTCCACGAAGGAGCCGTCCTTGGCGTAGATCGTGCCGGGCCCGTAGAGGTGCCCGAAGCGCAGGACCGTGCCGCCCGCGTCGGCGGTGCGCAGCTCCAGTTCCTTCAGCGCTTCGAGCACCGGCACGAACTGCTTCGGCGGGCGCTGCCACAGCGGGGCGTCCTCGTCGGCAGCGCCCTGACCGGCCGGGTCATAGGCGTACGCGAGTCCCTGGGCGACGATCTTCTTGACCCCCGCGTCATGCGCGGCCTCGTACAGGTTGCGGGTGCCCTCGGTGCGCAGCCGGTTGGTCAGGGCGAAGTCGCGGGCCAGGTGGCGCGGGTCGATCGCGGCCGGGATCGCGGTGAGCATGTTGACCACCGCGTCGGGGGCCGCCTCGCGCACCGCCCGGTGCAGTGCGGAGCGGTCGAGGGCGTCGGCCGCGACGCTGCCTTCGACCGGCGTACGCGACAGGGCTACTACGTCATGTCCGACCGAGGTGAGCAGCGGGACGAGCGCCCGTCCGATGACTCCGGTGGCTCCGGCGACGAGTACACGCATGGGAATCCATCTCCTGATGTCGGGCCCCCGGGTGGTCCGGTGAACAGCTCCCGGGGGCGTTTCGGCATCAGGACGGGCGAGTGCGGCTCCGCGTGACAGGTCGCGAATGTGACCTGCGCCACATCAGCGGGATCCGCGTCATCGCTCACACCACTCGGGTGCGGCCCTCCCAGTACGGATCCCGTAGGCGCCGCTTGTACAGCTTGCCGTTCGGATCGCGCGGCATCGCCTCGATGAAGTCGACGCTCTTGGGGCGCTTGTAGCCGGCGAGTTGCCGCTCGCAGTGGTCAAGGATGGCGGCGGCGAGCGGCGGACCCGGCTCATGGCCCGGGGCGGGCTCGACGACGGCCTTGACCTCCTCGCCCCAGTCGTCGTGCGGGATGCCGAAGGCGGCGGCGTCGGCTACGGCGGGGTGGGTGAGCAGCGCGGCCTCGATCTCGGCCGGGTAGATGTTGACTCCGCCCGAGATGATCATGTCGATCTTGCGGTCCCGGAGGAAGAGATATCCGTCCTCGTCGAGACAGCCGAGGTCGCCGACGGTGAAGAAGTCGCCGATGCGGTTCTTCCGCGTCTTGGTCTCGTCCTTGTGGTACGAGAATCCGCCGGTGCTCATCTTCATGTAGACGGTGCCGAGCTCACCGGGCGGCAGCCTGTTGCCGTCGTCGTCGAAGACGGCGAGCTCGCTGATGGGCCACGCCTTGCCGACCGTGCCGGGCTTCTTCAGCCAGTCCTCGGCGGTCGCGAAGGCTCCGCCGCCCTCGCTGGCCGCGTAGTACTCCTCGACACTGTGGCCCCACCACTCGATCATGGCCCGTTTCACGTGGTCTGGGCACGGGGCGGCGCCGTGGATGGCGTGCCGCATGGACGACACGTCGTAGCGTTCCTTCACCGTGTCGGGGAGGGCCAGCAGCCGGTGGAACTGGGTCGGGACCATATGGGTGTGTGTGCACTTGTGTGCGTCTATAACACGGAGCATCTCCTCGGGCATCCACTTGTCCATCAGCACCAGGCGGTGGCCGATGTGCAGGGACGCGCCCGCGAACTGCAGCACGGCGGTGTGGTAGAGCGGTGAGCAGACCAGGTGCACGTTGTCGTCGTAGGGCTTGATGCCGAAGATGCCGAGGAAGCCGCCGAGGTACGACTCCTCGGGGAGCTTGCCGGGCAACGGGCGCCGGATGCCGCGGGGGCGTCCGGTGGTGCCCGAGGTGTAGTTCATGACCCAGCCGAGGGTGCGGTCGGCGGACGCCGACTCGGGCTGTTTGCCGAGGAGTTCGGCGTACGGCCGGAAGCCCTCGACCGCGCCGACCGCGTAGCGGTGCGTGGCCGGGAGCTCGGCCTCGTCGGCGGCGTGCCGGGCGGCGTCCGCGAACCGCTCGTGGGCGATGAGAACCTTCGCGCCCGAGTCGGAGACGATCCAGGCGATCTCGGGTCCGACGAGGTGGTGGTTGACGGGGACGAGATAGAGGCCGGCCTGTGAGGCGGCGAGATAGGCGACGAAGAACTCGACACTGTTGGGCAGGACGACCGCGAAGGCGTCGCCGCGTTCGAGGCCCGCGGCGCGCAGACCATGGACGAGCTGGTTGGCCGAGGCGTGCAGTCGCCCCGCGGTCCACTCCTCGCCGGTCGGGGTGATGAGGACGATCCGCTCGGGGTGGGCGGTGGCCTGGGCCCAGAAGCCGTTCGGCGGCGTGCTCACGACCGGTCGCTCCTTCCCGCGATGCGGTTGATCCGGTCGACGGCCTGGTCGAAGCCCCGGGTCAGCTCGTCGAAGACGGCCTGGACGCTGCGTTCGCTGTTCATCCGGCCGACGATCTGCCCGACGGGGGTGCCGAGCAGCGGCTCCACCTCGTACTTCTGGATGCGGGAGAGCGCCTCGGCCACGAGCAGCCCCTGGAGCGGCATGGGGAGCGTGCCGGGCCCGTTCGGGTCGTCCCAGGCGTCGGTCCACTCGGTGCGCAGCTGGCGCGCCGGCTTGCCGGTCAGGGCGCGCGAGCGGACGGTGTCGCCGGACCCGGCGGCGAGCAGTTTCCGGGTCACGGCGCGCGAGTGCATCTCGGCCTCGGTGACGGTCAGCCACAGGGAGCCCAGCCACACGCCCTGGGCGCCGAGGATGAGCGCGGCGGCCACCTGCTGTCCGCTGCCGATACCACCCGCCGCCAGTACGGGCAACGGGTCGACGGCGTCCACCACTTCGGGCGTGAGCACCATCGAGGCGATCTCCCCGGTGTGCCCGCCCGCCTCGTAGCCCTGCGCGACGACGATGTCGATGCCCGCCTCGGCGTGCTTGCGCGCGTGCCGGGCGCTGCCCGCGAGCGCGGCGACCAGTACGCCCTTCTCGTGGGCGCGCTCCACCACGTCGACGGGTGGTGAGCCCAGCGCGTTGGCGAGCAGCTTGATCGGATAGTCGAAGGCGACGTCGAGTTGGGTGCGGGCGACCTGTTCCATCCAGCCGGTGATGCGCCACCCGGACGCCTCGCCCTCGGCGAGTTCGGGCACACCGTATTTCGCGAGGGTGTCCTTGACGTACTGCCGGTGTCCCTCGGGGATCATCGCCTCGACGTCGGCCTCGGTCAGTGTTTGATTTTTCGGGGCTTCGACCTTCTTGGCGGGCATGACGACGTCCAGGCCGTAGGGCTTGCCGTCGACGTTCGCTTCGATCCAGTCGAGGTCGCGTTTGAGGTCCTCGGGTGCGGTGTAGCGGACCGCGCCGAGCACACCGAATCCGCCCGCGCGGCTGATGGCCGCGGCGACGGCGGGAAACGGCGTGAAGCCGAAGATGGCGTGCTCGACTCCCAGTTTCTTGCTCAGCTCCGTCTGCATGGCCGCAGGATGCCGCAGTCCTCCGGACGAGGGAAGGGGTTTTCTGATGCACCGTCAGATTTCTTCAGGCCATTCGAGGAGGGTTGACACGCCCACGCCTGACAGGAAAGTTTCACTCCGCACGGCGGACCGGGAAAGATACTTTCAGGCAGCGCGGCAGGAGGCTCCTCGATGGCCAAGGACACGGCGGGCAGCGGGACCGGCGGGCTCACCCGTCGTCAACTGGGCAGACGGGTACTGGCGTTGGGCGGCGCGCTGGCCGTCGCCCCCTTCCCCGCCGGGCCCGCGGCGGCCGCGGAGGACGGCGCCGGACACCCGACCCTGCGGCGCGGACCGGCCGAGCGGGCGGGTCTGCTGCCGGAGCATCTGCGCCAACTGGTCACCGACGCCGAGGCGTTCCTCGGCCCCTCCCCCAAGCACCCCTGGTACGCCGGCGCCGTGCTCCTCGCCGGGCGCGGCGGCACCGTGGCCCTGCATCAGCCGATCGGCATGGCGGTGCGCTACGCGGCGTACGACGAGAAGACGGACACCGGCGTCGAGTTCCCGGCCGACCAGCAGATCCCCGCCTTCGAGGACACGGTCTACGACCTCGCCTCCGTCTCGAAACTGTTCACCTCGATCCTCGCCGTGCAGCAGATGGAGCGCGGCGCGCTGGAGTTGGAGGCGACCGTCGCGTCGTACCTCCCGGAATTCGCGGGCGGCGGCAAGCAAGACATCACGATCCGTCAACTCCTCACCCATACCTCGGGGTTCCGCGCCTGGATCCCCCTCTACAACGCGCCGACCCGTGAGGGGAAGCTCCAGCTCATCTGGGACGAGGCGCCGCTCAACCCACCGGGCACCAAGTACCTCTACTCGGACCTGAATCTGATCTCGCTCCAGCTGGTCCTGGAGAGGATCACCGGCCGCACCCTCGACACGCTCCTCCACGACGAGATCACCGACCCGCTCGGGATGTACCGCACCCGGTACAACCCGCCCGCCTCCTGGAAGCCGAAGATCGCCGCCACCGAGGACGCCCGGCTGCCCTGGTCGGGGCTGAACCGCGGGCTCGTGTGGGGCGAGGTGCACGACGAGAACGCGTACTCCCTGGGCGGAGTCGCGGGCCACGCCGGCGTCTTCTCCTGCGCGTGGGACCTCGCGATCCTCGGCCGTACGCTGCTGAACGGCGGTGTGTACGGGAGGGCGCGCATCCTCAAGCAGGAGACGGTGGACCTGATGTTCACCGACTTCAACACCGCCTTCCCCGGCGACGAGCACGGCCTCGGCTTCGAGCTCTACCAGCACTGGTACATGGGGGCGATGGCCACGCCGCGCACCGCGGGCCACACCGGCTTCACCGGCACCTCGCTCGTCCTCGACCCGACGACCGACTCCTTCCTGATCGTCCTCGGCAACTCCGTCCATCCGGTGCGCACTTGGCGATCCGGTTCCGCTCCCCGCGTCGCCACCGCGAACGACCTGGCCCGAGCCGTACCGGTGCGCCCCGCGCGCGGCCGTACGTCCTGGTTCTCCGGCATGACGAACGCGACCACGGCGACGCTCACCCTCCCCGCGCTCGACACCACCGCGGGCCCCGCGCGCCTGGACTGCGCCCTGTGGTGGGACACCGAGCCCCAGTCGGACCTCCTCTTCCTGGAGACCTCGACCGACGACGCGGCGACCTGGCAGCCGGTCCCGTTCATGACCGTGCCACGGGACGGGGACCCGCTGGAGCATCCGGCCGGTACGGCAACCGGCTGGTCGGGGCGGGTGTGGCACCGGCTCACCGCGGACCTGCCCCAGGTCCCGCGGCTCTTGCTGCGCTGGCGGTACACGACCGACCGGCTGTACGTCGGCCGTGGCGCGTACGTCGACGGTCCCCGGGTCGAGGCCAGGGGCCGGGTCATCTTCGACGAGGCACGGCCCGCGGACGCGGCGCGTATTGAGGCGGTGGGCTGGGTGGCGTCCCGGGACTGAAGGCTCGAAGGTGGAGGTGTGCGTCACGGCCCGCATCCACCCTGAAAGGGAGCGACGGCATGGGCAGGATCATCGTCACCGAATTCGTCTCGCTCGACGGCGTCCTCGAGGCGCCCGGCGGAGGTGAGGGCTTCAAGTACGACGGCTGGAGCTTCGAGATCGACCGCGGAGACGGCGGCAACCAGTTCAAGCTCGACGAGACGATGAACTCGGACGCGCTGCTGCTCGGACGCGTCACCTACGAAGGGTTCGCCGCCGCCTGGCCCTCCCGCGAGGGCGAGTTCGCGGACAAGTTCAACAGCATGCCCAAGTTCGTGGTCTCCTCGACCCTCGACAAGGCCGAGTGGAACAACTCCACCGTGCTCGGCGGCGATGTGGTCGGGGAGGTCACGAACCTCAAGCGGACACAGCCCGGGAACATCGTGGTGCACGGCAGCGCCCGGCTGGTGCAGACCCTCATCGAGAACGACCTGGTGGACGAGTTGCGCCTGATGGTCTTCCCGGTCATCCTCGGCACCGGAAAGCGCCTCTTCGGGGCCACGTCCGACAAGAAGCCGCTGCGTCTGACGGACTCCAGGATCGTCGGCGACGGCGTCGCCATCCTCACCTTCGAGCGGCCACCACAGCCCGCCGAGACGACTGCCTGACCGCCCTCAGCGCCCGCGATCCTCCTCCAGCACGGCCATGGCCGCGTTGTGCCCGGGCACCCCGCTGACCCCGCCGCCGCGCACCGCGCCCGCCCCGCACAGCAGCACGTTCGCGTGCCGGGTCTCGACGCCCCAGCGGCCCGTGCCCTCCTGCGCGTACGGGAAGGCGAGGTCACGGTGGAAGATGTTGCCGCCGGGCAGCCGCAGGTCGCGTTCCAGGTCGAGCGGGGTCTTCGCCTCGATGCAGGGGCGGCCTTCGGCATCGCTGGCCAGGCAGTCGGCGAGCGGCTCGGCGAGGTGGGCGTCCAACTGGGCGAGGGTCGACTTCAGCAGTTCGTCCCGTACGGCGTCGTTGTCGCGCGCGAACAGCCGGGCGGGTGTGTGCAGACCGAAGAGGGTGAGCGTCTGGTAGCCCTGCTCGACGAGGCCCTGGCCGAGGATGCTCGGGTCGGTGAGCGAGTGGCAGTAGATCTCGGAGGGCGGGGCGGTGGGCAGCTCACCGGACGCGGCCTCGGCGTGGGCGGTCGCCAACTGCTCGTACCCCTCGGCGACGTGGAAGGTCCCGGAGAACGCCTCGCGCGGGTCGACGGAGGTGTCGCGCAGCCTCGGCAGCCGCTTGAGGAGCATGTTCACCTTGAGCTGGGCGCCCTCGGCCGGGGTGGGCGGCTCGTCGCCGGTGAGGTGCGCGAGTTCCTGCGGCGAGGCGTTCACGAGGACGTGCCGGGCGCCGACAACGCCCTCCCCGTCCGCGGTTCGGTAGGTGACCTCGGCGGCCTGCCCGTCCGTCTGGATCCGCAGCACCTCGTGGCCGGTGGCGATGGCGGCGCCCGCGCTGCGCGCCGCCGCCGCGATCGCGTCGGTGAGGGCGCCCATGCCGCCGACCGGCACGTCCCAGGCGCCGGTGCCGCCGCCGATCACGTGGTAGAGGAAGCAGCGGTTCTGCCGCAGCGAGGGATCGTGGGCGTCGGCGAACGTCCCGATGAGGGCGTCGGTGAGGACGACACCGCGTACGAGATCGTCGGCGAAGTACTCCTCGACGGCCGCGCCGACCGGCTCCTCGAAGAGGATCCGCCAGGCGTCCTCGTCGTCGACGCGGGCGCGCAGCTCCTCGCGCGTAGGCAGCGGCTCGGTGAGCGTCGGGAACACCCGCTGGGCGAGGCGGCCCGTCATCCCGTAGAAGCGCCGCCATGCCTCGTACTCGCGGTCCGAGCCGGTCAGCCGTGCGAACGCCTCACGGGTGCGCCGCTCGCCGCCGCCGACGAGCAGTCCGGTGGCCCGGCCTTCGCGTTCGACGGGCGTGTACGACGAGATGGTCCGCCCGCGGACGCGGAAGTCGAGGCCGAGGTCCCGCACGATCTTCCGGGGCAGCAGGCTGACCAGGTACGAGTAGCGCGACAGGCGGGCGTCGACTCCGGCGAACGGCCGGGTGGACACGGCAGCGCCCCCGGTGTTCCCCAGGCGCTCCAGCACCAGCACGGACCGGCCGGCCCGGGCCAGGTAGGCGGCGGCGACCAGTCCGTTGTGGCCCCCGCCGACGATCACGGCGTCGTATCCCTCGTGTGCAGGCATGGTTCTTGGTAGCACGAGATGATCTAGGTCGGCCAGGGGTGCGCGGCAGCCGGCGGGCAGCCGTATGGGGGCGTGGCTTCCCTCCCGGCCGGGGCTGGAGTATTCCAGCCCGTCCGGCGTTTGAGGACGAGCGCGTCAGCGCGATACGCGGGGTCTGGGGGCGGAGCCCCCCAGGTGCGGGACGGGTAGGGGCGGAGGGGGCGAAAAACCACCTCACGCCCCACCCCCGCTCAGTGCCCCCCGGACGCCCGCCGCTGCTGTAACGCCGCCACCCTGCGGTACAGCTCCACGGCCTCCTGGCCGCGCCCCAGCTGCTCCAGGCAGTGGGCCTCGTCGTTGCGGCTGGCGAGGGCGTCGGGGTGGGCGGCGCCGAGAACGCGCTCGCGGGCGGTGGCGACGCGGCGGTACTCGGTGAGGGCGTCGGACCAGCGGCCGAGCCAGCCGAGGCCGACGGCGACCTCGCGGCGGCTGACGAGGGTGTCCGGGTGGTCGGGGCCGAGGACGCGCTCGCGGATCGCGCAGACGTCGCGGGACTCGGCGAGGGCCTCCTCCCAGCGGCCCATGCGGCCGAGGTTCACGCCGAGGCCGTGCCGGGCACGCAGGGTTTCGGGGTGGGCGGGGCCGTGCACGCGGGTGCGGTCATCGATCAGGTCGCGGTACAGCTCCAGGGCCTGCGCGCTGCGGCCGAGCCGGCCGAGGCTGATGCCGACCTCGTAGCGGGCGGCGAGCGTGTCCGGGTGGTCGGGACCCAGCGCCTGCGCGCGGGCCTCGGCCAGCTCCTGGTAGGTGTGCAGTGCCTCGGGCCAGCGCCCCAACTGGCCAAGCGCGTAGGCGACTTCGTACCGGGTGACGAGGGTGTCGGGGTGGGTCGGGCCGAGCACCCGGGCGCGGGCCGCGGCGACCTCGCTCGCCATCCGGTACGAGTCCTCCAGGCGCCCGAGCCTGCTCAGGTTGAAGGCGAGGTTGTGGCGGCAGCGCAAGGTGTCGGGATGGTCGGGGCCCATCGCGCGCTCCCGGGCGCCGAGTACGGACGTATAGGCCTGGTGCGCCTCGAAGTGGCGGCCCAACTGGCCCAGCACGTATGCCATTTCCTGGCGTGCGGCGAGGGTGTCGGGGTGGTCGGCGCCGAGTACCCGCTCCCTGACCTGGGCGACATGGGCGTACTCGCGCAGCGCCTCGGCGGGGCGTCCGGTGCGGCTGAGCGTGAAGCCGACCTCGTAGCGGCTGGCGAGGGTGTCGGGGTGGTCGGGCCCCAGAGCGTGTTCGCGCTCGGCGGCGACGGCGCGGTGCACTTCGCCCGCCTCGGTCCACCGGCCGAGCCGCCCCAGGCTCAGCCCGGCGTTGTGCCGACCCGCCAGGGTGGTGATCAACTCCGGTGAGGGGGTGGGCCGTTCGGTGCGCTCGGGCTCGCGGATGAGGGCCGGTGAGGGGCGGGCGATCCACTCGCCGGTGAGGCCGGCGGCCGCGTCCGGCGGGGTGGTGCGCAGTCCGGCGCCGGTCGCCTTGTGGCCGGTGGTCATACCGCGGGTCCAGGACGGCAGCCGGGGTTCGCGGGACGGCGGCTGCTCGGGGCGCGCCTGCGTCGAGGGCGCCAGGGGCCGCTGCTCCGCGGCGGGTTGCCGCACCGCCGGGGCCACCACGGTCGGCACGTACACCGGGGTCGTGCGGCCCGCGCTGATGCGGCGGCCGAGTTCACGGGCGTCCTGCGGGCGCTGTTCGGGCTGCTTGGCGAGCAGATCCAGGATGATCTCCTCGAAGTACTCGGGGAGTTCGGCCCGGTGGGTGCGGGGCGGTTCGGGCGGCGTGTCGCGGTGGCCGACGAGAACGGCCCAGGCGTCGTCGAGGTCGAACGGCGGTGCTCCGGTGGCGATTTCGTAGAGCACACACCCGAAGGAGTACAGGTCGCTGCGCTGGTCGACATGGGCGCCGCTGATCTGCTCCGGCGACATGTAGTGCGGGGTGCCCATCGCGATACCGGTGCCGGTCAGCCGCGAGGTGAAACCGATGTCGTGGCCGAGCCGGGCGATCCCGAAGTCGCAGATCTTCACCGTGCCGTCGGCGAGCCGCATGATGTTCGCGGGTTTCAAGTCGCGGTGCACGATGCCCTGTTGATGGGTGTACGCGAGCGCGGCGGCGACCTGGTCGGCGATGTCGACGACCTCGGCGACCGGCAGCGGATGCTGCTTGTTGTCCTCCAGGAGCTGGCTCAGATTCCGCCCCTCCAGCAGCTCCATCACCAGATACAGCACACCGTCGGACTCGCCGAAGTCATGGACGACGGTCACCCCGCGGTGCTGCAGGGCGGCGGCCACCCGGGCCTCGCGCCGAAACCTCTCCCGCAAAACGCGCGTGAAGGACTGATCGTGGTGCGGGCCGAGCGGCTTGAGGCACTTGACCGCCACCTGCCGGCCCAGCGACTCGTCGCGCGCCCGCCACACCTCGCCCATGCCGCCACGCCCGATGAGATCGAGCAGTCGGTACCGGCTCTGGATCAGCCTGGTCTCCGCCATCTCGTGCGATCGCCCCCGTCGCTGCTCGCCGCGCCCTCCCCTGGCCCGTCCAGTATGGCGAGTTATCTGCCGACTTTGTACGGTGCCGGGCGCGAGCCGGGGCCGAGCCGTGACATGGCGCGCAGAATGTGTTTGGGCGGGAGTTGCCAGCGCAGACGTGCGGGAATACAGCGCAGCAAGGTGCCCGTGACACGCAGGCGCAGGGTCACCGCGGCGGGCGACGGGGCCGCCCTGCCGTACAACTCGTGGGCGTACGGCGGCAGAGAGGCGTACGCCAGATGCGCCACGCGCCGCCACAGCAGTGCGCGCGCCGGCAGGAGCAACGGGTGGATCGGCGGGCGCATCAGGAAGGCGTCCACGTCACGGGCCTCGGGCCCCGCCGCGAGCTCCGGCAGCACCTTCTCGAAGTACGCGGCCAGCTCCGCCTGATCGGCCGGCACGTCGGCCGGGTCGATCCCCACCAGCTGTGCGCTGACCCGGTTTTCGGCGATGTAGCGGTCGGCCTGTGCGTCCGTGAGATGGAACCCCGAGCGGCGCAGCACGTGCAGATAGGAGTCGATCTCCGCGCAGTGCACCCACAGCAGCAGCTCGGGTTCGTCGATCGGGTACCGCTCCCCCGTGTCCGGGTCGCTGGCCTTGAGCATGCCGTGGATCTTCCGCACCCGGGCGCCCGCCTTCTCGGCGGCTTCGCAGGTGCCGTACGTCGTCGTCCCCACGAAGTTCGCGGTACGCATCAGCCGCCCCCAGGCGTCGCGCCGGAAGTCCGAGTTCTGCATGACGCCGCGCACCGTGCGCGGATGCAGGGCCTGGAGGTAGAGCGCACGGATTCCGGCGACCCACATCATGGGGTCGCCGTGCATCTGCCAGGTCACCGAGGCAGGGCCGAAGATCCCCGGGTCACCCCTCTGAAAGGCCTCCACACCAGCAGGCTAACGCCGGACCCGCGGCATCCCCAGACCGATCCAGGAGATGATTTCGCGCTGAATCTCGTTGTTTCCGCCGCCGAATGTGAAGATCACCGCCGATCGGTAGCCGCGTTCCAGCTCGCCGTGGAGCACTGCGCCCGCGGAGCCCTCCTTGAGGACGCCCGGGGCGCCGACGATCTCCATCAGCCAGGCGTACGCCTCGCGCCGCGCCTCGGAGCCGTACACCTTGACGGCGGAGGCGTCCTGCGGGGTGAGGGTGCCTTCCTGGACGGCGTTCACCATCTGCCAGTTGAGCAGTTTCATGGCGTCGAGCCTGGTGTGGGTCTGGGCCAGGCGGCGGCGCACCCAGGGGAGGTCGATGACGCGGCGGCCGTCGGCGAGCTTGGTCTCCATGGCCCAGCGCTGGACGTCGTGCAGGGCGCGGATCGCCATGGTGCCGTGGGCGGCGAGCGTGACGCGTTCGTGGTTGAGCTGGTTGGTGATCAGCCGCCAGCCCTTGTTCTCCTCGCCGACCCGGCGCGAGACGGGGACGCGGATGTTCTCGTAGTAGCTCGCGGTGGTGTCGTGCGAGGCGAGGGTGTTGATGATCGTGCAGGAGTAGCCGGGGTCGGAGGTCGGCACCAGGAGCATGGTGATGCCCTTGTGCGGCGGGGCGTCCGGGTCGGTGCGGACGGCGAGCCACACCCAGTCGGCGGTGTCGCCGTTGGTCGTCCAGATCTTCTGCCCGTTGACCGTGTAGTGGCCGGTGGCCTCGTCGCCCTCCCGTACGGCTTTCGTCTTGAGCGCGGCCAGGTCCGTGCCGGCGTCGGGCTCGCTGTAGCCGATCGCGAAGTCGATCTCGCCGGAGAGGATCTTCGGCAGGAAGTACGCCTTCTGCTCCTCCGTGCCGAACTGCATGATCGTCGGGCCGACGGTGTTCAGGGCCATCAGCGGGAGCGGGACCCCCGCTTGGGCCGCCTCGTCGAAGAAGATGAACTGCTCCACGGGGCTCAGCCCGCGCCCGCCGTACTCCTTGGGCCAGCCCACGCCGAGCCAGCCGTCGGTGCCGAGGCGGCGGATGGTGTCGCGGTAGAAGCGCTTCTGCGCGGCCGGGTCTGCGATGGGGGCACCTCCCATGCCTTGAGGGCCATGGGGGAGGGCGTAGGCCTTGTCCGGCACCAACTGGGCGAAGTAGCCACGCAGTTCGGTGCGCAACCGCTGCTGCTCCGGCGTGTATTCGAGATGCACGGCGCCTCCTGGCTCCCAAGGCCGACCTGACGGCGCACACCGTAGAACGTGTTTCAGTAATTGGGAATGCCGACGACATGCGAGAGGGGCGGTCCCGGCCGACCGGGACCGCCCCTCTTCATCCGCTCAGTGGGCGACGGGAGTCGCCTCGGCGGCGACCTCCTTCTTCCGCCCGGTGGCCGGCCGCGGAGCCAGCACCCGCTCCGCCAGGAACCCGAAGACGAGCCCGAAGGCGGTCCACAGGGTCAGCTGGATGGCGAGGGCCGCGAGGCGGAACTGCCAGAGCAGGGTGGCGGAGAAGTCCTTCGGGACCTCGTTCACCGCCGGCAGGAACGCGTACGCGAGGCCGATCGCGAGGCCGAAGAACGCGCCCGCCGCGATCGTGGCGTTCCAGTTGCCCAGGCGCGGCGCGAGGCGCTTGCCCAGGATCACGGTCGCGACGGCCAGCAGCACGCTGAGGACCATCATCAGGAAGTACAGGGTGGTGCGCTTGCCGATGGTGTCGGGGTCGCCGACGGACGGCGGGTTGGCCGGATACTTCAGGAACGGCACGACGTAGACCGCGAGCAGGCCCGCGGCCGACAGCAGCAGCGCGCTCGCCCGCGGTCCGAAGCGGCCGATCCTGCCGAGCGCGAAGCAGTACGCGAGGGCGGCGATACCGCCGAACGCGACCCCGTAGACGAGCACACCGGTGGCCAGACCGCCGGTGGACTGCATCGTGCGGGAGACGGCTTCCATGCCGTGCTCGTGGGAGTGCGCCTCTTCGTAGGAGATCGCCGAGTCGACCCGCGGCTCCCCCAGGAAGTAGGCGGCGACCAGGGCGAGCAGGCCCGCGGCGAGACCCGCGAGCATGCCACGCACCAGAAGGTTTCTGACAGTTGCTGAGTTCATGAGCTCGTACGTTTCCTCGTCGCCAGTCAGTGGCACGGGAAGCCGAGCAGGTGGCGGGCGTCGTGGACCCACTCGTGGACGTTCTCGCCGGACACGAGGGAGGTGGCGCCCTGTTCGGCGCCGACGAAGTAGAGCAGGACCAGCATCAGGATGCCGAAGAAGACCGCCCAGGGGGCGATCGCGCCGATCGGCAGCTTGGCCGGAACGGCGGTGGGGGTGGCGGTCGGCTGAGCGACGGACTGCGCCATGGGGCAGAACCTCCTGGGGAACTCGCGTCCCATCTCGGTGGTGCACAGGACGACGGCCGCGGGTCTGACTTGCCCAGCCTTCGCCGCCCCTGGCGGGAGTGGCTCGTGCTGGGTTTACAGTGGCGCGACCGTGCCGGATTTCCACCGGACTTCCGCCGAACCGTCGTCGATTTCGACGCGACCGTACCGCGAAGCCGGGATCCGGCCAAGGGCGCACGGAGCGCCACACCGTGCGCCCCTTGCCCCGGGGACGCCACCGGTTCCCGTACCGCACAAGGTTTTTCGCAGACGAGAACTCACGAAAGTGGATGGATGACGAGCCGAGTGATCTTCATCTCAGCGGCGATCAGCGAGGCGCTGCGCGAGGCCCGCTTCGACGACGGATGTCCGGTGGATGCCGCGGGGGTGCGGCTCGCGCGCGCGGCAGCGGGTGCGGTGCCGGTCGCGGAACGGCTGTGGGTCTCCCCCACCGTGCGATGCCGCGAGACCGCGGGCGCGCTCGGCCTCGAAAGCGCCCTGGACGTGGCGGAGTTGGCCGGTCTGGACGTGGGTCACTGGCGCGGGGCGACCCTGGCGGAGGTGAGCGCGAAGGAGCCGGAGGCGGTGGCTCGATGGCTGGCCGATCCCGGGTCCGCGCCGCACGAGGGGGAGTCGGTGCGGGCGTTCTGCGACCGCGTGGCGGGGTGGCTGGACACCGCCTCGCACCTCTCGGGCCGGACGGTCGCGGTGGTGGAGCCCGAGGTCGTACGGGCCCTGGTGGTACGGGTGTTGGGCGCACCGGAGGCGGCCTTCTGGCGCGTCGACGTGCCGCCCCTGACCGCCACCGAGTTCAGCGGCCGCGCAGGTCGCTGGAACGTGCGCGCCGGACGCCCGCTCGGCGAGCCGGCCTGACCCGCGTCCCGCCCTGGGCCGAGGTGGCTACGAACCCGAGCCCAGGGTGGCGAGGAAATCCGTGCACGCCTGCGCGCAGGCACGGCACGCCTTCGCTCCGTCCTCCGCGCCCGCGTACCCGTCGAAGACCTGCGCGCACTCCAGACAGATGGCGCGGCACCACTCCACCTGTGCGCGGATGCCGTTCTCGTCCAGATGAAGCTGCTCGGACAGTACGAGGCAGGTCGCGTCGCACACTTCCGCGCACAAGACGCCCTTGCGGCGTACGAGATGCTGTTCCTTCGGCCCGTCGGGATCCATGAGGCTCGCGCGCAGCGCGCACGCCCGGGCGCATTCGGTACAGGCCTGGGCGCAGACGAAGCGGTCCTCCAGGAACCGGAAGAGCTCCTGCTGGGAAGTTGTTGATGTCACAACGCGCGGGTAACCGGGGGGAATCGTGTCAAACCCCGAACCTCACACCCCGGCCACCCGGTGCGGGCGACGGCCATCACGCTTCCGCCGCCTCCCGCGAGATCTGCTCGAACTGCGCGCCCATCGCCGCGGAGAGTGCCTGGGCCGCCGACAGCGGGCGGACCATGACCATGAGGTCGTCGATCCTGCCGTCCTCGTCGAAGTGCAGGAAGTCGCAGCCGGTGATCTCCTTGTCGCCCACCTTCGCCTGGAAGACCAGCGCGTGGTCGCGGCCGTCGGCACCGGCGATTTCGCGTACGTACCGGAAGTCGCTGAAGACACGCGAGACGCCGCGCAGGATGGCCGCCGTGATCGCCTTGCCCGGGTAGGGCTTGAAGACGACGGGGCTGGTGAACACGACGTCGTCGGCCAGCATCTCCTCGATCGCGGCGAGGTCTCCTGCCTCCACGGCCTTGCGGAAGGAATGCATCACGCCTGCCCTTCATACTCAACTAATTGAATAGGTGCGGATCAGATTAGTCGCGGGGGTGTGCGACGTCTAGCCTTGGGCCATGGCATTGCGCAACGCGGTCCTGGCCGCGCTTCTGGAGGGTGAGGCGTCGGGGTACGACCTGGCCAAGGGGTTCGACGCGTCGGTGGCCAACTTCTGGATGGCGACCCCGCAGCAGCTGTACCGGGAGCTCGACCGCATGGAGTCCGAGGGGCTCATCGAGGCCCGGCTCGTCCAGCAGGAGCGCCGGCCGAACAAACGGGTGTTCTCGCTGACCGAGGCGGGCCGTGGCGCACTGCGCGCGTTCACGGCCGAGCCGTCGAAGCCCACGGCCATCCGGGACGAGCTGATGGTCAAGGTCTATGCCCTCGACGAGGGCAACGACGAGGCCGTACGGGCGGCGATCACCGAACGGCTGGAGTGGGCTCGCGGCAAACTCGCCCACTACGACCGGATCCGCGCCCGGCTCCTCGACGGGCGCACCGAGGACGAGTACCTGGCCGGGGCCGAGCGCGTCGGCCCGTATCTCACGCTGATGGGGGGACGCGCCTTCGAGCAGCAGAACATCCGTTGGGCCGAGCGGGCCCTGCGCATCCTGGAGCAGCGCGCCGCCGTGGCGCGATAGTTCCGCGCCTCGGTACCGCTCCTTGGTCCCGTGCCGTATTCCCGGAGGGGTCATTGGATGCCCTATGCCTGCAAAAGGCTTCCCTATTGGTCACCTATGGCGGACCCGCATACCGTCGAGGACATCGCCGCCCTGACGATCTGAGCGCAGAGCGTCAGGGCGTAGGACGACGTACGACGACGTACGACGCCGTATGGCCAAACCCCCCCCGGTCCGTCAGGGCCCGCACTCTCGGAGACACGTACCATGTCGAAGATCCTTTTCGTGATGACCGGCGTCGACTACTGGACGCTCGCCGACGGCACCCGGCACCCGACCGGCTTCTGGGCCGAGGAGGCCGTCGCCCCGTACGAGGCGTTCAAGGCCGCGGGCCACGAGGTCGTCGTCGCCACGCCGGGCGGCGTCGTACCGACGGCGGACAAGGGAAGCCTGGCGCCCGAGGTGAACGGCGGCCAGGAGGGCGCCGACCGGATCGCGAACGCCCTCGCGTCGATCGCCGAGCTCCAGCAGCCGATCAAGCTGGAGGAGGTGGACCTGGACGACTACGCGGCGGTCTTCTACCCCGGCGGCCACGGCCCGATGGAGGACCTCGCGGTCAACGCCGACTCCGGCCGCCTCCTCACCCTCGCGCTCGACTCGGGCAAGCCGCTCGGTGTGGTGTGCCACGCTCCCGCCGCGCTGCTCGCCGCCACCCGCGCGGACGGCGGCAACGCCTTCGCGGGCTACCGGGTCTCCGCCTTCACCAACGCCGAGGAGACCCAGGCGGGCCTCGCCGACAAGGCAAAGTGGCTGCTCCAGGACCGGCTGGTCGAAGCGGGCGTCGACTTCCAGGAGGGCGAGCCGTGGGCCCCCAAGGTGGTCGTCGACCGCAACCTGGTCACCGGCCAGAACCCCTCCTCCTCCGGCCCGCTCGCGGTCGAGCTGCTGAAGAAGCTGGGCTGACCCTCATGGCCACCGACCGGCTCGACGAGGTCCTCGACGCCGCCTACGACTGCCTGACCCGGTACGGCGTACGGCGCACGACGATGGACGACATCGCCTCCGCCATGGGCGTGTCCCGGTCAGCGGTCTACCAGTACGTCCGCAGCAAGGACGACGCCTTCCGCCGCCTCGCCGGACGCCTGCACGAGCAGGCGCTCGGCAGGGCCCGGCAGGCGGCTGCCGAGGACGCCCCGCACGCCGAGCGCGTCCGGGGCGTCCTCGCCGCCAAGCTCGACCTGGCGCGCCGGCTTGCCGGGGACTCCCCGCACACGGCCGAACTCCTGGACGAGAAGGCCCGGTTGTTCGGCGACATCTGCCACGCCTTCACCGGCGAGCTGCGCCGCCTGCTGATCGCCCTCTTCGCCGAGGCGGACTCCGCGGCCGGTGTCGAGCCCGCCGAGGCCGCCGACATCTGCCTCGCCCTGGTCGTCGGCCTGGAGGCGGCGCCCGACGGCAGGCGTCTGCTGACCCCGGCGACCGACGCTCTGCTGACGGGGCTGCTGGGCGCGCCCGTCTAGCAGGAGATCAGTTCCGCGGTGGGTCCGTGGCGGACCAGCCGGCCGTCCTGCAGCAGGTGCACGGTGTCCGTGTAGGCGGCGACCAGAGGGAGTTCATGGCTGACCAGCGCGACGGCCATGTCGCGTTCGGCGCGCAGGCGTTGGAGCAGCTCCAGCACGGCGGTGGCCGTGTCCGGCCTGGCCACCACCGCCGTACTCCTGCTGCGCCGCTACTCGGCGTCCCTGACCGCCCGCGCCACCACCGCTCCGGCTCCCGCTCCGGCCTGACCGCGCGGCGGCGCTGTCGTGCCGCGGACTTCGAGGACCGGCGCGGTGAGGACGACCTCGCCGGGGCGGGCGGGGTCGTCGATCCGGTCGAGCAGGCGCTGCGCGGCACGGCGGCCGACGTCGTGGCTGGCGTTGTCCACGGTGGTGAGCCACAGGTGGCGCAGGCGTGAGAGGTACGTGTTGTCGTAGCCGACGAGGGAGAGGTCGCGCGGCACCTGGAGGCCGAGCTCCTCGGCGGCCGACAGGGCGCCGACACAGGCGATGTCGTTGAACGCGAAGACGGCGGTGGGTCGTTCGGGGGCGCTGAGCAGCCGGACGGTCGCCCGGTAGCCGCCCTCCTCGGTCAGGTCGCCCTGTTCCACGATCGCCGCCTCGGCCAAGCCGTGCTCGCGCATGACCGCCTCGAAGCTGCGGCGGCGCAGCTCACCGACCATCCCCTGCCCCGCGATGTGGGCGATGCGCTGGTGGCCCAGGCCGATGAGGTGCTCGGTGGCGAGGCGGGCGCCCTGCTCGTCGTCGTTGGCGACGACGTCCACACCGGGCAGCACGGGCTCCCGGGCGCCCGCGACCACGGTGGGAATCCGCCCGGCGGCCGTACGCAGCGCTTCGGAGACCGGCAGTGTGCCGACGGCGATCAGACCGTCGACCCGCAGGTCCATGAAGGTGCGGGTGAGATCCTCGCCGAGGCGCCGGTTGAGGTGGCCGTCGGCGAGCAGCATGTGCAGACCGGAGTCGTGCAGCCGGGAGTTCAGGCCGTCGAGCAGCTCCACGAACCAGGGGTTGCGCAGATCGTTGAGGAGCACCCCGACCGTGCGGGTGCGCCGCTCGCTGAGGCTGCGCGCGGCGGCGTTGGGCCGGTAGCCGAGCTCCTCGACGGCGGCCAGCACGGCCTGCCGCTTCTCCTCGCGGACCTGGTCGGACCCGCGCAGCACGAGGGAGACCAGCGACTTCGACACTCCGGCCCGTTCGGCGACGTCGCGAATCGTCGGTGCTCTCATGGTCTGGACCGTTCCATACGGCCGGTGGGCTTGTCAAAGGGCTTGACACGTCTCATAAGGGCGTTCAATGTGAGCCGGGAACTTGTTGGACCGGTCCAAAGAGGGGCAGTCATGGTGCGTACGCTCGGCGTTGCCGTCGTGGGGTTCGGCTGGATGGGACGGGTGCACACCCAGGCGTATGCCCGCGTGCCGCACCACTTTCCGCAGCTGTCCGTACGGCCCGAACTGGTCACCGTCGCCGACGAGGTGCCCGGCCGCGCCGAGGAGGCCGCGGCCCAGTACGGCTTCGCCACCGCGGCCCGGGACTGGCGTGAGGTCGCCGCCGATCCCCGAGTCGAGGCGGTGAGCATCGCCGCCCCGAACTTCCTGCACCGCGAGATCGGCGTCGCCATGGCCGAGGCGGGCAAGCACATCTGGATCGAGAAGCCGGTGGGCCTGACCGCCGGGGACGCCCGCGCGGTGTCGGACGCGGTGGCCAAGGCCGGGGTCCAGGGCACGGTCGGCTTCAACTACCGGGGCGCGCCCGCGGTCGCCGCCGCCCGCGAACTGATCGCCTCCGGCGAGCTCGGCACCGTCACCCATGTCCGCATCCGGCTGTTCAGCGACTACGCGGCACATCCCGAGGGCGCGCTGACCTGGCGCTACGAGCGGGAGCGGGGCGGCAGCGGGGTCCTCGGCGACCTGGCCTCGCACGGCGTCGACCTGGCGCGCTTCCTGCTCGGCGAGATCGAGGCGCTGACCGCGGACACCGCGATCTTCCTGCCGGAGAGGGCCCGCCCGACGGGCGCGACCGCCGGTCACACGCGCGCGGCGGGCGGTGAGCTGGGACCCGTGGAGAACGAGGACTACGTCAACTGTCTGCTGCGCTTCGCCTCCGGCGCGCGAGGTGTGCTGGAGGCATGCCGGGTCTCGGTGGGCGAGCAGAACAACTACGGCTTCGAGGTGCACGGCACCAAGGGCGCGGTCTTCTGGGACTTCCGGCGCATGGGCGAACTGGGTGTCAGCCGGGGCACGTCGTATCAGGACCAACCGGTCAGCACCGTGTACGTCGGTCCTGGAGACGGCGAGTACGCCGCCTTCCAGCCGGGCTCGGCCAACGGCATGGGTTATGACGACCTCAAGGTCATCGAGGCCCACCACTTCCTGCGATCCATCGCTGACGACACCCCATGCGGCGCGACGCTGGTTGACGCGGTTCACAGCGCTGCCACGCTGGACGCCATGTCACGCTCCGCCGAGCAGGGGACGTGGGTGACCCTGGCATGAGCGTGGCAGGGAGCATACGGATTGGGGTGATCGGCGCGGGCATCATGGGCGCCGATCAGTCGCCGAACTCGCCGCCGAACGGGGCCTGTTCTGCGCGGAGGCCCTCTGAACCCACTTCCTGCCCAAGTTCGACGTCGTCCGCCAGGTCCTCGACTCCGGTGCCCTCGGCGACATCCACACCGTGCTGGCCGAGTTCGGCGAGCACTTCACCGCCGAACACCACATCCTGCGCGCGGAGTTGGCTGGCGGCCCGCTGCTGGACCTCGGCACCTACCCGTCGCGCTCGCCACCTGGATCCTCGGCGCCCCGGCCGGGGCCGACACGCCCTTGACGTACACCGAGCCCCAAGTGGCCCACAACGCCCTGCACTTCGAGGCGGCGGAGGTCGCCCGGTGCATCGCCGCCGGCCGACTCGAGTCCCCGATCCGACCGCTGGACGACTCGGTCGTCACACTCCGGACGATGGACGAGATCCGCAGGCTGTGCGGCATCGCCTTCCCGGGCTGAGCACGCTCGCCGTTTCGCTCACACCACGCCTCCCGATGCCCGGCGATCGTCCGCGAACTCGAATCCGTCGTCGCGATCGAGCCTTCCGCGCAGCGAGGGATTCGAACTCTTGAATCGGGCATCGCATGTTCGAGTGCCGAGCCAATCGGCGATGGCCCGGTCGCGGTTACGGCTTCCACCCCTATCGGCGTCTGTACAACGGCCCGGTACGCCTGAGTCTGCAGCCGCCGGAGGCTCCGTATGTCAGGTGTGACGAGCGTGGTCCGGTGTGCGGGTGCGGGACTAGGCTGAAAAGTGCTCGGGCGGCCACCCACACCGAGAGGCGCCCCCGATGTCGATCTTGTGGCCAAGTGGGCGCGCGATACGCGTCCACGGCCCGTCTTCTCTGGTGACATCTGAGCGCAGGCGTGCGCATCAGGCAGGTGAAGAGAAATGGCTTGGAATCTGAACGGCACATATCTGGAGAGCTGTAACTGCGATGTCGTGTGTCCATGCACCACCTCGGGCCTCACCGCACCCGCAGACCACGAGCGCTGCCAGTTGACTTTGGCGTTCCACGTCGACCGCGGCGAGGTCGACGGCGTGGACGTGTCGGACCACAGCGTCGTCCTCTTCGCCGACGCGCCCCGCCTGATGGCCGACGGCGGATGGCAGGTGGCGCTGTATGTCGACGGTTCGGCCGACGACGGCCAGGCGGACGCGCTGGGCAAGGTCTTCTCCGGGCAAGTGGGCGGGCCGATGGCGGCGCTCACCCCCCTCATCGGCGAGGTCCTCGGCGTCGAACGCGTCCCCATCGACTACCACGACGACGGTCGCCGCCACACGGTGGTGGTAGCAGACACCATCGACATCGAGATCGAGGACCAGGTGGCCCCACAGTTCGGCGAGCACGGTCCGGTGATGGGGCTGACCGGCATGTTCCACCCGGCGAACAGCACGCTGACGATCGCCCGGTCCACCCGCGCGACCGGCAAGGGCGTACACGGCCGCTCGTGGGACTTCACCGGCCGCAACGGACACGCGGCGCCCTTCTCATGGTCGGCATGACCAGAAGAAGGATCACTGTCCGCCGCAGCGCTTGAGCATCTCGGCGGTCTTCCGGACAGCTGCCCGGAAGACCGCCGACGGCTTCCATTTAGTTCATGTCTGTGAATAAGGATCAAGTACCCGTCTATTGACGCGTTCACGGCAAGTCTTTAGCGTTGAAGAAAGCGCTTTCCCTCAACGGATGCGTCGTCCGACTGTCCGGCCTGTTCACGCTGCCGAACCTGCCGCACCTGCCGCACCTGCCGCACCTGCCGCACCTGCCGCACCTGCCGCACCTGCCGCACTCGGAACCGCGCCAGAAAAAGGGGGTGCCCGCACAGTTCCTCGACCGCCCCTTGTACGGAGTCCCTGGTCAGACGAACCAACCAACATGGAGACCAACGATGCAGCTGAGACCCGTCATCGCGTGCGTCAGCCTGTTAGCAGGCGCGCTCGTCGCGCTGTCAGGCACCACGGCGCAGGCCGCGTCCACCCGCTATGAGGCCGAGAGCTCCCCGGCGGTCTGTACTGGCACCATCGACTCCGACTGGGCCGGCTACTCCGGCAGCGGATTCTGCAACGGCACCAACGCGGTAGGCGCCTACGCGCAGTTCACGGTGAACGCCCCCGCCGCGGGCACGGCGACACTGAACGTCCGCTTCGCCAACGGGACCACCACCGCACGGCCTGCCACCGTCACGGTGAACGGCTCGACAGCCACGACGGCGTCCTTCGAGAGCACCAGCACGTGGGGGGCCTGGACGACGAAGACGCTTACGGTGCCGGTGAGTTCGGGCAGCAACACCATCCGGTTCAGCCCCACCGCTTCCGCCGGTCTGCCCAACCTCGACTACCTCGACGCCGATGTGCCGGGCAGCACCACACCGCCGTCGGACTCCGCCCTGTACGTGGCGCCGAACGGCAGCGACAGCGCGGCCGGAACGCAGTCGGCCCCGACAACGCTCACCTCGGCGATCAGCGGCATCACACCCGGCGGGACGATCTACCTGCGCGGCGGGACCTACAGCTACGCGCAGACGGTCACCATCCCGCCCACCAACAACGGCACCTCGAGCGCCCGCACGACACTGTCCGCCTACCCGGGAGAGACCCCGGTACTGAACTTCTCGGCCCAGACCGAGGATTCGGCCAACCGCGGGCTGGCCGTGGACGGGTCGTACTGGCACGTCAACGGCATCGTCGTCGAACACGCCGGTGACAACGGGATCTTCGTGGGCGGCAGCAACAACATCATCGAGCGCACGGTGACGCGCTTCAACCGTGACTCGGGGCTGCAGCTCTCGCGGATGGCCTCCAGCACCCCCAAGGACCAGTGGCCGTCCAACAACCTGATCCTGAGCGCGGAGTCGCACGACAACGCCGACTCCGACGGCGAGGACGCCGACGGCTTCGCCGCGAAGCTCACCGTCGGTTCCGGGAACGTCTTCCGCTACGCCGTGTCCCACAACAACATCGACGACGGCTGGGACCTCTACGCCAAGACGGACACGGGAGCCATCGGCCCGGTGACCATCGAGGACTCCCTCTCCTACGACAACGGCACCCTCAGCGACGGCACCGTGAACTCCAACGGCGACCGCAACGGCTACAAGCTCGGCGGCGAGGACATCGCGGTCAACCACATCGTCCGGCGCAGCATCGCCTACCACAACGGCAAGCACGGATTCACCTACAACAGCAACCCCGGCACGATGACGGTGTCGGACAACGTCAGCATCGACAATGCCCAGCGCAACTACTCGTTCGACGGCGGCACTTCGGTGTTCCGCAACAACACCTCGTGCCGCAGCACCAGCAGCGGGACGAACGACCGGATCATCGGCGACGCCGACAGCTCGAACCAGTTCTGGTCCGGCTCGAACGGCTCCCGGTGCTCCTCGTACTCCGGTGCCCTGCACTGGTCCCTCGCCGCGGACGGCCACCTCGTCGTGACCTTCGGCGGACTCAGGTAGCGCCGTGACGAACGTCCGGCCCATCCGGTTCGTCCGGATGGGCCGGACGGGTCACGGGCGCACCGTGTCCCGCAGTCGCCCAACTTTCTGTTATCGACCGCGTTCCACGACGTCTCCTGTGCGTAGGCATCCCCTGGCACCGAGCGTGAAGGAACCAAGTCAGTGACAGCACAGATCAGTCGCCGGAACATGCTGAAGATCGCCGGTGCGGCCGCGGGCGCCGCCGGGGCCGGCACTGCCGTTGCCGCGGCGGGCCCGGCGTCGGCGGCCGCTGGTGTCTTCGCGCATCCCGGGATGCTGCACACCCGGGCCGACCTGGCCCGTATGGCGGCCAAGGTGAAGGCCGGTGCGCAGCCCTACACGGCCGGTTTCGCCAAACTGACGGCCAACCGGCATGCGCAGAGCACCTGGACGGCCAATCCCCAGGCGACCGTCTACCGCGGCTCGGGCACGCCCGAGAACTACGCCACGCTCTACAACGACGTCCACGCGGCCTACCAGAACGCCCTGCGCTGGCACGTCACCGGTGACACCGCGCACGCCGACACCGCCCGCGACATCCTCAACGCCTGGTCGGCCAAGCTGACCAAGCTCGACGGCAGCGCCGACCGGTTCCTCGCCTCGGGCCTCTACGGCTACCAGTTCGCCAACGCCGCCGAACTCGTCCGCGGCCACGACGGCTTCGAGCTGGCCCGCTTCCAGAAGATGATGCTCAATGTCTTCCACCCGCTGAGCGAGGACTTCCTCGCGAACCACAACGGCGCCTACGTCACCAACTACTGGGCCAACTGGGACCTGACGAACATCGCCTCCGTCCTCGCCATCGGCATCCTGTGCGACGACCGTGCCAAGGTCGATCGCGCCGTCGCGTACTTCAAGCACGGTGCAGGAATGGGCTCCGTCAAGAACGCCATCCCGGTCGTCCACTCCGACGGCCTCGCCGAGTGGGCCGAGGCCGGCCGCGACCAGGGCCATGCCCTGCTGGGCGTCGGCCTGATGGGCACCATCTGCGAGATGGCCTGGAACCAGGGCATCGACCTGTACGGCTACGACGACAGCCGCTTCCTCAAGGGCGCCCAGTACGTGGCCAAGTGGAGCATGGGCGGCGACATGCCCTACACCTCGTACACCCGGAAGAAGGGCGCGCCCGGCATCTGGTCGGGCACGGAGACCGCGTCCCAGGCGGCGGCCGTCGACCCGGCCATGGCCCGGCCGATCTGGGCCATGATCGCCAACCACTACACCAAGCGCCGGGGGCTGGACGCGCAGTACCTGACGCGGATCGCGGCCCGGTTCGCGCCCGAGGGCGGCGGCGGTGACTACGGCCCCAACAGCGGCGGCTACGACCAACTCGGCTTCGGGACCTTGGCGTTCACCCGCGCTCGGGCCACCGTGGTCGAGGCGACGGCGTCGCCGACGCCCTCGACCGCCGCATCCGGCGCGTCGGGCTCCGGCGCTGCGTCCGCCGCCCCCTCCGCCGGCGCGAGCCCTCAAGGCGGCAGGAGTGGCGACCTGGCCGCCACCGGCTCCTCCGACCTTCCCGCCTGGACCGCTGCCACCGGCGTCGCCGCCCTCGCGGGCGGACTGCTCCTGCTGCGCCGCCGCGGACGGGTCCGTCGCGACGCCGAGCAGGAGTGACGAGCGGTCCTGGACCGGCTCCCGGCAACCGCACGCCCGGGAGCCGGGAGGCCGCGTCCCCGGGCCTCCGGCGAGGTCACATCCCGGCCGCGGCCGCCTTCAGCTTCCCGGCCGCCAGCCGCAGGCGCCACGGTTCTTATCCGAGCATCAGGATTCTTTAAAGCGCTTTAAGTCGCTGGTAATATGTGCCGCGTCTATTCGGTGAGTCAAGGGTGTTACGGCAGAGAAGTCCAGGAAGGCGATGGCAGAGCACGTGGACGAATCAGCCCCCGCTACCACTCCCCCGCGTACGGGCGCCGGACCGCGCCCGCGCCTCGAGGACGTGGCGGCCCGGGCAGCCCTGTCGACAGCCACCGTGTCGCTGGTGCTGCGCGGCGCGCCGGGCCCCAGTGAGCGCACCCGCAAACGTGTCCTTCAGGCGGCCGCCGACCTGGGATACCGGCCGGACCGGAACGCGAGCCTCCTCGCCCGTCGGCGCAGCCGGCTGCTCGGGGTCATGGTCGACGTGCACAGCGCCTTCCAGGCCGAGCTGGTCGAGGACATGTACATCGCGGCCGAGGAGGTCGGCTACGACCTCGTGCTGAGCACGGTGACCCGCACCCGCGACGAGCACAAGTCCGTGGAGACCCTGCTCGACTTCCGGTGCGAGGCGCTGATCCTGCTGGCGCCGGAGGCCCCCGCCGCACAACTGACCGCGCTGGGCCGCAAGCTGCCGGTCGTCGTCGTGGGGCGCCGCGTCGGCGCGGAGGACCTGGACGTCGTCCGCACCGCCGACGACGACGGGGTGGGCCAGGTCGTCGACCATCTGGTCGGCCTGGGGCACCGCTCCATCGCCTTCGTCGACGGCGGCAAAGGTGTCATCGCCGCCGACCGCCGCCGTGGTTACCAGGACGCCATGCGCCGCCACCACCTCGCCGAGCACATCCGCGTCGTGCCCGGCGATCACACCGAGGCGGCCGGCGAGCGGGCGGCCCGGCAGTTCCTCGCCGAGGACGGTCTGCCCAACGCGGTGGTGGCGTCCAACGACCAGTGCGCCGTCGGGGTCCTCGCCACGTTCAGTCGCGCCGGCGTCGATGTCCCCGGCACCGTCTCCGTGGCCGGCTACGACGACAGCGCGCTGTCCCGACTGGCCTGCTTCGACCTCACCACCGTGAGCCAGAACGCCGCGGACCAGGCCCGGCACGCCATCACGGCCGCCGTCGCGCGCCTCGACGAGGGCCGCACCACGGCGCGCGAGATCGTCCTGGCGCCTCGGCTGGTCGTGCGCGGGACCACGGCCGCGGTCGGCTGACCCGTCGGCGGGGCGCCCTCAGGGGCGTACGACGTCAGAGGCGTACGCCCTCAGAGGCCAGGACATCAACGGCACACGCCTTCAAGGGCGAACGCTTTCAAGGGCGTTCGCCCTCATCGTCGGACGACCGCACGCACGCGCTCATGTCCGCACGAGCAGCTGGAACTCGAACGCGTACCGCGAGGCGCGGTAGATGTGGCTGCCGTACTCCACCGCGCGGCCGGTGTCGTCGTAGGCCGTGCGCCGCATGGTGAGCAGGGCGGCGCCCGCGGGTTCGTGCAGCCGTTCGGCCTCCTCCGGTGTGGCGGAGCGGGCGCCGACGGACTGGCGGGCGCTGTGCAGGGTGATGCCGGCGGCGCGCATCATGCGGTACAGGCCGGTCGACTCCAGCCGGGCGGTGTCGACGTCCAGCAGTCCCTCCGGGATGTAGTTGCACAGGGCTGCCACGGGCTGGCCGTGGGTGAGACGCAGCCGCTCCACGCGGTGCACGCCGCTGCCCTCGGCGATCCCCAGGGCGGCCGCGACCTCGGCGGAGGCCGGCTCGATCTCGTTGTGCAGCACCTGGGTCGTGGGGCGCTGTCCGGCGGTCTCCAGGTCGTCGTAGAGGCTGCTGAGTTCCAGCGGGCGTTTGACCTGACTGTGCACCACTTGGGTGCCCACGCCGCGGCGGCGGACCAGGAGCCCCTTGTCGACCAGGGTCTGGATGGCCTGGCGGACGGTGGGGCGGGACAGGCCGAGCCGTCCCGCGAGCTCGACCTCGTTGCCCAGGAGGCTCCCCGGGCCCAGCACGTCGCGCTGGATCGCGGACTCCAGTTGCTGTGCGAGCTGGTAGTAGAGCGGGACGGGGCTGCCCCGGTCGAGCGCGAAGTCGATGTCCGCGAGCGTGGACGCGGCCCTCGCCCGGGTGGAGCCGGCGGTTCGGTGGGCGGTAACCCTTGCCATCGCATCGTCCTGACGGTCGGTCCTGAAGGCGGCCGGTGCGCAAGGCTGCGGGGCCGTTCCCGCACCGGCTGCCCCTTCGAGTCAGGAGTGGCTGGGGAAGCCCAAGTTGATGCCGCCGTCGGCCGGGTCCGGCCAGCGGGTGGTGATCACCTTGCCCTGGGTGTAGAAGGCGATGCCGTCGTTGCCGTAGATGTGCAGATCGCCGAAGAGGGAATCCTTCCAGCCGCCGAAGGAGTGGTAGCCGACGGGCACCGGGATCGGCACGTTGATGCCGACCATGCCCGCCTGGACCTCCAGCTGGAAGCGGCGGGCGGCGCCGCCGTCCCGGGTGAAGATCGCGGTGCCGTTGCCCCAGCGGGAGCTGTTGATGAGCTTGATGGCGTCGTCGTAGGTGTCGGCGCGCACCACGCACAGCACCGGGCCGAAGATCTCGTCCTTGTACGCGTCCGCCGTCACCGGCACCTTGTCGAGCAGCGAGACGCCGAGGAAGAAGCCGTCCTCGTGGCCCTCGACCGAGTAGCCCGTGCCGTCGACGACGACCTCGGCGCCCTGCTCGGCCGCGCTCGCCACATACGAGGCCACCTTGTCGCGGTGCTCGCGCGTGATGAGCGGGCCCATTTCGCTCGCCGGGTCGTTGCCGGGGCCGATCTTCAGGCCCTTCGCCCGCTCGGCGATCTTGCCGACCAGGTCGTCGCCGGTGTCACCGACGGCGACCACGACCGACACGGCCATGCAGCGCTCGCCGGCCGAGCCGTACGCGGCGTTGATGGCCTGGTCGGCGGCGAAGTCCAGGTCGGCGTCGGGGAGGACGAGCATGTGGTTCTTGGCGCCGCCCAGGGCCTGCACGCGCTTCTCGTGCTCGATGCCCTTGAGCTGGATGTACTTGGCGATGGGCGTGGAACCGACGAAGGAGACCGCGATGACGTCCGGGTGCTCCAGGAGGCGGTCCACGGCGACCTTGTCGCCCTGCACGATGTTGAGTACGCCGTCCGGCAGCCCGGCCTCGGAGGCCAGTTCGGCGAGCCGGAAGGAGGCGGAGGGGTCCTTCTCGCTGGGCTTGAGGACGAAGGTGTTGCCGCAGGCGATGGCGAGCGGGAACATCCACATCGGCACCATGGCGGGGAAGTTGAACGGCGTGATGCCCGCGACGACACCCAGCGGCTGGCGGATCGAGGCGACGTCGACCCGGGTGGAGACCTGCGTGGACAGCTCGCCCTTGAGCTTCTCGGAGATGCCGCAGGCCAGCTCGACGATCTCCATGCCGCGGGCGACCTCGCCGAGCGCGTCCGAGTGCACCTTGCCGTGCTCGGCGGTGATCAGCTCGGCGATCTCGTCGCGGTGCGCGTCCAGCAGCTCGCGGTACTTGAACAGGATCGCCGTGCGCTTGGCGAGCGAGGCGCTCCCCCAGCTCTCGAACGCGGCCTTCGCGGTGGCGACGGCGGCGTCCACCTCGTCGACCGAGGCGAAGCCGACCTGCTTCTCCTGGGCTCCGGTGGCCGGGTTGTAGACGGCGCCGAAGCGCCCGGAGGTGGACTCGACGGGCTTGCCGCCGATCCAGTGGGTGATGGTCTTCATGGTGCGGGCCTTTCGTGAGCGGGGGAGTCAGAGGTGGCGTCGGCGGGCAACGACATGGCCGTCGTACCGTTCGCGGGCGGTCAACGCGGCGTCACGCGTGGCCACTTCGGCGACCGGTACGTCCCACCACGCCTCGGCGGGCGGGGCGGTGGGCGTCGGGTCGGTCTCGACGTAGACGCAGGTGGGCCGGTCGGAGGCGCGCGCCGCGGCCAGGGCGTCGCGCAGTTCGCGTACGGTCTTGGCGCGCAGGACGTCCATGCCGAGGCTGGCGGCGTTGGCGGCGAGGTCCACCGGGAGCGGTGCCCCGGAGAAGGTGCCGTCGGCCACGCGGTAGCGGTAGGCGGTGCCGAAGCGCTCGCCGCCGGTCTCCTCGGAGAGGCCGCCGATGGAGGCGTAGCCGTGGTTCTGGATGAGGACCAGATTGACGGGCAGGCCCTCCTGCACGGCCGTGACGATCTCCGTCGGCATCATCAGATACGTACCGTCGCCGACCAGGGACCAGACCGGGGTGTCCGGTGCGGCCTGCTGGACGCCGATGCCGGCCGGGATCTCGTAGCCCATGCACGAGTAGCCGTACTCCAGGTGGTACTGGCGCGGGCTGCGGGCTCGCCACAGTTTGTGCAGGTCGCCGGGGAGCGAGCCGGCCGCGTTGATGACCACGTCGTCGTCGCCGACGACGGAGTCCAGGGCGCCGAGGACCTGGGTCTGGGTGGGCACGGCGGAGTCCTCGGCCCGGTAGGCCGCCTCGACCACGTCGTCCCAGCGTTCCTTGCCCAACCGGTACTCGGCCTCGTACGCCGCGTCGACGCGGTGGCCGGACAGCGCCTCGGTGAGCGCCTCCAGACCCGTCCGCGCGTCCGCGACCAGGGTGTGGGCGGCGAGCTTGTGGGCGTCGAAGGCGGTGATGTTGAGGTTGACGAACCGGACGTCGGGCTTCTGGAACAGCGTGTTGGACGCCGTGGTGAAGTCCGTGTAGCGGGTGCCGACTCCGATGATCAGGTCGGCGGTGCGGGCGATGTCGTCGCAGACGGCGGTGCCGGTGTGGCCGATGCCGCCGAGGTCGGCCCGGTGGTCGTACCGCAGGGAGCCCTTGCCCGCCTGGGTGGAGGCGACCGGGATGCCGGTGGCGTCGACCAGGGCCTTCAGCGCGGCCTCGGCCTCACTGTGGTGGACTCCCCCGCCGGCGACGATCAGCGGGCGCTCGGCGGCGCGGATCGCCCCTACGGCTTCGGCGAGTTCGAGCGGGTCGGGTGCGGGGCGGCGTACGTGCCAGACGCGCTCGGCGAAGAACTCCTCGGGCCAGTCGTACGCCTCGGCCTGCACGTCCTGCGGCATGGCGAGGGTGACGGCGCCGGTCTCGGCCGGGTCGGTCAGGACCCGCATGGCGTTCAGCGCGGACGGGATCAGCATCTCCGGGCGGGTGATCCGGTCGAAGTAGCGGGAGACCGGGCGCAGGGTGTCGTTGACGGAGACGTCGGCCTCGACGGGGTGTTCCAGCTGCTGGAGCAGCGGGTCGGCCGGGCGGGTCGCGAAGTAGTCGCCGGGCAGGAGCAGCACGGGCAGGCGGTTGACGGTGGCCAGGGCCGCTCCGGTGACGAGGTTGGTGGCGCCGGGGCCGATGGACGTCGTCACGGCCTGCGCGGACAGCCGGTTGAGCTGGCGGGCGTAGCCGACCGCCGCGTGCACCATGGACTGTTCGTTGCGGCCCTGGTGGAAGGGCATGGTGTCCTCACCGGCCTCCAGGAGCGCCTGGCCGATGCCCGCCACATTGCCGTGGCCGAAGATGCCCCAGGTGCCGGCGATCAGCCGGTGGCGTACGCCGTCGCGCTCGCTGTACTGCGCGGACAGGAAGCGCACCAGTGCCTGGGCGACGGTCAGGCGGCGGGTGGGGGTGCTCATCAGGACTTCTCCGGTGCCGTGTAGAGGGGAAGGCGGGGGTCGACGGGCTGCTCCGGCCAGGTGTCGCGGATCCAGGCGTGGTCGGGGTGGTCGCAGATCAGCCAGGACCGGTCGTCGCCGGGGCCCGCCATCACGTTGAGGTAGTACATGTCGTGGCCGGGTACGGCCATGGACGGTCCGTGCCAGCCGTCCGGGATGAGGACGACGTCGCCGTCGCGCACCTCGGCGAGCACGTCCGTGCCGCTGCCGTGGCCCGAGGGCGAGACCCGCTGGTAGCCGAGGCCGGGCGTGCCCTGGTGGGCGGCGAACTCGAAGTAGTAGATCTCCTCCAGCTCGGACTCCTCGCCGGGCCGGTGCTCGTCGTGCTTGTGCGGCGGGAAGGAGGACCAGTTGCCGCCCGGCGTGATCACCTCGACGGCGATCAGCTTGTCGCACTCGAACACCCCGGCGGCACCGAAGTTGTTGACCTGGCGGGAGCAGGTGCCGGTGCCGCGCAGCTCGACCGGCACGGACGAGGCGGGCCCGTAGCGGGCGGGCAGTCGGCGCTCGCAACGGGCGCCGGTGAGCGCGAACCGCCCGCCGTCGCGGGAGGCGATCGAGACTTGGGCGTCGCGGGGAACGTACGCGAAGTCGCTCACCCCGCTGAAGACGCTCTCGCGCCCCGCCAGCCGGAACGTGTCGCCGCCGACGGCGACGGTGCAGCCGCCGGACAGCGGGAGCACGATCCACTCGCTGTCGCCGGTGTCGAAGGTGTGCCAGCCGCCGGGCGGCAGTTCGAGGACGCGCAGGCTGGAGTGGCCCCAGCCGGCCGACTCGGGGGTCACCTCGACGGTGTAGCCGTCGGCGGCGGCCTTGCCCGCGGGAAGGTGGTGCGTGGTGGTCATCGGGGTGGCTCCTCTACGGGATTCAGAGCAGGCCGACCGCGGTGTCCACCGCGGTCTCCACGCTGCCTTCGGCGGGATACAGCAGCGACCGGCCGACGACCATGCCCTGGACGGTGGGCAGCCGCAGGGCCTTGCGCCATCTCTCGTACGCGCCTTCCTGGTCCCTGCCGACCTCGCCGCCGAGCAGCACGGCGGGCAGGGTGGAGGCCTCCAGCACCTCGGCCATGTCGTCGGGGTCGTTGGTGACCGGCAGCTTGAGCCAGGTGTAGGCGGAGGTGCCGCCGAGACCGGAGGCGATGGCGATGGACCGGGTGACGGCCTCGGCGCTCAGGTCGTTGCGGACGGTGCCCTCCACCCGGCGGGATATGAACGGCTCGACGAACAGCGGCAGTCGGCGCGCGGCCATGTCGTCGACGGCGCGGGCGGTGGTCTGCAGGGTCTCCAGGGAGCCGGGATCGTCGTAGTCGATGCGCAGCAGCAGCTTTCCGGCGTCGAAGCGGAGCCGCTCGATGTCCTCGGCGCGGTGGCCGGTGAAGCGGTCGTCCATCTCGAAGGAGGCGCCCGCGAGCCCGCCGCGGTTCATGGAGCCCATCACGACCTTGTTCTCCAGGACGCCCAGGAGCAGCAGGTCCTCAAGAATGTCGGCGGTGGCGAGGACCCCGTCCACCCCGGGCCGGGACAGCGCGACGCAGAGGCGTTCGAGGAGGTCGGCGCGGTTGGCCATGGCCAGGCGGTGGTCGCCGACGCCGAGGGCGCCGCGCGCGGGGTGATCGGCGGCCACGATCATCAGGCGGCCGCTGTCGCCGATCAACGGGCGGCGGACACGGCGGGCGGCCGCTTCGGCGATGGCCTCCGGGTGCCGGGCGCGCACCGTGACGAGGTCGGGGATGCTGATGCTCAAGACAGGCTCCGTTCAGGGGTGGCGTCGGTCGGCCGCGTACGAGGGGTTCCTCGGCGTCGGACTCGGTCAGTCGCGTACGAGGGAATCCGCGTACGGGGACTCCTCGGCCTCGGACTCGGTCAGCCGCGTACGAGGAGGTCCTCGACCTCGGACTCGGTCGGCATCGCGGAGGAGCAGGCGAGTCGGGAGGCGACGAGCGCGCCGGCCGCGTTGGCGTACCGGATGGTCTTCTCCAGCTCCCAGCCGGACAGCAGACCGTGGCAGAGCGAGCCGCCGAACGCGTCTCCCGCGCCAAGGCCGTTGACGACCTCCACCGGCACCGGTGGGACCTCGGCGACGGTGCCGTCGCGGTGGACGGCCAGGACTCCCTTGGGGCCCTGTTTGACGACGGCCAGTTCCACACCGGCGTCGAGCAGGGCCTGGGCGCAGGCCCGCGGTTCACGTACACCGGTGGCGATCTCGCACTCGTCGAGATTGCCGACGGCGACGGTGGCGTGGCGCAGGGCCTCGGCGTAGTACGGGCGCGCGCTGTCCGGGTCCTTCCAGAACATGGGGCGCCAGTCGAGGTCGAAGACCGTGGTGCCGGACTTGGCGCGCGCCTTCAGCGCGGCGAGCGTGGCCGAGCGGCTGGGCTCCTCGCTCAGGCCGGTGCCGGTGATCCAGAAGATCCGGGCCGCGCGGATGGCGAAGAAGTCCAGCTCATCGGTCTGGATCTCCAGGTCCGGCGCCTTGGGCCGACGGTAGAAGTACAGCGGGAAGTCGTCCGGCGGGAAGATCTCGCAGAACGTGACCGGCGTGGGGTACGCGGCGACAGGTGTGACCCAGCGGTCGTCGACGCCGAACTCCTTGAGCGCCTGGTGGAGATAGGTGCCGAAGGGGTCCTGTCCGGTGCGGGTGATCACCGCGGTGGACCGGCCCAGGCGCGCGGCGGCCACCGCGACGTTGGCGGCCGAGCCGCCGAGGAACTTTCCGAAGGACTCGACCTGCGCGAGCGGCACACCTGTCTGCAGGGGGTAGAGATCTACGCCGATGCGTCCCATGGTGATGACGTCGAAGGATTCAGCGGACTCAGGCATGCGTGACGCTCCTGATGCGTGGGATGCGGGCAACGGGGCGCCCGGATGCCTCTTAGGTGTAGGACCCACAGCAAGCTCCTGTCAAGACTTTGTACTGACATTCGGACCTGCTCCTGAAATGATGTCTTAACAAAGTATTGACAGCTGGGTGCAACAGGGACTTGTATCCCGTCCCAACGAAACAGCCGCGTCACCGGCTCAAGACCCGGACCTCCGTCCGGGCCCCGCACGGGCCACGCGCCCCGCGCCGTCCCGTTCCCTTTCCCCCGGTCGCACAGTGAGGTGCTGGAAAGATGGATCGCACGCTTCACCCCCGCTCTCGCAGAATCGCCCCACTCGTCGCGACAGTCGCGGCATCCGCGCTGCTCATAGCCGGCTGCTCCAGCAGCTCCGGAGGCAAGAAGGCGCAGGACAGCGGCGCCGACGCCTCCGCCGGCAAGGCCAACACCCCCCGCATGACGATCGCGATGGTCACCCACGCACCCCCCGGCGACACCTTCTGGGACACCATCCGCAAGGGCGCCCAGGCCGCGGCCGCCAAGGACAACGTCAAGCTGATCTACTCCAGCGACGCCAACGCGGGCAACCAGGCCAACCTGATCCAGAACGCGATCGACCAGAAGGTCGACGGCATCGCGATCACCCTGGCCAAGCCGGACGCCATGAAGGACGTGGTCGCCAAGGCCGAGAAGGCCGGCATCCCGGTGGTCGGCTTCAACGCCGGTGTGGACGACTGGAAGAAGCAGGGCCTGCTGGAGTACTTCGGCCAGGACGAGACCGTCGCGGGCGAGGCCTTCGGCAAGAAGCTCAACGAGCTCGGCGCCAAGCACAACATCTGTGTGATCCAGGACCAGGGCCATGTCGCCCTCGAGGCCCGCTGCGCCGGTGTGAAGAAGACCTTCAGCGGCAAGACGGACAACCTCTACGTCAACGGCACCGACATGCCGTCCGTGAAGTCGACGATCACCGCGAAGCTCAAGCAGGACAGCTCCATCGACTACGTCGTCACCCTCGGTGCCCCGTTCGCGCTGACGGCGGTGCAGTCGGTCAGCGACGCGGGCAGCAAGGCCAAGGTCGCCACCTTCGACCTCAACAAGGACCTGGTGAAGGGTGTCCAGGACGGTGACATCTCGTTCGCCGTCGACCAGCAGCCCTATCTGCAGGGCTACCTGGCGGTCGACTCCCTGTGGCTCTACAAGACCAACGGCAACTACAGCGGCGGTGGCGAGGCACCCGTGCTGACCGGACCGGCGTTCGTCGACAAGTCCAACGTCGACACCATCGCCACGTTCGCCGCGAAGGGTACCCGGTGATGACCATGAGTCAGGCAACGGCACCGGCGACGAGTCCCTCGTCGCCGGCCTCGCCGGCCACTCAGAAGGACGGCCGTGCCACGCAGCGCTCCCTGGGACGCAGGCTGCTCGCCCGCCCCGAGGTCGGCGCGCTGATCGCCGCCGTCGGCGTGTACATCTTCTTCTTCTCGGTGGCCCCCTCGTTCCGCGAGGCCAGTTCGCTGTCCACCGTGCTCTACCAGGCCTCGGTCATGGGCATCATGTCGATCCCGGTGGCCCTGCTGATGATCGGCGGCGAGTTCGACCTGTCCGCCGGTGTCGCCGTGACCACCTCGGCGCTCACCGCCGCGATCCTCAGCTTCCAGCTGACCACGAACGTGTGGACCGGTGTCCTGGTCGCACTGATCGCCTCCCTCGCCGTCGGCGCGTTCAACGGCTATCTGCTGGTCAGGACCGGACTGCCCAGCTTCCTGATCACCCTGGGCTCCTTCCTGGTCCTGCAGGGCGCCAACCTCGCCGTCACCAAGATCTTCACCGGCAACGTCGCCAGCGACTCGATCGCCGACATGGACGGCTTCGACCAGGCCAAGAAGATCTTCGCCTCCGAGGTCGGCATCGGCGGCGTGAACTTCAAGATCACCATCTTCTACTGGCTGGTGTTCGCCGCGGCCGCGACCTGGCTGCTGCTGCGCACCAAGTTCGGCAACTGGATCTTCGCCGTCGGCGGCAACCAGGACAGCGCCCGAGCGGTCGGCGTCCCCGTCAAGTTCACCAAGATCGCCCTGTTCATGGGCGTCGGCGCGGGCGCCTGGTTCGTCGGCATGCACCTGCTGTTCTCGTTCAACACCGTGCAGTCCGGCGAGGGCGTGGGCAACGAGTTCCTCTACATCATCGCCGCGGTCATCGGCGGCTGCCTGCTCACCGGCGGCTACGGCTCCGCCATCGGCCCCGTCATCGGCGCCTTCATCTTCGGCATGGTCTCCCAGGGCATCGTCTACGCCAACTGGAACCCCGACTGGTTCAAGGCATTCCTCGGCGTGATGCTCCTGGTCGCCGCCCTCGTCAATCTGTGGGTCCGCCGCACGGCGACCCGGAGGTGATCTGAACACATGACAACCAACGGAACCTCACCCGGCGCCTCCCTCGTCAAGGACGCCGCACCCCAGGACGGCACGCCCATCGTCGAACTGCGCGGCGCCGGCAAGGCCTACGGCAACATCCGCGCCCTGCACGGCGTCTCCCTGACCGTCCACCCCGGCAAGGTGACCTGCGTGCTCGGCGACAACGGCGCCGGCAAGTCCACCCTCATCAAGATCATCTCCGGACTGCACCAGCACACCGAGGGCGAGTTCCACGTCGACGGCCAACCCGTGCACTTCACCACCCCGCGCGAGGCCCTCGACCGCGGCATCGCCACCGTCTACCAGGACCTCGCCACCGTGCCGCTGATGCCGGTGTGGCGCAACTTCTTCCTCGGCTCCGAGATGACCAAGGGCCCCTGGCCCGTGCGCCGCCTCGACATCGCGCGGATGAAGAAGACCGCCGACGAGGAACTGCGCAACATGGGCATCATCCTCGACGACCTCGACCAGCCCATCGGCACCCTCTCCGGCGGCCAGCGCCAGTCCGTGGCCATCGCCCGCGCCGTCTACTTCGGCGCCCGCGTGCTCATCCTCGACGAGCCGACCGCCGCGCTCGGCGTCAAGCAGTCCGGTGTCGTCCTGAAGTACATCGCCGCCGCCCGCGACCGCGGCCTCGGCGTCATCTTCATCACCCACAACCCCCACCACGCCTACATGGTCGGCGACCACTTCAGCGTGCTCCGCCTCGGCACCATGGAACTCTCCGCCGACCGCAGCGAGGTCAGCCTCGAGGAACTCACCAACCACATGGCGGGCGGCGCCGAACTCGCCGCCCTCAAGCACGAGTTGGCTCAGGTACGAGGCGTCGACGTCGAAGAACTCCCCGAAGCGGAAGACCTCCAAGCGCCCGTGGCGGCCACCCCCGAAGGGACCTCCTGAGATGACCACCCCCCTCGACCGCATCCGGGTCGGCTCGGCCCCCGACTCCTGGGGCGTCTGGTTCCCCGACGACCCGCAGCAGGTCCCCTGGGAACGGTTCCTGGACGAGGTCGCCGACGCGGGCTACTCCTGGATCGAGCTCGGCCCGTACGGTTATCTGCCGACCGACCCCGCCCGGCTCACCGACGAGGTGAGCAAGCGTCAGCTGAAGGTGTCGGCCGGCACGATCTTCACCGGGCTGCACCGCGGCCCCTCCGTCTGGGAGTCCACCTGGAAGCACGTCAGCGAGGTCGCCGCGCTCACCCAGGCCATGGGCGCGAAGCATCTGGTGGTCATCCCCTCCTTCTGGCGGGACGACAAGACCGCCGAGATCCTGGAGCCGCCGGAGCTGACCGCCGAGCA
The DNA here is from genome assembly GCF_042894545.1 of Streptomyces sp. NPDC001530. Lineage (NCBI taxonomy): Bacteria > Bacillati > Actinomycetota > Actinomycetes > Kitasatosporales > Streptomycetaceae > Streptomyces > Streptomyces sp. NPDC001530. Next base: position 255,493 of record NZ_JBIAVS010000014.1, read on the forward strand.
GTGGGCCCACCTGACCAAGGGCATGGAACGGCTCGGCCACGAGGTCAAGGAGATGTACGGCCTCGACATCGTGGTGCACCCGCATGCGGACACGCACATCGACACCGAGGACCATGTCGAGCGCTTCCTCGACTCGACCGACTCCGACCTGGTCAACCTGTGCCTGGACACCGGGCACTACGCCTACTGCGGCGGCGACAGCGTCAAGCTCATCGAGACCTACGGCGAGCGGATCGGCTATCTGCACCTCAAGCAGGTCGACCCCGGCATCCTCGCCGACGTCGTCAAGAACGAGGTGCCGTTCGGCCCCGCCGTGCAGCGCGGTGTGATGTGCGAACCACCTTCCGGAGTACCGGAGTTGGAACCGGTCCTCGTTGCCGCGCAGCGCCTCGGAGTCGACCTGTTCGCCATCGTCGAGCAGGACATGTACCCGTGCGAGCCGGACAAGCCCCTCCCCATCGCCGTACGCACCCGTAAGTTCCTCCGCTCCTGCGGCGCCTGAACCACTCGAAGGGACCACCGAACACCATGACCCAGCGCGGAACACTCGGCGTCGCCGTCATCGGCACCGGCCGGATGGGGGCCGACCACGTACGCCGTATCACCGAGGTCATCAGCGGGGCGCGGGTGACGGCCGTCGCGGACCTCGACGCGGAACGGGCCAAGCAGCTCGCCGCGGGCATCGACGGCTGCACCGCGTACACCGACCCGGCCGCCGCCATGGCCGCGGACGACGTCGACGCCGTGATCATCGCCTCCCCCGGTCCGGCGCACGAGGCGGCGCTGCTCACCGCCTTCGAGCACAATCTGCCGGTGCTGTGCGAGAAGCCGCTCACTCCGGACGCGGCCTCCGCACTGCGCGTCATGGAGGCGGAGCAGAAACTCGGCCACCGACGCGTCCAGGTCGGCTTCATGCGGCGGTACGACGCCGAGTACATGAGGCTCAAGTCGCTGCTGGACGGCGGTGAACTGGGCCGGCCGCTGATGCTGCACAACCGGCACCGCAACGCCGACGTCCTGCCGTACTTCACCGAGCAGATGCTGATCAACGACTCCGTGGTGCACGAGATGGACGTCGCCCGCTGGCTGCTCGGCCAGGAGATCACGGCGGTCACGGTGATGAAGCCGAAGCCGTCCGGCAACGCGCCCGAGGGTCTGTCGGATCCGCAGTTCGTGGTCTTCGAGACCGACGGGGGCGTGCTGGTCGACGTGGAGATCTACGTCAACTGCCGCTTCGGCTACCAGGTGCAGGCCGAGGCGGTCTGCGAGAACGGCACGGCACGGATCGGCGAGGCACACGGGATGCTCGTCAACACGGCCGGACGGTGGGGCGGTTCCATCGCCCCGGACTTCGTGGAGCGGTTCGTGGACGCCTACGACCGTGAGGTGCAGGCCTGGGTCGATGCCACGCTGCGCGGCGAGGTCACCGGCCCCAGCAGCTGGGACGGGTACGCGACGGCGGCCGTCTGCGAGGCGGGCGTCCGCGCGCAGGCCGAGGGCCGCCGGACGGAGGTCGAACTGGTCGAGCGCCCCGCCCTTTACCGCTGACGCACCGCAAGGGACTCCCCCATGAAGATCGCGCTCGACCCGTACATGATCCGCCATGTGCCTCTGCTCGAACTGCCGTCCGTGGTTGCCGAGTTGGGCTACGAGTGGATCGAGCTGTCCCCCCGGGAGGACTTCATCCCCTTCTTCCGGCATCCCCGCGTCGACGACGGCACGGTCCGCGCCTTCCGCAAGGCGCTGGACTCCGCGGGCGTCGGCATCTCCTCGCTACTGCCGCTGTTCCGCTGGTCGGGGCCCGACGAGGACGACCGCAAGGCCGCCGTGCGGTACTGGAAGCGGTCCATCCAGATCGCCGCCGACCTCGGCGTCGACAGCATGATCTCCGAGTTCAACGGCCGCCCCGAGGCCGCCGACCGCTCGGAGGCCCAGTTCTGGAACTCTCTCGACGAGTTGCTGCCGGTGTTCGAGCGCGAGGGCATCCACCTCGCGCTGGAACCGCACCCGGACGATTTCATCGAGAACGGCTACGACGCGATCAACCTGATCCGCGGCATCAACCATCCGAACGTCACGTTCCTGTACTGCGCCCCGCACACCTTCCACATCGGCAACGACGCGCCCGGCATCATCGACTACGCCGGCGGCCTGCTCAGCCACGTCCATCTCGCCGACGCCTTCGACCACACGGCCTCCTCGGGCAACCGCTACATCCTCAACCCGCCCGGCACCCCGGCCCGTATCCATCAGCACCTGGACATCGGGCAGGGCGAGGTCGACTTCGACGAGCTCTTCCGCGAGCTGAAGGCCCACCACTTCGACGGCACGCTCACGGCCTGCGTGTTCGCCTGGGAGGAACGGGCCAAGGAGTCCTCAGTCTTCATGCGCGAGAAGATCCGCGAGTACCTCGCCGACGTGCCTTAGAGGTGGGTCAGGCGGTGCACGCGGGCGGCGAGCACGGCGACGTCGTCCTCTGCGGGGCCGCTCATCAGCTCGGCCAGGACATCGTCGACGATCTTCTCGAGGCTGTCTCGTGGGGAGAGTCTCAGGCGAGTGAGGCGGCGCAGAGAGTCGTCGATGTCCTCGTCCCGGCGTTCCACCAGGCCGTCGGTGTAGAGCAGCAGGGTCCCGCCGGGCACACCCGGGCGCGTGACGGTCTCGTACGAGCCGAACCCGGTGCCCAGCGGTGGACCCACCGGAAGGGGCACGATCTCGGTGTGTCCCTGCGGAGTGAGCCGAACGGGAGGCAGGTGTCCCGCATTGGCATACGAGACGGTGTTGACGCGGGGGTCGCCGAGGGCCAGCAGGCAGGTGGCGACTCGGTCGAAGCCGGAGTCGGCGACCATGCGGTCGGCGTGCTGGAGCATCTCGTGCGGCCGCAGCCCGGTGTCGGCCAGGGCCCGCAGCATGGACCGGTAGTGGCTCATGGCGACGGCCGCCTCGACTCCGTGGCCCATGACATCGCCGATGACCAGCAGGTTCCGGTCGTCGGACAGGGCCAGGGAGTCGAACCAGTCACCGCCGACCACCGTGGTGTCGTCCGCGGGCAGGTACCGGAAGGCGGTCTCCAGGTTCGGATGGGGCACGGTCGGCTCGGTCAGCAGGGCCCGCTGCAGCTCCAGGGCCATCGCATGCTCGCGGGCGTAGCGGAAGGCCCGGTCCAGGGCGCGGGCGGCGCGGGCCGCCAACTGCTGTGCCACCACGGCGTCTTCGCGCGTGAAGGCCGGTGAAGGGCCGACGCGGACCATCGACAGGGTGCCGAGCAGCCGGTCCTCGGTGCCGATGGGTGAGACGAGTACGGAGTGGACCCCGGCGGCGCGATACCGGGCGATCCGATCGGCGTGCGGCCCCGGTGGCACCTCGCCGGCCGCGAGGTCGTGCAACCAGGACTGGCCGGCGTCCAGGCGCTCCCGGACCGGCGATCCCGCCTCGTACTCCAGATACACACCGGCCAAGTCGATCTCTCTGAATCTGGCCCTGAGCTGCGGCACAACACTGAGCGCCGCCCTGCGCAGCCGCGTCACACCGGGCGGCGTCCGCTGCCGCCCGCCGGGCCGGTCCTCCAGGAACAGCTCCACCCCCGCGGCGTCCGCGAGCCCGGGCACCACGAAGTCGGCCAGCTCACCGCAGGTGGCGTCGACGTCCAGGGTGGTACCGATCCGGGCGGCCGCGGTGTCCAGCAGCGCCATCCGCTGATGAGCGCGCTCCAGCTCGCGCAGATACTGGCGCGGTTCGGTGAGCTCCAGGCCGATGCCGACCAGCCCGACGACCTTGCCGTGGTCGTCCTCCAGCCGGTGGTACGTCGCCCGCCACTCGCGGTGCGCGAAGGCCGAGGGAGCCTGCGTGGACCCGGTGCCGACCAGCCGGCGCGGCTGCCCGTCCCGCAGCACCTCGCGCAGGACCTCCTCGGCGCGACGCACCCCCGGCAGGACCTCGGCCAGGGTGCGGCCGAGGTGGGCCTGCACGGGCAGCCCGTTCGCCCCGGCCATCCGCGGGTTGACGTACAGATAGCGCAACTCGGTGTCGAGTACGGCCACCCCGGCCTGCGCGCCCTCCACGATGCGGCGCAGTATCCGGGACTCACGTCCGAGCGGCAGGCCCGCGACAACGGCGCCCGCCGCCGCCAGCACCGCCTCGACGTCGCTGGAGATCAGGGGCTGCGCGGCAGGAACATCCGGCTTCACCGGCATCCTCCTCGACTCCCGGAGTCTGCGACCCGCTGAACATCCATGATCCGGCACCCGGGCCTGCCGCGCACGCGCGTACGGTCGGAAGGCGGCCGGGCGCAGGCCCGAAATTCGTTGCGCACTCCCCCGAGCTCCGCGGCTCGGACACGCGGAGAGCGGCGGATACCGCTCGCGCTCGGCGTGTGCGCCGGAGCGCCGCTCTAGGCGTCCGCGGCAGAAGGGCACTGCGCGGTGCTGTCGCGCACCACGAGCCTCGTCGGGACGAGCGTGGTGCCGTGTTCCGCCCCCTCGTGGCGCATCCGCCGCAGGACACCCGCGACACACAGGCGTCCCACTTCGGCGAAGTCCTGCTGCACGGTGGTCAGCGGAGGCAGGAAGGAGCCGGCCTCGGGGATGTCGTCGAAGCCGATGACACTGACGTCGTCGGGAATCTTCCGGCCACGCTCGTGCAGGGCCCGCAACAGGCCCAGTGCCATCTGGTCGTTGGCGGCGAACACCGCCGTGCAGTCCTTCTCGCCGGCGAGTCGCAGGCCGGCGCGATAGCCGGACTCCGCCGACCAGTCGCCGCGTACGACGGGTGGCGGGACGCGGCCCGCCTCGGTGAGTTCGGCGCGCCAGGCGGCGGCACGGCGCTCGGCCGCGAAGGACTCCTCGGGACCGGCCAGATGCCAGACCGTGCGATGACCGAGGTCCAGCAGGTGCCGCACGGCCGCGCGCGCTCCCCCGGCCTGGTCGGTGTCGACCACGGTGTAGCGGTCGCCGGCGTCCGAGTCGGCGACCACGACCTGGACGTGGGGCGGCAAGGAGATGGTCGCCGCGTCGAGCAGGTGCACCTCCATGATGACGATGACGGCGTCGACGGCGAGCTCGCCCAGCCGGGAGAAGGCGCCGCGCACCTCGTCCTGGGTGGGGACGGCTACGGGCAGGAGCGTGACGGCGTAACCCTCCTGCGCCGCGGACGTGGCGATCGCCTCCAGAGTGCGCATATTGCCCGTGGTGGAGAGGTTGAAGGTGATCACGCCGATGGTGCGGAACTCGCCGCGCTTGAGGGCCCGGGCGGCGCTGTTGGGCCGGTAGCCCAGCTCCTTCATGGCCGCGAGCACCTGCCGCCGGGTCTCTTCGTTGACACCCGCGTACCCGTTGGACACCCGGGAGACTGTCTGCGACGAGACGCCGGCCAGGCGCGCGACATCCGCCATGGACGCACTCGCAGTGCGTCGCACGGCCCGTTTCCTCGTGCGCGTGCGTACCCCGTCCCTGCTCGTCGAGGCACCGTCCGCTGTGTCCACCCGTCTCCCTCGATTACCTGAATCGCCGTTTCATCAGGCGGCTCTTGACCACCGACATGGGGGCAGTGTAGACATGCCGCCATCAGATGTTTACGTAAACATAACAGCCCTTGACCCCATTGGGGCGTCGATGTTTGCGTAAACATCGAGCCGGCGCAGGAAGCCGGCTCCGCGATGGACGAGCGAGGAACGACATGACGACGCTGCAACCGCTGGCGGCCGCCGAGCCGCGGCCGGCACCACCTCCGGCGAAACGGGACCGCCGCTCCTGGACCGGGTGGGGGTTCATCGGTCCCTTCGTGGCCGTGTTCGCCCTGGTCTTCCTCGCTCCGATCGCGTACTCGATCTACCTGAGCCTCTTCCGCGACCAGCTCATCGGCGGCACCACCTTCGTCGGCCTGGACAACTACACACAGGCGCTGAAGGACGACCAGTTCTGGGCGTCCCTCGGCCGGGTGTCGCTCTTCCTCGTGGTCCAGGTGCCGATCATGCTCGGTATCGCCCTGCTGGTGGCCCTGGCCCTGGACAGTGGGCGGCTCTACGGCAAGAGCTTCTTCCGCATCACGATCTTCCTGCCGTACGCGGTGCCCGCCGTGGTCGCCACCCTCATGTGGGGCTTCATGTACGGCACGAAGTACGGGCTGGTGGGCGACATCAACGAGGCATTCGGTGTCACCCTGCCCGACCCGCTCTCGCCCGACCTGGTGCTGGCGTCGATCGGCAACATCGTCACCTGGGAGTTCGTCGGCTACAACATGCTGATCTTCTACTCGGCGCTGCGCGTCATCCCGAACTCGCTGTACGAGGCGGCGGAGATCGACGGCGCCGGACAGATCCGGGTCATCACCGCGATCAAGCTGCCCGCGATCCGGGGCGCCCTCGTCATCGCGACGATCTTCTCCATCATCGGCAGCTTCCAGCTCTTCAACGAGCCCAACATCCTGCGGCCGTTGGCGCGCAACGCCATCACGACGGACTACACCCCGAACTTCTACACGTACTCGCTGTCCTTCAACGGCCAGCAGCACAACTACTCCGCGACGGTGGCCATCATCATGGGCCTGATCACGATGGTGATCGCCTACGTCGTGCAGCTGCGCGGCATGCGCAAGGGAGCGTGACCCGATGAGCAGCCCTCTCACCACCGCCTCCCCCTCCGTACCCGCCCAGTCCACCGGCCCCGGCAAGAGCGCGCCGCGTCTGCGCGGCCCGCGCAGGCACACCGCCGGGCGGCCCAAGCGCAGCCTGCTGCTGACGGTGCTGACCTCCCTGGTGGTCCTCTACACCGTCGTGCCACTGATGTGGCTGGTCATCAACGCCACCAAGACCCAGGCGGGCCTAGCCGATTCGTCCGGGCTGTGGTTCGCCCACGACTTCGCCCTGTGGGACAACATCCGCGACACGTTCACATACGACGACGGCGTGTTCACGCGCTGGCTCCTGAACACCCTGATGTACGTGGTGCTCGGCGCCGGCGGTGCCACCCTCCTCGCGGTCCTGGGCGGTTACGCGCTGGCGAAGTTCAACTTCCCCGGCAAGCGCGGCATCTTCGCCACGGTCATCGGCGCGGTGGCCGTCCCCGGCACCGCCCTCGCGGTGCCCACCTTCCTGATGTTCAGCAAGATGGGCCTGACCGACACCCCGTGGGCGGTCATCATCCCCTCGCTGGTGTCGCCGTTCGGCCTCTACCTGATGTGGGTCTTCGCCACCGAAGCCATCCCCACCGAACTCCTCGAGGCCGCCCGCATCGACGGGGCCGGCGAGGCGCGCACCTTCTTCACGGTCGCCCTGCCGCTGCTGGCCCCCGGCATCGTGACCGTGCTGCTGTTCACCACGGTCGCCACCTGGAACAACTACTTCCTGCCGCTGATCATGCTCAAGGACTCGGACTGGTACCCCCTGACCCTGGGCCTGAGCGTCTGGAACTCCCAGGCGGAGACGATCGGCGGAGACGTGATCTTCAACCTGGTGATCACCGGTTCACTGCTCACCATCGTGCCGCTGATCGCCGCGTTCCTGCTGCTCCAGAAGTACTGGCAGTCCGGTCTCGCCGCCGGAAGCGTCAAGGAGTGACCCCGCGGTCCTCCGGCCGCCCCCTCAGCCCCACGCACGCGCACCCCCACCCTCACCTGTCCCGCCCACGAAGAAGTGGAAGCACCTCCATGCGCAGAAAGACCAGCCGCCTGCTGCGCGGCATCGCCCTTCTCTCCACCCTCGCCCTGGGCGCCACCGCCTGCGGCGGCTCGGACGACAGCTCCGACCAGAAGGCGGTCTCCGCCTCGGACATCCAGGCGGCCCTGAAGAAGGGCGGCACGGTGACGGTCTGGGCCTGGGAGCCCACGCTCAAGACGGTCGCCGCCGACTTCGAGAAGAAGTACCCCAAGGTCAAGATCAACCTCGTCAGCGAGCGGTCCGGCGACAAGCACTACACCGCCCTGTCGAACGCCATATCGGCCGAGAAGGGCGTGCCCGACGTCGCCCAGGTCGAGTACTTCGCGCTGAGCCAGTACTCCCTCACCAAGGGCCTCACCGACCTGGCCCCCTACGGCGCCGACAAGCTGGCCTCGAAGTACACCCCGGGTCCGTGGAACGCCGTGAGCGAGGGCAAGTCCGTCTACGGCCTGCCGATGGACTCCGGCCCGATGGCGCTGTTCTACAACAAGAAGGTCTTCGACAAGTACAAGATCGCCGTCCCGACCACCTGGGACGAGTACGTCGACGCGGCCCGCAAGCTGCACAAGGCCGACCCCAAGGTCTACATCGCCAACGACGCGGGCGACGCGGGCTTCACCACCAGCATGCTGTGGCAGGCCGGTTCGCGCCCCTACAAGGTCGACGGCACCAAGGTGAAGATCGACTTCTCCGACGCGGGCGCGAAGAAGTACACGGACACCTGGCAGAAGCTCATCGACGAGAAGCTTCTCGCGCCCATCAACGGCTGGACCGACGACTGGTACAAGGGACTGGGCGACGGCACCATCGCCACCCTGGCCACCGGCGCCTGGATGCCCGCCAACTTCGTCACCGGCGTGCCGAACGCCTCCGGTGACTGGCGTGCGGCCCCGATGCCGGCCTGGACCAAGGGCGACAAGGCGAGCGCGGAGAACGGCGGCAGTTCCCTGGCCCTGCCCGCGCTGGGCAAGAACAAGGAACTCGCCTACGCCTTCGTCGAGTACGCGAACGCCGGGGACGGCGTGCAGACCCGCGTCAAGCAGGGCGCCTTCCCGGCGACCACCGCGGAGCTTCAGTCCACCGAGTTCCAGAACACCAAGTTCGACTACTTCGGCGGGCAGCAGGCCAACAAGATCTTCGCCGACTCCGCCGCCAACGTCGCCGACGACTGGTCGTACCTGCCCTTCCAGCAGTACGCCAACTCGATCTTCAACGACACCGTCGGCAAGGCCTACGTCTCCGGCACCAAGCTGGCGGACGGTCTGAAGGCCTGGCAGGGCGCGTCCGTCAAGTACGGCGAGGAGCAGGGCTTCACCGTCGAGAAGTAGTTCCGAGCAGCAAAACAGGGCGGCGCGGCACGGTGCCGCGCCGCCCCCGTGCACCACACCGGAAGGACCACCATGATCTCCACCCTCCTGTCCCAGCTTCAGCACGGGCCGGACGGTGACCCCACCCCACGCCTCGCGTACGGCGCCGACTACAACCCCGAGCAGTGGCCGCGCGAGGTGTGGGAGGACGACATCCGGCTGATGCGCGAGGCCGGCGTCAACATCGTCTCCGTGGGGATCTTCTCCTGGGCCCGCATCCAGCCGGCCGAGGACGAGTGGGACTTCACCTGGCTCGACGAGATCATGGACCTGCTGCACGCGGGCGGCATCGGCGTCGACCTGGCCACCGCCACCGCGTCCCCGCCGCCCTGGCTCACCACGGCGCACCCGGAGATCCTCCCGGTGACCGCCTCCGGTGAGACGCTGTGGCCCGGTGGGCGGCAGCACTGGCGCCCCACCTCGCCCGTCTTCCGCGACCACGCGCTGCGCCTGGTGCGGAAGATGGCCGAGCGGTACGCGCACCACCCCGCGCTGGTGGCCTGGCACGTCTCCAACGAGCTGGGCTGCCACAACATCTACGACTACTCCGACGACGCCGCCCGCGCCTTCCGCGACTGGCTGCGCGCCCGCTACACCACCCTCGACGGCCTCAACCACGCCTGGGGCACGGCGTTCTGGTCCCAGCGGTACAGCGACTGGGAGCAGATCCTGCCGCCCCGCCTCGCCGCCTCCTACCCGAACCCCACCCAGCAGCTGGACTTCAAGCGCTTCTCCTCCGACGCGCTGAAGGAGTACCTGCGCGCGGAGCGGGACGTGCTGCGCGAGATCACGCCCGGCGTGCCGGTCACCACGAACTTCATGGTGATGGGCGGCACCAAGGGGATGAACTACGCCGACTGGGCCGGTGAGGTCGACTTCGTCTCCAACGACCACTACGTCATGCCCGGCCCGCAGGACCGGGACGAGCTGTCCTTCTCCGCCAACCTCATCAGCGGTATCTCCGGCGGACGCCCGTGGTTCCTCATGGAGCACTCCACCAGCGCCGTGAACTGGCAGCCCGTCAACGTGGCCAAGCGGCCCGGCGATCTGGCCCGCGACTCGCTGCTGCACGTCGCGCACGGCGCCGACGCCGTGTGCTTCTTCCAGTGGCGCCAGTCGGCGGCCGGCGCCGAGAAGTACCACTCGGCGATGGTGCCGCACGCCGGACCCGACAGCGAGCTCTTCCGCGCGGTGACCGACCTCGGCCGGACCCTGCGGACACTCGCTCCGGTCGCGGGGACCGAGCGCGAACCGGCCCGCGTCGGCATCGTCTTCGACTGGGAGTCCTGGTGGGCGAGCGAGCAGGACTCCCATCCCACCTCCCGCCTCGACTACCGCCAGGAAGGGCTCGACTGGTACTCCGCCCTCCTCGCCCTCGGCATACGGGCCGACGTCGTCACCGCGCAGTCCGACCTCGACCGGTACGAGCTGCTGATCGCGCCCGTACTGCACTTGGTCCCCGCCGCCCTGGCCAAGGAACTCACGCGGTACGTCGAGCACGGCGGCCACCTGGTCACCACGTACTTCTCCGGTGTCGTGGACGAGAACGACCACATCTGGCTCGGCGGCTACCCGGGAGCCCTGCGCGAGCTGCTCGGCATCCGCATCGAGGAGTTCGGTCCGCTGCTCGACGGCGAGACGGTCGAGCTGGATCCGGGCAGCACCGCCACGGTGTGGACCGACCGGATCACCGTCACCGACCCCGAGGTGGAAGTACTGGCCCACTACCGCAGCGGTACGCACGCCGGTCGCCCCGCCGTCACCCGCCGCGCAATGGGCCGCGGTTCGGCCGCGTACGTCTCCACCCGGCTGGGCACGGACGGCCTCACCGGTCTGCTGCCGAAGCTGCTCGGGCCCGCCGGTGTCGGCAGCGAACTGCCCGACGGCGCGCGGGGAAGCGTCGAGCTGATCGTGCGCCGCGACGCCGGCAGCCGCTATCTCTTCCTGGTCAACCGGACCGACGAGACGGTGCCGCTGACCGGACTCGCCGGGGAACTCCTGGTCGGCCGGGCCGGAGACGACGGCGCCCCTGTCCTGTCCCCCAGGGAGGTCGCCGTACTGCGGCAGCCCGCGACCTGACGTCCTTCTTCGTCCGTCCACCGAAGCGTCCATTCACGAGTTGGGAGCACACGTTGGCACGCCGTACCCGCACACGACGGCTTCTGGGCACCATCGGAGTCACCGCTCTGGCGACCGGGGCAGCCCTGGTCACCGCTCCACCGACGAACGCGCAGACCTCGACGGCAGCGGCGGCCGCCGCCGTCACCGTCCAGCCCGACCCCTCGTACAAGGAGCAGAGCTTCGAGGGCTGGGGCACCAGCCTGGTCTGGTTCGCCAACGCCACCGGCGGCTACCCGGCGGAGATCCGCGAGAAGCTCGCCCAGCTCCTCTTCGACGACGACGGCCTCGCCCTCAACATCGCCCGCTACAACATCGGCGGCGGCAACGCCCCCGATGTCAGGGACTACCTCCGGGCCGGCGGAGCGGTCGAGGGCTGGTGGAAGGCCCCGGCGGGCACCACCCGCACGGACACCGACTGGTGGAGCGCCGACGACGCGGCCGACTGGAACCCGGACGCCGACGCCACACAGCGCTGGTGGGTGGAGCGGATCAAGAACGACATCGACCACTGGGAGACCTTCAGCAACTCGCCGCCCTGGTTCATGACCAAGAGCGGCTATGTCTCCGGTGGCTTCAACTCCACCGAGGACCAGCTCAAGGCGGACTCCGTCGACGACTTCGCCGCCTATCTGGCGGGCGCGACCAAGCGGCTGGAGCAGGCCCACGGCATCAAGGTCGACACCCTCGACCCGTTCAACGAACCCAACACGGGTTACTGGGGTACCCGCCTGAGCGCCGACGGTCAGCCGGTCGGCGGCCGTCAGGAGGGCGCCCACATCGGCCCGGAGCTCCAGCAGAAGGTGATCCGCGCGCTGGCCCCCGCCCTCGAGCAGGCGAAGACCGGCACGGAGATCTCCGCGATGGACGAGACCAACCCCAGCCTCTTCACGCAGAACTGGAACACCTACCCCCAGGACGTGCGCGATCTCGTCGGCCAGATGAACGTCCACACCTACGGCACCGGCGGCCGTACCAGCGTGCGCGACCTGGCCAAGGCCGCGGACAAGCCGCTGTGGATGAGCGAGGTCGAGGGCGACTGGGGCGACGGCCAGAGCTTCACGGACATGCGGCCCGGGCTCGGCCTGGCCCAGCGGATGGTCGACGACCTGCGTGAACTCGAGCCCCGCGCCTGGGTGTTCTGGCAGCCCGTCGAGGACTACGACAACATGAAGCCCGGCGGGGAGTCCGCCAAGGGCGGCAACTGGGGCAGCATCCAGATCCCCTTCAGCTGCGCCTCCACGGACACGCTGGCCAGCTGCCCGATCCACACCAACACCAAGTTCGACACCGCCCGCAACTTCACGCACTACATCAAGCCCGGCGACCGGCTGATCAAGACCGACGACACCTCCAGCGCCGCCGCGGTCTCCAAGTCGGGCAACGCGGCGACGGTCGTCCACGTCAACAGCACGACCAACGCCCGTACGGTGACGATCGACCTGTCCAAGTTCGGCCACATCTCCCGCGACGCGACCGTGACGCCCGTGGTGACGAGCGCCGAGGGCAAGCTCGAACGGCAGACCCCCGTCGAGGTCACCGGCCGCCGGGCCACCTTCACCGTGCCCGCCCAGTCCGTGACGTCCTTCCTCGTCAAGGGCGTGTCCGGCGTGGCCAAGGACGCCGCCCTGCTCCAGCAGGGCCACACCTACCAGCTGACCGGCGTCCAGAGCGGCAAGGCGCTCACCGTGGCGGACGATGGCACCAAGCTCGTCATCAAGACCGCGGGCACGGATGCGGCCGACGCCGGACAGCGGTGGCAGCTTCGCCGGATCAGCGGCGACACGGGCAACCGGCAGCGGTATGTGTTCACCAACCCCGTCGAGGGCAAGCGGCTGGCCGTGCGTGACGGCGCCCCGGTGCTGGAGGCGGATCTCGGCGGACGCGACAAGGCCACCCAGTGGATCATGTCGACCACCGGCGACGGCAGCTGGACCCTGGTCAACGCCGCCACCGGCGGGCTCCTCGAGGTGGGCGGCCAGGCCACCGCCGACGGATCCGCCGTCACGATGTGGACGCCGAACTCCGGAGCCAACCAGCGGTGGAGGATCACCGACGTGACCGACCGGACCGCTTCGTAGCCCTTCGGGCAGCTCGTCTCTGCGCCCGCCGCTCCCACGGCGGGCGCAAGGCATCCGCTGTCCTCAGGCGCTCCAGGTTCAGTCGGCGACCTCGGGCCGTCTGGGGCATGGTGATTCCGAAAGGCATCGAGATACGTCGTCGAGGTACGTCATTCGGCTGAGGAGGCGGCATGGCCGGCAAGAAGGCGTCGCCGCTGCCGCGTGCGGCATACGAGCAGGAGTTGCTGCGGCTGCAGACGGAGCTGGTGAAACTTCAGGAGTGGGTGCGGACCGAGGATGCCCGGCTCGTGGTGATCTTCGAGGGGCGGGACGCGGCGGGCAAGGGCGGCACCATCAAGCGGGTCGCCGAGCACCTCAACCCACGCGTGGCACGGATCGCGGCGCTGCCCAAGCCGACCGAGCGCGAGCGCACGCAGTGGTACTTCCAGAGGTACGTCGAGCTCCTGCCGGCCGCCGGGGAGATCGTGCTGTTCGACCGCAGCTGGTACAACCGGGCCGGTGTCGAGCACGTCATGGGCTTCTGTACGAAGGAGGAGTACCAGCTCTTCCTGCGGCAGTGCCCGATCTTCGAGCGCATGCTGGTGGAGGACGGAATCCTGCTGCGCAAGTACTGGTTCTCGGTGAGCGACGCCGTGCAGCAGGAGCGGTTCCGGCGCCGGCTGAAGGATCCGACGCGGCGCTGGAAGCTGTCCCCGATGGACCTGGAGTCGATCACCCGTTGGGAGGCGTACTCCCGGGCCAAGGACGAGATGCTGGTGCACACGGACATCTCGGAGGCGCCCTGGTTCGTCGTGGAGAGCGACGACAAGCGCCGGGCCCGGCTGAACATGATGGCCCACCTGCTCGGCTCCGTTCCCTACCACGAGGTGCCACCGCCGGTGCTGGAGCTGCCGCCGCGGCCGCCGTCGACCGGATACGTGCGCCCGCCGCGCGATCTGCAGACCTACGTCCCCGATCACGCGGCGAGCCTCTGAGCCGGTCACGGCGTTCGCACCGGCTGCGGGACGACGGCCACCGGGCAGGCCGAGTGGTGCAGAACCGCATGGGCGACCCGGCCGAGCTGGAGCCCGAAGTGCCCCTGGCGGCGCTGGGCGCCGACGACGAGCAGGTCGGCGGTGGCCGAGACGTCGAGCAGCACCTTGCGGGCCGGGCCCTCGACAGTGCGCCGGTGGAGCTGCACGGACGGGTGGCCCGCGACGGCGGCGTCCAGCGCGGCGTCGAGGGTCTCCGCGGCTCGCTGCTCGCGGAGACGGGCGGGTTTCCCGGCGAGCAGGGGATGGTCGGTGGTCTCGTGCGCGGGGCAGCGCCAGGCCCGTACGGCCTCCAACTCGACCTTCCGTGCCTCCGCCTCGTGGAAGGCGAAGCGAACGGCCGCGGAGTTGTGCGCCTCCTCAGCGACACCCAGCACGATGCGCCGCCGTGTCCCGGACTTCGCCTGGTTGTCGTGGCTGCCGCGCAGCACGATCACCGGGCAGTCGGCGCGAGCGGCGACGGCGAGGCTGACCGAGCCGAGCAGCAGCTCGGCGATGCTGCTGCGACCCCGGGATCCAAGGACCAGCGCGGTGGCGTGGCGGCTCTCGCGCAGCAGGGCGGGCACCGGCTCTTCGGGCAGCACATCGGTGGAGATCTTCACCTTCGCGTCGCGACCATGTGCTCGCCGAGCGGCCGCGTCGACGATGTCCTCGGCCATCTCCTGTTCCGAGGGGCGATCCAGCCCCTGAGCGAGCGAGGTGCCCTCGTAGCGTTCCCACAGCGAGGCGTACACCAACCGCAGCGGCAGGCCGCGCAGGCCGGCCTCGTCCGTCGCCCAGTCCACGGCGCGCATGCTGGGCTCGGAGCCGTCCACGCCCACGACCAGCGGCAGCTCCATGACTCTCACTCTCCTTCGGGGCAGTCAAAGACGATCCGGGCGTCGACCTGGCCTTCCAGGACCTCCTGGAAGAATTCGCTGACCGAGGCCGGGGGGCGGGAAACAGAGACCGCCTTCTCCTCCAGGATGGTCAGTCGTGCGGGACGACGGCGACCGGGGCCGCGGCATGGTGGAGTACGGCGTGGGTGACGGGGCCGATGTGGGCGCCGATCGGGGAGCGCCGGATCCGGCGGCCGACCACGACCAGGGAGGCCTCGCGGGAGGCGTCGACCAGGTGGTTGGCGGCCCTGCCGGCGCGGGGCTCCTCGACGACCTCGACGGCGGGGAACTTCTGCCGCCACGGGCGCAGGATCTCGGTCAGGGCGCCGGCCTGCTGCCGGGACAGCCCGCGGCGGAGTTCGAGGTCGGTGGAGAGGCCGTAGGCGTAGTAGGGCGGCGGGTTCCAGCCGTGGACGACCCGCAGGGACGTGGCGCGGCGGGCGGCCGCGTCGAAGGCGAATGCGACGAGCGAGTCGTCGGGTCCCTCGATGTCCAGGCCGAGGACGACCGGCCGGTAGGGGGCCGCGGCGGACGGGATGCCCGCCGGATCCATCACGTGCTCGTCCGCGGCCTGCTCGCCGGCGCGCACCAGGACCACGGGCTGTTCGACGTGGGCCACGACGGCGAGGCCGACCGAGCCGACCATGAACCCGCCGACCCCGCTCATGGCACGGGAGCCCAGGACGAGCAGCGCGGCGTCCTCGGCCAGGCCCGAGAGGACCTCGGCGGGCCGGCCGCTGCGGTGCTCGGCGGTCACCTCGATACCGGGGTGCCGCAGCCGGATGCCCTCGGCCGACTCACGGGGAACGCGTTCGCTCCAGTGCTGCAGTGTCTCGGCGCCGAGCAGCGGAGCCTGCGCCATGGGATCCGGTACGGGCTCCCAGACGTGGACCAGCTTGAGCGGGAGTTCGCGCAGCTCGGCTTCACGGGCGGCCCATTCGGCGGCCGCCCGGCTCTCGGGCGAGCCGTCGAGGCCGACGGTGATGGTGCGGGGCATGGTCTCCACCTCCTGAATCGGGGGATCCGATTCCAGCGTCGTGTCCAGGGTGTTCGTACTGCAGGGCCGGAGGTACGCGGCAGGGGCCGATCGGCCTTACCACTGGCCGGCGCGGCGGGAACCTTCGGGGGCCCGCCGCGTCGTCCCGTACCTGCGGTCAGCGGAGCCAGCCGTTGGTGCGGACGAAGGGAAGCTTGGCCCAAAGCTTGCCGACGCCCAGGGTGTCGCCCGCGGAGGTCAGGGCGAGGGCGATCAGGACGACGGCGTAGACGAGGTGGTAGTCGACGAAGGGATTGGTCGACATGCTCGGCGAACCGTCGGAGAGGTGCTGGGCGGGCGGCCACTCGGCGATCCACATCAGCGCCATCATCGCGGTGCCCGCCACGGCCGCGAGCCGCAGCGCGACGCCGCCGACCAGGGCCAGTCCGATACCGAGCAGTCCGGCCATGAACAGCCAGTCCGCCCAGGTGTCGCCGGCCCAGGAGTGGAAGGTCGACTCCATGGGCCCGGCGGCGACACCGCTGAGGAACCCCTTGGTCGGCGAGCCGCCGTCGATCCAGCCCTTGCCGGACTCGGTGGCGTAGCCGAACCCGAAGGTCTTGTCGAGGAAGGCCCACAGGAAGACGAACCCGGT
Organism: Streptomyces sp. NPDC001530; assembly: GCF_042894545.1. NCBI lineage: Bacteria > Bacillati > Actinomycetota > Actinomycetes > Kitasatosporales > Streptomycetaceae > Streptomyces > Streptomyces sp. NPDC001530. Next base: position 272,250 of record NZ_JBIAVS010000014.1, read on the forward strand.
GAGCAGGCGCAGCGACGCGAGGACATAGGCCCGCGCGATGTGCGTGTCGGTGCGTGCCGAGACAGTCGACTCGGAGGCGGAGGCGGTCCGGTTCCTGTGGAAGGACGGGAGATGGAACCCCTGGCTCCGGTGAGAGTGCTCGTGCACGGCCATGGCGGTGATCCTTTCGGGGACGATCCGGTCGGTGCCTGACACCGCTCACTCTTGTCGCACGGGGCGGAGGTCGCCGGATGCCGAAGGTCCGTGACCATGGGGCTGAACGACCCCTTCGGCAGGGCCTGTTGGGCTGTCGAGCGAGGCCTCGGACAGCGGCACCGGAGCGGTCCTCGGCGTCGTCCGGGCCGGTCGGCCTCTCGCGGGCGTCGGCCCGTTTGTGGATCCTGAGATCACAAGGCGGATCCTGAGATCACAAGGATGATCCTTGGGCACGCGGCAGAAGGAGGCTCATGTCCCAGAGCTCGGGCGGGCACGTTCCGGTGTGGCGCCGCCTGGCGCCCGGGCTCGGCACGCTGCTCGGCTACCGGCGCTCATGGCTGAAGGGCGATCTGCTGGCCGGCGTGACCGTGGCCGCGTACCTCGTACCTCAGGTCATGGCGTACGCGGGCGTGGCCGGCCTGCCGCCCGTCGCCGGACTCTGGGCCATCCTGCCCGCGCTCGGCCTGTACGCCCTGCTCGGCTCGTCCCGCCTGCTGTCGGTCGGCCCCGAGTCGACGACCGCGCTGATGACCGCGACCGTGGTCGGCCCGCTCGCCGCCGGAGACCCGGGCCGGTACGCCACGCTGGCGGCCGCCCTCGCGGCCACAGTCGGGCTGCTGTGTCTCGCGGCGTGGGCGCTGCGGCTGGGCTTCGTCGCGGACCTGCTCTCCCGGCCGGTGCTGATCGGCTATCTCGCGGGTGTGGCGCTGATCATGATCGTGGACCAATTGCCCAAACTCACGGGTGTGAAGACGACGGGCTCGGGCTTCTTTCCCCAACTGTGGTCCTTCGTACGGAACCTGTCGCGGATCCATCCGGCCACGGTGGTGTTCGCCGCCGTGGCGCTCGCGTTCCTGTTCGTGGTGGCGCGGCTGTGGCCGGTGGTGCCCGGACCGCTGCTGGCGGTGGTGCTCGGCACGGCGGCCGTGGCCGCCTTCGATCTCGACGACCGGCACGGCATCAAGGTGATCGGCGAGGTTCCGGCGGGGCTGCCCGGCTTCGCCCTGCCGGACCTGACCGATCTCCCGCACCTGGTTCTCCCCGCGCTCGGTGTCCTCCTGGTCGGCTACACCGACTTCATCCTCACCGCGCGGGCTTTCCACCGCCGCGACGACGAGGGCGGCACCGAACTCGACGCGAACCAGGAGCTGTTGGCGCTGGGCGCGGTCAACCTCGGCGCGAGCGCGCTGCGCGGTTTCCCGGTGAGCAGCAGCGCGAGCCGCACCGCGCTCGCCTCCTCGGCGGGCGCCCGCAGCCAGGCGTACTCGCTGGTCGCCGGCGCCGCGGTGCTCGCCGTCCTGCTCTTCCTCAGCCCGCTGCTGACCCGCACGCCCTCGGCCGTACTGGGCGCGCTCGTCGTGTACGCGGCCGTCCGCATGATCGACCTGGCGGGCTTCCGCAGGCTGGCGTCCTTCCGCCGCCGCGAACTCCTGCTGGCACTCGGCTGCCTGGCCGGGGTGCTGACCCTCGACATCCTGTACGGCGTGCTCGTCGCCGTCGGTCTGTCGGTCGCGGAACTGCTGACCCGGGTGGCCCGTCCGCACGACGCGGTCCAAGGTCTGGTCCCCGGCGTGGCCGGCATGCACGATGTGGACGACTACCCCGAGGCGCGTACGATCCCCGGCCTGCTGGTCTACCGCTACGACTCCCCGCTCTTCTTCGCCAACGCGGAGAACTTCCGGCACAGGGCCCTGGCCGCCGTCGCCGAACAGCAGGGCACGGTCCGCTGGTTCGTCCTCAACACCGAGGCGAACGTGGAGGTCGACATCACCGCGCTGGACGCCGTCGACGCCCTCCGCCTCGAACTGACCCGCCGCGGCATCGTCTTCGCCCTCGCCCGCGTCAAACAGGACCTGTGGGACGACCTGGAGGCCTACGGGCTGACGGAGTCGGTCGGCACCGACCTGATCTTCCCAACCCTGCCGACCGCCGTTGCGGCTTACCGCCGCTGGGCCGCGCGCGCGGCTGATCAATGAGATCGCCGGGAACGCACGGTCGCGGCACTCCGCATGGTGCGGGGTGGCCCCGGCGTGGGGCCGGGTGGCCCCTGGTTCGGGCAGCGGCACGGGCACACGCTGGACGCGGCAGGTCCACACGTCCGTCCAGGAGGCTCGTCATGAACGCTCCGCCCACCGCCGGCATGCTGCGGGCACTGTCCGCCGAGCACCGGCAGCGCCTGATGCGCATCGCCCGCGAGGTGTCGTTCCCCCAGGGAATCCGCCTCTTCGAGGAGGGCGGCCGCGCCGACCGGTTCTGGATCATCCGAACCGGCACGATCGCTCTCGACATGCATGTGCCCGGCCGCCGGGCGGCCGTCATCGAGACCCTCGAACACAATGAACTCGTCGGCTGGTCCTGGCTGTTCGCGCCGCACTCCTGGCATCTGGGGGCCGAGACGACGACCCCTGTGCGCGTGTACGAGTTCGACGCCATGGCCGTACGGTCGATGTGCCACGACGACCCCGCGCTGGGCCTGGCGGTCGCCGAATGGGTGGGCGGGATCCTCGCCCACCGCCTCCGCTCGGCCCGCACCCGGCTGCTGGACCTGTATGCCCCGTACGGGAGCGGCAGTCACCGATGACCGGCCTCGAACCGATGCGATGACCAAGCAGTCGCCCCATCAGTCACCGTAGCCACCGTGCACGCCTCGGGCTCTCAACCGGCCTTGCGCGCCCACTGCGGCCCGACCTGACCCCACTCCTCGCCCCAGCGCTCGGTGGCCCGGCGCTCGATGCGCAGCCGCACGGTGAGCCCGCCCATGAGGATCACGAAGCCGCCGGCCACGGCACCCCCCATGCCGGCCAGTGCCACGCGCGCCGTCCCCTCCGTCGGGCTGACGGGCCCGGACACCAGACGGCCGTGTCCGTCCGTCCACACGGTGGTCGCCGTGCCCGCCTTGGCACCGGGCTTCACGGCTGCCTCGGACGTGCGGACCGTCCCGTCGCCGTCGCTCCAGCGCACCTTCGCCTGCACGTGGTCGTATTTCACGCCGGTGGCCTCATCACGCACACCGTTCGGCGCGGTCTCCAGCAGTACGGCGACGACCGACTGCCGGCCCGCGCGCTGCTCATCGACCGCTCGCTCCATGGCGTGCGCGCCCGCGGCACCGGCAGCGGCACCGCCGACCGTCGCCGTCGCCCAGGTGGCCAGGACGACCCACGCCTCCACGGCATCGCTGTGCCGTCGCAGCGGATTGTGCCGCCATCGCCACCCTCGGACCTTCGCGCGCTTGACCGGCCGAACGTCGCCGGGAGGGGCCGCTGGTCCGCGGCGAGGGGGCCGGACAGGGCGCAGGGTGGGGTAGTAGTGGGGCCGGTCGGCCCTAGTGCATCCGGTCCCGGCGAGTGACGATCGTCGTCACGGACAGCCCGCGGTGTCACGGACAGCCCGCGGTCCGTCAGCCACCGGGGAACAAGGGATCGTCATGACCGAGGCACGCACCTTCACGGAGCAGAACCCGATCCGGGTCTTCCTGCTGGACGACCACGAGGTCGTACGACGTGGCCTGACCGACCTCCTGGACGCCGAACCGGACATCTCCGTGGTCGGCGACGCCGCAACCGTCGAGCACGCGCTCGTCCGCGGCCCGGCACTGCGCCCGGACGTCGCCGTCCTCGACGTACGTCTGCCCGACGGGGACGGGATCACGGTCTGCCGCGAGCTGCGCAGCCGGATGCCGGACCTCGCCTGTCTCATGCTGACGTCGTTCGACGACGAGGACGCCCTGCTCGACGCGATCATGGCCGGGGCCGCGGGCTATGTACTCAAGCAGATCAAGGGCTCCGACCTGATCTCGGCGGTACGCACGGTCGCCTCGGGGCAGTCCATGCTCGACCCCGCGACGACCGCCCGGCTGATGCGCTCGCTGCGCGCGGACCCGACCGACACACCGGCCGTCGCCCCCGAGCTGGCCGGCCTGTCACCGCGCGAGCGGGACATCCTCGCGCTCATCGGGGACGGCCTCACCAACCGTGAGATCGGCAAGAGGCTCTACCTCTCGGAGAAGACGGTCAAGAACCACATCTCCCGGCTGCTGGCCAAACTGGGCGTCCACCGCCGGGTCCAGGCGGCCGTCCTCGCCTCCCATCTCGAACGGCCCGAGTCCGGTGAGCGTCCCGCGAGGTGACACACAGCTGGGCCGTCCGGCGCCGCACAAGGCCGCACGGCCCCTCCTCCCGCCGCTCCCGGGAACCTCACGCTGGGTGGGGTAACCGCAGAGCCCCCGCCCCCTCGGGGCAGGGCCGGGAGGAGTTCCCGATGAGTTCCACGACGCTCGACGTGCCGATCCTGGAGACCCTGGTCTCCGCGGCTGTGGCCGCCCCCTCGATCCACAACACCCAGCCCTGGCGCTTCCGGCTCGACCCGGACACCGTCACCCTGGAGATCCGCGCCGCCACGGACCGCGGCCTGCGCCACACCGATCCGGCCGGGCGTGCCCTGCACGTCTCCGTCGGCTGCGCGCTCCTCAACCTTCGGGTGGCGGTGGCCCACTTCGGCTGGGAACCGGTGACCCGCCTGCTGCCCCGGCCCCACGAGCCGGACCTCCTCGGCACCGTACGGCTCGGCGGCCCCGCGAGGAGTCCCGCGCCTCCGCACTTGTACGAGGCTCTGTGGCGCCGGCACAGCAGCCGCTTCCCCTTCTCGGAGCGGCCGTTGCCCGCCGCCGTCCTCACCGAGCTCGCCGAGGCCGCCCACACCGAAGGCGCCCTGCTGATCCGTCCCTCACCCGCCGGGACCGACCGTCTGTTGCAGATCATCTGGGAGGCGGAGCACCGCAACACCGCCGACCCCGACAGGGCCGCGGAGAGTCGCCGCTGGGTGCACGCGCCGGAGCTCACGGCCCTCGGCATGCCGCCGGAGACGCTGGGACCACAGGATTTCCGGGAGCGCGTCCCGATGCGCGACTTCGGCGCCCACCGGCACCGGGCCGCGGCAGCCGCCCGCATCTTCGAGACGCGGCCGTCGATCGCCGTCCTGTCCACGGCGCACGACCGGCGGACCGACTGGCTGCGCGCCGGGCAGGCCCTCGAACGCGTACTGCTGGTGGCCACCGCCCATGGCCTCAGGGCGTCGCTGCTGCACCAAGGGCTGGAGTGGCCCGACCTGCGCGAGCGGCTCATACCGTCCACGAGCGGCCGACGCGCTCACGCGCAGATGGTGATCCGTCTGGGGTACGGCCCGGAAGGGCCCGCTACCCCACGTCGCACGGCGCGCCAGGCACTGGCCGAAACCGAACGAGCGCCGTCAGCCTCCCGCTGAGCGGGTCGGTACGCGCCACACCAGCCGCGTGCCGCCGCCCTCCCGTCGTTCGCCCAGCGTGAGCGATCCGCCGAGCGCGTGGGCCCGTTCCTCCAGGTTCCGCAGCCCGCTGCGCGCGACCCCGTCGGGCACTCCGCAGCCGTCGTCGGTCACCGTCAGCGCCAGCTCGCCCCCGGCACACCGCAGATGAACGTCCACGGAGCGGGCCCCCGCATGCCGGGCCGCGTTGCTGAGCGCCTCGCCGAGCACCGCGAGCGCGTGGTCGGCGACATCGCCGGGGACGTCGGTGTCGACGAGGCCCTCGATCCGCAGCGCGGGAGCGAAACCGAACGAGGTGGCGGAGGCCTTCACCGCTTCGGACGCCCGACCGCGCAGTCCGCTGTCCTCCTTGGCCCCACCGCCGTGCGTGCGCAGACCGAAGATGGTCGACCGAATGATCTTGATGGTGTCGTCGAGGTCGTCGACAGTGCGCGACAGCCGTTCCACGGCCTCGGGGTGGTCCACGAAGCGCTGGGTGCTTTGCAGGGTCATGCCGGCCGCGAAGAGCCGCTGGATCGCGAGATCGTGCAGATCGCGTGCGATCCGGTCACGGTCCTGAAGGAGCGCGAGCTGCTCCGCGTCCCGGCGTCGCTCCGCGAGCTCCAGCGCCAGCGCCGCCTGACCGGCGAAGCCGAGCAGGGGCCCGGTGGCGGAGTCCGAGAACGGCGTACGGCCCGCCAGGCGCCCCAGCAGCAGCACGCCCCGGGCCTTCCCGCCGGCGCCGAGCGGTACCCCCACCACGGGGCCGAGTCCGGCCCACTGAGCCGCTCCCCCGCCGTTGCGGGCGTCGTGCTCGATGTCGGCGCTGACCACCGGCTCCGCCGTCGTGAGCACGGCCCCGACGAAACCCTCCTGCGCGGCGAGGACCAGCCCGCTGCGGCGCTCCGCGTCCGCCCCGGCCGCGCGCACCGGCCGCAGGTCGTCCGCTCCGGTGACGTACTCCGCGATCATCCCGACGTCCGCCGAGGCGATCTCCCGGGCCCGGTCGACGATCAGCTCCAGCACTTCGTCGCCGGGCGCGCCCGACAGCAGGGTGCTCGTGACGTCCGCGCCGGCTCGCATCCAGCGCTCGCGCAGGCGGGTCTCCTCGTAGAGACGGGCGTTCTCGATCGCCACACCGGCCGCCACGGCGAGCGTCGAGAGGACGGCCTCGTCCTCGGCGTCGAACTCGGCGGCACCGCGTTTCTCGGTGAGGTAGAGGTTCCCGAACACCCTGTCGCGCACGCGGATGGGCACCCCCAGGAAGGAATGCATCGGCGGGTGATGGGCCGGAAAGCCGTACGAGGAGGGATGTTCCGAGAGCTCGGGCAGCCGCAGCGGTGCCGGATGCCGGATCAGCTCGCCGAGAATGCCGTGGCCGCTCGGCAAGTCACCGATCTCCGCGCGCCGTTCGTCGTCGATCCCCACGGTCAGGAACTCCGACAGCGTGCGATCCTCTCCGATCACACCCAGCGCCCCGTACTCGGCGTCCACCAGGATCACCGCGGCTTCGACGATGCGCCGCAGCACGTGCGGGAGATCCAGCTCCCGCCCGACCGACAGCACTGCCTCCAGCAGGCTGTGCACCCGGTCCTGCGTACCGCGTGCCGCGTCGATCCGCGCCTGCAGTTCGTCGAGCAGCTCATCCAGCCGCAGCTTGGGCAGGGGATGCTCGGAGCCTCCTCGCCCTTCACCGCTCATCGCTTCCTCCGACCGGCTCGCGCAGCAAGGTGCGGTCAACCCGTAGCCTCGGTCTCGGTGCTCGGTGCACAATCCTCACCGTACTGGCTCAAAGGCCGCGTCGAGGGCCTTACTCGCAGTCGGTGCCCGGCCGCCGACCGGTTGCGACCTCGGTCGGCGGCCCTGTGCCGGTCGCGATGCGCCGGCGATGCCGTCCAGGGTGCCCGCCAGCTCCGGCAGCACGAGACCGACGGCGCGGGCCGCGCCGGTGCTGGTCGGGATGATGTTCACGGCGGCGGTCCGGCCGCGGCGCGGGTCCTTGTGCGGGCCGTCCAGGACCACCTGGTCGTTGGTGTAGCCATGGACGGTGGTCATCAGCCCCTTGTCGATGCCGAAGCGCTCGTCCAGCACCTTCACCATCGGCGCCACGCAGTCGGTGGTGGACGACGCGTTGGAGACCACGTGGTCCCGCTCCGGGTCGTACGTGTCTTCGTTGACGCCCATGACGAGCGTGGCGTCGACTCCCTTGCCCGGCACGGACAGCAGGACCTTGCGCGCACCGGCCTTCAGGTGCGGCCCGGCGTCCTCACGGGTGCGGAAGCGGCCCGTCGACTCGATGACCACGTCCACGTCGAACTCGTCCCGGGCCAGGGCGGCGGGGTCGCGTTCAGCGGGGACCGCGACGCGGTGCCCGTCGACGGTGAGTGAGGTGTCGTCGTGCGTTGTGTCAGTGCCCGTCCTGCTTCTGTCGTTCCTGCGCCTGGGTGGCGATGACGGCGGCCTGGATGCGCCGCTCCACGCCGAGCTTGGCCAGCAGACGCGAGATGTGGTTCTTGACGGTCTTCTCGGCGAGGTAGAGCCGCTGGCCGATCTGGCGGTTGGTCAGGCCCTCGCCGATCAGGGCGAGGATCTGCCGCTCGCGCTCGGTCAGGCCCGGCAGGGCTTCCGGTTCCGGTTCCTTGGTCTGCTCGCCGCGCAGACGGGCCATCAGCTTGGTGGTGGCGCTGGAGTCGAGCAGTGACTGGCCTGCCGCCACCGTGCGTACCGCCGACACCAGGTCGGAGCCCTGGATCTGCTTCAGGACGTAGCCGGACGCGCCGGCCATGATCGAGTCGAGCAGCGCCTCCTCGTCGTCGAAGGAGGTGAGCATCAGGCAGGCGAGGTCGGGCATCTGCGAGCGCAGTTCCCGGCAGACGGTCACGCCGTCGCCGTCGGGCAGGCGGACATCGAGCACCGCGACGTGCGGGCGCAGGGCGGGGACGCGTACCAGTGCCTGTTCGACGGTGGCGGCCTCGCCGACCACGGTGATGTCCGGCTGGTCGTCCAGCAGGTCGTGCACCCCTCGCCGTACGACCTCGTGGTCGTCCAGCAGAAAGACCCGGATCGGGGTCTTGGGGGCGGTCTGCTCGCTGTCCGTCATCGACGGCTCCTGTCCTGCCTCGTGTGTCTCCTGCACCGGGATCCGCCTGGTGGGCGGGACCGGTCCTTCCCTCTCGGAGATCTTGCGCGATTCCGGGTCGAACGGCCAGGGCCGGTCGGCCCTATCCCCGGGCGACAGGGCCGGGCGGTGCGGGATGGGGACCATCGGCCCCTGGAGCCGCGGCCGCTCTGTCGTGAGGCTCGGGACGAGGGCCGGTTTCCGCGCTGTTCGAGGGCCGACCCGGACTCGGTGCACTTCTTCCACACCGCGGGACTCGACTACGTCCAATGCTCGCCGTTCCGCGTCCCGGTCGCCCGCCTGGAGGCCGGGCGGGCCGCGCTCCCCGAGACGGAGTCCGGCGACAGCAGGTGACCGGTGGTCCGGCCTCTCGCCTGAGCCGGACTGGCCACGTCGTCGGCCCCGGTGTGCGGACCACTGCCTCCGCACCGGGGCCGACCCACGTCCCCGCATGGCCCGTCGGGCAGGGGGCAGTTCGGCCCCGCGCCACAGGACGGTCGGCCCCTGTCCCGGCAGCCTGCCCCGGGGGAGGCTGAAGGGACATCGGGGGGCCGGCCGCCACGCCCGGCGCCCAGGACCGGTGGGACGGCGGTGTGGGCCGAACGGCCCTAGCGAGGCGAGATCGAACCGGCGTTTGATCGACGCTCGGGGCCTGCCCAGGGCTCCGCCGCCCCTCCCCGTCCGTATGCCGTGTCAGGTCCCCGGCCCACCGAAGGGAAGGCAGGGATGCCGTAGTCGGAGGCATGGAGTGAGCGACGAGTCCATCGGGAAGTTGATCATGGGAATCCACAAGGGACAGGCGGCCTCCCCAGGGCCTCGTCAGAGCGTCGAGCTCGACAGCGCCGAAGCCCTGCGGCTGCTCGGCAGCGTGTCGCTGGGCAGGATCGTCTTCACCCGGCACGCGCTGCCGACCGTCCGCCCGGTCAATCACGTACTGGACGACGGCGACATCATCATCCGCACCCACGAGGGAGCGGCGCTGACGTCGCACACCCGGCAGAACGGCCCGCCCGGCGTCGTCGTCGCCTACGAAGCCGACACCATCGACCCCGACACGCACCTCGGCTGGAGCGTCGTGGCCACCGGCTACGCCCACCTGGTGACCGACCCGCAGGAGCTGGCCCGCTACCAGGCCATGCTGCACCCCTGGGTGCAGCAGACGATGGACTATGCCGTCCGCATCCACCCCGACCTCGTCACCGGCATCCTGCTCACCGACGCGGACCAATCCGCCAACGCCTGAACGCTGCTCGGTCCGCGACGCCTGAGCCCTGCGGTCCGCGGGTCGCCGCCCACGCCACGGCCTTGCCCCGATCGATGGCGCAGACGCGTACGGGCCCCGGGAATGTCGCTCCCGGGGCCCGTACGCGTACAGAGAGTGGGTCAGTCGTGCGGCACCACCGCGACCGGTACGGCGGCATGGTGCAGCACCGCCTGGGCCACCGGGCCGACATGGCTGCCGACCGGCGTGTGCCGGTTCCTGCGTCCGACGACGACCAGCGCCGCGTCGCGAGAGGCGTCCACCAGGTGGGAGCCCGCACCGCCGATCAGCGCGTGTTCGTTCACCTCCACTCCGGGGAACTTCTCGTGCCAGGGCCGCAGCGCGTCGGTCAGCCTGCGCCGCACCCGCGCGGCCAGTTCGGCGGTGAGCTCGGGGTCGAGAGCCCCTCCGTAGCCGGCGTAGTAGGGCGGCAGGGTCCAGGCGTGGATGACGCGCAGGTTCGCCGCGCGGCGCGCGGCAGCGTCGAACGCGTACTCGATCAAGCTGTCGTCGGGATTCTCCAGGTCCAGTCCGAGCACGATGTCGCGGTACGGGGTGGCAGCGGACACGATCCCGACGGCGTCCGGCCGATGCTCGTCCTCGGCGCACTCACCGGCGCGAACGAGGACGACCGGCCGCTCGGCGCGGGCTACGACGGCCAGTGCGACGGAGCCGACCAGGAACCCGGTGACTCCGCTCAGCCCACGCGACCCGAGCACCAGCACCTCGGCCTCCTCGGCGGCGGCCAGCAGCGCGGGGACCGGCTGCTCCGCAACCTCGCCGGTGCTGATCCGCAGGTCGGCATAGCGGCCCGAGAGCTCGGCCTCGGCCTCGTCCAGCAGGCGCTTGACCCAGGTCCGCTCAGTGTCCATCGCTTCCGGTGGCAAAGAGACCCCGCCCAGCGGGGCGTACGTGTAGGGCTGCCACTTCCAGGCGTGTACGAGGCGCAGGGGTAGGTCACGAAGCAGCGCTTCGCGGGCGGCCCAGTCGGCCGCGGCAAGGCTCTCGGGCGTGCCGTCCAGGCCTGCGGTGACATTGCGGGGCATGGGGAGGACCTCCTTCAGAGGATGCACTTTCAGTCTCTCGCCGGGGACCGTGCGACAGGAGAGGTCGCTGGTCCCCGGCCGGGGCCGACCGGCCCATGCGCCGAGGGACGCCGGCCGCGCGGGGCAGCGGCGGGAGCCCGCGGTCATGCGATCGGGGCGCCATCGCGTCGCTGCGGTGGCGCCCGGTCCGGGCCGGCTGTTGCGGAGCAGCCAGGGGGTGCGGCCGGCGAAGGGCCGGTCAGCTGCCCCAGGTCCAGTCCGCGACCTCGGGCAGGTCGGTGCCGTGCTCGCGGATCCAGTCGTGATGGCGCAGCCGGGTGTCCTCCATCAACTGCCGTACGGGGGCGGCCCGTACGGCCAGGCCCGGGACGCGGTCGATGACGTCCATCACCAGGCGGTAGCGGTCCAGGTCGTTGCGGATCACCATGTCGAACGGCGTGGTCGTGGTGCCGATCTCCTTGTAGCCGCGCACATGGAGATTCGCGTGACCGACCCGGCGGTAGGCCAGACGGTGGATCAGCCACGGGTAGCCGTGATAGGCGAAGATCACCGGCTTGTCGCGGGTGAACAGCGCGTCGTACTCCGCGTCGGGCATCCCGTGCGGGTGCTCCTCGGCGGGCAGCAGCCGGGCCAGGTCGACGACGTTGACGACCCGCACGACCAGTTCCGGCAGATGGGTGCGGAGCAGCTGCGCGGCGGCCAGCACCTCCTGGGTGGGGACGTCGCCGGCGGCGGCGAGCACCACGTCCGGCTCCCGTTCGCCGTTCTCCGTGCCGGCCCACTCCCAGATCCCGGCGCCCCGGGCGCAGTGGGCCCGGGCCTGGTCCATGGTGAGCCAGTCGAAGCAGGGCTGCTTGCCGGCGACGACGACGTTGACGTAGTCGCGGCTGCGCAGCACATGGTCGGCGACCGACAGCAGTGTGTTGGCGTCCGGCGGCAGATAGACCCGTACGACCTCGGGACTCTTGTTCAGGACGTGGTCGACGAAACCGGGGTCCTGGTGCGAGAAGCCGTTGTGGTCCTGGCGCCACACGTGCGAGGTGAGCAGGTAGTTGAGGGAGGCGATGGGCGCGCGCCAGGGCAGCCGACGGGTGACGCGCAGCCACTTGATGTGCTGGTTGACCATCGAGTCCACGATGTGCGCGAAGGCCTCGTAGCAGGAGAACAGTCCGTGCCGGCCGGTCAGGAGATAGCCCTCCAGCCAGCCCTGGCAGGTGTGTTCGGAGAGGATCTCCATGACCCGGCCGTGCCGGTCCAGGTGTTCGTCCACTTCCAGGGTCTGGGCCTGCCAGGCCTTGCCGCTCGCGTCGAAGACGGCCTGGAGCCGGTTGGACGCGGTCTCGTCCGGGCCGACGAGCCGGAAGTCACGGCGCGTACCGGTGGACTCCATGACGTGCTCCAGCAGGTCGCCGAGGACCCGGGTGGGCTCATGCAGGGTCGCGCCGGGCTTGTCCACCGGGACGGCGTAACGCTCCAGCGGCGGAAGCGGCAGCTCGCGCAGCAGCAGTCCGCCGTTGGCGTGCGGGGTGGCGCCCAGGCGCCGGGCACCCTCGGGAACGCAGGCCAGCACCTGCTCGCGGGGACGGCCGTGCGCGTCGAAGAGCTCCTCGGGCTTGTACGACCGGAGCCAGGTCTCCAGCTGCCGCAGGTGCTCGGGGTTGTCGCGCACGGCCGCCAGCGGGACCTGGTGGGCGCGCCACGTTCCCTCCACGGGAAGGCCGTCGACCTCGGCCGGCCCGGTCCAGCCCTTGGGGGTGCGCAGCACGATCACCGGCCAGTGGGGCCGCTCGCCGATGCCCTCCTCGCGCGCGGTGCTTTGGATGAGCGCGATGCGGTCCAGGGCGTCGTCGAGGGCGGCGGCCATGGCGCGGTGCACCGTCATCGGGTCGTCGCCGGTGACGTGGATCGGCACGTGACCGTATCCGCGCAGCAGCTCGTCGAGTTCGGGCTCGGGAATCCGGGCCAGCACGGTCGGATTGGCGATCTTGTACCCGTTGAGGTGAAGGATCGGCAGGACCGCACCGTCGTGCACCGGGTCGAGGAACTTGTTCGAGTGCCAGGAGGCCGCGAGCGGGCCCGTCTCCGCCTCACCGTCGCCGATCACGCAGGCCACCAGCAGATCAGGGTTGTCGACGGCGGCACCGTACGCGTGCGACAGGGAGTAGCCGAGTTCGCCTCCCTCGTGGATGGAGCCCGGCGTCTCGGGTGCGACGTGGCTCGGCACGCCGCCCGGGAACGAGAACTGCCTGAACAGCCGCTCCATGCCCGCCCGGTCGCGGCTCACGTCCGGATAGGTCTCGCTGTAGCTGCCCTCCAGCCAGGAGTTGGCCAGCACCGCGGGGCCGCCGTGCCCGGGACCCCAGATGCACAGGGCGTCCTGGCCGCGTGCCTTGATGACACGGTTGAGGTGGGTGTGGACCAGGTTCAGGCCCGGGGACGTGCCCCAGTGGCCGAGCAGCCGCGGCTTGACGTGCTCCGGACGCAACGGCTCGGTCAGCAACGGATTGGACATCAGGTAGATCTGACCGACGGCCAGATAGTTCGCGGCACGCCAGTGGGCGTCCAGGGCCTGCAGTTCCCCGTCCGTGATCGGGGCGGGCGTCTGTAGCGGTAGGACGTCGGACATGGTGGGATTTCCTTCCGGATCGAAGTCACGTGCCGGTCCGTACTGCTTCCACCCTGAGCCCCCCGCCACGCCGGGGGACAGGGCCGGTCGGCCCCCGCCCGGGCCCCCGGACGACCCCATCCGTGGGTACGCGTCGAGGATGCCGACCAGGTTGCCCGCCCGCTCGGCCGGGTCGTGCCCCAACCCCTCCGGGTGATCGTCGTGGTCAGTGAGATGCCGTCGCGGGCCTGCTCGTACGGCAGCTTGACGACCGACAGCGCCGACGCCGCCACCCCGTGCCGGTCCCGGCCGCCTCCGGTTCCGATGCTCGTCCCCGCGGCGGACGGGGCGGACAGGGCCGTCGGGAGCCCGGTGCGGCGCCGTCCGGCCCCGTCACGAGATGGCCCCTGGGGCCGATGTGCCCGAGTCGATGGGGCCGTTCGGCCCCTCTTCGCCCGGCGGCGCGAAACGAGGCCGAAACACGGGCCGGTGCCTGCTACACAGAAGACCGCCGCCCCCTTCGACGCGGCCGGCTTCCCCCTCATCCCCCTTCCCCGGGAGGTTTCATGCTGTCCGCAGAGTCCGCCGCCTTGGTGCGGGCCACCCTGCCCGTCGTGGCCGAGTCGCTCGACGAGATCACCAGCCGTTTCTACGGCGCCATGTTCCGCGACCGGCCGGAGCTGCTCGACGGGATGTTCAACCGCGGCAACCAGGCCAGCGGAGCCCAGCGCCGCGCCCTGGCCGGCTCGATCGCCGCGTTCGCGACCGCGCTGCTGGAGGAGCCGGACGTCCGGCCCGACGCCCTGCTGAGCCGTATCGCCCACAAGCACGCCGCTGTCGGGGTCACCGACGATCAGTACACGATCGTGCACAAATACCTGTTCGGCGCGATAGCCGAGGTCCTCGGCGAGGCGGTCACCCCGGAGGTGGCCGCCGCCTGGGACGAGGTGTACTGGCTGATGGCCGGCGCCCTGATCGGCCAGGAGGCCCGTCTGTATCAGGACGCGGGCGTCGCACCCGGCCGGATCTGGCGGCAGTGGACGGTCGCCGAGCGCCGCGACGAGACCCCGGACGTGGTGTCCTTCGTGGTGCGTCCGGCCGACGGCGAACCCGCTCCGGAGGCCCGGGCCGGCCAGTACGTGAGCGTGCGCGTCCAGCTGCCGGACGGCGTCCACCAGCTGCGCCAGTACACCCTGTCCTCGGACCCGGGCGGGGACCTGCGACGGATCACGGTGAAGCGGGTCGCCGGGACGGCCGACGGGCCGGACGGCGAGGTCTCCAACCTGCTGCACGACACGGTGCGCACGGGCGACGAGCTCACGCTCTCCCCGCCCTTCGGCGATGTCGTCCTCGACGACCCGGCCGACGCCACCGTCCCGCTCGTGCTGGTCTCGGCGGGCATCGGCTGCACCCCCATGACGGGCATGCTGGCCCATCTCGCCGCCCTCGGGTCTACCCGCCCGGTCCTCGTCCTGCACGCCGACCGCTCCCCTGCCGAACACGCCCTGCGCACCGAGACACGGGACCTCGGCGAGCGACTGCCCGCCGCCCGCGCCGTCTTCTGGTACGAGCACCCCGGACCGGAGGAACCCGCCGCCCGCGTCGGCCTGATGGACCTCGACGGAGTCGAACTGCCCGACGGCGCCACGGTGTTCCTGTGCGGCCCGCTGCCGTTCATGCGTGACGTGCGCGGCCAGTTGCTGCGCACCGGAGTTCCGGCACGGCGCATCCGGTACGAGGTCTTCGGCCCCGACCTGTGGCTGGCCGGCCCGTCCGCCTGAACCACGAAGGACGCCCTGACGTTGCGCAGGAGGAATCCCTGTGAAAGGGCGCCGGCCGCTGATCACGCAGCGGACAGGACCGTATGGATCTTGAGGGCGAGATGCACCTGCAGCGCCTGGTCGCCATGGCGCCAGTGCGGGCCGAGCAACGAGGTGATCCGGTCGATGCGCTGGTAGAGCGTGTTGACGTGGATGTAGAGCTCGGTGGCCGTGCGGCCCAGGCCGGTGTCGCAGGCGAAGTAGGTGAGCAGAGTGCGGGCGAGCTCGCCGCCGCGCCGACTGTCGTAGTCGAGGACGGGGCCGATCGTACGGCGCACGAAGCGGTGCAACTCCTCGCGGCCCGCTTGGTGGAACAGCAGCCCGTAGACGCCGAGTTCGCCGGGAGAGGCACCTTCTCCGTCACGGTCGAGCGCGAGCAGGACATCCAGGCAGCGGGCAGCGTCGTGGTGTGCTTCGACGATGGCGTCCACGCCGGGCGCGGCTGTCGCGGCACCGACCGTGACCGGGTGGTCCACGGCACGCGACAAGTGGTCGGCCAGGATGCGGGCGGCCTCGTCCGGATGCGGGTCCTGCGCCAGGAGGACGACGGTGTCACCCCGGTATTCCCCCGCGAAACCCCGGGCATGGGCGGCGTAGGAGGCCGCCGCATCGGCGATGCGTCGGCGCTGGGTGCTGTCACGACAGCGGGCGGCGAACACGGTGTGCGGGCGATGCAGGTCGAGGCCCACCAGGACGGCCCGGCGCCGCAGTCCTTCCGGGTCCCGGTGCGGGGAGCCGAGCAGATCCTCGAGGATCTCGCCGCGCAGCCGGTGCTCGGCCTCGGCGACGGTGCGTTCGCTCAGCAGCATCAGTGCCGTGACGAGCGCGGCACGCTCGAGGGAACGCACGCCCGAGGCGTCCAGGTGGTCGCGCACGAGCAGCAGAACGCCCAGGAGTTCGCTGCCGGCGACGATGGGAGTGGCACAGGCGGCGGATCCGTCGGCGCCGGCCGGGATGCGGCGGGTACGACGGGCGTCGGTGCTCAGTACGCGGGCGTCGCGGACCGCGTGGGCGGCGGGGCACGCTTCCGGAAGTACCCCTTCGGCGCGGGCCTGTCCCACCAGAGGGTCGTCGCCGGCGGCGGCCATGGTGCGGCCGCGGGGATCCAGGACGAGGATGCCGCCGCCCAGGACTTCGGCCAGGGTCTGCGCCACGTCGGCCATCCCTCCGCCGTCGAGAACGATGGTGGTGAGCCGCTCGTGCAGGGCGGCGGCGCGTTCGATCGACTCGCTGTGGGCCCGGATGACGGTATTGGCCTCGGTGAGTTCGTCGACGGCTCTGCGCACATCCTGGAAGAGCGTGGCGTTCTCGATGGCGATGGCGGCGTGGTTGGCGAGCGAGACGAGCAGGGCCACTTCGTGCTCGGAGAAGGGGCGGACCCGGCGGTTGGCGGCGAACAGGACGCCGATCACGTTCTCGCCGAGTTTGAGGGGCACTCCCTGGATGGAGATCAGCCCTTCGGCGCGTACGACGTCGTCGATGCTGTGCTCGAAGCGCAGGTCGGCGAAGTAGTCGGGGGTGTTGTAAGGAACCGCCGTCTTGGCCACGAGCCCGCCGAGGCCCGCGCCCATGGCCAGCCGGGTCTGCTTGAACGCGTCCGTGCGTATCCCGTCGGTGACCCGCATGTAGGTGTCACCGCGCTGGGCGTCGTTGAGCATCAGGTACGCCACGTCGGTACCGAGCAGGCCGTGCGCCCGCCGGACGATGGCCTGGAGCACGGCCTCCAGATCACGCAGGGAGGACAGGTCACCCGCGGTCTCGTAGAGCGCACCGAGCTCGGCCTCCCGGCGGCGGCGCTCCTCCAGGCGTGCGCGTACCTGCAGGGCATCGTCGACGAGCAGGGCGAGCCGGGCCCGGTCCTGTGCGGGGCATCGGTCGAGGAGGGCTTCGTACTCACTCTGCGCGGCCCCTTCGCGCAACAGGCGCAGCAGGCGCCCCGCAGGCTCCAGATCGGCCCGACTGTGCGTGGTCGTCGAGTCCACGGGATGCCTCCTGAGTGTTCCGGTACGCCTGCCCGCCTGCGATGTTCGCCGCCGCGGCACTGTCTTGCCCAGGTCTAGGACGGCACCCGCTGCGACGAGTCGTCGTGGTCGTGTTCCAGGTGTGGTTCCAGGTCGGGGCCCGGGGACCCGGTACGGGAGCGCAGGGCGTGCGCGAGCGTGCCCCACACTCCCCGGCGGAAGAGCAGGACGACGACGATGAAGACGCCGCCGGTGACCAGGCCGGTCTCCTCGAAACCGGAGGTGGACAGCCAGTCCTCCAGGCGGACGATGGCGCCGGCACCGAGCAGGCTGCCCCACAGCGTGCCGATGCCGCCGAGGACCGTCATCACGACGACCTTGCCGGAGGTCGTCCAGTACACCTCCTGCAGCGAGGCGAAACCGTGGTTGACCGCGTACAGCCCGCCCGCGAGGCCGGACAGGAACGCGGAGACGGTGAAGACGACGAGCTTGTAACGGTCGGCGGGATAGCCCAGGGCCCGGACGCGATCGGAGTTGTCGCGCACGGCGGCGATCACCCGGCCGAACGGGGAGTGCACGATCCGCCAGGCCGCGCCGAGGCCGAGCAGCACGACCGGCAGGGCCGCGTAGTAGAAGACGAACGAGTCCGACAGGTCGAAGCCCGGCAGATCACGGGGAATGCCCTGCAGCCCGTTCTCGCCCCCCGTCACCTCGCCCCACTGGTTGGCGATGAAGTACACCATCTGCGCGAAGGCCAGGGTGACCATGGCGAAGTAGATACCGCTGCGCCGGACCGCGAGGAACCCGATGGGCAGGGCGAGCAGCGCGGCGGCCACAGCGCCGCCCAACACGGCGGCGTAGAACGGCAGTCCGCTGTGGAGGGCGATCAGCCCGGTGACGTACGCGGAGCTGCCCCAGAACGCCGCGTGCCCGAAGGACAGCAGGCCCGTGTGACCGAGCACCAGATCGAAGGCGACCGCGAACAGGCCCCAGCAGAGGATGTCCGTGGCGACCGGCGGATACAGACCCCAGGGCAGGCCGAGGGCGACGAGCAGCCCGGTGGTCAGCACACCCCACCGGATCCAGGCGGGGCGGCCGTGCAGCTTCTCGAGGAGGCCGAGGATCACGCGTGTTCCTCCTTGCCGAACAGTCCGGCGGGCCGGATCAGCAGCACGACGGCCATCAGCAGATAGACCGAGGTCTGGGACAGGACGGGGACATACAGATTGCCGAGGGCCTGGAGCATGCCGATCGTGAAGCCGGCGAGCACAGAGCCGAAGACGGAGCCGAGGCCGCCGATGACGACGACCGCGAACACCGTGATGATCAGGTCACTGCCCATACCGGAGTTGACGGCCCGCATGGGTGCGGCGAGCACCCCGGCCAGGGCGGCGAGCCCGACTCCGAAGCCGAAGACCGGGGTGACCCAGCGCCCGGTGTCGATGCCGAACGCCCTGGTGAGCTCCGGGCGTTCGGTGGCGGCGCGCACGATGGTCCCGATCCGGGTGCGAGTGAGCAGCAGCCACACGGCCAGGCAGAGGGTGACCGAGACGGCGAGCACGAACACCTGGTAGCGGGGGAAGTCGAACAGGCCCAGGTCCATCGAGCCGGTGAAGGGCCCGCGCTCGTACGGCTGGGAGTGCGCGCCGTACTTCATGCGCAGCAGGTCCTGGCAGACCAGCGCGATGCCGAAGGTGAGCAGGAAGTTGTAGAGCGGGTCGAGTGCCGTCAGGCGGCGGATCAGCAACCGTTCGAGGAGGGTGCCGACGACAGCGAGCGCGAGGGGCACGAGCAGCAGCGCCCACCAGAAGCCGAGCCCCGCGCTGTCGGCGAGGGCGACCGCGCCGAACGCGCCGAGCATGTAGAGCGCGCCATGGGCGAAGTTCACCACGCGCAGCATGCCGAAGATGACGGCGAGGCCGAGTGCGAGCAGGGCGTAGAAGCTGCCGCTGACCAGCCCGTTGAAGGCCTGTTGGAGAAACGAGGTCATGGGTGGGTCCCGTCTTCGACCGGCGGCCCGCCCGTGGTGCGCCGGGCGGGCCTGGTGATCAGCTGAGGTGGCAGTCCGGGGAGGGCTTGTCGAATGCCTCGGCGGCGGGGATGGTCTTGACCGGCTCGGTGTAGTCACCGGTCTCACTCGCCTTGGCCGGGTCCTTGACCTTGGCCAGGTACGCGTCGTGGACGACCCGGTGGTCCTCGGCGCGGATGGTGGCGTTGTGGGCGAAGAAGTCGCTGAAGCTGGTGCCGTCCAGCTCCTTCGAGACATCGGCCGCCTTGTCGCTGCCCGCCTTCTGCGCGGCCTCCAGATAGTGCGTCGCCGCGGAGTAGTCGGCCGCCTGGACGAAGGTCGGCCGCCGCCCTGTGCGCTCCTTGAACCGGTCGGCCCAGGCCTGGGCCTTGGCGTCGACGTTCCAGAACCAGGCCGTGGTGAACATCGTCCCGGTCAGCTTGTCCGCGCCGATGGCCTTGATGTCGCTGTCGAAGAGCAGGCCGATGGCCAGCTCGATGCCCTTGTCCTTCAGCTTGAACTGCTGGTACTGCTTCACGACGTTGGCCAGGTCACCGCCCGCCTGCAGGGCCCCGAGCACGTCCGGCTTCGGCTTCAGGCCCGGCGCCTTGAGCAGGAAGGTGGAGTAGTTGTCGCTGGGGAACGGCGTGGGGTCCTTGGCGACGACCTTGCCGCCCGCGCCCGCGATGGCCGTCTCGAACTTCTTCTGCATGTCCTGCCCGAACGCGTAGTCCGGGTAGATCGTGTACCAGTTCTTGCCGCCCTGTTCGGTGACCGCCGAGCCGGTGCCGTGCGCCAGCATGTAGGTGTCGTAGGCCCATTCGTAGGTGTACGGATTGCAGGTCTTGCCGGCGAGTTCCGTGGTGGCGGCGCCGGTGTTGAAGTACAGCTTCCTGGCCTGGCCTGCGACGGTCTGCACCGCGAGCGCGGCCGACGAGGTCGGCACGTCGAAGAGCGCGTCGGCCTTCTTGCGGTCGTACATCTCCCGGGCCTGGGTGTTGGCGATCTCCGGTTTGTTCTGGTGGTCGGCCTTGATGACCTCGATGTTCTGGGTGACCGCCTTGTCTCCGTACTTCTTCTTGAAGTCGTCGACGGCCATCTGCACGGCATGCACCGAGTTCGGTCCCGCGATGTCCGCGTACACGCCGGACAGGTCGGTGAGCACACCGAGCACGATCTTGTCGTCGCTGACCTTCCCGCCGCCGGAACTCGGTCCGCCGCCCCCGCAGCCCGCGAGCAGTGCCCCCACCGCGGCCGTGGCCACGACCGTCGACAGCCTGTGCTTCATTGCATCCTCCTGATGCGTACGTCCCGAATGAGCGGAGGTGACGGGGTGTCACAGTCCGAGATAGGCGAGGAGTTCGCCCTCGCGTCGGCGCACGTCGGCGTTGTCGAGCGACTCGACGATCCGGCCCTGCGCAAGGAGGTAGTGGCGGTCGGCGACGGTCGCGGCGAAGCGCAGGTTCTGCTCCACGAGCAGTACCGACACTCCGTGGTCCTTGGCCCCGCGCAGGATCTCGCCGATCTGCTGCACGATGACCGGGGCCAGTCCCTCGGTCGGCTCGTCGCACAGCAGCACGCGCGCCCCGGCGCGCAGGACCCGGGCGAGGGCGAGCATCTGCTGTTCACCGCCGGAGAGCTTGCCGCCGGGGAAGCGGCGGCGCGCGGCGAGCACCGGGAAGGCGTCGTAGATCCGGGTCAGTGGCCACGCGGAGCGCGGGGCGGCCGGCGGCAGGGTCAGGTTCTCCTCGACGGACAGGCCCGCGTAGATGCCGCGGTCGTCGGGGACGTATCCGAGGCCGAGCCGCGCCCTGCGGTGCGGGGGCGCTGCCGTGATGTCCTTGTCGCCCAGTGTCACCCTGCCGGTCGTCTCACGGTGCAGCCCCATGGCGCAGCGCAGCAGGGTGGTCTTGCCCGCGCCGTTGCGGCCGACGAGCGTGACGACCTCGCCCTCGCCGACCCGCAGGGACACCTCGTCCAGTGCCGTGGCCTCGCCGTACCGGGCGCTGAGGCCCTTGATCTCAAGCACCGTCGGCCCCCAAGTACGCTTCGACGACCCGTGGATCGGTCTTGACCCGGTCGTAGGGGCCCTCCACGAGCACTTCGCCGCGCTGCAGGACCGTGACGGTGTCGGCGAGCGAGCCGACGACGCTCATGTTGTGCTCGACCATCACCACGGTGCGTCCCTCGCGGATCCTGTCGACGAGGGCCACGGTGCGGTCGACGTCCTCCAGGCCCATGCCGGCCGTGGGCTCGTCGAGCAGCAGCAGCGCGGGGTCCAGGGCGAGGGCCAGTGCCAGCTCCAGGGCGCGCTTTTGTCCGTACGGAAGGTTTCCGGCGGGCCGGTCGGCGAGGTGCGCGAGTCCGACGTCGTCCAGGAGTTCGAGGGCGCGGCCGGAGAAGCGGCGCATCAGCTTCTCGGTGCGCCAGAACCGGTGGCCGAGACCGGTGCCCGCCTGGAGTGCGAGCTCGACGTGCTGCCGTGCCGTCATCTGCGCAAAGAGGCTGGTGACCTGGAAGGAGCGGGCGACGCCGAGGCCGGCGATGCGCTCCGGCGGCCGTCCGGTGATGTCGTGTCCGGCGAAGGTGATGCGCCCGCCGGACGGCCTGAGAAATCCGGTCAGAAGGTTGAACAGGGTGGTCTTTCCGGCCCCGTTGGGGCCGACGAGCGCGTGGACCGTGCCCTCGGCGACGCTCAGGTCCACCGCGTCCACTGCGCGGAATCCCTGGAACTCCTTGGACAGGCCTTGCGTGACCAGGATGGCGCGCGGTTGTCTCATGACGCCTCGGATACGCGGGGGATGCACCGACGGATGCCGATGTGGGGCAGACGTTAAGTTCGGCCATGAGCAGCGGCTACGGAGAGAATCTCCACAAGCCGCCCTCGCGTGGGTGTGGGTTTTCTCCGTCCCCGCGTCGCGCCACCCGTCGCCGGTGTGGGGACTTGCTCCACTGCGCTGCGGGACGGTCTGGAGTCTTCCTCCGTCGCTCGGTTCCCGCGCCACGATGACGATGTGCGCCATGGCGATGATGGAGACCCCGCTCAACACGTGGCTGCTGTTCGGCCATGCCCCGCGCTACTTTCCCGACACCGAGGTGGTCACGCGACTGCCCGACGGCCGTGTGCACCGTTACACGTACGCCGAATTCGCCCGCCGCGCCCAGCAGTTGATGCACGCTCTGGACGCCCTCGGTCTGGAGCCGGGCGATCGGGTGGCCACCCTCGCCTGGAACGGCTACCGGCATCTGGAGGCCTACTGGGCTGTGCCCTGCACCGGGCGCGTCCTGCACACCCTGAACCTGAGGCTGTCCCCCGAGGACCTGGCGTACGTCATCGGCCACGCGGACGACCGCGCGATCCTGGCCGATCCCGATCTGCTGCCACTGCTGGAGAAGGTGCACGCGCGGGGCGGCCTCGCCGGCGTGCGGCATGTCGTCGTGCTCGGCGACGCGGTGTCGGACACCGCGCTGCCGGGGGTGGTGGCGTACGAGGAGTTGATCGCCGGCCTGCCGGACGCGTATGGCCCCCGGGACATCGACGAGCGGTCGCCGCTGGGCCTGTGCTACACCTCCGGCACCACCGGACGTCCCAAGGGCGTGCTCTACACCCACCGTTCGACCGTGCTGCACGCCATCGCCGCGTCCTCGCAGGCCGCCATGGCCATCGGCCCCGGTGACTGTGTGCTGCCGGTCGTGCCCATGTTCCACGCCAACGCCTGGGGCGTCCCCTACACCGCCACTCCGTACGGCGCCAAGCAGGTGTTCCTCAGCGGCTCGCTGGACCCTGCGGCGCTGGTCGAGCTGATGGCCGCCGAGCGGGTCACGGTCGCCGCGGGCGTGCCCACCATCTGGATGGCGGTCGCCGACGAGATCACCGCCCACGGCGGGCTCCCCGAGCTACGGCATCTGCTGTGCGGCGGCGCCCGTCCGCCGCGAGCTCTGATCGAGCGCTATCGGCGCGACTTCGGCATCCCTCTGGTGCAGGTGTGGGGCATGACCGAGACCTCGCCACTGGCCAGTCTGGCGTGGCCGAAGGAGCGGATGCGCGACTGGGACGAGGAGCGGATCACCGACGCGGTGCGCACCCGGGCCGGTCTTCCGCTGCCCGGTGTGCAGATGGACATCCGTGACGAGGCGGGCAACTCCCTTGTCTGGGACGGCACTTCGATGGGTGATCTCCTGGTGCGCGGGCCGTGGATCGCCGATTCCTACCTCGGCGGCGAGGGCGCCGCCCAGTTCACCGAGGACGGCTGGTTCCGTACCGGGGACATCGCCGTCGGCTCACCGGACGGCTATGTCGTCATCGCCGACCGCGCGAAGGATCTCATCAAGTCGGGCGGCGAGTGGATCTCCTCGGTGGACATGGAGTCCGCCGTCATGGCCCTGCCCGAGGTCGCCGAGGCCGCGGTCATCGCCGTTCCCGACGCCAAGTGGCAGGAGCGTCCGCTGATCTGCGTCGCCGTGCGCCCGGGCGCCACCGTGACCCTCGAGCGCGTGCGGGCGCACCTCGAGGCCGCAGGCTTCGCGCGCTGGCAGCTGCCGGACCGTATCGAGGTCGTCGAGGCCATCCCGCGTACCGGAGTCGGCAAGTTCGACAAGAAGGCGTTGCGCGCCCGCTTCGACTCCTGATCCGTACCCCGATCGAGCCCCGGAGGCCGAACCATGCACCTGAGACGCACCCTCACCTTGTTGTCCGCCGTGCTCCTGTCGACGGCAGGCGTGTCCGCGAGCGCCACGGCGGAATCGGCGCACCCCTGTACGGGCCAAGGCCGCATCGCCGTACCCGGTGCGGAGTTCCAGACCACGGCCTGTCTGCCCGACATGACCACGGCAGCGACCGCCGGTACCGCCTACACCGACCCCGCGGACTGGGCCTCACTCGCCGCGAAGGGGACCAAGAACCCCACCGGCGTCCCCGGAATCCAGGTCGACGGCTACTTCCCCGACTCCTCGCACCTGAACAAGACCCACGGCTGGAACCACGACTCCCAGTTCGTCATCCGGCTGCCCGAGCACTGGAACGGCGGCCTCGTGGTGACCGGCGCGCCCGGGACGCGCAAGCAGTACTCGCTCGACATCCTGATCTCCGACTGGGTCATCGCCCAGGGCTACGCCTTCGCCTCCATCGACAAGGGCAACAGCGGCCCCGATTTCTACACCGACGGCAAGCGACCGGGTGACGCGATCGCGGAATGGCACCGGCGCACCACCGAGCTGACGCGTGCCGCGAAGACCGTCGTCCGGCAGACGTACGGGCACCACCCGCGCCGCACGTACATGACCGGCATCTCCAACGGCGGCTATCTGACCCGCTGGCAGCTGGAGAACCACCCCGAGCTGTACGACGGCGGGGTCGACTGGGAGGGCGCGCTCTGGACGCCCGACGGACCGAACCTGCTCACCTATCTGCCGACCGCGGTCGCCTACCAGGCGGGCCGGGCCACCCACGACGACATGATCGCCGCCGGGTTCGCCCCCGGTAGTGAGTTCCTGTGGCCGTACCACGAGGCGGTCTACTGGGGCCTGACGCAGAAGGTGTACCGCGCCGAGGTCGACCCCTCCTACGACCCCAAGTGCCCCGGGGCGTCAGCCGGTTCGACCACGGCCGAGATCCTCGCGCCCTGCGCGTCGGACGCCTCGTACGCCTACGCGTCGCGGCCGCGCTCCGTGCACGGGGCGGTCGAGCGGATCTCGCTCACCGGCAGGATCGGCAAACCCATGATCACCCTGCACGGCTCGCTCGACGCTTTGCTGCCGATCGCGACGGATTCGGACGTCTACACACGTATGATCGACGACAGCCACCGCGGCCGTCTGCACCGCTCTTACACGATCGAGGACGGCACCCACGTCGACGGCCTGTACGACACCTTTCCAGACCGGCTTCGCCCGATCCTGCCCTGCTACCGCTCCGCTTTCGGCGCCCTGACCGACTGGGTCGAACACCGGGCGGCCCCGCCGGCGAGCGGCGTCGTGCCCAGGCCCGCGTCCGGCGACCTGGTCAACTCCTGCGTTCTGCATTGAGGTTGACGCGATGCGCAGTGGAGACGGCCAACACCCGAGGTGATCGAGAAGTGTGGTCCGCTCCCAATGGCGGGCGGCCGTCGCGGTTCTACGGTGCAGCGGACCGCCCGCTCCGGAGGGACGACCGGGGCGGCGGCCGCCCCTCAACCCCTCACCACGGGAGGACCGCATGTCGGTTCGTGACCGCGCCCGCATCCCCTGCTGGGCCGGGCTGCTGGCCCTGCTCCTCGCCCTGTTCGCCGTGCCGCAGAGCGCATCGGCGGCGTCGCTCACCCAGGTGACCGGCTTCGGCTCCAACCCCGGCAACCTGTCGATGTACACGTACGTCCCCGACAACCTGCCCTCCGGCGCTCCGGTGGTCGTGGCCCTGCACGGTTGCACCCAGAGCGCGAGCGACTACTACAGCCATTCCGGCTGGCCCAAGTACGCCGACTCCTACGGCTTCGCACTGGTCTTCCCTCAGACTTCCAGCGCCAACAACGCCAACTCGTGCTTCAACTGGTACCAGTCCGGGGACTACACACGTGGCCAGGGCGAGGCCCTGTCCATCAAGCAGATGGTCGACTACGCCAAGGCTCAGTACGGCAGCGACCCCGGCCGCGTGTATGTCACCGGGCTGTCCGCCGGCGGCGCCATGACCTCCGTGATGCTCGCCGACTACCCCGACGTCTTCGCGGGCGGATCCATCGACTCCGGTATCCCGGCCGGCTGCGCCACCGATCTCACCAGCGGACTCACCTGCGAGTACAACCCGGTCAGCAAGACCCCGCAGCAGTGGGGCGACCTGGTCCGCAGCGCGTCAGGCGGCTGGAGCGGGCCCTGGCCGCGGGTGGCCGTCTGGCAGGGTTCCGGCGACACCACCGTCCACCCGGCCAACGCCACCGAGTCCCGCGACCAGTGGACGAACGTCTGGGGCATCGGCCAGACCCCGTCGTCGACCACCACGCTCACCGGCGGTACCACCCAGGCCGTGTACAACGACGCCGACGGACACCCCGCCGTCGAGACCTTCACCGTCTCCGGCATGGCACACGGCCTCGCCGTGAACCCGGGCTCCGGGGCCGACCAGTGCGGCACGGCCGGCACGTACTACCTCAACTACATCTGCTCCAGCTACTACACGGCGAAGTTCTGGGGCCTGGACGGCACCCCCGGCGGTAGCACCGGCAGTCTGCCCGCACCCGGCGGCCTGAAGGTCACCGGCACCACGGACACCAGCGTCTCGCTGTCGTGGAACGCCGTCAGCGGCGCCGCGTCGTACCACGTCTACCGCGGCGGTACGAAGACGGGCTCGACGACCTCCACGTCGTACACGGACAGCGGACTCGCCTCCGGCAGCGGATACAGCTACACCGTCGCCGCCGTCGACTCCTCGGGCAAGGCCGGAGCCGCCTCCGCCGCCGTGTCGGCGACCACCACCGGCTTCCAGCCTCAGTGCTTCACCGCGAACAACTACGACCAGGTCGCCGCGGGCCGCGCCCACCAGAGCGGCGGCTACACCTACGCCAACGGCTCCCAGCAGAACATGGGTCTGTACAACACCTTCACCACCCACACCCTCGAAGAGACCTCCACCGGCTACTACGTGATCGCCGACTCCGGCTGCCCCGCCTGACCGGGCCTGCCCCTGCGCACCGCCGAACGTCGGCGGTGCACAAGGGCGCACCGGACTCCGAAGCGACCTATTCGACGTCCAGTACGTCCCGCACCGGCCGGCGTGGCGTGGCCGGGCCCTGCGGGCCGTAGCCGAGGCGCAGGACCATCTGGACGTGGCCCATGGCCGACAGCGGGTCGCGGGCCAGGTCCCGCAGATCCGGCCACTCCAGGGCGTGCGAGGTGAGGGAGGTGGCCAGGCCGTGGTGGGTCGCGAGGAGAAGGACGTGCTCCATCGCCTGTCCGGCGCACAGCCAGTCCCTCGGCCGGTCCTCCCGCGTCCCGAGCAGGGCCAGGTGCGGGTTGTGCTCGAAGGCGGTCGCGCCGCGGCTGGCCACCGCCCGGCGGCCGGCGAAGTCGCGCACCGGTGCCTTGCCGTCCCGCTTGCGGGGGCCGAAGGCGTATGCGGGGATGCCCTCGGTGGTCGTGTCCGCCTCCGCGGCACCGATATAGGCCGGCCTGTTCATCGGCCGGGCCGGTGCCCCCCGGTGGGCGGACGGCCGCCCTGTTCAGTACATGCACTCGACTGTGTAAGGGGCCACTCGGGCATGATGGGATCGGCGATGCAGTGAGTGAGGGGAACAGGGATGGATCAGAGCGCACCCGATCCGCAGGCTCCGTCGGCCTCTGTTTCCTCGACGCCGCAGCTGCGCCTGGACGCGCTGCTGGAGGAGCTGCAGGACCAGGTGAAGCGCGTGCGCGGCACCCAGAACCGGGTGCACACCCTGCTGGACGCGGTCCTGGCCATCGGCAGCGACCTGGACCTGGACGTGGTGCTGCATCAGATCGTGGAGTCCGCGGTGCAGCTGGTCGACTGCCGCTACGGGGCGCTCGGGGTCCTCGGCGACGAGGGCGGCATCAAGCAGTTCGTCACGGTGGGAGTGGACGAGGAGACCATCGCTCGTATCGGCCACTATCCGCTGGGCGAGGGCATCCTCGGCCTGCTCATCCGCAAGCCCCAGCCGCTGCGGCTCGCCGTGCTGAGCGATCACCCCGACTCCGTCGGCTTCCCGCCCGGACACCCCCCGATGACCACGTTCCTCGGGACCCCGGTCCAGGTCCGCGACAGGATCTTCGGCAACCTGTACCTGACCGAGAAGAACGGCGGGGCGCAGTTCGACGCGGAGGACGAGGCAGTGCTGCGCACCCTCGGCGCGGCGGCCGGCGTGGCGATCGACAACGCCCGGCTCTACGACGACGCCCGCCGCCGTGAGCGCTGGCTGGCGGCGAGCAGTGAGCTGACCCGCACCCTGCTGTCGGGCGCCGATCCCGCCGAGGTCCTGCACTCCTTCACCGCCACGGTGCGGGAGTTGGCCGGCGCGGACCTGGCCACCCTGGCGGTGCCGGTGGGTGACGCGGGAAACCTGGTCATCGAGGCGGCGGACGGAACCGACGCCGACCGGCTGCGGGGCCTGGCCCTGCCCGACGGCACCAGCCTGGCCGCCAAGGTGTTCGGCTCCGGTGAGACGATCGTCAGCGCGTCCCTCGCCCAGGATCCGCGCGCGGAGGCCGAGAGCGCCTCTGTGCTGGACCTGGGTCCGGCGTTCCTGATTCCGCTCGGCACTCCCGAGCGCGTCCGCGGCGTCCTGCAGGTCGCCAACCAGCAGGGCGGCCCCGCGTTCCCCGATGCCACCGTCGAGATGATCGCCGGGTTCGCCGGCCACGCCGCGCTCGCCCTGGAAATCGCCGAACACCGCCGCGACGCCGAGCAGTTGCTCGTCCTGAACGACCGCGACCGCATCGCCCGCGACCTGCACGATCTGGCCATCCAGCGCCTGTTCGCCAGTGGGCTCAGTCTGCAGTCGGTCCTCAACCGCCTCTCCGACCGGCCTGACGTGGCCGAGCGCGTCCAGCGGGTGGTGGAGGACCTGGACGACACGATCAAGGTCGTCCGCTCCACCATCTATGCCCTGCGGGAGAGCGACCGCTCCGGCGCCACCGGTCTGCGTGCCCGGCTGGTGGCCGAGGTGGGCCAGGCGGCGGAGACGCTCGGCTTCACCCCCGCGCTGCGCATGAGCGGCCTGTTGGACACCGACGTCCCCGACGACCACCGTGAACAGCTGCTCGCGGTGCTGCGCGAGTCTCTTTCCAACGCCGCCCGGCACGCCGGCGCCAGCGCCATGGAGGTCGGGGTCGAAGCCACCGGTACGACCCTGCGGCTGCGGGTGGCCGACAACGGCCGCGGCATCGACCCCGCGACCACCCGCCGCAGCGGTCTGGCCAACATCGGCGCCCGCGCCGAGAATCTCGGCGGCACCTTCACGCTGACATCGAACGAGCCCACCGGCACCCTCCTGGAATGGACGGTGCCGCTCCCGACCGACGCACCATAGGCGCGACCTGAAGCGCCGCCAGTGCCGGAACGCGACGCACGCGATCACTGGTCACTGGTGTCCGCTGTGGTGCGGCGGGTCCACCCGGTGTGGGATCAACTCACGGTGATCTCGCGCCCGGTGATGCTGTCGAGATCGATGCGCACCCAGAGGTTGCGCTCGCCGCCCACCCAAGGGCCGCTGTACGCCCGCTCCTCCAGCCGACGAACCGCATCGGGGTCCGTCACCTCGTGTGCGTGGCCGCGCAGGAGAACGCTCCAGCCCTGGCTGAGCGCGTCGTCGATGTGGTCGACCTCGAAGGCGACCTGGGTTCCGACGGCTGCCGCGGGCGTCGTGTCGGGTGTGGTGCGGAAGACGACCGCGT
This sequence comes from Streptomyces sp. NPDC001530, assembly GCF_042894545.1. NCBI lineage: Bacteria > Bacillati > Actinomycetota > Actinomycetes > Kitasatosporales > Streptomycetaceae > Streptomyces > Streptomyces sp. NPDC001530. Next base: position 301,915 of record NZ_JBIAVS010000014.1, read on the forward strand.
CGTCGATGACGCTGTAGTTGACCGGGACGACGACCGGCCCCTCGGCCGTGGACAGCGCGAGCCGTCCCACACCGTGTGTCGACAGCCTCGCCCGGCATTCCTCGGTGCTCAGCTCCTCCCACTGGGGGTGGAGGGCCGCCCGGCCGATGCCGGGCGGCAGGTCGGCGTCGCCTCCGCGCAGGGCCGCGACCGTGGTCTCCAAGGCATCGGCCAGCCTGATGAGAAGGCCGATGCCCGGCGCGGCGGTGGGCTGTTCCTCCAGGTACTGGATGTATCCGGGTGCGGTGCCCGCCCGCGCGGCCGTTTCCTTCATGGTGAGGCCCAGTTCCTCGCGTCGCCGCCTGATGCGCCTGCCGATGTCGCTGTGCGGGGACAGCGGTGCGGCCGCCCCGGTTGACGGTGTCTGCTCGGACATGGTCGTTCACTTCCCTTGGTCGGCCGCCTTGATGGCCACGGTGTCGTGCGGCTGCCCGCCGAGTACGACCTTGAGCGCGCCGGTGTCGGCGGCCCGGGAGAAGACGTCGTACGCCTCCTCCATCAGGTTCATCGGGAAGGCGTGGGTGACCAGGGACGACGCGGGCAGGCGGCCGGCGGCCATCATGCGCAGCAGGGTGGGGGTGGAGGAGGTGTCGACCAGTCCGGTCGTGATCGTCACGTTCTTGATCCACAGGTCCTCGAGGTGCAGCGCGGCGGGCTTGCCGTGCACGCCGACGTTGGCCACGTGCCCGCCGGGCCGCACCATCCGCGTGCACGTCTCGAAGCTCTCCGGGACCCCTACCGCTTCGACGACCACGTCGGCTCCGAGTCCGCCGGTGAGGTCCGCGACCAGCGTCTCGGCCTCTTCGCCCGCGATGGCCACGGCGTCGGCTCCGAGGCCCTTGGCCGCGTCCAGCCGGGCCGGGGCGAGGTCCACGGCGATGATCCTCTCGGGCGAGTAGAGCTGCGCCGTGGCGATCGTTGCGAGCCCGATGGGGCCGGCTCCGACGACGGCGACGGTGTCCCCGGGCCGTACCCGACCGTTGAGCACGCCCACCTCGTAGGCGGTGGGGAAGATGTCGGCGAGCAGGACGGCGTCCTTGCTGTCCAACGAGCCCGATAGTGGGTGCACGGACAGGTCAGCGTGGGGCACGCGCACGAATTCGGCCTGCGTGCCGTCGATCAGGTGGCCCAGGATCCAGCCTCCGCCGCCGCGGCACTGACCGTACGCGCCCTCGCGGCAGAAGCGGCAGCGGCCGCACGCCGTGATGCACGAGACCAGCACCCGGTCACCGGGACTGACGGTACGCACATCGCTCCCGATCTCGACGACCTCGCCGACGGCCTCGTGACCGAGGATCGTGCCGGGGCGTACCTCCGGCACGTCGCCCTTGAGGATGTGCAGGTCCGTACCGCAGATCGTGACGGTGTCGACGCGGACGATCACGTCGGTGGTGTCCTCCACATCGGGGTCCGGGACGTCCTCCCACGCCGAGTGTCCGGGGCCGTGAAAGACGAGTCCTTTCATGACGATCCCTCTTCCTTCCGACCGGAACGGTTCCGCATTTCCATCCTGACCGGGACAGAAGCCACTCGCATGGGCCGCTTGGCCCCTATCGCCCCGCCGGGCGGGGCCGGGCGACCTCAGACGGACACGGCCATGGTGGCCACGCCGCGGAAAACCGGCTCGTCATCCGCGTCAGCTGCGCCACGGCAGTCGGCAGTGCCCATACGGCGCCTCAAAGGGACCAATCGGCCCTTCCGCTCATCCCGCCGTCCGGCTTCGCTGTGGCACATGTCCAAGACCCAGATCCAGTCCGCGCCCCTCCTGCGCGAACGTGCCGTCGGCAGGGCCGTCGTCGTGGAGCTGTACGGCGAGATCGACATCCTGACCGCGGCGCCCATCTCCGCGCGCCTGGACGTCCTGACCACCGCTCCGCAGCCCGAACTGGTACTGGACCTGCGCGGCGTGACCTTCATCGACTGCCGCGGCCTGGCCCTCCTGTGCCGGGCCCGGACCCGCGCCCTGAACCAGGGAGGCCGACTGCGGCTGGTGACCAGCAGCCCGCGCATCCTGTGCTTGCTGCGCCGCACGCATCTCGGCCAGGCCTTCGACGTGCACCCGGGCCTGCTCGAAGCCCTCTCCGCGGTGACCGACGGGGGTGCACCGACGCGGATCACCGATACCGAGGCGTTCGCTGTTCCGCTGCGCTAGTCGGACATGGAGGACTACGTGATCCTCGGCGCCTGCAACCCGTCGCTGGCCCACCGCGCGACCGCAACCTCGGCCTGCCGCTGCCGTGCAACGTCGTCGTACCCACGGCCGGCGACCGTACCGCCGTACAGGCCCTCGCCCCCGGCGCTAAGGTCACGCTCACCGAGCTGGACGCACTGCGCCCGGTCGCCGAGGAGGCCACACGCCGGCTGGACGCGGCCCTCTCCTCACTCGCCGAAGGCGCCTGAGCCGCGGCACGTGCCTGAAGCGCCAGACGGCGTACGGAACTTGCGCGCCCGGGCCTGTGCGCCGTCCACCCGGAAGGCCATGAGGTCACGATGATGCTTGGCCCCGGCGTCCTGGTGCGTGCCGGGGCGGGATGCCTTGGCCGGTTTCCTGTGGGTGGTGCTCATGACGGGTGCGCCGAGGTCACGTGGTGCGCGGTGGCGTCCGCCGCACCGGGCGGGAACGACGGCGCCGGGGCCCCGGTGTGTCGAGGGTCGAGATGTCGCCTTCGGGCAGGCCGAGTTCGCGCGCCCACAACCGTCGCCGCATAACCTTGCCGCTCCTGGTGTGCGGCAGATTCCGGTCGAAGGCGATTTCCCGGGGAGCAACCGAGGGCCCCACTTTGTGGCGGGAGAAGGCGATAGCTCACGGCGGAAGTCGTCGTCCGGCTCCACTCCGGGGCGCCCTCGGCCACATGACGGTCGACGTGCGGGGCCTTCCGGGGCCACGCGTCCCGTTCGCGTGGTGCCCCCTCTCATGATCGACGCGAGGGCGAGTCCGCTAATGGAGCAGGGGGCGCCTGTTCGTCGGAAGTGCGGGGCGACGGCCGACGACGTTCGGTGCGGGGCCGCTCCAGCAGCGGCGCATGAGTGCCCTTGTGACGCTGCGGGGCTCATGCGGTGCCCACTCGCGGCTGCCTCCAGACGCCGGTCAGGAGGCTCGCCTTCTCCGGTCTTCCGGTTCGTTGCCGAGCGCCAAGGGGCTATCGGCCCACGGGGCGCGGCGTGCGGCCTCATCCGACAGCGGCATCATCGCTCGCCACGGTCGCGTCGGCTACCGCCCGCCGGAGCCCGTCGGCCATGAACGCCGCAGGCCCGTCCGTATCCCGGCGGCCTTGGGTGGGCGTACTGCGTGGCGGTACATGCCGGGCGAGTGGAACGCCGAGCCGGTAATGGCCACGGCCGCGACCTGTTCCGCAGCGCCTTGGACAGCCACCAGACACCATCCGAGCCATGCCCTCGGCCGCCCTCGTCTGGCGGGGCGCCAACGAGTCGCGCAGCGTGGATGGAGACGCGGCGGATGTGCCTGGCCGCCGACAGTGCCACAGGAGAGGTGAGACAGATGGACAGGGAAGCCTCGGGGTCGCGGGTCGTAGTGGGCGTCGACGGGTCGCCGGACTCCCACGCGGCACTGCGCTGGGCCGTCCGGTACGCCGACCTCATCGGTGGCAGCGTGGAGGCCGTGGCCTCGTGGGAACTGCCGGGGGCCCTCGGTTGGTCGGGTCCGGCCGTGGACACCGACTTCGACGAGGAGAACGCCCGGCAAGGGATGACTCAAGAACTGAGGGATGTCCTCGGCGTCGAGCGAGCGGCGTCGGTCACAGCACTTCTGGTGCGCGGCAACCCCGTCGACGTGCTTCTCAGGGCGGCCGAGGGGGCTGAGGCACTGGTGGTCGGCAGCCGAGGACGGGGCGGTTTCGCCCGTGCCTTGTTGGGCTCCGTCAGTCAGCATGTCGCGCTGCACGCGAGCTGCCCCGTCGTGATCGTCCGCCCGGAAGTGTCGTAACCGACGACGCTCTGAGCGACCCCGCAGAGCGGCATCCGTGAGCCGCCAGCGGCAGTCTGGACAAGTACGCCGTGGACGAACTGGTCCGCTCCGGAGCGCCGATCCGCATCCACGCGGTCGGCACCCGCGTCGGAGTCTCGGCCGACGAACCATACTTGGACTCGGCCTGCAAGATGGTGGAATACGACGGCCGACCGGTGATGAAGCTGTCGGCGGCGAAGGGGACGGCACCCGGCCCAAGCAGGTGTTCCGCCGGCCCGACTACGCCGACGTCATCGGTCTTGCCGACGAACAGCCACCCGACGGTGGCAGGCCGTTGCTGGAGATGGTGATGCGAAACGGGCAGCGCACCGGCAAGAAGCCGACGCTCGGCGAGTGCCGGAAGAGATTCGCGGCCGACCTCGCCGGGTTGCCGCAGGCAGCCCGCCGGATCCGGTCGCCCGTCACGCCTCGTGCAGGGCCCTCCGAGCAGCTGAGCGCGCCCGCCCACCGGGTCCGACGCCGCATCGAGGAGCAGACGCAGGCCACGATCACCCGGCCCTGGAGCCCAGAACGCACCACATCCGGATCACACAGGTCCGCAGCAAGGTGAGGAGAAAGGCGATGCCGCACACCGTGGAATGGAACATTCGCCTCTACCTGTTCGAGGACGAGGGAACGACGAAGGCACGTGTGGTACTGGATACCGGAACCACGCAGCTCACCGGTCACGGGGTCGCGCACTGTAATCCGGCGGACAGGGACGTGCCGGAGATCGGTGACGAACTGGCTGCGGGCAGGGCCATGAACGACCTCGCCCAGCAGTTGGTCAACACCGCGAAGCGCGACATCGAGGGCATGGGCGCGTCCGGGCCGAGCCCTCACCCGGTCGTCGGCTGGCCCACGTGAACGACGGGGCGGAAGCAGCCTGGAATTCGCGGGTGCCCGGAGCCCCCCGAACCCGCCCCCACCAATGCCGTCGGGACTGCCCAAACGGGGGTCCCGGATGTTTCACGTGCCGGTGGGCCGGGCGTCGTCGACCCGGTATGCGACGTGCTCGGAGACCGAGACCACGCCGTCAGCGCTCCGGCAGAGCCGCTCGATGATGGGGATCTGGCTCCTGAGCTCGACGGAGCCGGGCGCAGGGCACGCGCGCCCGGGACCGGGTCGACGGCGCCCGGGCACTCAAGATGTTCAGCGAGTACGTGCCGGTCCGCGCGAAGATCGCCGACGCGCCGCACGTCTCCGCCCATGCCGACGCCGCACAGATTCTCCAGTGGCTACGCGGGGCCCCCGCGCCGCACACCACGTATCTCGTCCATGGCGACCCCGACTCTCGCCCATGGCGAACCCGACGCGGCCGAGGCCCCTGCGGGACCGCACCGACCGGACTCTCGGGTGGTCCGCGGTCGTCCCGCGCTCCGGCGAGCACGTACTGGTCCGCTGCATGCAGACCGGTGCGCAGCTGGGCCGGATCACCTCCCGGACGGACCCGCACGGCCCATGTGGCGGAGCCCGCTCCATGACCACCCTGGAGATTGGCTGTGGCTGGTGAAGTGGATCCTGGTCATTCCCCACTACGTGGTGCTGTTCTTCCCCTGGATCGCCTTCACCGTGGTGAGCGTGATCGTGTTCTTCGCCATCCCTGTTCACCGAGCGCTGTCCACGCCGCCTGTTCGACTTCAATCTTGGTGTCCTGCGCTGGAGTTGGGCGGGTCGCCTAGTACTCGTACGGCACCCTCGGCACTGACCGTTATCCGCCGTTCAGCCTGAGTGAGGAACCCGACGCGGCTGGACATCGCCTACCCCGAACGACTCTCCCGCGGCCTGGTGCTGGTGGTCATCGCAGCCGTGATCATGGCGTTCACCGAGAAGTACCCGAAGAGCCTGTTCGACCTGATCCTCGACCGCTGGGTGCTGCGGGTCGCCGCCTACACCGCTCTGACGATGGACACGTACCCGCCGTTCCGGCTGGACATGGGCGGCATCGAACCGACCGGTCCGGAGCAGCCGTCATGACCGTCGTGCTGGTGGCAGCGTTCCTGATCGTGCACGGGCTGCTGCACCCCGGCGTCTGGACGGCGCCGCAGCAGTCCGGCGAGCCGGCCCCGTTCGACCCCGGACACTCGTGGGCACTGACAGCCGCTCACGTCTCGGCCGCACCGGCCAGGGCCGCGGCACTGGCACTCGCCTGGTACACCGCTCTGGTGTACGCCATCGCCGGCGCCGGAGTGATCGCGGGCAGCGGCTGGTGGGACACAGGCGACTGCGCACCTTCGGAGGCCGGGCTGAGCAGGCTGCGTGCGCCTCGCCGGGCCTGGCCGATCCGGAATGAAAGACCCTTCAGCCGCTGGTCCCAGCGGTCAAACCCAGCGGTCAAGCCGGGCGGACCGCACCTGAAGGCGCCTACCACATGATCCGCCATCCTCACAGACCGCATGCCAATATTGACAGCGGTGGCACACCGCAGGGCCCTTGGCCATGGTGGACTCCGGCGCGTACAGGCGACCGCAGCACACGTGCACATTCCGGCGAGCGCAGCAGCAGCTGGGGTCGACCCCAGCCGATCGACCGTGCCGAGGTTCGTGACCCTGAACTGGCTTCCGTTGATACTGAGCCCAGAGCCCAAAGCCCCAAAGCCCCGCCCGCTACAGCCAACCAGCACCTGACACACCATCAGGAAGGTCGCCGATAAGTCAGCGTCAGCCCCACCGGACCCCGCCTCGGACCACGAAGAAGCGCCAAGATCCATAACTGGCCGCAGCCCGTCTGACCAGGTCAAACAAGAGCCCTACCTGTTTATCTCACCGGGAGGTTTCCATGAAGATGCTCATCAACGTGGCGGAAACGGTGGTCGCGGACGCGCTGCGGGGCTTGGCGGCCGCGCATCCGGAGCTGACGGTGGATGTCGAGAACCGGGTGATCGTACGGCGGGACGCCCCGGTGGCCGGAAAGGTGGGCCTCGTCTCCGGCGGCGGGTCGGGACACGAGCCGCTGCACGGCGGTTTCGTGGGTCCCGGAATGCTGTCGGCGGCCTGTCCTGGAGAGGTGTTCACGTCTCCGGTGCCGGACCAGATGGTGCGGGCCGCGGCCGCCGTGGACAGCGGCGCGGGCGTGCTGTTCATCGTGAAGAACTACACGGGTGACGTGCTCAACTTCGACATGGCGGCCGAGCTCGCCGAGGACGAGGGCATCCAGATCGCCAAGGTCCTCGTGAACGACGACGTCGCCGTCACCGACAGCCTGTACACGGCCGGACGGCGTGGCACGGGCGCGACACTCTTCGTGGAGAAGATCGCCGGCGCCGCCGCCGAGGAGGGCGCGCCACTGGAGCGGGTCCAAGCGCTGGCCCGGCAGGTCAACGAGAACTCCCGCAGTTTCGGCGTCGCGCTCAGCGCCTGCACGACTCCGGCCAAGGGGAGCCCGACCTTCGACCTGCCACCCGGGGAACTGGAGCTGGGTGTCGGCATCCACGGCGAGCCGGGCCGGGAGCGGCGCGCGATGATGACCTCGCGGGAGATCGCCGACTTCTCCGTGCACGCGATCCTGGAGGACCTCGCTCCACGCAATCCCGTGCTGGTCCTGGTCAACGGCATGGGCGCGACCCCGCTCCTCGAGCTGTACGGCTTCAACGCGGAGGTGCAGCGGGTGCTGGTCGAACGCGGAGTCGCCGTGGCGCGCACGCTGGTCGGCAACTACGTCACGTCGCTGGACATGGCCGGCGCCTCGGTGACGCTGTGCCAGGTGGACGAGGAGCTGCTGCGGCTGTGGGACGCACCGGTGAAGACACCGGGCCTGCGCTGGGGCGTGTGAACCCGGTCAACAGGCGACCGACTGCCGCGGTCCGGCAACCGGCCGAGCTCGTCCCGCACAGTCAACACTTGCTCGCACAGTCGACACTTGCTCGCACCGTCAACACTCGTTCACGCAGTCACCGCTCACCCACGCAGTCACCGCTCGCCCGCCTGATACACACGGGCTACGCCCGACACGCAGTCCACGCCCGCACACGCAAGGAGATTCCGTGCTCGACGCCGATTTCTTCCGCCGTTGGATGACGGCGACCGCCGCGTCCATGGACCGCGAGGCGCAGCGGCTCACCGACCTGGACTCGCCGATCGGCGACGCCGACCACGGCAAGAACATGCAGCGCGGGTTCACCGCCGTGGTGGCCTCGCTGGAGAAGGAGGCGCCGGACACGCCCGGCGCCGTCCTCATGCTCTCCGGGCGGCAGCTGATCTCGACGGTCGGCGGCGCGTCGGGACCGTTGTACGGAACCCTGCTGCGCCGCACCGGCAAGGCGCTCGGGGACGCCGCCGAGGTGTCCGAGGAGCAGTTCACGGACGCCCTGCGCGAGGGCGTCGACGCGGTGATGGCGCTGGGCGGAGCCGCGCCCGGCGACAAGACCATGATCGACGCGCTGGTGCCCGCGGTCGACGCGCTCTCCGACTCCTTCGCCGCGGCGAAGGACGCCGCGGATGAGGGCGCCGTCGCGACGACGCCGTTGCAGGCCCGCAAGGGACGGGCGAGCTATCTGGGTGAGCGCAGCATCGGGCACCAGGACCCTGGCGCCACGTCTTCAGCGCTCCTGATCGCGACGCTCATGGAGGCGGCCGGTGAGTGACTCCACGGGCAAACTTGTAGGCATCGTGCTCGTGTCGCACAGTGCGGCCGTCGCCGCCTCCGTGGCCGAACTGGCGAAGGGCCTCGCGGGCGGCGGCACGACCGCTCCCGTCGCCCCGGCGGGCGGCACCGTGGACGGCGGACTCGGCACGAGCTCGGAGCTGGTCGCCGCCGCGGCCGCCGCCGTGGACCGAGGGGCCGGGGTCGCCGTCCTCGCCGACCTCGGCAGCGCGGTCCTCACCGTGAAGGCACTGCTCGCCGAGGGCGACGAACTCCCGGACAACACCCGCCTGGTGGACGCGCCGTTCGTCGAGGGCGCGCTGGCCGCGGTGGTCACGGCGTCGACGGGAGCCGACCTCGCGGCGGTGGAGGCGGCAGCCGTGGAGGCGTACACGTACCGAAAGGTCTGAGGCGCGAACTCCCCATCGCACGCTCGATCAGATTCCTTTCGAGGGGACCACCGGCTTTGGCCGGTGGGGGAATCGAATCCGGCGCTGCGGAGCGGCGCAGCAGCTCGTTGTGAACATCGACCACAGTCCGTGCTCTGTTAGTCACACGCCGCGCGGAGGGTGGGTATGTGGCTGTGACCAGGAAGGTTCGCCGGTTCTCCGGCGGCGTGTATGACCTCGGGCTGCACGTGGTGTGGTGCCCGAAGTACCGCGTCCTCGGCGGCCGGGTCGCGGCACGCCTGGAGGAACGGAACTGATTGGCGCCAGGGCCGACGAGCGGGGGTGGGAGATCGTGGCGCTGGAGGTGATGCCGGACCATGTGCACCTGTTCGTCAAGCACGACCCGAAGGCGTCGGCGTCGTACGTGACCAACCTGTCGGCCTTCCAGAACACGGTGCCCCGCGTGCCGCAGACGGGGGTGTCGGCGCGGGCGTCTTCGTCGCTGCGGTAGCGCCCGTGCGAGACGGGGTCACAGCCGCGCACCTTCGCGAGCAGGTCGGCGGCCCGGACCCTTCCCTCACTCACCGCCGCCACGGGTCGGCTCGGCAGTGCGACGGTGGCGGGCGCCAGCGGTGCGGCAGCGAGCAGGGCGGCGCCGGCCGCGACCAGCGTCAGCGACTGGACACGCACGATAAGTGACCCTCTCCTGGGTGATATTGAGGGTCATTTGGCTAAATCTGGTGCGCATCTGACGGAGCGTCCACTGAGAGGGGGCCGGACGGCGCGCAGGCGCTCCGGTGGGCGCCGTGCGGTCGAGTGGCTCGAGCCGCAGTCGGCTCCGGCCACTCGACCGCCCTCGCCGGCGCGGGATCAGCGACGACAGCGGTCCGCGCCGTCGGCATGAACTTCCCTGAGACAAGGGCGAGTTCACGCCGCGTCAGGATCAGCATACGTACCCGTACGACAGTCCGACCAATGGCCGCCCATCCCCTTGATGTGACCGCGTCAGCCGTGTCTTATAGGTACAGACCAATCCCGTCGAGGGAGGGCAGGCCCGTGCGACGTGTTCCCCCTGCTGTGATGCGCGCGTCGATGCGCGTCGTGACGCGTGCGTCGACGGGCGCCGCTCTGCTCGTGCTGGCGGCCTGCGGGTGGGGCGCGCACGACGACGGCCGGGGTGAACGACTGCCCTCGGCGCCGCTTGGCGTCACCGCCGCGGCGGGCAGCGCGACCAGCGTGCACGTCATGTGGAACCTGGCTTCCGGGGATCCGCAGGTCACCCGCTACGAGGTATTTCGCGGCACCACAAAGGTCAAGGACGTGCCCGGTGCGGAGCACATGGTGGACATCACCAGGCTCACACCGTCCACCACGTACGTCTTCACCGTCCGGGCCCGGAGCGCCGCCGGGGACCTGGGACCGCCCAGTAAGCAGGTGCGCGCCACCACGCCGGCGGCGGTCGCGGCCGATCGCACGGCCCCCACCCGCCCCGGCCGGCCGCACGGCAAGGCGGTGGGGAGCCGGGCGGCCCAGCTGTCCTGGGAGAAGTCGACGGACGACCGTGCCGTGGCCTCGTACGACATCTATCAGGGCGCCTCGAAGATCCACAGCGTCGGCGGCGCGCAGACGGCGACAGTGGTCACCGGACTGCGGCCCGGGACCCGCTACTCCTTCACCGTGCGGGCGCGCGACGCGGCGGACAACCTCTCGCCCGGGAGTGACGCCGTCCGGCTCACCACCGCACCGGGTGCGGACGACGGCCAGGGCACGGCGCCGACCGGCTTTCGCGCGAGGACCCACCGCGCGGACAGGGCGTACTACATCGATCTGTCGTGGGTCGCGCCGGAGGTGGACGGGGTGATCACGGAGTATCGGATCCATCTCGACGGGCGTGCGGTGACCTCGCTCGTGTGGGGCGGCACCCCGCCGCGCGGCACGTCCCGGTACAGCTTCTACGTGGGCCGGGACGCCGGGGTCACGCACCGGGTGCGGATCAGGGCGAAGCTGCCGGACGGCACGTGGGGCGGGTTCTCCGCGGAGCGCACGGTGACGACGGGGACGACGGGGACGACGGGCAACCAGCGATAGTCACGCCATAGAGTGACTCGTATGGCCCATAGGGAACCCAATGCCGCCGCCGCATCTCTCGATCTCTCCCTGCTGCGCACCTTCCTCGCGGTGCACCGGGCCGGTTCGTTCACGGCGGCCGCACGGCTGCTGGGCCTCTCCCAGCCGACGGTGACGACGCAGATGCGGTCGCTGGAGGAGCAGTTGGGGCGGGAGCTGTTCGAGCGGGGGCCGCGGGGTGTGGTGCCCACGACGGTGGCGGACGAGCTGGCCGCGCAGGTCGCGGTGCCGCTGGACGCGCTGGCGGCGGTCGCGGACCGCGGCGGCTTCGGCGCCGACCAGCCGCCGGACCCCGTCCACGTGGCGGGACCGGCCGAGCTGCTGTGCACGAAGGCGCTGCCCGCGCTGGCGCCGCTGACCCGGCAGGGCGTACGGCTGCGGATCAGCACCGGGCTGACCGACGACCTCCTGGAGGGGCTGCGCGGCGGCCGATTCGACCTGGTGATCGCCACGACCCGGCCGCGCGGCCGCACGCTGACCTCGGTGCCGCTCTCGGACGAGGAGTTCGTGCTCGTCGCCTCCCGGGAGTGGGCCGAGCGCATCGGTCCGGACAAGGTGGCCGCCGAGGGGCCGGCCGCGCTGCACGGGGTGCCCCTGGTGACGTACGCCGAGGATCTGCCCATCGCCCGCCGCTACTGGCGGCATGTCTTCGGGATACGACTGACCGGTCAGGCCGCGATCACGGTGCCCGATCTGCGGGGTGTCCTCGCGGCGGTCGTCGCCGGCGCCGGGATCACGGTGCTCCCCCGCTATCTGTGCCTCGACGAGCTGGCCTCCGGTGCCCTGGTACCCCTGCTGACGCCCGAGGACCCGCCGATCAACACCGGGTATCTCACCCAGCGACCCGGCGCCTCGGACAACCCCCATGTGACACTCGTCCGGGAGCGGCTGCTGCAGGCGGGCCGCACCTGGTGACGGACGGCCCCCTGCCGTAACAAGCCCTCAGCAGTCCGCCGGACGAAGGAATTCGTCACCTGCCCGGTCCCCGTCCGCATGCGGGCCGGGCCCGGGGCACGTTGGCTCGCCCTGAGGCAGCACGGGCCTTTCCAATCCTCGGCGGCGCATGGGAAGTACCGCCAACCGTGCCGCTGGAGGGCAGTCTTATGCGTACTACTCAGATACTTCTCCGCTCCGGCCTGACGGTGGCCGCCGCCGCTGCGCTGCCGCTCACCCTGGCTGCTCCATCGGCCGTCGCGGTCGGTTCCGGAATCTCGGTGAGCACCACCGGTTCCACCGTTTCGGTCACCACCGGCGCGTGTCCGAGCAACGGCAGCAGTTTTGGAAACGCCTCGTTGCTCTCCAGTGGACAGGCGAACTTCTCCCAAGGGCGCCAAGCCTCGTTGACAGGGACGAGCACTAGTCAGTCCGCGTCCTGGTCGGGCGTGAGTCCGGGCACCTATACCGTCATCGTGGTCTGCGCGAACGGGTCGACGGCGGGCACCCAGTCCGTCATCGTCTCGACCCCCACGATCTCCGCGACGGCCTCACCAACGCGCGGTGTCCTGGGCGGTGTCGGCGGAGCAGTCAAGGATTACGGCACGGTCACCCTCGTGGGCGGCGCGGTGCTGGTCGCCACCGGCACCGTGGCGGCGGCCTGGTTCCTGCGCCGTCGGTCCAAGCCCCACCGGCTCTGATGCAGGGGTTCGTCACACCGGCGGCCGTCCACCCGACTCCGGTCGGAGGGACGGCCGCCTATTCGTGTGCGGCCGCCTGGTCCCCGTCCCCGACGTGCTGGAACTCCTCCAGCGCGTGGGTCAGCCACTGGGTCCAGAAGGTCTCCAGGTCGATTCCTGCGCGCAGCACGAGGTGCCGCAGGCGGTCCTGGGGGGTGTCCTTGCCCGGCGGGAAGTCGCGCTCCTGGATCTCCTCGTACTCCGCCAACTGCCGCTGGTGCAGGACGAGATGGCGGCGCAGGTCGGCCTCGACGCCCGCGGTGCCGACGACGGCCGAGGCGCGCAGCCGCAGCAGCATCGTGTCGCGCAGGGGCTTTGGGTCCTGGGAGGCGGCGGTCCAGCGGGCGAGTTCGGCGCGACCGGCGGGCAGGACTTCGTAGCTCTTCTTCTGCCCCCGGGCCGGCTGCTCGGAGGGCAGGGCGCGGATATAGCCCTCGGCCTCCAGTTTTCCCAGCTCGCGATAGATCTGCTGATGCGTCGCCGACCAGAAGTAGCCGATCGACTTGTCGAACCGCCGGGTCAGTTCGAGGCCCGACGACGGCTTCTCGAGCAAAGCGGTGAGGATCGCGTGCGGGAGTGACATGGGGTCATCCTAGGGACGCCCCCGGGACCCGGTCCCGGGGGACGATCGGCCGGCTACAGCGCCGCCGCCAGCTCCGTGCCCTGCTTGATGGCGCGCTTGGCGTCCAGCTCGGCGGCCACGTCCGCGCCGCCGATGAGGTGCACGCTGCGACCGGCGGCGAGCAGCTCCTCGTACAGGTCGCGGCGCGGCTCCTGCCCGGTGCACAGCACGATCGTGTCGACCTCCAGGACCTGGCTGTGCCCCTCGACGGTGACGTGCAACCCGGCGTCGTCGATCCGGTCGTACTGGACACCGGGGACCATGGTGACGCCCCGGTGTTTGAGCTCGGTGCGGTGGATCCAGCCGGTGGTCTTGCCGAGTCCGGCGCCGACCTTGGAGGTCTTGCGCTGCAGGAGGTGGACGGTGCGCGGCGGGGCGGGCCGCTCGGGCGCGGCGAGGCCGCCGGGCGCCCGGTAGTCCATGTCGACGCCCCAGTTCCGGAAGTACGTCGCCGGGTCCTCGCTCGCTTTGTCGCCGCTGTCGGTGAGGTACTCGGCGACGTCGAAGCCGATGCCGCCGGCGCCGAGGATCGCGACGCGGTCACCGACGGCGGCGCCGTCGCGCAGGACGTCGAGGTAGCCGACGACGCTGGGGTGGTCGACGCCGGGGATCTCCGGGGTGCGGGGGCTGACGCCCGTCGCGACGACCACCTCGTCGTAGTCGTCCAGTCCGCCGGCGGTGACGCGGGTGTTCAACCGCACGTCCACGCCGTGCTGTTCGAGCTGCGTACGGAAGTAGCGGATGGTCTCGTCGAACTCCTGCTTGCCGGGGACCTTGCGGGCCACGTTGAGCTGGCCGCCGATCTCGTGCGCGGCGTCGTAGAGGGTGACGTCGTGGCCGCGCTCGGCCGCGTTGACCGCGCAGGCGAGTCCGGCGGGACCGGCGCCGACGACGGCGACGCGCTTGCGCAGCCGGGTCGGTGAGAGGACGAGCTCCGTCTCGTGGCAGGCGCGCGGGTTGACCAGGCAGGAGGTGATCTTGCCGCTGAAGGTGTGGTCGAGGCAGGCCTGGTTGCAGCCGATGCAGGTGTTGATGGCCTCGGGCCGCCCGGCTTGCGCCTTGGCGACGAAGTCGGGGTCGGCGAGCATCGGGCGGGCCAGCGACACCATGTCGGCGTGGCCCTCGGCGAGCAACTGCTCTGCGATCTCGGGGGTGTTGATGCGGTTGGTCGTCACCAGCGGGATGGAGACGGCGCCCATGACCTTCTTGGTCACCCACGCGTACGCCCCGCGCGGCACCGAGGTCGCGATGGTGGGGATACGGGCCTCGTGCCAGCCGATGCCGGTGTTGATGATCGTCGCTCCGGCGGCCTCGACGGCCTTCGCGAGCGTGATGACCTCGGTGAGGGAGGAGCCGCCGGGCACCAGGTCGAGCATCGACAGACGGTAGATGATGATGAAGTCCTCGCCGACCGCCTCACGTACGCGCCGGACGATCTCGACGGGGAAACGCATCCGGTTCTCGTACGAGCCGCCCCAGCGGTCCTCGCGCCGGTTGGTCTGGGCGGCGATGAACTCGTTGATGAGATAGCCCTCGGAGCCCATGATCTCGACGCCGTCGTACCCGGCACGCTTCGCCAGGCGGGCGGCGCGCGCGTAGTCGTCGATGGTCTGCTCGACCTCGGCGTCGGTGAGCGCGTGCGGCGGGAAGGGGCTGATCGGTGCCTGCAGGGCGCTCGGAGCGACCAGGTCAGGGTGGTAGGCATACCGCCCGAAGTGCAGGATCTGCATCGCGATCTTCCCGCCCTCGCGGTGCACCGCGGCGGTGATCTCCGCGTGCTGGTCGGCCTCCGCCTCGGTGGTGAGCTTGGCACCGCCCTCGTACGGCCGTCCCGCCTCGTTGGGTGCGATGCCGCCGGTGACGATGAGGCCGACGCCGCCGCGCGCGCGGGTGGCGTAGAACTCCGCCATGCGCTCGAAGCCGCGCTCGGCCTCCTCCAGGCCCACGTGCATGGAGCCCATGAGTACGCGGTTGGGCAGGGTGGTGAAGCCGAGGTCGAGCGGGTTCAGCAGGTGCGGGTAACGGCTCATCGGGCCCTCCGTGCGCGGTGTCGTGTGTCTGTTGTAGACGACGGGCCACGCTTTATGCAACTAGTTGCACAATGACGGAGCGCACACTCGGCCCACTCAGCCGAGTGCCACCCGGGCGATGAGTTCGGCGACCGGGCCGGGCTGGTCGACCATCACCAGGTGGCCCGCGTCGGGAACGGTGACCATCGTGACGTTCGGGCTCGCGTCGAGTGCGGTGCGCTCCATGTGGGTCAGCCCGATCTCGTCGTGGTCGCCGCGTACGACCCAGGCCGGTACGCCCGAGTCGTGGAGCCGGGCGACCAGTGATCCATGCCGGTCGAGGTAGTCGAAGTAGTGCCGGGTCGCCTGGCGGCAGAACGCCGGGTCGTTCTTCTTGAACTCGGCGACCAGCGCGGCCCGGCGGGCCGGGGGAAGGCCGCTCGCCATGGCGCGGGGCGCCACCTTCGACAGGGCGGACCAGATCAGGGCCCCGATGCCGGGCAGCCGTCCGAGGCGGTCGGCGACGGCGAGCGCCTTGGGCTCGTCGGGCGCCGAGAAGGTCGGGGACAGCAGGACGAGCGGGCCGGCGAAGTGCCCGCCGGCCGCCATCTCCAGGGCGACATTGGCACCGAGGCTGTGGCCGACCACGACCTCGCAGCCGTGCTCCGCGGCAAGCGCGCCGGCCAGCGCCGCGTAGTTCTCCATGCTCAGATCCCGTGGGGGCGCAGTGCCCGCATGGCCCGGCACCGTCGCGGCCACCAGCCGCACCGGCGCGGAGGCGACCGCCGGTGCGGCCATGAGGTCGTCGTAGAACGCCGTGCCGCACATTCCGCCGGGAAGCAGCAGCACCTTCTTGTGCGCATCGGCGGGCCCGGACTCGCGGATGTCCCACGCACGGAACTCCTCGGGACTGCTCACGTTCGCACCTCCGTCACCCGTCACGATCAGCCACAGTGTGGCTGGCGAACCAGGGCGACCCGACGATCCGGGACCGAACGCGGCATGTCGGATGTGCCGGGCCGCGCGGCTACGGCCTGACGCCGATCACGACGTTGGCGTACCTCTCCGCACAGACGGCCAGCCGGGCGACCAGACCGCCGCGGGCGAAGGCCTCGACGGCCAGGGGCGCCTGGTGTCCGCTCGTCTCGACGAGGAGGCAGCCGCCGGGGGCCAGCCACCGAGGGGCCTCGGCGGCGACCCGGCGCAGGATGTCGAGGCCGTCCGCGCCGCCGTCGAGGGCGACCAGGGGTTCGTGGTCGCGGGCCTCCGGGGGCAGCAGGCCCACCTCCTCGGTCGGGACGTACGGCACATTGGCGGCCAGGACGTCGACGCGGCCGCACAGGGTGTCGGGCAGGGCCGCGAAGAGGTCGCCCTGGTGGACGCGACCGGCGAACGGCGCGACGTTGCGGCGGGCGCAGCGCACCGCGGCCGGGTCGATGTCGGCAGCGTGCAGCTCGGGTCCGCCGAGGGACGCGGCCAGGGCGGCGCCCACCGCGCCCGAGCCGCAGCACAGGTCCACGACGAGGGACGCGTCCCGCGCCAGGGCGACGGCCTGTTCGACGAGGAACTCGGTGCGGCGGCGCGGCACGAAGACGCCGGGTTCCACCCTGATGCGCAGTCCGTGGAACTCGGCCCAGCCGAGGACGTGTTCGAGGGGCAGTCCCGCCACGCGCCGGTCCACCATGGCGGCGGCCTCGTCCAGCGTGCGAGCGGTGGAGAGGATCAACTCCGCCTCGTCCTCGGCGAAGACACAGCCCGCGGAGCGGAGCGCGGCGACGACGGAGTCGAGGGAAAGGGAATCAGGAGAAAGAGGGGGCATGGAAGCCGAGAGCCTTTCGACGATCCGAAGGGCGCTCTCGCGGTCACCTACAGGCGGTGAGCCGGTTGCCTTGAGGTGAGAGCACCCGACCTGACACAGCGGTAATGGGTCTCACCTCCTCGCCAACTCCTCGGCCGGGACGGTCCACAGCCGGGACGATCACCCTACAGGAACCGTCAGACGGCGACCGACTCCTCCAGCTCCTCTTGCCTCTCCTGGACCTTCTCGGCTTCGGGAACGGGCTCTTCCCGTACGGCGCCACGGACGCGCGCCCGCTCGACGGCACCGGCGACGGCCGTGACCAGCAGGCCGATCACCAGCCAGGCGGCCAGCGTCCCCACGTTGCCGGACAGGCCGTCGCGGTCGAAATGCGACGGAGGCGTACGAGCCGATACTCAGCGCGATCAGCAGGAAGAACAGGCCCTGGCCTGTGGGGTCGTCGTCGACCGGAGGGTCGACGACGGTGACCTTCAGTGCCGCGCCCTGCTGGGCGGCGACCGGTGTGAAGACCTTCTCGACGGCCGTGGCGCCCATGTCGGACGCGGCGGTGGCGACGACCAGCTCCGGCGTCTTCGCGCTCAGCACGTAAGCGCCCGTGATGTCACGGGACTTGAGCAGGTCGACCGCCTCGGTGCGGCTCGGGACGGTGCGGACGTCGAGCTTGTCCTCCGCTGCACCCAGACGGTTGGCAAACACAACTCAAAAATTCAAGTTGCACTATGCAACAAAAGAGCGGAGGGAGGTCCCGTGAAGGCATCCGAAGAGTTCGATGAGACCGGTGTCACGACCGGCACGTCAGCCGTCGTCACCGGCGCATCGGCCGTCGAGGCGGCCGTCGAGACCATTCAGCGCGAGATGACCGCCTTCGCCCGGCGGGCCCGGGCCTCGGCGGGACGCATGCATCCCGAGCTGTCCCTGGTCTCGTACACCCTGCTCGGTCATCTGGAGGAGAGCGGCGGCTGCCGCGCCACCGACCTGGCCTCGCACTACGCGCTGGACAAGTCCACCGTGAGCCGTCAGGTGGCCGCGCTGGAGCGGGCCGGGCTCATCGAGCGACGGCTCGACCCCGAGGACCACCGGGTGCAGGTGCTGCATCTGACGGAGGCGGGCGCCCGCATCCTCGCCCAGGTCACCGAGAGTCGCCGTATCGCGTTCCGTGAGCGGCTGGAGGGCTGGCCGGAGGAGGATCTGGAACGGTTCGCCGCGTATCTCGTGCACTACAACGCGGCATCGGAACCGCCCGTCAGAAAGGCGGCCGCGGGCTGAGGAGCTCCACCCGCGAGGCCCGCCGTCATCGTCGTCATCTGGCGCCCACGGTCTGCCCGTCCGCCAGGTGTTCGGGCACCCGCGCCGCCATGAACCGGGTGGTGCGGCGCAGTCGGAAGCCCAGGGATTCGTAGAGGCGAATGGCGTTGGTGTTGCCCGCCGCGGTGTGCAGGAAGAGGGTCTCGCCGCGCTCGCGGATGCCGTGGGCGACGGCCAGGATCAGCCGGGTGGCCAGGCCCTCGCCGCGGAAGCCGGGGTCGGTGCAGACCGCGCTGATCTCGGTCCAGCCCGGCGGGTGCAGCCGCTCCCCCGCCATGGCGATCAGGGCGCCGTTGCGGCGTATCCCGAGATAGGTGCCGAGCTCGACGGTGCGCGGCAGGAAGGGGCCGGGTCTGGTCCGTTCGACCAGGTCAAGCATCTCGGGAACGTCGGCGGCGCCCAGCCGCACGGCCTCCGCGTCCGGGACCGCGCCGATCCCGTCGTCGACCAGCTGGACGCCCTCCACACTGAAGGTCACCTCCCAGCCGTCCGGAGTCTGCCCGGTGAAACCGGCCAGCGGGGCCTCGCCGCCGGGGCCCACCAGGGCTGCCAGGTCCGCCCAGTCGTCTGCCTCCGGCTCGTCCGGCAGCGCCAGCCACGGCGATACGTCCACGGGGTAGCGCAGGACGCGCCCGCGCCGCTCGGCGAAGCGAGCGTGCGGGCCCGTCAGGGAGCCGAGGGCAGGGTTGTCCAGCGGGTGCGGGCCGACGGGTGCGCCGAGCCTCGGTGGGTCCAGCGGGCGGGGGTCGGGCGGCAAACCGAGCCCCGGAGGGTCCAGCGGGCGCGGGCCGGGCGGCAAACCGAGCCCCGGAGCATCCACCGCGGGCAGGCCGGCCGACGCACCCAACTCCGAAGCATCCACCGGGCGCGAGCCGGCCGACGCCCCCAACCCCAGGTTGTCCAGCGGGTGCGCGCTCACGCGGGCACCTCGATCACGATCTTGCCGCGTGCGTGACCGTCCTCGACGGTGCGCAGTGCTTCGGCGGCTCGGTCGAGCGGGAAGGTCCGCGTCACGAACGGTCGCAGCGTTCCGTCGACCGCGAGCTTCGCCACCTCGTCGAGTACGGCGGCGGTGCGGGCCCGGGCGACGGGCACGCCTCCGAGCCGCGCGACAGTGTCCCGGTCGGCGCCGGTGATCAGCTTCGTGCGGTCGGTCAGCAGCGTCGCCGCGGCTTCCAGGACCTCGCCCCCGACGAGGTCGAACACGGCGTCCACCCCGTCCGGCGCCGCCGCGCGCACGCGCTCCGCGAGGTCGGGACCCGAGGGGACGTGCACGGCTCCGAGCGACTCGACGAAGTCCTTCTTGCCGTCGCTCGCGACCCCTACGACGCGCTGCCCGAAGGCGCGCGCGATCTGCGTGGCGGCCACACCCACCCCGCCGCCCGCGCCGCTGATCAGCACGGTCGTGCCGGAGGGCAGGTCGAGCTGGCGGATTCCGTCGTACGCGGTCGCCGCCGCGACGGGCAGGGTCGCGGCATCCGTGAACGACAGCTGGGCGGGCTTGTGCGCGGTGACAGTGACGGGCAGGAGCGCGTACTCGGCATATCCGCCGGCCACCGGGTTGCCGAAGACCTCGTCCCCCGCCGCGAAGCCGGTCACGTCGGTGCCGACCTCCTCGACGACTCCCGCGACCTCGTTGCCGAACACCGCGGGCAGCTCGCGCGCGGGGCCGCCGGGGCGGCGGTAGCCCGTGCGTTGCTTCCAGTCGACGGGGTTCACGCCGGCCGCGCGCACCGCGACGAGGAGTTGGCCGGGGCCGGGGCTCGGCCGGTCCTGCTCCACCAGGGCCTCGGTCTCCGGGCCGCCGTACCGCGTGAAGACGTACGCCTTGGGCATCTGCTCCCTCACTCTCCTTCGCTGTCACCGGTCGCAAGGGCCAGCGTTTCCGGTTGTAGGGGCCACCGGATCCGGCACTAGCGGCAAGGAAGATCACGGCGCGGCTATTCCCCGGCCCAGGCAGAGTTCATATGTCCGCAATGATCGGGGCCCCGCCGTCCGCAGTGACCGGTGCCCCGGCCCGGAGCACCGTCCGCGGCCGCGTACGGTTGAATGCGTAAACACTGATCACGCTCGATCCGCGGGCCGCCGTCCCGGACGGCCTGGAGGCACCACCCCATGAACGTCACGCGAGGCTTCACCGGACGCCCACGCGTCCGGAACGCCGGGCTCCCGCCGGGCCAGTACGACGCGGGCGACGACTGGCCCGTGCTGTCCGCCGAGGTCACCCCCGACCTGGCGCCCGCCGACTGGACCTTCCGGATCGACGGTCTGGTGGCCGAGCCGCGCGCCTGGGACTGGGACGAGGCACACGCGCTGCCCGCTTCGGCGTACGAGGGCGACATCCACTGCGTGACGAGCTGGTCGAAGTTCGGAGTGCGCTTCGGGGGCGTGTCCCTGGACGCGTTCCTGGACGTCGTGCGTCCCGACGCGAGCGCCACCCACGCGGTGGCGTACGCGCACACCGGCTACACCACGAACCTTCCGCTCGCCGACCTCACCGGCGGCCGTGCCTGGATCGTGTGGGAGTACGACGGGAAGCCACTGCCCGCCGAACACGGTGGCCCGGCGCGGCTGATCGTGCCGCACCTGTACTTCTGGAAGAGCGCCAAGTGGATCGCGGGCCTCACCGTCCTCGACCACGACGAGCCGGGCTTCTGGGAGCAGAACGGCTATCACGCGCGCGGCAACCCCTGGGAAGAGCAGCGCTACTCCGGTGACTGAGACGACTCCGGTTACTGCGACGACTCCGGTGGCAGTGACACCTCGCGTGACAGGGACAACTCCGGTGACAGAGACGACGACCGAGGCTTTCGTGCCGCCGACGCGCTTCGCGGTGCCCGGCCGGATCGCCGTGAACAACCGCGCCGCGGGGACGTGGCAGACGGCCACGCTCACCGAGATCCGCCGGGAGACGCCGCACGCGGCCACCTTCCGGTTCACGGTTCCGCAGTGGATGGGGCATCTGCCCGGGCAGCATCTGATGCTGCGGCTGACCGCCGAGGACGGGTATGTGGCGCAGCGCCACTACTCCCTCGCGTCACCGCCCGACGACGCCGGTCATATCGAGCTGACCCTTGACCATGTCGAGGGCGGCGAGGTCTCCGGCTGGTTCCACACCGTGGCCAGACCCGGCGACTCGGTCGAGGTGCGCGGCCCGCTCAGCGGCTTCTTCGCCTGGCCCGGCGACCGGCCCGCGCTGCTCATCGGCGCCGGCTCCGGCGTCGTACCGCTGATGTCGATGGTGCGGCACCACCGTGCGCGGGGTCTGGACGTGCCGCTGCGGCTGCTCGTCTCGGCGCGCGGCCCCGAAGAGCTCATCTACGCGCGGGAGTACGGCGCGGAGACCACGCCCGTCTTCACGCGCAGCGCGCCGGACGGTGTGCCGGTAGGACGTATGGCGGCCGCACATGTGGCACCGCTCCTGGCCGAGCAGCCTCCCGGTGGCTGGGAGGCATATGTGTGCGGCTCCAACGGGTTCGCGGAGCACGCCTCGCGATTGCTGGTGGAGGCAGGGCAGCCAGTGGACCGAATTCGTATCGAGCGCTTCGGCTGAGGCGATTCCGCGGGCCCGGGACCCGCCGTCAGTTGTGCGGCACCACCGCCACGGGACACGTGGCGTGGTGGACGAGCGAGCGCGCGGCGCGGCCCAGGCCCTCGCCCGCCCGGCGCCCGATGACCAGGAGACCGGCGCCCGTGGACGCCTTCTGCAAATGGTGTCCGGGGTGGCCGTAGACGACCTGCTCGGAGACGGGTGTCTCGGGGAACTTGTGGCGCCACGGCTGCAACGTGCTGGTCATCACCTGCCGCTTGCCGTCCTCCCGCTCGGCCGTGTCGCCGGGCACGGGCGCGCCGGGCGCGTAGCCGGGCAGCGGGGGCAGCGTCCAGGTGTGCACCACGTGCAGCGGCGCCGAGCGGACGGCGGCCGTGTCGAAGGCGTAGTGGATGAGGTCGTCGGCCGGGTGGTCAAGGTCGAGGCCGAGGACCACTGGTAGGTAGGGGGCGGCGCTCGGTGGTGTGCCGTCGACGGCGGGCATCCGCTCGTCCTCGGGGAGTTCGCCCGCGCGCACGACGACGACCGGGCGTTCGGCGCGGGCCGCGACGGCGAGGGCGACCGAGCCGACCGGGAAGCCGGCGAACCCGGTGAAACCGCGTGAGCCGAGCACCAGGGTCTCGGCCTCGGCGGCCGCCGCGAGCAGCGTCGGGACGGCGGGCGCGTCGGTGCTGCGGGCGATGATGTCCAAGGCCGGGTAGGCGTACGACAGTTGGATCGCGGCACGGTCGAGTGCGGAGCGGGTACGCCCGGCGGGCACGTCGACGTCCGGGATCCGTGCGGGCACGACGGGGCTCGGCCCCGCGTGCAGCAGCCGCAGCGGGAGACGGCGGCGTCGGGCCTCGCGGGCGGCCCAGTCGGCGGCGTCCAGACTGGCGCGCGAGCCGTCGATTCCTACGGTGATGGTCCGGGTGCCGGGGGTCATGGCTCCTGCCTTCCGGGAGTTCGGCGGTCAGCCGGTCCAGGGCTGCCGTTCGCTGCGCGGAGTGGCGCTTGGGTTCCAAGGCGGTCGCGGTTCAGGTTCCACGGCGGTCGCGGTTCAGTCGTACGGCGCTGGAATCGGTGCGGGTCCCTGTGGACGCTGACAGCCGTACGCGGTACGCCGGGAGAGGCGAACCGGCCTCTTGCGGGGGCCGTTCGGCCCACATCACGGGCGAACGGGCCGCCGGGTCGCCGCACGCCTCCGGCCGGGGGCGCGACTGGGCGCGCGCCGAACCGGAGTGGAGGCGACGCACGGCGTGACACGCGCGGCGCACTCCCCCTATGGCAGCGGTGCAACCCAATGAAGGGACCGTTCGGCCCTGTCGACGTATGCCGTCGTACGCGACGATCGATCGTGGGCCCCCTGCCTCCGGGGCCCACCGTCCGGGGAACTGTGGACATGGACGAAGCAGCGCACGCGCCGCACACGCCGCCCGTCAGGGTGTTCCTCCTCGACGACCACGAGGTGGTCCGCCGGGGACTGCACGACCTCATCGACGCCGAACCGGACATGGAGGTCGTCGGGGAGGCCGGAACGAGCGAGCAGGCGCTGGTCCGTGGACCGGCGTTGCGGCCGGACGTGGCAGTCCTCGACGTCCGGCTCCCGGACAGCGACGGGATCACCGTCTGTCGTGAACTGCGGTCGCGGATACCGGGGTTGGCATGTCTGATGCTCACGTCGTTCGACGACGACGATGCCTTGCTGGATGCGATCATGGCGGGGGCGTCCGGCTATGTGCTCAAGCAGATCAGGGGCTCGGATCTGATCTCGGCGGTCCGCACGGTCGCCTCCGGCCAGTCGATGCTCGATCCGGCGACGACCGCACGGCTGATGAGCACCCTGCGGGGCCCTCAGGGCGAGGGGGCCGCCCACCAGGAGGAGGACGCACGACTGGCCGGGCTCTCCGAGCGCGAGCGGGACATCCTCGGCCTCATCGGCGAGGGGCTCACCAACCGGCAGATCGGCGAGCGGCTGTACCTCTCCGAGAAGACGGTGAAGAACGGGATCTCGCGGCTGCTGGCCAAGCTGGGGGTGGAGCGACGTATCCAGGCCGCGGTGATCGCGACACAGTTCCCACCGCGGTCGGGGCGGGAGCGGTGAGCTGGGCCAGACCGGAGCGGGAGGGGTCCCCTGGGCCAGGGGGACGCCACGTGACCGGAGCGGAAGACGTCCCCTGGGTCAGGAGGACTCCGCGCGACCGCAGCAGAAGACGTCCCCTGGGTCAGGAGGACTCCGCGCGACCGTAGCAGAAGACGTCCCCTGGGTCAGGAGGACTCACCGCGACCGCAGCAGAAGACGTCCCTGGGCCACGAGGACTCACCGCGACCGCAGCAGAAGACGTCCCTGGGCCACGAGGACTCACCGCGACCGCAGCAGAAGACGTCCCTGGGCCACGAGGACTCACCGCG
>NZ_JBIAVS010000014.1:326479-340285 GCF_042894545.1 Streptomyces sp. NPDC001530
CGCGACCGCAGCAGAAGACATCCCCTGGAACCCGCGACTCAGCGTGACCGGAGCGGCACCCGCCACTGCAGTCGTGTGCCGCCCTCCTGACGTGTCGCCACCGTCAGTTCCCCGCCGAGCCGTTCGGCCCGTTCCGCGAGGTTGCGCAGGCCGCTGCGGCGGCCGCCGTCCGTGTCGATGCCGACGCCGTTGTCGTCGACGCGGAGCGTGAGGTGGCCCTCGCGTACGACGAGGGCCACCTCCGCCGCGCCGGCCGCCGCGTGCCGGGCCACATTGGTGAGGGCCTCGCCGACGACGGCGAGGGCGTCCTCGGCCATGGCGCCGGGCACGTCCACGTCGATCAGCCCCTCCATCCGCAGGGCCGGCGTGAAGCCGAGCACGCGGGCCGCCTGCTCCAGGGCGCGCACCACGCGGATGCGCAGACCGGCGTCGGGGGTCTCGTGGGCGCGCAGCCCGAAGATGGTCGAGCGGATGATCTTGATGGTGGTGTCCAGGTCGTCGACGGCCCGGCCGAGCCGCTCGGCGGCCTGTGGATGCTGCACGAAACGCTGGGCGCTCTGCAGGGTCATCCCGGTCGCGAACAGCCGCTGGATCGCGAGGTCGTGCAGGTCGCGGGCGATCCGGTCGCGGTCCTCGAGCAGGCTCAACTGCTCGGCGTCGCGCCGCCGTTCGGCGAGCTCCATCGCGAGCGCGGCTTGCCCTGCGAACCCGAGCAGCGGCGCGGTCTCGACTTCCGTGAAGGGCGGCCGTCCGACGCCCCGGGCCAGCATGAGGACTCCGCGCAGCCCCTCTCGCGTGCCCATGGGTACGGCGACGGCGGGCCCGAGGCCCTCCCAGCGGTCGGGGCCGTAGCTGATCCGGGTGTCCTTGCGTACGTCGGCGGTGGCCACGAGCGTGCCCGCGGTCAGGGCGGCGCCGGCGAACGTGCCCTCCCTGGGCAGCACGAGCCCGAGGTGCGTCTCGGCGTGCTGCCCGAGCGCGAACGCCCCGCGCAGATCGCCGGTGCCCTCGACCACGAGGTCGACGACGCCCAGGTCGGCCCCGGTGATCTCCCGGGCCCGCTCCAGCATGACCTCCATGACCTGCGGCTCGGCCACCCCGGACAGCAGCCCGCTGGTGATCTCCGCGCCGGCCTCCAGCCAGCGTTCCCTGAGCCTGACCTCGCCGTACAGGCGGGCGTTCTCGATGGCCACACCGGCGGCCACGGCGAGGGTGGCGAGGACGGCCTCGTCCTCGGGGTCGAATTCTCCCCCGCCGCGCTTCTCGGTCAGATAGAGGTTGCCGAACACCGTGTCGCGCACCCGGATCGGGGCTCCGAGGAAGGTGCGCATCGGCGGATGGTGCGGCGGGAATCCGGACGACGCCGGGTGCTCGGACAGTTCCGCCAGCCGCAACAGCTCGGGATGCCGGATGAGTTCGCCCAGCAGGCCGTGCCCCGAGGGCAGGTCGCCGATCGCCGCCCATACCTGGTCGCTGACGCCCACGGGGATGAACTGCGCGAGTTTCTGCTGCTGTCCGATGACTCCGAGCGCTCCGTACTCGGCGTCCACCAGCACGACGGCGGCCTCGACGATACGGCGCAGCACCTGCGCCAGGTCGAGCTCACGCCCGACCGACAGCACCGCCTCCAGCAGGCCTTGCAGCCGGTCGCGGGTGCCACGGACGGTCTCGATCCGCCCCTGGAGTTCCTCCAGCAACTCGTCCAGGCGCAGTTTCGGCAAACCGGTCCCGTGCCTGCGCCCGTCCCCTCCCATGCGCCCCTCCCCCGGTGAGAGCCGACGAGACGTCACCGCTCGGTCTCTCACGGTAGCCGCTGAACGGGGCCGTGGCAGCGGGAAGTTGCTCACCGCCCTGTTGAACCGGCCTCCAGCCCGGCTCGCCGACGCGGACGAGGGCGCGGACGAGGCGCGACGGAATGGATCACGGCCCGGCCGGCGGCCCGTCGCGAGGCAGGCTTGGCGCCCTTCGATGGCACACGTACGGTGTGATCATCCGCACCCGCTGATGTCAAAGGTGGTCCTTCATGGCCCTGTTCGACCTCCCCCTCGACGAACTCCGCGACTACCGCAGCGCGTCCGCCGAGCCCGAGGACTTCGACGCCTTCTGGGCCAAGACGCTCCAGGAGGCCCGTGCGCACGACCTCAACGCCCGCTTCGAGCCGATCGAGACCCCTCTCAAGACCGTCAAGACCTACGACGTCACGTTCGCCGGATTCGGCGGGCACCCCATCAAGGGCTGGCTGACCGTGCCGGCCTGGGCCAACTCGCCATTGCCCGCGGTCGTCGAGTTCATCGGGTACGGCGGCGGACGCGGTCTGCCGCACACGCATCTGCTGTGGGCCTCGGCGGGCTTCGCGCACTTCGTGATGGACACGCGCGGCCAGGCCAGCGCCTGGGGCGGCGGTGGCGAGACACCGGACCCGGTGGGCAGCGCACCCGCGTTCCCCGGTTACATGACCCGCGGGGTCGAGGACCCCGAGGGCTACTACTACCGGCGGCTGTTCACGGACGCGGTGCGTGCCGTGGAAGCGGCCCGCTCGCATCCGCTGGTCGACGCGGCACGCATGGCGGCCCTCGGCGGGAGCCAGGGCGGCGGCATCACCATCGCGGTGGGCGGTCTCGTGCCCGATCTGGCCGCGATCGCGCCCGACGTGCCGTTCCTGTGCGACTTCCCGCGCGCCACGGTGATCACCGACCGCGCCCCCTACCGGGAGATCGGCAACTACCTCAAGACCCACCGCGGCCGCACCGACCAGGTGCTGCGCACCCTCTCCTACTTCGACGGCGTGCACTTCGCCGCGCGCGGCAGGATGCCCTCCCTGTTCTCGGTGGCTCTGGAGGACCAGACCTGCCCACCGTCGACGGTCTTCGCGGCGTACAACGCGTGGGCGCACGACGACAAGAACATCGAGGTGTACGACTTCAACGACCACGAGGGCGGCGGCCCCTACCAGGAGGTGGCCCAGTTGCGCTGGCTGCTCAACCACCTCTGAGGCCGGCGATGGACACGGCTCAGGCGGCCCGGCGCTTCGTCCGGGTGTGGGAGCGGGCCTGGGCGGCCCACGACGTCGACGCGATCCTGGAGTTGTACGCCGACGACTGCGTCCACCGGTCCATGCCGTTCCGCGAGCCGCACCGGGGCCGGGACGAACTCGCCGCATATGTACGGTGGTCCTTCGCGGCCGAGCACGCGACCGACGTTCGGTTCTCCGAACCGGTGATCGGGCAGGACGGCCTCGCCGTCGCCGAGTTCCGCGTCCTCGCGGAGGAGGACGGACAGCCGTCGACGCTGGCGGGCTGCGTCTTCGTGCGCTTCGACGCGACCGGCCTGGCCGTGGAGACCCGTGACTACTGGCACAGCACCCCGGCGTACGTAACCTTTCTCCCATGGGAGATGACTTAGTACAGCGAGCGCACTGGGGGAATCTGGAGGGACAGAACTGGGCTGGCTTGGCCCGACTGTCCACCGAAGAGACCGAGGGCGAGATCTCCTCTGACGCTACGTCGGAGGAGGCTGGCCCTCGGTTCGTCACCGGTAGGGACATCAAGAGCACTGAGGAGCAGGAGAGGGACGGCCGCGGGTTCGTCGAGAGCCGAGGCGGTCGGTGTGTGCACACGTACATGGAGCCGGACACCTCCGCCTGGAAGCGCAAGCGCGTGCGTCTGCCCGATGGCAGTATCGGCTACCGCGTGGTGCGTCCCGTGTTCGAGGGCGCGTTAGAAGATCTCAAGCGAGGCAAGGCCCCGAACGGCGAGCGCATCGACGGATTGATCGTCTACGACATCGACCGTCTGACCCGGGACCCCCGGCATCTTGAAGACGCCATCGAGACCGTTGAGCACTACCACTGGCCGATCATCGACATCACGGGCACCTTGGATCTGTTGACCGACAACGGGCGCGCCATGGCACGTGTCGTCGTTGCCATGGCCAACAAGCAGTCCGCCGACACCGCTCGCCGCGTTCGCCGCAATCACAAGGCGCGACGAGACCGGGGCATACCTGTCGGTGGGACGCGCCCGTTCGGATGGCAGGAGGACAAGCGCACCCTTGATCCGACCGAGGCCAAGCACATTCGGGACGCGGTCAAGCGCCTCATTGAGGGGGCCAGTTGGCATGCCATCGTGGCGGACTGGAACCGCAAGGGGATCACCATTTCACGCCCACCGGGTGGGGCCGTCAGGCCCCCGGAGTACTGAGACGGGCCTTGCTATGTGGACCCGGTGCGGTTGCCTTCGAGGCTAGAGGCCGCGAAGCGCCTGGTAGAGATCGCCGTAGGCGCTCCAGCAGTCGACGCTGCCATCGTCGTTCAGGCTGCCCATGTACCAGTCGTCGTCGTTGACGGGTTTCACCAGACATAGTCCATGAAACCCCAAGACGATCTCGGCGTCGAGCCGTTCATCTTCTGCTGGCCAGCCCTGCCACGTCACGACGCGATCGTTGTCGAGAGCTGTGGCCTCCC
The DNA here is from genome assembly GCF_042894545.1 of Streptomyces sp. NPDC001530. Taxonomy (NCBI): domain Bacteria; kingdom Bacillati; phylum Actinomycetota; class Actinomycetes; order Kitasatosporales; family Streptomycetaceae; genus Streptomyces; species Streptomyces sp. NPDC001530. The sequence continues at coordinate 330,942 of NZ_JBIAVS010000014.1, forward strand.
GATCGCCGGAGACGTTGCGGATCTCCTCCAGGGTCCACCCTGCCGGTAGTTGCTCGTCTGCCATCCAATGATGATGACAGCCACCGCAGCAGCCGAGTCGTGGCACACATGCCCTCTCAGAGCACCGCTTTAGGAGTTCGATCCGATCACGTTCCGGCTGCTGCCGTCGACTGGTGCGACGGCCGGAAGCCTTCTGATCCGTAGCTCTATCTGGACCGGTCGGTCGCGGTCATACCGATCCCCTCAAAGCTCTGAGGGACGTGACTGGTCGGGTGCGGTCGCTGGGTCCCTGTATCTGTTGCTGTACAGCACAACACCTACGGGGGAGGCGACGGTATGGAGCGGGAGCAGCTTCAACAGCTGCTGACCCGGTGACTGCGAGGCGTCCTGGCCGCTTTGGCCACGCTCCGCAGCGGCTCCTCTCACGTGCTCTGGGACGGCACCGCTTCCGTCGAGTCGCTCGTCGCAACCGTCGATCACGGCCAGATGTCCGAGGCTATCTGGATGGATCACGAGATTGAAGGACGCCATCCGGCGGGTGCCCCGCTTGCGGAGTGATCGCTATCCCTGGGGAAAGGCTCGGTTGTGGCGAACCAGCGGTCCGGGGCCGCACGACCGTGCGCACTTTTATTCACTGGTCATCGTCACCGCTGCGCCGCGTGCCGTGACAACTGTTAGAAATACAGTCACTCTGGCGCCAAACGCATTCGAGAGATCGATGGTCTCGCCGCCCTGTGCCCCAATGCATCCGAGGGTCATGCCAGTCTGGGCAGGGACGTCAAGGACCAACCCATCTTGAGGTCCCGTCGCCCCACTTCCTCGAAACTGACTTGGGGGCGTCAGCACTTGTACGCCACCTTGCGAGGTTTCGATATTCCTGGCCCAGATGTGCAGGAGAAAGTCTTCATCGCTGGTCACATGAACGACGCTCTCGTTATCGCCGAGACCGAAGTACCCACGTACGATGTGGTCACCAGTTGGCATAGGAATTTCTCACCTTCGGCTTGATGCTGAGTCCGCTGCTCTAGACATGTGGCGCGGGTCTTGGCGCTGGTGAAGGCGCCATGCCGATCGGGCGGGAGTGCAACGGGGGCGCGCGGTGGCGAACATCAGCTTGGGAAGCTCAGGTGATCGGGAGGCTGATTGGGCCTCTGGCCTGCTGGTACCCCGTGGTCGCGGCGCTCGCTGGTGCTGTTGCTTTCCCCGTGATTCCCCGCTGCTCCCCGCCTGTTCTGGCACGAGAGTGGCACGGGAGCGGCCCTAGATGGCCGCATCTGCCTGAGGGCTTGCCGGTCAGGCACTACCAGCACTTGCGAACGTTGCAGGCTGCCGGCCTGATCACCCAACGCCCCAGCCAGTCGTCCCGGTCTTGACCACCCTGGCCGCAGCCATGAACGTCACAGCCAACCGCCCGCCCTCGACGTGAGCTGCGCGTGACAGGCCAGTGACGGCGTCGTGATGGGTGGGGTAGGACCCTGCCGTTCATGAAGAGCTGGGTGCGCCGTGCGAGCGAGCCGCGGCGGGACAAGCCGGTGCTCCCGTCCGGCGGCACGCCTCTCGATACCGGGGTGCGCAGGGTCATGGAGGGGCGGTTCTGGTACGACTTCAGTGCCGTACGGGTGCATACCGACTCCGCGGCCAACGAATCCGCCGCTGCCATCGGAGCCCGTGCTTACACATCGGGCCGGGACATCGTCTTCGGCGCCGGTCGCTACGACCCGCAGAGCGCGGCCGGTCGGCGGTTGCTGGCGCACGAACTGGCCCATGTCGTCCAGCAGTCCGGCCATCCCGGCACACCTCAGGGGCAAGCCGGCGCGGAGGCCGAGGCCCGTGATATGGCCGCCGGCCGAGCGGGCTCCGTCACCGGCCGCGTGGGCAGCGGTCTGGTGCAGGCCGACGACGATCCCGCGGAGCTGCGTCGGCAACTGGCCGCCCTGGAGCGGCAGGCGGCGACCCCGGCGAACCTTTCGCCGGACGAACTGGCGAGTTTGACCGCCCGCCGCAACGAGCTGCAGGCCCGCCTGGCCGCAGCCGTACGTGCGGCGGCACACACCAGCGGCACCGAACCTCCGGTGTCGCGGCTGGCCGGACAGCAGCCGGTCGGCGAGAGCCCTACGCCGGAGAGCATGGTTCGGCTGGTGGTCGAGCAGCGGCACTTCGCCGCCTCCGGGCCGTCTCCCGAGGGTGGTGTGCAGCCCATCCGCGGCACAGCGCTGGAGGAGGGCGTACGGGGAAAGGCAGCCGGTCCCGGCTACCAGACCAATGCCGCCATCCAGGTGATGGACGCACAGGGCCGGCAGGTCGCCTTCGAGCTGGCCCAGTACGCAGGCGGCTCCCAGCCGCACGCCGAGGCCCAAGGCGTGGTCCGACTCCGGTTCCGGCTGGCCGGGCAGAACCTCGCGGGCGGGAAGCTGGTGGTCGCGGTCGACCAGGTCGCGTGCGAGGGATGCCTGGCCCGGCTGCGGAACCTCGCCACCGATCTTCGATTGTCGTCCTACGAGGTCTGGGCGCCCACGGCTCAGGAAGGCCGGACCGCCGGTCCAAAGTGGACGGCACGGACCGCCGCCACCGCCTCGGCGCGGCCGGCTCCCTCCCCGGTCTCCGAGACGCCCGGCGGTGCGGCGTACCGCTACGAGCCGCGCATGATCCAGGGCGAGATGCTCGCACCACCGTCAGCCCCACCGGCGTCGGTCCCACCGGCGTCAGCCCCACCACCGTCAGCCCCTCCGGCGCCACCCGCCACGCCCGCGACGAAAACCGCCGCACCTGCGGCCAAGCCGCCCGCAGCCGAATCGGAAACCGCCCGGGCCCCTCGGCCCGCGACACCCGAGCCGGCACCAGCCGGACGGCCCACGGCCGAGCCGGAAACCATCCGGCCCACCCGGTCCGCTCGGCCTGCGGCACCCGAGCCGGCCTCGGCCAAGCGGCTCGGCTCGACGCCACCGGAGTCCGCCGGGATACCGCGCGGCCGTCCCGGCTCCGTCGAACTGATCGGCCACGCCCACGCCGGAGCCACCGGTGCCCTGATGAGCCAGGCGATGACGCGGCTCAACGAGGTCGCCCGAGAGCACCCCGACGACAAGGACTTGGTGTGGACCGTCAACACCGTCACCACCGCCCTGGATGTCGAGAGCTTCATCAAGGATCCGAAGGGCTTCGTGGCCGGCGAGATCAAGGCGGGGATCTTCAACGCCATCTTCAGTCACTACAGCGAGAAGCTCGCGACGATCAGGCAGTCGTTCGAGGACCGGTTCCCGGCGCTCGCGCAGATCCAGAAGGACCCGATCGGCACGGGCATGAGCCTGGAGTCGTATCGGAAGGACTACGAGGCGGCCCGGGCGCGGCTCCGCGTCCCGGGCGCCAGCCGAGCGCTCCTCTACGTGGGTGTGGCATTGTCCGCCGGCAAGGACGACCCGCCCGAGGCGATCCAGCAACGCCTGCACGAGGTCGACGAGGCGGTCGCCAAGGCGTACGACACCCAGGACTACTTCGAGAAGTACGAGTGGCAGTACACCCGCTACCAGTTCGCGATGTATCTCCTCTCCGGCCGCCTAGAGCAGCTGTCCGTCGAATATGCCGACCTGCCGGCCGGCATGGCTGACGATCTCCGGACCCGCGGCCGGGCCGTGCACCAGGCCGCCGACGTCTTCCGGGACACACGCAAATCGCTGTGGGACAGGAGGCTGGTCGTCTTCGCCCCGGTGCTGGGGTTCGCCCAAGATCTGGAAACGGCGGCCGACGGCCTGGACGCGATCGCCCATCAGTTTGAGTCCTTCGCATCCGCCGTCGGCAGCCGCCGGGCCGACTACGACCGTGAGGTCCAGCGGTTGCGGGCCGAGACAACGAGAATCGCGGAACGGCCCCTCTTCGGCCGGTAAGTCGCTGGTAGGACTCCGTTAGAAGGCGCCTGAAAAGCCTGTCAACGGTCCAGCACAGCAACAAGCCACTTACCCACGGGAAATCCGCAGGTAAGTGGCTTGATCAGTACGGCTTACTTCTTCTTACCCTGGGTCTTGCCGGGGATCTTGGTGAGCTGGGTTTTTACTGGTCAGGGGCGGTGGACTCGTACGCTCGGTGGTTATCGTTGGCCGTCATTGGGCACCGTCGAGCAGCCTCGGACGGCCCACAGATGGCCCAGCTTTGGCGCGCTCGACTGACGGCCGGCACCTTCGACGCGCCCAGTCTGAGCCTCAGCCGACGACAGTCAGCCACGACGGCGGGTGCGCCGACCGACCACGCACGCGTATGCCTCGCTGCACCCCCACCGGCCTCAGCCACGCTGCCGATGCCGTCGACCAGAGCAAGCCACGACAGCCGACCCGTGACGAGGGCGCCTGAGCCCTCAGCTTGGGAAGCTGCGGTCACTTCTGGTTGGTTCGGGCGCTGACCTGGGCGGACGGCCGAGGAGTGATCACTCCGGGTTGAGTCCCATTCACCGTGGTTCCCCGCTGTTCCCCGTCGTATCTGGTGCGGTAGTGGTGCACGTGGGGACGCCGCTGGGTACCTACTCGTCGTCGGTGTCAGAGGCAGGAAGGATGTTTGCCAGCTCTTCCGACAGCTCAAGCTTGTAGCGAGCAGCGATGACGCCAAGCTGAATCCCGAAAATCGCGCATAGCTCACCAAGCGCCGCTCCGAACGTGGCGCTCTCGAAGCGCCCGTGAACATGTCCCGAGTGGTTGGGGCCCGCAGCGTTCAGGAACCGCCGGCAAGCGGCTCGCATTGCCTTGAGGTTCTCTGCCAGGTCGTCCCCGGTGTCAGGTTCCATCAAGATCTGGGTCAACGTCTCCCTGATCTGGAGCACCGATGCGACGCAGTGCTCTGGCTCCTCGACTGCGTGTACGACGGCACGCGGCATTGTGAGGACTCTGCGGTCCTCCAGGTAGACAACAACCTTCTCGGCCACGGCCCGCTGGGGAACCGGCAGATCCCAGTCCACGCCGCCGAGCGGTGTGCTGAAGCCTTTGATTCGTCGCATGATCTCCAGAACCTTCACGCTCGGCATCCTAAGGAGGCCCGTGAGCGGCTGAGCTCGAAACAGGTTGAGTGGCTTGAAGTAACAGGCGCACTATTTCCAACTGTGGTGTTGGGGTGTTGGGGTGTGTGCAAGGGGGTTCACCTGGGTTCATGGGCGGCTGGCTGCCCAGGCGGGGACGGCTTCGGGTCTCGCCTGAACGGCCGTGAACGGGGATGAATGAGACGGGAACTGATTCGAAAATCCACCATTGACCTGTCCGTAGCCGCTGGTCAGGTGGCTCCTTCTGTTTGGAGGGTGACGTGGTAGCCGAGTTGGTTGAGCTGGCTGACCAGGCGTCGGGTCTGGCGGGCCCGGCCGGTGCGTTCGATGAAGTACCGGCCGCCGAGGTCGGCGTATTCGGTGTCGCGGGTGAACATGTGCCAGACGGAGATGAGGATCGAGTGCTGGAGGGCGACCAGGGCTCGCTTCTTGCCGCGTCGGGCGGCGATGCGCCGGTAGCGGGCGGCGAGGTAGGTGTCCTTGGTGCGGGACGCGCTGACGGCGGCCTGGCCGAGGGCGGCCTTGAGCCAGGGGTCCCCGTGTCGGGTCTTGCCAGGACCCTTTCTGCCGCCGGACTCGTTGTTGCCGGGGCAGACACCGGCCCATGGGGCCAGGTCGGCGTCCGTCGGGAAGCGGGCGATGTCGGCGCCAATCTCCGCGAGGATCACCTCGGCGACGCGGGTGCTGACGCCGGGGATGGTCACGAGCAGGTCGATGCCGCGGTGAAAGGGTGCGATCTGCTCGTCGATCCGCTCATCGAGTCGTTTCTCCATGGCGGTGCAGGCGTCGATGCGGTCCAGCATCGCGCGGGCCAAGAACGCGTGGTGGTCGGTGAACTGGCCGGTCAGGGCCTCGATAAGGGCGTCGGTCTTGCGTCGCATGGAGCCCTTGGCCAGGTCGGCCAGCATGTGCGGGTCACGTGCGCCGGTGATGAGGGCCTCCAGCATGGCCCGGCCGGAGACCCCCAGGATGTCGGAGACCACTGCGGACAGTTTGATCCCGGCGTCCTCCAGCAGCTTCTCCAGCCGCTGTGCCTCGCGGGTGCGTTCGCGGATGACCTCGGTGCGGTAGCGGGTCAGGTCCCGCAGCTGCCGGATCGGCTGAGGGGGCACGAACGAGGGCCGTACCAGGCCGTGTTCGACCAGTCGGGCGATCCACTCGGAGTCCTTCACGTCGGTCTTGCGGCCGGGCACTGCCTTCATGTGCCGGGCGTTGAGGAGCCAGGTCTCCATGTCGTGTTCGAGCAGGTAGAACACGGGCTTCCAGTAGGCGCCGGTGGCCTCCATACCGGCCACCGTGATGCCTTCGTCCAGGAGCCAGTCCCGCATCGTCAGCAGCCCGGAGGTCACCGAGGAGAAGGTACGGGTCTCACGGCGACGACGCTTTCCCGCACCGGGCACGCGGATCGTCACCTTCACGTCCACCTTGCTGATGTCGATCCCCGCACAGCGTTCGTGGATCACGTCCATCCCCTGGCACCCCCTCCCGATCGCGGCCGCGCGAGCACGTGACCGGCCGGCGGGGGTCCGGCAGGCAGAAGAAACTGATTCACGTGCTCGAAGCAACACATCCGGGTGCCTGACATTGGACCCCCAGCGTCCTACTGAGACACAGGCTCGGATCGCACCAAGTTTCCTCGACGTCCGCCGGGCGGCCACCCACCGATTTTCACGCCCACCGGGTGGGGCCGTCAGGCCCCCGGAGTACTGAGACGGAGTCCGCTGCTAACTCAGGTGCTGACGTGGCCTCCTTCGCGTTAGCGTGCGCCGGTGATCAGTGAAGAGGGGACGCGTCTGGGTGCGGAGGCCGCACGTCGTCTGGCGCAGTCAGGTCTCTACGAGTTCGAGCCGGGGCTGACGGACGCCGAGTTCGCGCGCATCGAGCGCGAGTACGGTTTCGAGTTCGCGGACGATCACCGCGCGTTCCTTGCAGCCGGCCTTCCTGTCAATGTTCCGCCTGAGGAGGGGCAGACCTGGTCCAAGCCCTGGCCCGAGTGGCGCAGCGAGGATCCGGCTGGGCTGCGCGAGCGGCTCAACCGGCCGGTCGAGGGGGTCCTCTTCGACGCCGAGCACAACGGGTTCTGGTGCGAGGCCTGGGGTGAGCGTCCGTCCGATGAAGCGGCCGCTGTGGCCACCGCACGGCTCCATCTTGCAGATGTGCCTGTGCTCGTACCGGTGTATGCCCACCGATACCTTCCCGCCGGTCGGGGAAGCTTCGGGCATCCGGTGCTCTCGATGTGGCAGACCGACGTCATCTACTACGGGCTGGACCTGGTCGACTACATGCACCAGGAGTTCGACGAGGCACGCGGCGACGTCGGGAGAACGAGCTGGATGACCAGCCGGGCCGACAGGGACAGGGCGTGAGGCGGGCTTGCCGCCCGATCGATCGGAAGCGATCGGGCCCGGGGGGTTGGCACATCCCACCCGCCTCACTGTGGAGTTAGAGATCAACTCCAGCGTGGTCGAACAGCTTCATGATCCCCGCCTACAGGACTTTCGCCCCGAGCGCGATGACCAACCGAGAAGCCGCCTTACGTAACCACCCAGATCTCACCTGGCCGGTGTCCGGAGTGACCATCCCTGCCACCTCATCTCATCGGACCGGGACCTACGCGGACGACGTAGGCCCCCCCGGGGCGCACGGCATCCGCTCGTCCAAAGGTCCCGGTCCCGCCTTGAGATGAGGCCCCTTCAGGGTAGCGGCGTCGCTCTGGATCCGTCAGCCCCTGCTTGCCGAACTCACCTGTACACCGGTTTACTTGAGTGTCCTCGGCGTGCGGACGGTGGCTATGTGCAGCGTGACGTCTAGGCGGGACCCATCACCAACGCATCACGCTTTCCAACTGTGTTGGTGGGAGATTGGACTGTGTGCGGGGGCGTTCACCTGCGTTCATGGGCGGGTGGCTGTCGACGCGGGGACGACTCTGGGTCTCGCCTGAACGGGCATTGAACGGGGCTGAATGAGACCGAATCTGAGACGGCCGCTCATGGTCCTAGAGCTGGCCTCGCCACCATGGCACGTCCAGGCTGTCAGCCGGGATGACCTTGGCCCTTGCCAGAATCTTCCCGTCGAGGGCCCACACGAGGGCGCGCAACTCACGCGCGCTCTTCTTGGGCAGTGCGTGAAGCACTGCTTCGAGGTGCTCGCGGAAGCCGGCGCCGTAACACCCGCACTCAGGGATGCCGCAATCGGGACCTGCGAGTGGATCTACAAGTTGTCTGAGGGGGCCATGGGCATAGGCCTGCCAGTGCCAGAACGCTTCTTCTGTGGCTTCGGGCCAGAAGCGGGTCCGCTCTAGCCGACGCAGGTCAGCTGTGCAAGATCCTGAAAGGCGATCAATGGACGGGTACCGTCGCCGTCTCCAGGGGCGGATAGGGAGGTCCCCCCGCAGGGCTGACGGGCGCCTACGCGGCATTGCCCCTTCGGTTGTCGGTCATGGGGGCAAGCTACAGAACTACGCGTCAGGTGGCCACCGCGTATCTGGTGGCCGAAGCCCTGAGCTTGGGAAGCTTGGGCTTCTTGGTGGCGGTTGCTGGGCTGACCTGCGACGGAGCGGTGTTGGAGCCCTGATCGTACCCGTGGTCAGTCCCCGCTGTTCCCCGTGGTTCCCCGCACGACCTGGCACGCGAATGGCACAGTCTCTTCGCCTCGAACGTCCACGATGGGACCCGGAGTATCTGAGCCTCAGCCGACGACCGAGGTGATCGGCGGTGTAACAGATCATCCGGAAGGGGTCGTGATCCGGATGGCCCTCGCCGATCTCGAAAGTGCCGAAGTGCACTATGGAACCGGGGTCGATCGTCGCCTGCAGTTCCTCGTCGATCTCCCGCACCAGGGTTTCGCCGTCGGACTCGCCCGGTTCACGATGACCGCCCGGGACGTAGAAGCGATCTTTGCTGTGACTGCGCGTCACCAACACTCGGTCATCCCGAACCAGGATCCATGCCACCTTCTCCGGCACGCCGTTGCTATTCGCCATGGCTCGGGACCGTATCGGAGGGCATCGTCTGCGTCAGCACCGTCCAGCCTCAGCCACGCTGCTGGCGACGCCTGTAAAGGAAGCTGCGCCGGCGGAAGCGTAGCGGCGAGCCTTGGGGAACGACCGCTTCGTCCCGAAGCAACTTGGACGGGCGCCTGGCCTTGGGCTGGTGTGGCGCTTACCTGCACTGACGGTCCGCAGACGTTCGCGCTCGTCCGCCGTTGTTCGTCGGCGTTGTCACGCAGTTACTGACCTCGTCGGAGTGTTGTCGGGGGTGACGTGTACTGATCCCTGCGGTAGGCCGGTTGTATGCGGTACGCGCAGGGCGGCGGACTGACGGCAGAGCGG
>NZ_JBIAVS010000015.1:0-285722 GCF_042894545.1 Streptomyces sp. NPDC001530
AAACGCCCGGTTACATTCCGAACCCGGAAGCTAAGCCTCACAGCGCCGATGGTACTGCAGGGGGGACCCTGTGGGAGAGTAGGACGCCGCCGAACAATTATTCAAAGAGCTGGTCACTGAACTTCGGTTCAGGGACCAGCTCTTTTTTGTTTTGCGTCACTTGGCGTTCACATTGCGCGACCAGCATCCGCAGCATGGGTACTGCTGCAATGCTCAGGGCCGCGGGTGTCGGCGCCGGTGACGAGGTCATCGTGCCGGCGTTCGGGAACGTCGAGGTCGCCGAGGCCGTGACGCAGGCCGGCGCGACGGCCGTGTTCGCCGACATAGACCCGTCGACGTACTGTCTCGACGCAGGCGCGGTCGACGCCGTCGTAACTCCCCAGTCGGTGGCGCTGGTTGTCGTGCACCGCTTCGGTCGCTCGGCCGACATGGTGCGGCTGCGGGAGGTCGGGAAGCGGCATGGCCTTCTGGTGCTGGAGCAGGGCGAGTCCGAGGCGCCGTACGACGAGATCGCGCAGCGCCGGGAGCGGGCCGCCTACCTTGACGGGCGGTTGAATGGCGTGCGGACGCCCGACGGCGGCGACGGGCACACGTACCAGCAGTACGTCGTGCGGGTGCCGGGCAATGGGCGGCCGGATCGGGACGCCTTCGCACGGGCCGTGAGGGCCAGGGGAGTTGAGTGCCGGGTGCCGGTGAAGACGCCCGTGCACCGCATGCCCGCTTTCCGTCGGGACGTGCATCTTCCGGAGACCGAGCGGGCCGCGGACGAGACCCTCGCGCTGCCCGTGGACGGGTCGCTGACGAAGCGGGAGATGCAGCGAATCGTCTCTGCATGCAACGCTCTCGGTGGACTGCTTCAGCCTGCCTTCTGACCCAACGAGCGCGGTTGGGAGCACGCTTCTGTTCGGGGTATGATCTATTCCGTTGCCGCGAGGAAAACCTCGAAAAGGCGACTGGCCCCCATAGCTCAGTCGGCAGAGCGTCTCCATGGTAAGGAGAAGGTCAACGGTTCGATTCCGTTTGGGGGCTCCAGCAGAAAGGCCCCCGCCCTATCGGGCGGGGGCCTTTTGCATGCCCTCATCAGTCCTTGTGGAGCCCCGGCACCCGCATCGCCAGAATCGCCATGTCGTCGGACGGGGCGTCGGAGGCGAAGCGCTCGACCGCGCGCATGATGCGGGCGGCGACCGCGCCTGCCGTGAGGCCCGTGCAGGTCGTGAGGACGTCCGTGAGGCCGTCGTCGCCCAACATGCGTGTGCCCTCGCGGCGTTCGGTGACGCCGTCCGTGACGCACAGCAGGACGTCGCCCGGATCCAGCGTGACCGTCTGCTCGTACAGCTCCAGGTCCTCCATGACGCCGAGGAGCGGCTGGGGTTCGGCGGCCGGTTCGACCGTGCCGTCCTGGCGCAGGCGCAGCGGGAGCGGGTGGCCGGCGCAGACCACCTTCAGGACCGCCGAGCCGTCCTCCTGGGGCCACAACTCGCCGTACAGGAGCGTCAGGAAGCGGCTGCGGGCGCCCTCGTCGAGGATCGCGGAGTTCAGGCGCTCCAGGACGGCCGGGCCGCCGTAGCCCTCGCGGGCCAGCAGCCTGAGCGCGTGCCGGGCCAGGCCCGTGACCGCCGCCGCCTCCGGGCCCGTACCGCAGACATCGCCGATGGCGAAGCCGTACGCGCCGTCGCGGATCGGGAAGAGATCGTAGAAGTCGCCGCCGACCTCGTTGCCCTCGCCTGCGGCGCGGTAGATGACCTCGACCTCGACGCCCTCGATGTGGGGGAGCTCCGGAGGCAGCAGGCTGCGCTGGAGGGACTGGCTGATGGCCATGCGCTCCGAGTACAGGCGGGCGTTGTCGAGCGCCAGGGCGGCCCTGCGGGACAAGTCCTCGGCCAGCTCCAGGATTTCCTGGCGGAAGTGTTCGTCCGACGGCTTGCCGAGCGTCAGCATGCCGATGACGCGATTGCGGGCCACCAGGGGGAGTACGACCGTCTCGCCGCCGACCGCCGAGGCCGTCGCCAGTGTCGTACCGATGCCGGACGTCACCGTCGCGGGCTCGCCCAGGCCCAGGCGGCGCATGGAGGTGCGCAGGGCGGCCTCATGGGCCGCTTCGGCGGGTGCCGACCAGACGCGGGCGCCCGGGGTGGGGACCGGGTCCGGTGGGGCGATCTTCGACAGCAACGCCTTGAGGCCGTCGATGCGTTCCTCGTCCTCGTGCAGGACGTAGGAGAGATACGGATCCGAGGCCTGGTCGGCGATCGTGTAGACGGCGCACCAGGTGGCCAGGGTCGGGACCGTCATCTGGGCCATGAGGGCCAGTGTCTGGTCGCGGTCCAGGGTGCCGGCGAGGAGGTCGGAGGCCTCCACGAGGAAGGACAGCGAGCCGCGGCGCAGGCGTTCCAGCTCGCCCAGGCGGGCCGATTCCACCGCCAGTGCGATGCGGTCGGCGGCGAACTGCAGGCGCAGGGCCTCCTCGTTGGAGTATCGGCCGGGCGATTCGGCCGCGACGCCGAGGGAGCCGGTGAGGCGGCCCTCGACCTTCAGCGGGACCGTGACGACCGAGCGCATGCCCGTACCGCTGAGGAGGGGGACGGCGCCCGGGACGACCGTCAGGTCCTCGTGCACGGCGGGCATGCGGGCCGAGCCGTAGCGGCCGGGGCCCGCCTCGACGGGGACGCGGGCGAAGCGCTGGCGGGCGGAGGGGAGGCCCGTCGAGGCTCGTACCTCCAACTCCGTTTCGTCGTCGGTCGCGAGGAGCAGGAAGGCGGAGTCGCCGTCGAGCATGTCGCGGGCACGCTCCACCGTGCGCTGGAGGAGGCCGTCCAGGTCGTCGGGGGCCGGAGAGCCGATGAAGACCTCGAAGGGGTCGGAGGCCTGACCTTCGGAGCTGGTGGTCGTGTCGGTGGCCGAGACGCGCAACGGGGTCTGCAGGACGGCGCGTTCGTGGTCGCGTACGAGGAGACAGACCGTGGAGGGTTCGCCGCCCGTGTCACGGACCCGGAGGTGTGAGGCGTAGACGGGAGTTACCCGGCCGTTGGCGCCGCGGATGCCGTAACTGCCTTCCCAGCGCGAGAGTTGGAGGGCCTCGGCGATGCCGGTGCTGGTGCCGGGGGTGTGCGGCCAGGCCGCGAGGTCGGTGAGGGGCTTGCCGGTGACCTGCTCGGCGTCGTACCCGAAGAGTTCCTCCGCGTCCTCGTTCCAGGCGTTGATGGCGCCGGCGCGGTCGATCTGGACGACCGCGACGCGGACGCGGCCATCGGCGAGGGGGAGGAGATCGGCGGGAAGGGAGGGGCCGGCGGCGCGGGTGCCCACCGGGCGCTCGGGGAGGTGGAGCTGGAACCAGACCTGCTTGTGGGTGGGCGTGTACTCGACGCCCCAGCGGCCGGCCAGCGCCGCGCAGAGTTGAAGGCCGCGGCCGCCCTCGCGGTCGGGGCTGCCCATGTTCACAGCCGTCGCCTGGAGTGGAATTTCACGTTCCGGGTAGCGGTCCGCCACCTCGATGCGTACGCCGTCGTCGCTGCGCAGACACAGGACATCCGCGGAGGTGCCCGCATGAACGACAGCGTTGGTGACGAGTTCGCTGGTGAGGACCACGGCGTCGTCGACGATGTCGGCGAAGCCCCAGCCCTGGAGGGTGTCGCGGACGAAGGAGCGGGCGGTCGCGACCGATCGCCCCACGGGATCGAAACTGGCGGCCGCGCGCGCGGTGATCACAGAACTCCTTGTCCGGTTGTCGGCGATCAGGGTTCCGTGGCCGACCTGCTCCTGCTGTGGCAAAGCGTGGTTCCCCGTCGGCCGAGGATCCTGGGAGGGTCCCCCAGGATGCAGTCCGGTGGTCATGGTGCGGTGCCCCTCCGATGCCTGCCCGCTCGTGCTCGTGCCACCGCCCAGGCCGGACGGGACCGGCACGGCTGGACAGCCGCATGCAAGGTTACTTACCTTCGCCGTCCATGCGGATGCCGGTCACCAGTGTTTCCGTCCGAAGAGGTGCGGTCTTTTCCGTCCGGACGGTGTGCGGACGATGTGCGAAGCTGCCGAACTGTTATGGCCTGGTTCAGCCAGGGTGAAACACTGGGCAAGCTCCAGGAGAAGGTCCGGGCAGGCTGAGTGCCTTCCAGCACGCCGAGCAGAAGTACCCGAGTACGCCGAGCAGTAATGGTCGACCCTTGCGGGAGGGACACAGTGGAGTCTGGCGCAGCGACGCGGGGCACTAACACGCGCGCGAAAGGCGGACAGTCCCTGAACAACGTGCGCACACCGCGCAATGGCACCACTGAGGTGGACACGGCGGTCCTGAACCGGCTGCTGGCCGCCCTGGTGTCGATGCGGGACGGGAACTTCCGCAAGCGGCTCACGGTCTCCGGCGACGGTGTGATGTCCGAGATCGCGGCGGTCTTCAATGAAGTGGCCGACCGCAATCTGCATCTGACGGGCGAGCTGTCGCGCGTACGGCGCATGGTGGGGCGTGAGGGAAAGCTCACGGAGCGGCTGGAGACGGGTGCCTGCGAGGGCTCCTGGGCGGCCGCGATCGACGCCTCGAACGCGCTCGTGGACGATCTCGTACGGCCTGTCTCCGAGGTCGGCCGGGTGCTGTCCGCGGTCGCCGAGGGTGACTTGTCGCCGCGCATGGAGCTGCGGGCGCAGGCCGCGGACGGCAACGGACATCCGCTGCGCGGGGAGTTCCTCAAGGTCGGGCGGACGGTCAACAATCTGGTCGACCAGCTGTCGACGTTCACCGACGAGGTCACGCGGGTGGCCAGTGAGGTGGGCACCGAGGGCAAGCTGGGCGGGCAGGCCCGGGTGCGCGGAATGTCCGGTTCGTGGAAGGACCTCACGGATTCGGTCAACACCATGGCGTACCGGCTGACGGCCCAGGTACGTGACATCGCTCTCGTGACGACGGCGGTCGCCAAGGGTGACTTGTCCCGGAAGGTCACGGTTCACGTGGCCGGCGAGATGCTGGAGCTCAAGAACACCGTCAACACGATGGTGGACCAGCTGTCCTCCTTCTCCTCCGAGGTGACGCGAGTCGCGCGCGAGGTGGGCACCGAGGGCGAACTCGGCGGCCAGGCGCAGGTGCCCGGTGTGGCCGGTGTGTGGAAGGACCTCACCGATTCGGTGAACCTGATGGCCGGAAACCTTACGGCCCAGGTGCGGGGTATCGCGCAGGTGACGACGGCGGTCGCGAGTGGTGACCTGTCGCAGAAGGTGACTGTTTCCGCGCGCGGTGAAGTCGCGCAGCTCGCCGAGACGATCAACCAGATGACCGAGACACTGCGGACGTTCGCCGACGAGGTCACGCGCGTGGCCAACGAGGTCGGCGGCGAGGGGCGGCTCGGCGGCCAGGCGAACGTGCCGGGCGCGGCGGGGACGTGGAAGGACCTGACGGACTCCGTCAACACGGTCTTCCGGAACCTCACCACCCAGGTGCGCGACATCGCCGCGGTGACCACGGCCGTGGCCAACGGTGACCTCTCCCAGAAGGTCACCGTCGACGTCGCCGGCGAGATGCTGGAGCTCAAGAACACCGTCAACACGATGGTCGATCAGCTGTCGTCCTTCGGCGACGAGGTCACGCGGGTGGCGCGCGAGATCGGTGTCGAGGGTGAACTGGGCGGCCAGGCACAGGTTCCGGGCGCGGCGGGGACGTGGAAGGACCTGACGGACTCCGTCAACACGGCGTTCCGGAACCTCACCGGACAGGTGCGCAACATCGCGCAGGTGACGACGGCGGTCGCCAACGGTGATCTGTCGCAGAAGGTCACGGTGGATGTCTCCGGCGAGATGCTGCAGCTGAAGAACACCGTGAACACCATGGTGGATCAGCTGTCCTCGTTCGCCGACCAGGTGACGCGGATGGCCCGTGACGTGGGTACGGAGGGCCGCCTCGGCGGTCAGGCCCGCGTGGACGGCGTATCCGGTACGTGGAAGGAACTCACCGACTCCGTCAACTTCATGGCGGGGAACCTGACTTCACAGGTACGGCAGATCGCCCAGGTCACCACGGCGGTGGCCCGGGGCGATCTCTCCCAGAAGATCGACGTGGACGCGCGCGGCGAGATCCTGGAGCTGAAGAACACCATCAACACGATGGTCGACCAGCTCTCCGCCTTCGCCGACCAGGTGACCCGGGTGGCCCGCGAAGTGGGTACGGAGGGCCGCCTCGGCGGTCAGGCGCAGGTGCCCGGCGTCGCCGGTGTGTGGCGCGACCTGACCGACTCCGTGAACGGCATGGCCGGCAACCTCACCGCGCAGGTACGGAACATCGCGCAGGTCGCGACCGCGGTGGCCCGGGGTGACCTGTCGCAGAAGATCGACGTGGACGCGCGCGGCGAGATCCTGGAGCTGAAGAACACCCTCAACACGATGGTGGACCAGCTCTCGAACTTCGCCGAGCAGGTGACGCGGGTGGCCCGCGAGGTGGGCACGGAGGGCATGCTCGGCGGGCAGGCCGAGGTGCAGGGTGTCTCCGGCACCTGGAAGGACCTCACGCAGTCCGTGAACTTCATGGCGAACAACCTGACCATTCAGGTGCGCAACATCGCCGAGGTCACCACCGCGGTCGCCAAGGGCGACCTGTCGAAGAAGATCACCGTCGACGCCAAGGGCGAGATTCTCGAACTCGTCACCACCGTCAACACGATGGTCGACCAGCTGTCGTCCTTCGCCGAGCAGGTGACGCGGGTGGCCCGTGAGGTGGGCACCGAGGGCATCCTCGGCGGACAGGCGCACGTGCCCGGTGTCACGGGCATCTGGAAGGACCTCAGCAACAACGTCAACCTGATGGCCAACAACCTGACCATGCAGGTGCGCAACATCTCGCAGGTCGCCGCGGCCGTCGCCAACGGCGACCTGACCCGTACGGTGACGATCGAGGCGCGCGGGGAGGTCGCGCAGCTCGCCGACACCTTCAACACCATGGTGAAGACCCTGAGTTCGTTCGCCGACCAGGTCACCAAGGTGGCCCGCGAGGTGGGCACGGACGGCATCCTCGGCGGGCAGGCGCACGTACCGGGGGTCGCCGGTACGTGGAAGGACCTCACCGAGTCCGTGAACGGCATGGCGTCCAACCTGACCGGCCAGGTGCGCAACATCGCGATGGTCACCACCGCCATCGCCAAGGGCGACCTGACCAAGAAGATCGACATCGATGCCCGCGGCGAGATCCTGGAGCTGAAGACCACCATCAACACGATGGTCGACCAGCTGTCGTCGTTCGCCGAGGAGGTCACCCGAGTCGCCCGCGAGGTGGGTACCGAGGGGCAGCTGGGCGGCCAGGCGCGCGTACGCGATGTCGACGGCACCTGGCGCGACCTCACCGAGTCGGTGAACGAGATGGCCGGGAACCTGACCCGGCAGGTGCGTGCCATCGCGCGCGTGGCGACCGCGGTGACCCGCGGCGACCTCAACCTGAAGATCGACGTGGACGCCTCGGGCGAGATCCAGGAACTTCAGGACTACATCAACAAGATGATCGCCAACCTGCGCGACACCACGATCGCCAACAAGGAGCAGGACTGGCTCAAGGGCAACCTCGCCCGTATCTCGGCGCTGATGCAGGGGCGGCGCGACCTCGACGACGTGGCCTCGCTGATCATGAGCGAGCTGACGCCCGTCGTCTCCGCACAGCACGGCGCGTTCTTCCTCTCCATGCCGCTCATCGACGGCAAGGAGTCGGGCGCCGAGGACGAGGACGCGTACGAGCTGCGCATGCTCGGGTCGTACGGCTACTCGATGGGCTCCATGCCGACGTCGTTCCGGCCCGGCGAGGCGCTGATCGGGACGGCCGCCAAGGAGAAGCGCACGATCCTCGTGGAGAACGCGCCGAGCGGCTACCTGAAGATCTCGTCCGGGCTCGGCGAGGCGCCCCCGGCGCAGGTGATCGTGCTCCCGGTGCTCTTCGAGGGGACCGTGCTCGGTGTCATCGAGCTGGCGTCGTTCACGCCGTTCACGCAGATCCAGAAGGACTTCCTGAACCAGATCGCCGAGATGATCGCGACGAGCGTGAACACCATCTCCGTCAACACGAAGACGGAGGTGCTGCTCAAGCAGTCGCAGGAGCTCACCGAGCAACTCCGTGAGCGCTCGGCCGAGTTGGAGAACCGGCAGAAGGCCCTCCAGGACTCCAACGCGGAACTGGAGGAGAAGGCCGAGCTGCTGGCCCAGCAGAACCGCGACATCGAGGTCAAGAACACCGAGATCGAAGAGGCCCGGCAGGTCCTGGAGGAGCGCGCCGAGCAGCTCGCGGTCTCCATGCGCTACAAGAGCGAGTTCCTGGCGAACATGTCGCACGAGCTGCGTACGCCGCTCAACTCCCTGCTGATCCTCGCCAAGTTGCTGGCCGACAACGCGGACTCGAACCTCACCCCGAAGCAGGTCGAGTTCGCCGAGACGATCCACGGCGCCGGCTCCGATCTGCTCCAGCTGATCAACGACATCCTCGACCTGTCGAAGGTCGAGGCGGGCAAGATGGACGTGTCGCCGACCCGCATCGCGCTCGTCCAACTCGTCGACTACGTAGAGGCCACTTTCCGTCCGCTGACCGCAGAGAAGGGCCTCGACTTCTCCGTACGGGTCTCCCCGGAGCTGCCCGCCACGCTGCACACCGACGAACAGCGGCTCCTCCAGGTGCTGCGCAACCTGCTCTCCAACGCGGTGAAGTTCACCGACTCCGGAGCGGTCGAGTTGGTGATCCGGCCCGCCGGGGCGGACGTGCCGGTGGCCATCCGGGAGCAGCTCCTGGAGTCCGGTTCGCTGCGGGACGCGGACGCCGATCTGATCGCGTTCTCCGTGACGGACACCGGCATCGGGATCGCGGCCAGCAAGATGCGGGTCATTTTCGAGGCCTTCAAGCAGGCGGACGGCACGACGAGCCGGAAGTACGGCGGTACGGGTCTGGGGCTGTCCATCTCGCGGGAGATCGCCCGGCTGCTGGGCGGTGAGATCCACGCGCAGAGCGAGCCGGGCCGCGGCTCCACCTTCACGCTGTATTTGCCGCTGCACCCGAGCGAACTGCCGCCGCAGGGCTACGGGCAGCTCGCGCCGGCTCTGGAGGCCGGGGAGCTGCTGGCCTCCGAGGCGGAGCTGTCCGGGGCGGACATCGAGACGCCGGCCGAGGTGAAGTCGTACCAGGAGACGCAGAACGGGCCCGCCGCGCTCTTCAGGAGGCGTCGCAGGGCGGTGTCCGCGGCCGAGCAGCGCAGCGCGCTGCCGGGGCAGCCCAACGGCGCCACGGGCGCCGCTCAGGAGCAGTGGGCGGCCGCGGGCCAGCAGGACGCGGCACCGCAGGCGCACCGCGGCATCCGGTTCGAGGGCGAGAAGGTGCTGATCGTCGACGACGACATCCGCAACGTGTTCGCGCTGACCAGCGTCCTCGAGCAGCACGGGCTTTCGGTGCTGTACGCCGAGAACGGCCGCGAGGGCATCGAGGTCCTGGAGCAGCACGACGATGTCACGGTCGTCCTGATGGACATCATGATGCCCGAGATGGATGGATACGCCACGACGACGGCGATTCGCCGGATGCCGCAGTTCGCCGGGCTGCCGATCATCGCGCTCACCGCGAAGGCGATGAAGGGCGACCGGGAGAAGGCCATCGAGTCGGGCGCTTCCGACTACGTGACGAAACCGGTCGATCCCGATCACCTGCTCTCCGTGATGGAGCGGTGGATGCGTGAGGAGTGACAAGCTCGCGTCCGGCGAGCCGGTCGCTACGCGGTGTCAGCGACCGGACCGTCGGGCCGTGCGTGCCGAAGCGGCGGCGTGGCGGGCCCGGCGGTGCATAACTGACTGTGGCCGAAGCCGTGTAGAAGTCCGGGATTCGGGGAACCTTCTGGTCTCCCGCTACGTTTCTGCTACGTGCACAGTGACATCGCGGTGACAGGGTGTGGCGACGGGCGGGGTGCGGCTACCATGACCGGCACAAGGACGGGCGGCGCAAGGGAGTCGTCCCCTGGGGCGGCGCCCGGTGCTTCCCCAAGTCCTGCGGACAGGGGAGGCCCCATGCCGGGGCGAGGAGGGCGGGCCATGGTGCAGAAGGCCAAGATCCTCCTGGTCGATGACCGGCCGGAGAATCTGCTGGCGCTGGAGGCGATCCTCTCCGCGCTCGATCAGACACTGGTGCGGGCATCGTCCGGGGAGGAAGCGCTCAAAGCACTACTCACGGACGACTTCGCGGTCATTCTGCTGGACGTCCAGATGCCGGGCATGGACGGTTTCGAAACCGCCGCGCACATCAAGCGGCGAGAACGGACCCGGGACATCCCGATCATCTTCCTCACCGCCATCAACCACGGCCCGCACCACACCTTCCGGGGGTATGCGGCGGGTGCGGTGGACTACATCTCCAAGCCGTTCGACCCATGGGTGCTGCGCGCCAAGGTCTCCGTGTTCGTCGAGCTCTACATGAAGAACTGCCAACTCCGGGAGCAGGCGGCCCTGCTGCGGCTCCAGTTGGAGGGCGGCGGCAAGGCGGCGCTCGGCGGGAGCAAGGAGCCCGCCGGACTCCTCGCCGAACTCTCTGCGCGGCTCGCGGCCGTTGAGGAACAGGCCGAGGCGCTGTCCAAGCAGCTCGACGACGACTCGGCCGACGCGGCGGCAGTGGCGACCGCGGCCCATCTCGAACGCAAACTCACCGGGTTGCGCAGGGCACTGGACGCATTGGAGCCGGGCACGGGGAGCGGGGCACCGTCGGTGCCGTCGCAGAACTGAGCTTTCCCCAAGGGGTGCTGGGCCGTGCGTCTGGCGTGACTCGGGCGGTGCCTGGGCCGCGGGTCCGGCACGAGTTGGATGGTGCTGGGCCGCGGGTCCGGCGTGAGTTGGATGGTGCTGGGCTGTGCATCCGGCACGAGTTGGACGGTGCTGGGGTCGCGCGTCCGGCGTGAGTCGGCGTCAGTTTCCTGACCCGCCAGGGGCGACACGAACGGGTGAAGCAGTAGGCACACGTGTCCGCTGTCGTCTCCACCGGTAACCTCACACACATGGCCTCACGTCAGTCCGCAGCCAAGAAGCCGCCCGCGAAGAAGGCGGCCGCTCCGACGAAGGCTCCGGCGAAGAAGGCCCCCGCGAAAAAGGCAGCCGCCAGGAAGGCGCCCGCCAAGAAAGCCGCGGCGAAGAAGCCCGCTCCCGCGCCGGCGCCCAACCCGACCGCGGGCGTGTACAAACTCGTACGCGCCGTGTGGCTGGGCTTCGCGCACGCCGTCGGCGCGATGTTCCGCGGCATAGGGCGGGGCGCGAAGGGGCTCGACCCGGCGCACCGCAAGGACGGTGTCGCGCTCCTGCTGCTCGGCCTCGCGCTGATCGTCGCGGCGGGTACGTGGTCCAATCTGCGCGGCCCCGTGGGCGACCTCGTCGAGATGCTGGTGACCGGCGCCTTCGGCCGCCTCGATCTGCTCGTCCCGATACTGCTCGGCGTCATCGCGGCCCGGCTCATCCGGCACCCCGAGAAGCCCGAGGCCAACGGCCGCATCGTGATCGGCCTGTCCGCGCTCGTGATCGGCGTGCTCGGCCAGGTCCACATCGCGTGCGGGGCGCCCGCGCGCAGCGACGGCATGCAGGCGATAAGGGACGCCGGCGGGCTCATCGGCTGGGGCGCGTCCACCCCGCTGACGTACGCGATGGGCGACGTCCTGGCCGTACCGCTGCTGGTGCTCCTCACGATCTTCGGACTGCTGGTCGTCACGGCGACCCCGGTCAACGCGATTCCGCAGCGGCTGCGGCTGCTCGGCCAGAAGCTGGGTGTCGTCCAGGCCGACGTCGACGAGGACGAGCTCAGCCAGGACGACGAGCGCTACGACGAGCAGTGGCGCGATGCGCTCCCCACGCGCTCCCGGAAGCGCTCGCGCGCCCCTGAGGCGTACGACCCGGACAGCGCCGAGCAGGAGGCGCTCACCAAGCGCCGGAGCCGCCCCAGGCGGCCCGCCGTGCAGCAGCCCGACATGAGCCGGCCGATGGACGCGGTGGACGTCGCCGCGGCCGCCGCTGCCGCCCTCGACGGTGCCGTCCTGCACGGCATGCCGCCCTCGCCGCTGGTCGCCGACCTGACCCAGGGCGTCACCGTGGAGCGCGACGGCTACGAGGAGACGACGCCGGTACCGGCCGCGCGCTCCAAGGGCACCAAACCGCCCAAGCAGGAAGCCCTGCCGGTGGAGTCCGTCGTGCCCGACCTCACCAAGGCCGCGCCCGACGCGCCGCGCGAACTGCCCCCGCGCGCCGAGCAACTGCAGCTGTCCGGCGACATCACCTACGCCCTGCCGTCGCTCGACCTCCTGGAGCGCGGCGGCCCCGGCAAGACGCGCAGCGCCGCCAACGACGCGGTGGTCGCCTCGCTCCAGAACGTCTTCATGGAGTTCAAGGTCGACGCCGCCGTCACCGGCTTCACACGCGGTCCGACGGTCACGCGCTACGAGGTCGAGCTCGGCCCCGCCGTGAAGGTCGAGCGGATCACGGCGCTCACCAAGAACATCGCGTACGCCGTCGCCAGCCCCGACGTGCGGATCATCAGCCCGATCCCCGGCAAGTCGGCGGTCGGCATCGAGATCCCGAACACCGACCGGGAGATGGTCAATCTCGGTGACGTGCTGCGCCTCGCGGACGCCGCCGAGGACGACCACCCCATGCTGGTCGCGCTCGGCAAGGACGTCGAGGGCGGCTATGTGATGGCCAACCTCGCCAAGATGCCGCACGTCCTCGTCGCCGGAGCCACTGGTTCCGGTAAATCCTCGTGCATTAACTGCCTGATTACGTCGGTCATGGTCCGCGCGACTCCCGAGGACGTCCGCATGGTCCTCGTCGACCCCAAGCGGGTCGAACTGACCGCGTACGAGGGCATCCCGCACCTGATCACGCCGATCATCACCAACCCGAAGCGGGCCGCCGAGGCGCTGCAGTGGGTCGTACGGGAGATGGATCTGCGCTACGACGACCTCGCGGCGTTCGGCTTCCGGCACATCGACGACTTCAACGAGGCCATCAGGAACGGCAAGGTGAAGCTGCCCGAGGGCAGTGAGCGCGAGCTCCAGCCGTACCCGTATCTGCTGGTCATCGTCGACGAGCTCGCCGACCTGATGATGGTCGCGCCGCGCGACGTCGAGGACGCCATCGTGCGCATCACGCAGCTCGCGCGCGCGGCCGGCATCCACCTGGTGCTCGCCACGCAGCGGCCGTCCGTCGATGTCGTCACCGGTCTCATCAAGGCGAACGTGCCCTCCAGGCTTGCGTTCGCCACCTCCTCGCTCGCCGACAGCCGCGTCATCCTCGACCAGCCGGGCGCCGAGAAACTGATCGGCAAGGGTGACGGGCTCTTCCTGCCGATGGGCGCCAACAAACCCACCCGCATGCAGGGCGCCTTCGTCACCGAGGACGAGGTCGCGGCCATCGTCCAGCACTGCAAGGACCAGATGGCGCCGGTCTTCCGGGACGACGTCACCGTGGGCACCAAGCAGAAGAAGGAGATCGACGAGGACATCGGCGACGACCTCGACCTGCTGTGCGCGGCCGCCGAACTGGTCGTCACCTCCCAGTTCGGGTCCACCTCGATGCTCCAGCGCAAGCTGCGCGTCGGATTCGCCAAGGCCGGACGGCTGATGGACCTCATGGAGTCCCGCGGCGTCGTCGGTCCCAGCGAGGGCTCCAAGGCGCGTGACGTTCTTGTGAAGGCCGACGAGCTGGATGGAGTGCTCGCCGTGATTCGTGGGGAAGCTGAAGCATAAGGAAATCGGGACAGGTCGGTCACGCGACGGGTGGGTCGGCGGCAATAAAGTATTCAAACGTGACCCACCCGTAAGTGATCGGCGAGCAACCGTTTCCCTTCGTCGTACGTCAAGTTGAGCGAGGGGACACGTCCATGTCCCAACATCGGGATGACCGGCCATTCTGATGGCGTACAAAGTCCTACCGCCCGGTTGCCCCACCCTTTCGTACCCCCCCTAGACTGAACCTCCAGCACAGGTGGCTACACGCTCGAAAGGCGCCCCCGTGTCCATCGGCAACTCCCCTGACGGCAACTTCCCTGAAGACGAGCGTCCGTTCGAAGACGACCGCGAGGCCGAGCAGCTCTCGATCGGCCGTGCCCTGCGGCAGGCACGCGTCGAAGCCGGGCTGACCGTCGACGACGTCAGCAACGCCACCCGGGTCCGCATCGCCATCGTCCAGGCGATCGAGCAGGACGACTTCGCCCCTTGCGGCGGCGACGTCTACGCGCGCGGTCACATCCGGACCCTGGCCCGTGCCGTCCACCTCGATCCGGCCCCGCTGCTCGCCCGGTACGACGCCGAGCACGGTGGGCGCCCCGCACCGACGCCCGCGGCCCCGCTCTTCGAGGCGGAACGCATCCGCCCCGAGCGGCGCGGGCCGAACTGGACCGCCGCCATGGTCGCCGCGATCGTCGCCGTGATCGGCTTCGTCGGGTTCACCGTGGTCAAGGGCAGCGACAGCGGGGACGGCACGAAGACGCAGGTGGCCGAGGGGTCCACGCCGACCACCAGCAAGCCCGTGGCCAAGCCGACCGACACCAAGCCGGCCGACCCGAAGCCGGACCCGTCCGACAGCGCCATCGCGGCCGCCCCGCAGGACAAGGTGACCGTGCAGGTCAGCGCCGTGGACGGGCGCAGCTGGATCTCGGCCAAGGACCACAACGGCCGGATGCTCTTCGACGGGCTGCTCAAGAAGGGCGACTCCAAGACTTTCCAGGACAACTCGAAGATCAACCTCATCCTCGGTGACGCCGGCGCGATCCAGCTGTATGTGAACGGCAAGAAGATCGAGGACGACTTCCAGCCCGGCGCGGTCGAGCGCCTCACGTATACGAAGGGCGACCCCCAGGTCGGGTAAACGGTCCGAAGGGGTAAGCAGGTACGGGGTTGGCCAAGATCGGCCAACCCCGTCGACGTGGGCTGTCAGTGGGACGAAGTAGTCTTGAGCCCATGCCTGAACGCCGTACCGTCGCACTCGTCACCCTTGGCTGCGCCCGTAACGAGGTGGACTCGGAGGAGCTCGCAGGCCGCTTGGAGGCGGACGGCTGGCACCTTGTGGAGGACGCCGAGCAAGCGGACGTCGCCGTCGTCAACACCTGTGGCTTCGTCGAGGCCGCCAAGAAGGACTCCGTCGACGCCCTCCTCGAAGCCAATGACCTCAAGGGCCATGGCAGAACCCAGGCCGTCGTGGCGGTGGGCTGCATGGCCGAGCGGTACGGCAAGGAGCTCGCCGAAGCGCTGCCCGAGGCCGACGGCGTGCTCGGTTTCGACGACTACGCCGACATCTCCGACCGCCTCCAGACCATCCTGAACGGCGGCATTCACGCCTCGCACACCCCGCGCGACCGGCGCAAGCTGCTGCCGATCAGCCCCGCGGAGCGGCAGGAGTCGGCCGCCGAGGTCGCGCTGCCCGGGCACGGCCCGGTCGACCTCCCGGACGGACTCGCGCCCGCCTCGGGCCCCCGTGCACCCCTGCGCCGCCGACTGGACGGCTCACCCGTCGCCTCGGTGAAGCTCGCCTCCGGCTGTGACCGGCGCTGCTCCTTCTGCGCCATCCCGTCCTTCCGCGGCTCGTTCATCTCGCGCCGCCCCAGCGACGTACTGAACGAGACCCGCTGGCTCGCCGAGCAGGGCGTCAAGGAGATCATGCTGGTCTCCGAGAACAACACCTCGTACGGCAAGGACCTGGGCGACATCCGCCTCCTGGAGACCCTGCTGCCCGAACTGGCCGAGATCGACGGCATCGAGCGCGTGCGGGTCAGCTATCTCCAGCCCGCCGAGATGCGCCCGGGACTCATCGACGTCCTGACCTCGACGCCGAACATCGCGCCCTACTTCGACCTGTCCTTCCAGCACTCCGCGCCCGACGTGCTGCGCGCGATGCGGCGCTTCGGCGACACCGACCGCTTCCTGGAACTGCTCGACACCATCCGCTCCAAGGCCCCGCAGGCCGGTGTGCGGTCCAACTTCATCGTGGGTTTCCCCGGCGAGACCGAGGCCGATCTCGCGGAGCTGGAGCGCTTCCTCACGGGCGCGCGCCTCGACGCGATCGGCGTCTTCGGGTACTCCGACGAGGAGGGCACCGAGGCGGCGACGTACGAGAACAAGCTCGACGAGGACGTCGTGGCCGAGCGCCTCGCGCGCGTGTCCCGGCTCGCCGAGGAACTGGTCGCGCAGCGTGCGGAGGAGCGCGTGGGCGAGACCGTGCACGTGCTCGTCGAGTCGATCGACGACGAGGAGGGCGCGGTCGGCCGCGCCGCCCACCAGGCGCCCGAGACGGACGGCCAGGTGCTGTTCACGAGCGGCGCAGGTCTGACCGTCGGCCGTATCGTCGAGGCCAAGGTGGTCGGTACGGAAGGTGTCGACCTGGTGGCCGAGCCGCTCCCGGGCTCGCTCCCGTGTACTGAGGAGGCGGGCAGATGACCGGAGTCCCGGCATCCGCAGCGGGCGGCTCTCCCAGCGCGAAAGGTGCGGCGGGGGCACCTGGCGCATCCGGTGCTCCGGGGGGCGCGAAGCCGGCTCGGGGCGGGAAGCTGGGCGCTGCGGCCGTCAACCAGGCCAGCCTCTGGAACATCGCCAACATCCTGACCATGATCCGGCTCGTCCTCGTGCCGGGCTTCGTGGCCCTGATGCTGGCCGACGGCGGATACGACCCCGCCATGCGCGCCTGGGCCTGGGCGGCCTTCGCCGTCGCCATGATCACCGACATCTTCGACGGCCATCTGGCCCGCACGTACAACCTCGTCACCGACTTCGGGAAGATCGCCGACCCCATCGCCGACAAGGCGATCATGGGCGCGGCCCTGATCTGTCTGTCCTACCTCGGCGATCTGCCCTGGTGGGTGACGGGAGTGATCCTCGGGCGTGAGCTCGGCATCACCCTGCTGCGCTTCCTGGTGATCCGCTACGGGGTCATCCCGGCGAGCCGCGGCGGCAAGATGAAGACGCTGGCCCAGGGCACGGCGGTCGGGATGTACATCCTGGCGCTGACGGGATGGCTGGCCACTCTGAGGTTCTGGGTGATGGCCGTGGCGGTCGTCCTGACCGTGGTCACCGGGCTCGACTATGTGAGACAGGCCATTGTGCTGCGCAGGCGCGGAATCGCCGAGCGGCAGGCGGCGGCCGAGGAGGCGGAGAGGTGAGTTCCACGGCCGCCGAAGTGCTGCGACTACTCAGAGTGAGGGGCGAGACGCTCGCCGTCGCTGAGTCGCTCACCGGTGGTCTGGTGGCCGCGGAGATCACGGCGGTGCCGGGTGCCTCGAAGGCCTTCCGCGGCTCAGTGACCGCGTACGCCACCGAGCTCAAGCACCAGCTGCTCGGGGTCGACGCCACTCTGCTGGCCGAGCGCGGCGCGGTGGATCCGCAGGTCGCGGCCCAGATGGCGGTCGGCGTGCGCAAGGCGCTCGGCGCGGACTGGGGGATCGCGACCACGGGCGTCGCCGGTCCCGAGCCCCAGGACGGACAGCCGGTCGGCACCGTCTTCGTGGCCATCGAGGGGCCCTCTGAAGCATCTCCTTATGCCGCTGGTGGCGGGAAAGTGATACCGCTGAGGTTGAACGGCGACCGGGCGGAAATCCGTATGGAGAGTGTACGGAGCGTACTCGTACTGCTCCTGAAGGAGCTTGCGGGCGAACAGACCGGGAATGAGCGGGCACAGGATACGGAACAGAACGGGGGGTTTTGATGTTTGCAGCCCTGAGTGAACACGACATCGCTCCCCGCACGGCCGCGGCGCAAGGCGGTACGGTGGGGCGTGAAGGATGCGGCTACGCGGTCCGAGGAGGGAGCCACCGATGATTCTGCTCCGTCGCCTGCTGGGTGACGTGCTGCGTCGGCAGCGCCAGCGCCAGGGCCGTACTCTGCGCGAAGTCTCCTCGTCCGCCCGAGTTTCACTCGGCTATCTCTCCGAGGTGGAGCGGGGGCAGAAGGAGGCATCCTCCGAGCTGCTCTCCGCGATCTGCGACGCGCTGGACGTACGGATGTCCGAGCTCATGCGGGAAGTGAGCGACGAGCTCGCCCTCGCCGAGCTGGCACAGTCGGCTGCGGCCACCGAACCGGTGCCCGCACCGGTGCGTCGCCCGATGCTCAATTCCGTATCGGTGACCGGTGTGCCACCGGAACGGGTCACGATCAAGGCGCCTACGGAGGCGGTCGACGTCGTCGCCGCCTGACCCTCACGAGCTCTTGCTCATGAGTTGAGGATGCTTGTGCGAAGCCCCGGCCGGGGCTTTTCCGGGGAGACCTGGAGAAGTGCGGCCGGGGTTTTTGCGCTGTGCGGGTGTCCTGTATGGGTCCATTTGCCGGTATCCGGTGTGACGGCCATGGTGGAGGGACACGGCGGGGACCGGCCAGCGGAATGCCGGTAGTACGTCGAGATCGTCTTGGACGCCGAGATCGTCGTGCGCGTTGTGGCCGTCGTGGTCATTGCGGTCGTTGCGGTCATCGTGATCGTCCCGGTCGTCGCCATCGCGTGATCGTCGTCATCGGAGGATGCGGATGTACGTCGTGAAGAGCCCCTTGTCCGACGCGGACCTGAAGACCGTGGCCGAGGCCCTGCAAGGCGCCCTGGTCGACCTGTTGGACCTCTCCCTCGTGGCGAAGCAGGTCCACTGGAATGTGGTGGGACCGCGCTTCCGCTCCATCCACCTCCAGCTCGACGAGGTCGTGGACAGCGCGCGGCTGCACTCCGACACCGTGGCCGAGCGCGCCTCGACGCTGGGTGTCCCGCCGGACGGCCGGGCCGCGACCGTGGCCGCCAGCAGCGGCATCGGCAAGACGCCCGAGGGCTGGGTCAAGGACACCGACGCCGTGAAGACCCTCGTGGACGCCCTGGGCGCGGTGATCGCGCGCATGCGGGAGCGGGTGCAGGCGACCGGGGCGGCGGATCCGGTGAGCCAGGACATCTTCATCGGGATCACTGCCGACCTGGAGAAGCACCACTGGATGTTCCAGGCGGAGAACGGGTGACCGCCCTCGGGTGCTGCCCATGGTGCGCCTGTGTGCCGCTGGTGCGCCCTGCCGGTGCGTGAGGGCCGCGGTCTAGCGTCGGGCTGGAGGTGGGCGGCATGGCAGGGCGGATAGTGCGCTGGGGGGCCGCACTGGGCCTCGGTGCGCTGTGGTGGTGGAGCGTGCTCCGGCTCGCGCTGGTGCCCGATGCCGGGGTGCTGGAGGGCGCGGTCGCTGCCGGGGGGTGGGGGCTGAGCCTGCTGCCGGTGCACTGCGTGCCGAAGGCCCGGGCGGTGGGGGCCGCGGGGCCGGATCGGTGGCGGGAGTCCGGGCGGGGGTGATGGGCTCGCGGGGCGTGCGGGGCGCGCGGGGCGTACGCAGGGCGGGCGGTAGGGGAGCCGGGCGTAGGGGGGTGCTGGAGGCGCACGGGAGGGCGGTCGTAGCGTGCGGGCGCGTGGGGTGCGGGAGGGCGGTGGTAGCGCTGGGCGAGCGGAATGCCGGCGTGCATGGTTGGGGGCAACGGCGCGTGGATGACGGGCTACCAAGGCATGGCGACCCCTCCGTTGGGGCGGAGGATCTGGCCCGTCGTGAACGTCGAGGCGTCCGAGGCCAGGTGCAGTACGGCGTGGGCGATGTCCTCCGGTTCACCGACCCGGCTCAGCGGTGACAGCCGTGCCATGAACGCCTCCGTCTGCGCCTGTGCCTCCCCGTGGCGGTCGGTCATCGGTGTACGGATCCAGCCGGGCGCGACCGCGTTGACGCGGATGCCGTGCGGGCCGACCTCGGTCGCCAGAGTCTTCGTCAGTTGCACGACGGCCGCCTTCGCCGCGCCGTAGCAGAGCAGGCCGGGGCCGCCGGTGTCGACGGCACCCGACGCCATCGTGATGATGGTGCCGCGGATGCCCTTCGCGATCATGAGGCGGGCGGCTTCCTGGCAGGCGTACAGCACGCCCTTGAAGTTGACGCTCAGTACCCGGTCGAGGTCCTCGTCCCGGGTCTCCAGGACCGGGCTGCTGTGCATGATCCCGGCGATCGCCGCCATGACGTCCAGGCGTTCGCAGGATGCGACGGCCTGCTGGACCTGGGAGCGGTCGGTGACGTCCAGCGGGTGGGTGTGCGCGGTGCCGCCCTGGCCCTTGATCAGGGTCGCCGTCTCGTGCAGGCCGTGCGCGTCGCGATCCGCGCAGTGGACGGCGGCGCCCGCCTCCGCGAACAGAACGGCCGAGGCGCGGCCGATGCCGCTGGCGGCGCCAGTGACGAATGCGGTGCGTCCGGTGAGGTCGTACGCCTTGAGGGGCATGAAGGGACGGTACGAGGATTTCTGACGGATCGTCAATTAGTCGTGCGCCGGGGACTCATACGGCGTTGGGCGGCGCCTCGCGGCGGGGTGGTGCCCGGCGGCGTGGGCCCTGCCTGACATGCCGGGCACCAATAGGTGGGGCGCTCGCGGGATCCGTCGCCCTGGTCCGCCGAACGGATCGGGGTGCGGCAGCGCAGGCACGGGCGGGGTGTGCGGCCGTACACGAAGAGGTTCTGGTCGCGGCGGCCCGTGGTGCTGCGGGCCGGACGGTCTCGGTTGGCTTCGAGGAGCTTCTTGGCGAGGGCGGGCAGCTGGGCGGCGCGGTGGGCGGGCAGCTCGCCGATGGGGAGCCAGGGGGTGACGCCGAGGAGGAAGCACAGTTCGCTCTTGTAGACGTTGCCGATGCCGGCGAGATTGCGCTGGTCGAGCAGGGCCTCGCCGAGGGGGCGGGCCGGGTCGCGCAGAAGGTTCTCCAGGGCTTTGTCGGGGTCCCAGTCCGGGCCGAGGAGGTCGGGGCCGAGGTGGCCGACGGCGCGGTCCTCGTCGGTGCTGCGGAGCAACTCCAGTACGGGGAGCCGGTAGCCGACGGCCGTGCGGTCCGCGGTGCCGAGGATGACCCGGATCTGATGCGCGGGGCCGCCGCTCCAGCGCTGGCCGGTGGCGTACACCTTCCACGAGCCGTCCATCCGCAGATGCGAGTGCAGCGTCAGCCCGCCCTCGATCCGGGTGAGGAGGTGTTTGCCGCGCGGGGTGACGTCCAGGACGACGCGACCAGTGAGGTCGGCGGTGGCGTACTTGGGCACCCGCAGGTCGGAGCGGGTCAGCACCTTGCCCGCGAGGGCTGTGTGCAGTCGCCTCGCGGTCTGCCAGACGGTATCTCCTTCG
The DNA here is from genome assembly GCF_042894545.1 of Streptomyces sp. NPDC001530. Classification (NCBI taxonomy): domain Bacteria; kingdom Bacillati; phylum Actinomycetota; class Actinomycetes; order Kitasatosporales; family Streptomycetaceae; genus Streptomyces; species Streptomyces sp. NPDC001530. Next base: position 21,091 of record NZ_JBIAVS010000015.1, read on the forward strand.
GGCATGGGTCCAGGGTGGCACGGGGCGGACAAGGCGTGTCGCGGCACTGCGGGGGGCGCCGAGCCAGGGCGTGCCGGGCGCCTGCGGGTGACGCGTGGGCCGGGTGGGGTCAGGCGCGGAGGCGCAGTCCGCGGGGGGTCGCGATGAAGCCTGCTCCTTCCAGGAGGGTGCCGAGGGGGGATGTCAGCGCGGAGGCGCCGTTGACGCGCTCCACCGTGACCGTGCCGAGGGAGCCCGCACGGGCCGCCGCGGCGAGGGCTTCGGCGGCGGTACGCAGTTGTGTGTCCTCCATGACCGCGCCGTCCGGTTCGGCGGGCCAGGCCAGCAGGGTCTTGCCGCCGCGCTCCATGTACATGGCCAGCTCACCGTCGACGAGCACGACCAGGGAGCCCGCCTTGCGGCCCGGCTTGTGCCCGGCGCCGGTCGGGGGCTCGGGCCAGGGAAGGGCCGCGCCGTAGGCGTTGGCGGGGTCGGCGGCGGCCAGAACCACGGCTGACGCGGTCGCGCGGGTGCGGGAGCCGGTGCGGCTGGCCGAGAAGGCTGGGCCGTTGGGGTAGGCGGGGTTAGTGGCGGGGGTGGCGGCATTGCGGTGGGCAGAGCGGGCGGAGAAGGCCGAGTCGGGCGAGAAGCCGTGGTCGTCGGGGGAACCAGAACGGTCGGGGAAGCCGGAGCCGTCGGGGAAGCTGGAACCGTCGGGGAAAGCGGAGCCGTCCTGGAAGCCGGAGGCGTCCGCCGGGCCGAGGTCGGGTGGGTAGCCGAGGGTGTCCATCGGGTCTTGGCGGCCAGGGAAGCCCGAGGCGTGCGTAGAGGTGCGGTCGCCGGGGAAGCCGGGACCGCGGTCGCCCGGGAATCCGAGGGTGCCGGGGAATCCGTTCGGGAGGCTCGGGTCCGACAGGGCTTCGCCCCGGTCGCGCGCGTTCGCCGCCGCGCGCAGCCGGTCCACCGCGCCGTCCATCGCGAACTGGGCGGCGCCGAGACCCTCGACCACATAGCCGCGGCGCGCCTGGCCGCTGTCCTCGAAGGCGGACAGGATGCGGTACACCGCGGAGAAGCCGCCCTCGACGCCCTCCGCTGCGACGGCGCCCCGGGTCACCACACCGTGCCGGTCGAGCAGGGTGCGGGCCAGGGCGTGGGCGCGCACGGTGGCGTCGGGTTCACGGGCGGGGAGCAGCGACCAGCGGCCTGCCACGGTCGGCGGGCCGGTACGGGACTGGGGGCGCGCGGCGCCGGTCAGGGAGCCGTAGCGCCCGCGCGGGACCGAGCGCTTGGCGCGGTGGGCCGTGGACCCCGCGGTGCGGCCCGAGCCCAGGAGGGAGCGCATCGGCGCGAGCGTGTCGTTCGTGAGGCGTCCGGACCAGGCCAGGTCCCAGACGGCGTCGGCCAGTTGGGGATCGGTGGCGTCGGGATGCGTGGTGGCGCGCACCTGGTCGGCGATCTGGCGGAAGAACAGTCCGTAGCCCCCGGAGAGGGCGTCCAGTATCGACTGGTGGAGCGCGGTCAGCTCCAAGGGGTGCGGGGCCGGCAGGAGCAGTGGGGCCGCATCCGCCAGATACAGCGAGACCCAGCCGTCCTTGCCGGGCAGTGCGCCTGCCCCGGCCCAGACGACCTCCCCGGCGGCCGTGAGCTCGTCGAGCATCGCGGGGGCGTAACCGGCGACCCGGGACGGCAGGACGAGCTTCTCCAGCGCGGACGCGGGCACGGACGCGCCCTGCAACTGCTCGATGGCGCGCACCAGTCCGTCGATTCCGCGCAGCCCGTGCCCGCTGCCCACGTGCTGCCACTGCGGCAGGAACTGCGCGAGCGCGGCGGGCGGCACCGGCTCCAGCTCGTGGCGCAGAGCCGCCAGCGAACGGCGCCGCAGCCTGCGCAGCACCGCGGCGTCACACCACTCCTGGCCGATGCCCGCCGGATGGAACTCCCCTTGTACGACACGGCCGCTCGCGGCAAGTCGCTGCAGCGCTCCGTCCGTCACGGCCGTACCGAGGCCGAAGCGGGCGGCGGCCGTTGTCGAGGTGAACGGGCCGTGGGTGCGCGCGTACCGCGCGAGGAGGTCGCCGAGCGGGTCCTTCACCGGCTCGGTGAACGCCTCAGGGACACCGACGGGCAGCGCCGTACCGAGTGCGTCGCGCAGGCGGCCGGCGTCCTCGATCGCCGCCCAGTGGTCGGCCCCGGCGATCCGGACCCGGATGGCGCGGCGGGCGCCTGCCAACTCCTGGGCCCACTGCGGCTCGGCGCCCCGCTCGGCCAACTCGGCCTCCGTGAGCGGGCCCAGCAGGCGCAACAGGTCGGCGACACCTTCGGTGTCCTTGGCGCGACGGTCCTCCGTGAGCCACTGGAGCTCCCGCTCCAGCTCGGTCAGGACGTCGGCGTCGAGGAGCTCGCGCAGCTCGGCCTGGCCCAGCAGCTCGGCCAGCAGCCGTGAGTCCAGGGACAGGGCGGCGGCGCGCCGCTCGGCGAGCGGTGAGTCACCCTCGTACAGGAACTGGGCGACATATCCGAAGAGCAGGGAGCGGGCGAACGGTGACGGCTCCGGTGTGTTGACCTCGACGAGGCGCACCTTGCGGGACTCGATGTCGCCCATCAGCTCCGTGAGGCCCGGGACGTCGAAGACGTCCTGGAGACATTCGCGGACCGCCTCCAGGACGATCGGGAACGAGCCGAACTCGCTGGCCACTTGGAGCAGTTGGGCGGCGCGCTGCCGCTGCTGCCACAGCGGGGTGCGCCTGCCGGGGTTGCGGCGCGGCAGTAGCAGCGCGCGGGCGGCGCACTCGCGGAAACGGGACGCGAACAGCGCGGAGCCGCCCACCTGGTCGGTGACGATCTGGTCGACCTCGCCCTTGTCGAAGGCGACGTCCGCCGCGCCGACGGGCGCCTGCTCCGCGTCGTACTCCGTGCCCGCCTTCATGGGGGTCTGGTCGAGCAGATCCAGGCCCATCAGATCGGCGTCGGGCAGCCGCAGCACGATGCCGTCGTCGGCGTGCATGACCTGGGCGTCCATGCCGTACCGCTCGGAGAGCTTGGCGCCCAGCGCGAGGGCCCAGGGGGCGTGGACCTGGGCGCCGAAGGGGGAGTGCACGACGACGCGCCAGTCACCCAGCTCGTCGCGGAAGCGTTCGACGACGATGGTCCGGTCGTCCGGGATGTGCCCGCACGCCTCGCGCTGTTCGGCCAAGTACGAGAGCACGTTGTCGGCGGCCCAGGCGTCGAGTCCCGCGGCGAGCAGTCGCAGCCGGGCGTCGTCCTTGGGGAGTGAGCCGACTTCGCGGAGGAACGCGCCGACCGCGCGGCCCAGTTCGAGCGGGCGGCCGAGCTGGTCGCCCTTCCAGAAGGGCAGCCTGCCGGGGACGCCGGGTGCGGGGGAGACCAGGACGCGGTCGCGGGTGATGTCCTCGATGCGCCAGGAGCTGGTGCCGAGCGTGAAGACGTCGCCGACGCGGGACTCGTAGACCATCTCCTCGTCGAGCTCGCCGACCCGGCCGCCGCCCTTCTTGGGGTCGGCCCCCGCAAGGAAGACCCCGAAGAGTCCGCGGTCGGGGATGGTGCCCCCGGAGGTGACGGCGAGGCGCTGCGCGCCGGGGCGCCCGGTGACCGTACCGGCGACGCGGTCCCACACCACGCGGGGCCTGAGCTCCGCGAAGGCGTCGGACGGATAACGGCCCGCGAGCATGTCGAGCACGGCGGTGAACGCCGACTCCGGAAGGGAGGCGAAGGGAGCCGCCCGGCGGACCGTGGCGAGCAGGTCGTCGACCTGCCAGGTGTCGAGCGCGGTCATGGCGACGAGCTGCTGGGCCAGCACGTCCAGGGGATTGGCGGGGACCCGGAGGGACTCGATGGAGCCGGTGCGCATCCGCTCGGTGACCACGGCCGCCTGGACCAGGTCGCCGCGGTACTTGGGAAACACGACGCCGGTGGAGACCGCGCCCACCTGGTGACCCGCGCGCCCCACGCGCTGGAGGCCGGAGGCCACGGACGGCGGCGACTCCACCTGGACGACGAGGTCCACCGCGCCCATGTCGATGCCCAGCTCGAGGCTGGAGGTGGCGACGACCGCGGGCAGGCGGCCCGCCTTCAAGTCCTCCTCGACCAGGGCCCGCTGCTCCTTGGAGACGGAGCCGTGGTGCGCGCGGGCGATGACGGGCGGAGCGCCCTGGGCCGCGCCAGAGCCGCCCATCAACTGCGCCGGGGCATGGGCCTCCTCCAGGGGCTCGCCGGTCGCCCGCTCGTATGCGATCTCGTTGAGTCGATTGCAGAGGCGCTCCGCCAGGCGGCGCGAGTTGGCGAACACGATCGTCGAACGGTGGGACTGGACGAGGTCGGTGATCCGCTCCTCGACGTGCGGCCAGATGGAGGGCTTCTCGGCGCCCTCATTGCCATCGGCGACCGGGGAGCCGCCCAGCTCGCCCAAGTCCTCCACCGGGACGACCACGGAGAGGTTGAACTCCTTGCCGGACGGCGGCTGGACGATCTCCACCTTGCGCCGGGGCGAGAGATAGCGCGCGACCTCGTCCACCGGACGCACGGTGGCGGACAGGCCGATGCGGCGGGCGGGCTTGGGCAGCAGCTCGTCGAGGCGCTCCAGGGTGAGCGCGAGATGGGCGCCGCGCTTGGTGCCGGCGACCGCGTGCACCTCGTCCAGGATCACCGTCTCTATGCCCGTCAACGCGTCGCGCGTGGCCGACGTCAGCATCAGGAACAGTGACTCGGGGGTCGTGATCAGGATGTCCGGCGGGCGCGTGGCCAGCGCGCGGCGCTCGGCGGGCGGGGTGTCACCGGAGCGGATGCCCACCTTGACCTCGGGCTCGGGCTGCCCGAGCCGCACCGCCTCCTGCCGGATGCCGGTCAGCGGGCTGCGCAGATTCCGCTCCACGTCCACCGCAAGGGCCTTCAGCGGCGAGACGTAGAGCACCCGGCAGCGCTTCTTGGGGTCCGCCGGCGGCGGGGTCGAGGCCAGCTGGTCGAGCGCGGCGAGGAACGCGGCCAGGGTCTTGCCGGAGCCGGTCGGGGCGACGACCAGGACGTCCGAGCCCGCGTCGATGGCCGCCCATGCCCCGGCCTGGGCCGCGGTGGGCGCGGAGAAGGCCCCCGTGAACCAGCCGCGGGTCGCGGGGGAGAAGCCGTCGAGGGCTCGGTGTGCGGAGCTGACCATGCGTCCATCCTGCACCCGGCCACTGACAATGGCGCTGACCTGCGGGAACGCGTCCGCTGGGGGAGCCGTGGCGCCTGCGGTGGGTGGTGGGTCGGGGCCGGACCGGGGATGTCCGTCCTCCGCCTGACGCGGAATCGGGTGGTTTGCACGTGCCGGCGTTGACGCGCGAGCCGCCCCGGGCGGACATCCCGGCCCGGCCCCTACTCCCGGTGGGCGGCTGCGGCTCGTGGGGGGGCGTCTGGGCAGCAGCCCCCGGCGTCATCGGCTGCCGTTTGGTCGGGCGTCCTCAGTGGCCCCTGCCATGGTCGCGGAGAATGAAGGCATGGCTGGTTCGGGGCAGGAGCGGGCACGGCACTGGCAGTACGCGGAACTGCCCGGTGTCGATCTGCTGCGGGCCAGCTACGTCGAGAAGAAATTCGTGCGGCACACCCATGAGAACTTCGTGATCGCCGCCATCGCCGACGGTGTCGAGGTCTTCCACCACGGGGGCGCCGACCAGTACGCGGGCCCGGGCGCCCTGGCCCTCGTCAACCCGGACACCCCGCACACCGGCCGCGCGGGCGTCCCCGAAGGCTGGCGGTACGGGGCGGTGTACCCGTCGCCGGAGCTGGTGGCCGAGATCGCCACCGAGACCACCACCATCCGCGGCACCCCCGGATTCACCAGTCCGGTGCTCGACGACCCGTACGCGGCGCACCTGGTCCACCAGGTGCTGCGGGCCGCAGAGGAGGGCAACGCGCTCGCCGCCGACACCCTGTTGCGGGTCGCCGTGACCCGGCTGCTGCGCCTGAACGGGGGCCCGCTGCCGCAGCGGGCCGTGCACACCGCGGGCGCCCGCGTCGCCGCACGCGCGCGTGCCGTGCTGGAGGAGCGGATGGCCGAGCCCCCGACCCTGGAGCGGCTCGCCGCCGACCTCGGCACCAGTCCGTTCGCGCTGCTGCGCGCGTTCCGGGACGCCTACGGCATGCCACCCCACACCTGGCTGACCGACGCGCGCGTACGCCGGGCACGCCACCTCCTGGACGCCGGTTCCGCGCCCGCCGAGGCGGCCGTCGCCGTCGGCTTCACCGACCAGCCGCACCTCAATCGGCACTTCAACCGGATCGTGGGCGTGCCCCCGGGCGCCTACCAGCGCGAGCGCAAGAACGTACAAGACGGTGCCGGGCGACTCCTCGTACCGTCCAGGGCGTGGCAGATCAGACAGCTCTCGCAGGCATACGCGGTGAAGACGGCGGACGTAGTGGAGACAGCGGACGTGGTGGAGTCGGCGGACGCGGTGGAGACGGCGGAAAGCCCGACGCCGCCGTCGTCCGGGACGCCCTGGGGGTCGGGGTCGCCGTCGGACTGTCGGGTTTCGCCTTCGGAGTGACCTCGGCCGGCAGCGGGCTCACGCTGCTGCAGACCTGCGCGCTCAGTCTCCTGGTGTTCACCGGCGCCTCGCAGTTCGCACTCGTGGGCGCGCTCGCGGCCGGGGGCAACCCGATCACGGCGGCCGCGGGCGCCTTCTTCCTCGGGGTGCGCAATGCCTTCTACGGGCTGCGCCTGTCGCAACTGCTCGCCCTCCCGCGCGCGGTGCGTCCGTTCGCCGCGCAGTGGGTCATCGACGAGACCACGGCAGTCGCGCTCGCCCAGCCCACCCGCCGCAGCGTCCGGATCGGCTTCACCGTCACCGGGCTCTCGCTCTACGTGCTGTGGAACCTCACCACCCTGCTCGGCGCCGTCGGGGCCGAGGCCATCGGCGACACCGACGCGTGGGGACTGGACGCCGCCGGACCAGCGGTCTTTCTTGCGCTGCTCGCGCCCATGCTGAAGACCACCACGGAGCGTGCGGTCGCGGGTATCGCGGTCCTGCTGGGGCTCGGTCTGCTGCCCGTGCTGCCCGCCGGAGTTCCCGTCCTGGTGGCCGCTCTGGCCGCTCCGGTCGTCCTCTACGTAGAGGGGCGCCGCAATGTGAAGACCGGCAGTGTGAAGACCGCCAACGACGCACCAAGGGAAGACCGTTGAACATCTGGATCGCCATCGGCGCGACCGCCGTCGGCTGCTACGCCGTCAAGCTCGTCGGGCTGCTGGTCCCCGCCGGCGTACTGGAGCGGCCACTGGTCCAGCGCCTCGCCGCCCTGCTGCCCGTCGCCCTCCTCGCCGCCCTCACGGCGCAGCAGACGTTCGCCGACGGTCGTGTCCTGGTCGTGGACGCGAAGGCCGCGGGACTGGCCGCGGCGGCCGTCGCACTGATCCTGCGGGCTCCCTTCCTGGTGGTGGTCGCCGCGGCCGTGGTGGTGACGGCGGGGGTGCGGGCGATGACGGGCTGACGTCCGGGCACGCAACCGCCGGCGGCTCGCACGCGCGCGTGCGAGCCGCCGGCGTCGTCGTCCAAGGCCTGCGGTCGAAGGGAGGACCCTCGAAGCGGCACAGACTGCCTGGGTCCTGTGACGCGTCCAAGCCGCCCGGTATGCCCGCAGGAGCCCGCCGAGCCCCTCTCCGCTGCCGCCAGGGCGCTCGCGCTGCGCTGTGAGCCCCGGGTCAACGAGCTGGCCCGGCGCATGGCCCGCGAGTCCTTCGAGGTGCTCCCCGGCTACGCGGAGCTCCCGGACCACGTGAAGGACCTGGAGATCGCCGCGACGGCGCGGCGCGGCATCCGCCTGTTCCTGCGCCGCGTCGGCGACCAGGACCTCGCGCACGCCAACCTGCGCCTGTTCCGCGAGCGGGCCGCTCAGAGTGCCGAGGAGGGCATGCGCACTGCACCTGTTGCTGCGCACGCACTCGCTCGGCGCATACGTCTCGGCGCATACGTGCTGTGGCGGGCGCTGCGCGAGACGGCACAGCCCGGAGAGGAGGCTGCCCTCGTAGAGTCGGTCGACCTCCTCCTGGAGTCGCACCACAGGGTCGTGGGCGCGGTGGCCGAGACGTACGTGGACGAGCGCACCGCTCTGGAGGTCGACGCACGCGCCCAGCGCCGTTCCTTGGTACGCGGACTACTGGACGGCGTGCTCAAGCCCGGACACATCCTCCTGGACGAGCTGCGCCTGGAAGGGCCCGCCCTGGTACTCGTCCTCGACCTCGGAGTGTCTGCAGAGGGCGCCGTGGGCGAACGGCGGCGACGGCGCAGGGCGCAGACCGTCCTGGACCACGCCTTCGGTACGGAAGTGGCGGCGCTCTTGGGCACGGGCCTGGGCCGTGCTGTCGTACCCAAGGAGTGCGAGCCACGGAACGACCTCGCCGAGCGGCTGAGCAAGGCCCTGGGACACCGGTCAGGGTCGCGCACGTGCCGGCCGCCGGACCCGCCGACATCCCCGGAGGCAGCTCGCACCGCGACGGAGATCCTGCGCGTCACGCGCGCGTGCGGGCTGCCGCCCGGACTGCACCGCCTGGAAGACGTCCTTCTTGAGTTCCATCTCTTGCGTCCCGATCCCAGCAGTCACAAGATCGCCGTCCTGCTGGATCCGGCCGCCGACCGCCCCGAGCTCGTGAAGACCCTGCGGACCCACCTTGCTCATCAGCAGGACCGCAGGGCCACCCCCACAGCGCTGGGACTGCACCCGAACACGGTCGACAACCTGCTCGCCAAGATCGGGGACCAGACCGGCATCGACCTGTCGTCATCTCGAGGGGCGGCCCTGGCGATCGTGGCACTGCTCCTCAGGGACACCGGGGCCACGCCGGCCGACGGCCTGTCCACGCGCCCCTGACGTCAGCCGATGGACCGTCCGTACGCCCGCAGCGTGCGCAACGCCTCGATCGTGACCATGGGGCGGCACTCCAGGGCGGTGCCCGGAGCCCACTGACGCCAGTGGATCGGCCAGCCGCCGTCCTCCTGCTGTTCGTTCGCCAAGTGGTCGAGCGAGCGTGCCATCTCCTCGTCGGTGAACCACGCGCGCGCGAGCGAGTCGGGAGTCTTCGCGTAGTCGTGCGGGAAGTGGTGCTCACCCGGCGCGTAACCGGGCGCTACCGGAAACTCCTCAAGGCGCTCCGGGTCCAGCACCGCGAGCCGGTGCTCGCGCACCAGGCGCCCCAGACGGTCGGCCAGCGCCTCCGCGCGCGGGCGGTCGGGGGCGGAGTCCAGGAAGGCGACGGCGGCCTCGATCTCGTACGGATGGGACTTCTCCAGGGACTCGACCGCCTGCCAGCAGAAGTCGGTGGCCCGGAACAGCCAGGCGTGCCACACCTCATTGCGGTGCAGCAGGCCCACCACGGGCCCGGTGGCGAGGAGTTCGCTCGGCGGGTCGTCGACGATCGGCACGAAGGGAGCCGTCGGATAGCCGCGTTGGCTGGGATGGATCGCCGGCAGCGCGCCGTCTGCGGTCGACACGGAGGTCAGATAGCGGCACACGCGTTCCACGCGCTGTCCGCCGCAGCGCCCGATCGAGTCCAGCACGCGCAGCGCGTGCCCGGTGTGCAGCGGCTGGCTGACCGGGCCGCGCAGATCGGGTTCGAGCGCGTGACCGTACCCTCCGTCCTCATTGCGGTAGGCGGCCAGCGCGGTCTCCACCGCGTCGGCGCCGCCGCTGAGGAAGTGGTAGGCGAACCGGCGCTGCTCCAGCACGCGCGCGGTGAGCCAGACGAAGTGCTCGGCGCGTGAGAGCGGGGAGTGCGCCGGGGGCGTCGGGGGGAGTGGGGATGCTCCTGTTTCGGCCATGCGTCAGACCGTAGGACGGAAAGCGGTCTCGGCAAGCGGTCCCGGCTCGGGCCCACTCTCAGGGGCGGGATACTGGAGTCATGCGGTTGACGGTCTTCTGGCAGCGGATGGCAGATCACTTCGGTGCGGGGTACGCCGACACCTTCGCGCGCGATCACGTGATGACGGAGCTCGGCGGGCGCACCGTGCACGAGGCTCTGAACGCCGGCTGGGAGGCCAAGGACGTGTGGCGCGTGGTGTGCACGGCCATGAACGTTCCGTACGAAAACCGCTGACGGGCCACGAAGATCCGAGGGCGGGGACCGATTGTCGGCGGCGTGGGTGAAACTTGCACCGTGGCCCCGACAGACGAGACCGCACAGGTCGCCCAGCAGGCATCACCCTTCGGCACGACGCCGCCCACCCCGCCCCCGGACGGGGACGCCGCCGCGCAGGGCGTGCGCATGCCGCGCTGGCTGCCGCGCGCCATGGTGCTCGCCCTCGCGCTCGTCGCCGTCTTCCAGCTGGGCAGTTGGGCGTTCCACCAGCTCATAGGCCTGTTGATCAACATTCTCATCGCGTTCTTCCTGGCACTCGCCATAGAACCCGCGGTGAGCTGGATGGCCTCGCGCGGCATGCGCAGGGGACTGGCCACTTTCCTGGTCTTCCTCGGCGCGATGATCGCGATCGCCGGATTCATCACGCTGCTCGGCTCGATGCTCGCGGGCCAGATCATCAAGATGATCGAGGGCTTCCCCGCCTACCTCGACTCGGTCATCAACTGGATCAACACCCACTTCCACACCGACCTGAGACGGGTGGACATCCAGGACAGCCTGCTCCACTCCGACTGGCTGCGGAAGTACGTGCAGAACAGCGCCACGGGTGTCCTGGACGTGTCCGCGCAGGTGCTGGGCGGCCTCTTCAAGCTGCTGACGATCGCGCTGTTCTCGTTCTACTTCGCCGCCGACGGACCGCGGCTGCGGCGCGCGCTGTGCTCCGTGCTGCCGCCCGCCCGGCAGGCCGAGGTGCTGCGTGCGTGGGAGATCGCCGTCGACAAGACCGGCGGTTATCTGTACTCACGCGGTCTGATGGCGCTGATCTCCGGCATAGCCCACTACATCCTGCTGGAGTCCCTGGGTGTGCCCTACGCGCCCGTGCTCGGCGTCTGGGTGGGCCTGGTCTCGCAGTTCATCCCCACCATCGGCACCTATCTCGCGGGTGCCCTGCCGATGCTGATCGCCTTCACGATCGACCCCTGGTACGCGCTGTGGGTACTCATCTTCGTCGTGATCTACCAGCAGTTCGAGAACTATGTGCTGCAGCCCAAGCTGACCGCCAAGACCGTCGACATCCACCCCGCGGTCGCCTTCGGGTCGGTCATCGCGGGCACCGCGCTCCTCGGAGCCGTCGGCGCGCTGATCGCCATCCCCGCCGTCGCCACTCTGCAGGCCTTCCTCGGCGCGTACGTGAAGCGGTACGACGTCACGGACGACCCCCGGGTGCACGGACACCGGGCAAGAGGCCAAGGCGGTCTCTTCGCGCGCGTGCGGCGGCTGCTCACCAGGTGACGTTCACCAGGTGACGCTCAGCGGGTGATGTTCACCAGGTGAGGACCGCCCACACGCCGGCGCCTACGACGGCCGCCGCGTAGCAACCGACCGCGGCATACATGACCCGCTGCCTGATCCGGTCGCTCCAGGATGTACGGGACAGCAGCCAAGCCAGCGCGGGGAGCACCAGCACGGCGTGCAGGCTCACCCCGTGCAGGGGCTTGAGCGGGGCCGTCGAGTGATACGCCGCCTCCTGGTTGCCGGTCCGGGTGAGGACCACCCCGCGCGCGATCATCGCGGCGCCCGACAGCAGGGCGACGAGCAGGATCGCGAACCCGGAGCGCAGCGCGAGCGGCATTCCCAGGGGGCCTGCGGGACGGTTCCGGAACGAGGCGACCGCGAACACGGTCAGCAGCACCACAAGAACGCCGCCACCCACCGCGAGCGTCATGGACACCGCCGTGTCGAAGCCGGTCTCCATGTTGAGATGCGAGGGCACCCGGCGCCACGCCTGCAGGGTGATCCCGCCGACCTCCACCACGCAGTCGGCGGCGAAGACCACGAGCAGCGTGGTGCGCAGCCGCGTCCCGACACGCAGATACGACGTGATCCACGTGATCGCGATCAGTGTCAGACCGAAGGAGAGCCCGAAGGTGACGGGCTTGCGCCAGGAAACGGGCCCGTCCCAGGGACCGCCGTCGACGGCGAAGACCACCAGATGCACGAGCCCCGAGAGGGCGAGCAGGGCGCCCGTCGCGTAGCAGAGCCGTTGGGCCGGGCGGACCGTGAGATACGAGGGAGCCAGCGTGAGCTTCAGGGGTGTCCGGGACCTCGTGGTTTCCATGGGTCAAGCCTCGTGAGCGGGCCCCACGCCGTCGTCGTACGGCCGAAGACACCCGCCGTACGCCCGGGAGAGTAGCCCGGCGCCGGATGTGTGCGGGCGGGGAATCCCGGCGCTGTCAGACCGCGAACGTACTCTCGGAAGTGCCGAGTGGTGCGCTTGACACGAAAATCGAACATCCATTCTTATGGAGGTTCCGGCGAGGTTCTCGGCGGGCGTTTCGACACGGTTTTCATGGAGATGTGCCCGAGTTATCCACAGGCCGGACGGGCGTCGGGGCGCATTGTCAGTGGCAGGCGTTAGCGTCTTTGACGTGAAGCGATCGACTCAAGCAAACCGGGTGGAACCCATGGCAGGAACCGACCGCGAGAAGGCGCTCGACGCCGCGCTCGCACAGATTGAACGGCAATTCGGCAAGGGCGCCGTGATGCGCCTGGGCGAGCGGCCGAATGAGCCCATCGAGGTCATCCCCACCGGGTCGACCGCACTCGACGTCGCCCTCGGCGTCGGCGGCCTGCCGCGCGGCCGAGTGGTGGAGGTGTACGGCCCGGAGTCCTCCGGTAAGACGACCCTGACCCTGCATGCGGTGGCGAACGCGCAGAAGGCCGGCGGCCAGGTGGCCTTCGTGGACGCCGAGCACGCCCTCGACCCCGAGTACGCGAAGAAGCTCGGTGTCGACATCGACAACCTGATCCTGTCGCAGCCGGACAACGGCGAGCAGGCTCTGGAAATCGTGGACATGCTGGTCCGCTCCGGCGCCCTCGACCTCATCGTCATCGACTCGGTCGCCGCCCTCGTGCCGCGCGCGGAGATCGAGGGCGAGATGGGCGACTCGCACGTGGGTCTGCAGGCCCGTCTGATGAGCCAGGCCCTGCGGAAGATCACCAGCGCGCTCAACCAGTCGAAGACCACCGCGATCTTCATCAACCAGCTCCGCGAGAAGATCGGCGTGATGTTCGGCTCCCCGGAGACCACGACGGGTGGTCGGGCGCTGAAGTTCTACGCCTCGGTGCGGCTCGACATCCGCCGCATCGAAACGCTGAAGGACGGCACCGACGCGGTCGGCAACCGCACCCGCGTCAAGGTCGTCAAGAACAAGGTCGCGCCGCCCTTCAAGCAGGCCGAGTTCGACATCCTCTACGGGCAGGGCATCAGCCGCGAGGGCGGCCTGATCGACATGGGCGTGGAGCACGGCTTCGTCCGCAAGGCCGGCGCCTGGTACACGTACGAGGGCGACCAACTCGGCCAGGGCAAGGAGAACGCGCGCAACTTCCTGAAGGACAACCCCGACCTCGCCAACGAGATCGAGAAGAAGATCAAGGAGAAGCTGGGCGTCGGTGTAAGGCCCGAGGAGCCCACCACCGAGCCGGGCGCAGACGCTGCGGTCTCGGCTGCCCCGGGCGAGGCTGCGAAGACGGCGCCCACTCCGGCGACCAAGACGGCCAAGCCCAAGGCCACGACGGCCAAGAGCTAGTCCATGACGCGACGAACCGACTGGGCCGAGTACGCCTACCCTGTCGCCCCCAAGGGGCCAGGGCAGGGGTACGACGGGGGCGACGGCGGCTCGGTCGGAGACGGTGACAGGGCGTACGGGGGCGCGGGGGCGTACGACGGGGGGATCTACGGCGCCGAGCAGCTCCACGGCAGGGATCCGGACGCCGACTCCGACGGCGAAGGCTCGGTGGACGGCGGCTCGCGGAGCGGTGACGGCCTGACGGGCGGTCATGGTTCGCCGGGCGGTGGCTCGCGCCGAGGCGGCGGTCGGCGCGGTGATGGCGGGCCACGTGGTGGACGGGGGCGCCGGAGGCGTGGCGGTTTCGGTGAGCCGTCCGGCGACCCACAGGACGGAGGCACCCCTTCCTCGTCGAGGGCCGAGAAGGGGGAGCCCCCAGGGGACCCGGCTGAGCGGGCGCGGGCGATCTGCCTGCGCCTGCTCACCGGGACCCCGCGCACGCGAAAGCAGCTCGCCGACGCACTGCGCAAGCGCGAGATCCCGGACGACGTGGCGGACGAGGTGCTGTCACGGTTCGAGGAGGTCGGCCTGATCAACGACAGTGCCTTCGCGGACGCCTGGGTGGAGTCCCGGCACCACGGCCGGGGGCTGGCCAGGCGGGCGCTCGCGCAGGAGCTGCGGACCAAGGGTGTGGACTCGACGCTGATCGACGAGGCCGTCGGCCAGCTCGACTCCGAGCAGGAGGAGGCGACCGCGCGCGACCTGGTCGCCCGCAAGCTGCGCTCCACGCGCGGCCTCGACCGCGACAAGCGGTTGCGGCGCCTCGCGGGCATGCTCGCCCGCAAGGGCTACTCGGAGGGCATGGCCCTGCGCGTGGTCCGTCAGGCGCTGGAGGAAGAGGGCGAGGACACGGAGGGGCTCGGGGACGAAGGGTTCTGAGCCGCGCAGCACTCCGATCGCGGGCCCTGAACACGGTAGACGCGCGGGGGCGCCGATCGCGTTCAGGGCCCGGACCCATTCCCCGGACGGGCGGGTGAATCGGCTCAACTCCCCGTGCCCGGGGTGGGGTTAACCCCCGGCTGAAGGCGCCGGGCCGCCGCAATGCACAGACACGTGTGCACAGACGACTGTGTACGCATGGCACAGGAACCCGGCGCACAGGCGAAAGCAGCCCCGAAGGCGCCGCACGCCCCCACCGAGCTCTCCGACCTGGCCACGCTCAAGGCCCTCGCGCAGCCCCGTCGGCAGCGCATGCTCCAGCACCTCACCGTGCACGGCCCCGCCACATCGGCGACGCTCGCCCGCGCGCTGGGTCTGAACACGGGAGCCACCAGCTACCACCTGCGCGAGCTCGCGCGCTACGGCTTCGTGGAGGAACAGACCGAGGCGAACGGCCACGGCCGGCAGCGTTGGTGGCGGGCCGTCCCCGGGGACCGGCGCTTCCCGCCGCGCAGCCGTCAGAGCCCCGAGATGCGGCTCGTCATGGACGAGTTGAACCACCACGCGTACGCCGCCGACCTCGAACTCTTCGAGCAGATGCAGCTCCAAGGAGACGCGGGCGAGGACCCCTGGGCCGACGCCTTCTCGTACTCGCGCGGCAGCATCCGGCTGACGCTCCCCGAACTCCGCGTGTTCTTCGAGGAGTACATCGCACTCCTGAACCGCTACAAGCGCCCGGAAGCCGACACCCCGCCCGAGGCGCGCACGGTCCTCACCCGGTTCCTTGCCTTCCCGGCGCCTGATGCCGCGCCCGAGAGTCAGCCGGCGCCCCACAGCACAGACCACGGCGGACACCACAACAGAAAAGAGAGCGACCCCTCATGATGCTGCGCTACGCCCTGCGGACCGTCCGAGCCCGCAAAGGCGGCTTCCTCGGTGCCTTCCTCGCCCTGATGTGTGCGGCCGCCCTCATCACCGCCTGCGGCACCCTCCTCGAAACGGGTCTGCGCGGCACGATCCGCACCGAACGCTATGCCGCGACCCCGGTCGTCGTCTCCGCGGACCAGAACGTTCACCAGACCACGGTCAAGCACAAGAAGGGCAAGACCAAGGTCAAGCACAAGGCCAAGCCCATCGCCGAACGGGCCTGGCTCCCGGACGACCTCGCCGCACGGCTCCGCCGGGCCCCGGGCGTCGGCCGCGTCATCCCCGAACTGACCTTCCTGGCCCAGCCGTTGACACCCGCCGGGAGCGTCGACGAGGACCGGCCCGCCTACGGCCATGCCTGGGACTCCGCCGCGCTGACCCCGTACACGCTCACCACTGGCACCGCGCCCAAGGCCGACGGCGACCTTGTCATCGACCGTCACTTCGCCGAGCGCGCCCACCTCAAGCCCGGCGACCGCCTCACCGTCCAGTCGACGCAGTCCCCGCGCAGCTACCGGATCACCGGAATCGCCCAGCCCGCCAAGGCCGTACTCCACCAGACCTCCCTCTTCTTCTCGGCCTTCGAGGCCCGGCGTCTGGCCGCGCACCCCGGGCAGGTCACCGCCTTCGGCGTGCTGCCCGCCAAGGGCACGGACACCGTCGCCCTCGCGCAGTCCGTGGCCAAGGCGCTGCACGGCACGACCACGCAGGTCAGCGCGGGGGACGACCGGGGCCCGGTCGAGTTCCTGGACGCGGCCGCCGCCCGGACCAAGCTGGTCAGCATGGGCGGAGCGATGGGCGGCACCTCACTGCTCGTGGCCGTACTGGTGGTCGTCGGCACCTTCGCGCTCTCCGTGCAGCAGCGCCATCGCGAACTCGCCCTGCTGCGAGCCATCGCCGCCACACCGGGGCAGATCCGCGCACTCCTCGGCAGGGAGGCGCTGATCGTTGGGGCGGTCGCCGGTGTGACCGGCGCACTCGCGGGGCTGCCGCTGGGCAGCTGGCTGCACAGCCGGTTCGTCGCCATGGGCGCCGTCCCGGCCACGCTTCAGCACACCGTCAGCGTCTTCCCGCTGTTCGCCGCGGTCACCGCCACACTCCTCGGCGCCTGGGCCGCCGCCCGTATCTCGTCCCGCCGTATCGCCCGGATCCGTCCGGCCGAGGCGCTTTCGGAAGCCCGGGTCGAGCGCACGCGCCCCGCATGGGGGCGCGTCCTCGCCGGTCTCGCGCTGCTCGCCGGTGGCGCCGTCCTCGTCGCCGTGCTCAGCGTGCTGCGCACCGAGCCCGCCTCAACCCCCGTGACCTTCCTGGCCGTCGTGGTCCTCGCCTCCGCCGTGGCCCTGCTCGGCCCGCTGCTGGTCAGGGCGGCCGCGGCCGTACTCGGCGGCCCGCTGCAGCTGACCGGGCCCGGCGGTCGCCTCGCACGCGCCAACCTCCGCGGCAACGCTGCCCGCATGGCCTCCGTCGTCACTCCCCTCACCCTCCTCATCGGTATGACCTGCACGGTTCTCTTCGTCCAGCCGACCCTCGGCGACGCGGCCCGCGCCCAGGCGCGCGAGGGCATCCGCGCCGACTGGGTGCTCGCCGCCCAGGGCCCTGGCGTCCCGGCCGAGGCCGCGCGTCAGCTGCGTACGCACCACGACGTCGTCACCGAAGTGGTCCGTACGACCGTCCGCGTGGGCCTGGACAAGTACGCGGCCCAGGGCGTCACGCCGGCCGGTCTGACCCGCACCTGGGACCCGGACGTCACCGCGGGCACCCTGAACGACCTCAAGGACAGCACCGTCGCCGTCAGCGAACTCGCCGCGGACCAGCGCCACTTGAAGCCCGGCAGCACCCTGAAACTCACGCTCGGCGATGGCACGCCCGCCACGCTCACCGTCGCCGCCGTCTACGCCAAGGGCCTTGGGTTCGGCGACCTCACCTTCGCCCACGATCTGGTCGCCCGCCACGTCGACAACCCGCTCGCCACCTCCGTCCTCGTCAGCACAGCCCGTACACAGACACAACTCGCGACTACTCTCCGTAAGTTCCCGGCGGTCCATGTTCTCGTGCCGGCCACCGCCGACTCGATCCAGGCCGCGCGTCAGCAGGCGAACGCCGAGGTCAACTACCTCGCCATGGGACTCGTCCTGGCCTTCACCGCCATCGCCGTCGTCAACACGCTCGCCATGTCGGTCTCCGAGCGGGTCCGCGAGTTCGCGATGCTCCGCCTCGCCGGGGCGACCCGCCGCCAGGTGCTGCGGATGCTGCGGACCGAGGCGGTTTCGGTGCTGCTGCTCGCCACCGCGCTCGGCAGTGCAATCGCCCTCGCCGTGCTGACCGCCTTCAGCATCGGAATGACGGGCAGCGCGGCTCCGGCGATCACGCCCCTGGTGTACGTGACAGTCGTCGCGGTCGCCGGACTGCTCGCCCTCGTCGCCACCGCGCTGCCGGGCCGGGTCGCGTTGCAGGTTCGCCCCGTCACGGTGGCCACGGCCAAGGAGTAGGGGCAGTACGCAGAGGAGTAAGTGGCAGTACGCAAGGGTGGGCGCCCCTTACATCAAGGGGCGCCCACCCTTGCGTGCGAGGTGAAGAAGCGCCCGTACGGCCCCAGGAATTCTCCCTGCGGCCTAGGCGGCAGTCACCGGGAACCCGGCCGCCTTCCAGGCCTGGAATCCGCCGACCAGATCGGTGGCCCGGTGCAGCCCCAACTGCCGTAGGGACACGGCCGCGAGGCTCGACGCGTACCCCTCGTCGCAGATCACCACGACCCGCAGATCGTGGCTCGTGGCTTCCGGGGCGCGGTGGCTGCCCTGGGGGTCGAGCCGCCACTCCAGTTCGTTGCGTTCGACGACGAGGGCACCGGGGATCAGCCCGTCGCGCTCGCGCAGAGCGGCGTACCGGGTGTCGACCAGAAGCGCCTCGCCCGCCTGCGCGGCTTCGTACGCTTCCTTGGCCTCCACACGGTCCAAGCCCTCGCGGACCTGCCCCAGCAACTCGTCGATTCCCACCGGGCGTTGGGTGATCACTGCCAGTCCTCCGGACGCTCGACGTGTTCCAGGCGCAGCACCTGGCCCGTACGGCTGTAGCGGCGGATCTGCGGGAGCGGCGGGTAGTAGGCGTGCACCGAGATCGCGTGCTCTTCGGTGGACTCGTTGAGCACCTCGTGCACATGGTGGCGGCCGAAGGAGCGGCCCTTGCCCGCCGGCAGCGTCCGTTCCCGGTCGATGCCTTCGGCGAGTTCCAGGGTCTTCCAGCCGTCGGTGGGCAGCCGGGCGGCGAGGGAGTTCTCCTTCAGTTCGCCCGACGCGGCGAAGAAGGCGCCGACCGATTCGGCGTGGTCGTGCCAGCCGGTTCCGGTGCCGGGCGGCCAGCCGATGAGCCAGGCCTCGCTGCCTCCCGGACCTTCGAGACGCACCCAGGTACGGCCCTCGGGGTCGAGCGGGAGCGAGGCGATCAGCTCGGCGTCGGCGGCCGCACGGCGTACGAAGTCGAGCAGGTCGGCCTGGGTGGGAGCTTGCGGGGGTGCGGAGACAGAAGCGGATGCAGAAGGGGACATGGAGAAGGGCGCAGAAAGGGGCACAGACACTCGTACCGTCCTGAAGGTTCGCGTGGGAGCGCGCGGCAGCGCGAAGGCGGCGCGCGAAAGGAGAGGGAGGCGAATTCAGCAGGACGGGCGACACACGCAGCCCGCATAGCGGACGAGGTCCATATGGACCCTCCGCCACAGGCGCACACAGGTGTCGGTCACGATCCGGAGTACACCATGGCGGTGCAGGCCGGTCAACTCACCGCCACTCTGTGGACGCACGGTGACTGAGGCTGCGGTCGATGGTCTGGTTCGGCCGGGCACCGGGCTTCGAAACCCCAGATCGCGGGCGGTCTGGGCGGCGGTCGGCGGACTCGGACGGACGGGATTCGGAGCGGCTCGGACCGGCCGGCTTTCGGGCGGCTCGGACCGGCCGGATCCGGGCGCCGCGGACCGTCACGAGGGCCGCGGGCGGCCCGCTTCCACCGTCGGTCCGGACCGTCACCGCCGGCTCAGCTTGAACCCGGCTACGGGGGGGCTCACCGCGTACTCCGTTGGGGCGAGGTCTCCTCGTACTCGGTTTGGGGCGAGCCCTGTACCGCGTCCATGGGAGCTCACCCCGCTGCTCCGTCCGCGTGGGCTCACCCCGCCGTTCCGTCCGCGTGGGCTCACTCTGCCATTCCGTCCCCGCGGGCTCACCCCGCTGCTCCGTCCCCGCGAGCTCAGCCCGTACCCGCCGTGGCCTCGGCCTTCGTCGGTCCGCCGAGCGTCGCCTCGGCCGCCTCGTACAGATCGGCCGGGCGGACCCCGCTGAGCGCGGTGACCAGGTGGCCGTCGGGGCGGACGAGGAGCACGGTGTGCGCGGCCGCGCCCGGGTAGCTCTCGGCGACCAGCAGCTCGGCGGGGTGCGGCAGCGCGGTCACGGCGGCCGCGAGCCGGGGCATGATCCCGGCGGTCACCCAGTGCTTCCGCTCCCAGACGCCCGTACCCGGAGCGATCAGCACCACGAGCAGCGCCCCGCGCCCGAGCCGCTCCCGTAGCCGTACGAACGAGCCGTCCTCCGCGGTCACCCGCACGTCCACGACGGGCGCGCCGGGTGCCGTGTCCACGGGAGTCTCCGACTCGGAGTGTGGAGGCGCGAGCGGCGAATCGGCGTACGCCCCGGGCGCGCCCAGTGGCCCGCGCCCCAGGTGGCCGTCCGTGAGCAGTGCGTCGTGGCCGCGGGCCGCCCCGGGGACGTAGGCGCGCAGGCCCCCGCCGCCGCGGAGCAGCGGCAGCGCCTGGTCGGCGGCGCGCAGCCGGGCGGCGACGACGGCGCGCCGCTCCATCTGGTAGCTGTCCAGCAGCGTCTCGTGCGGCCCGTGGTGCCAGGCCAGCGCCAGCTTCCAGGCGAGGTTGTCGGCGTCCCGCAGGCCCTCGTCCAGGCCCTGGGTGCCGAGCGCGCCCAGCAGATGCGCGGCGTCCCCGGCGAGGAAGACACGGCCGACCCGCCACCGGCGGGCGAGACGGTGGTGGACGGTGTGCACTCCGGTGTCGAGCAGTTCGTACGCGGGTGTGGAGCCCCCGCTCCAGCCCGCGAGGGTCTCCCGGATGCGCGCCACCAGCAGGTCGGGCGTGACCAGGTCCTTGCCCGGGGGCAGCAGCCAGTCCAGGCGCCACGCGTCGTCGGCGAGGGGGCGTGCGGTCACCTCTCCGGCCGAGGGGCCCGACGTCCGCCACGGAGGCATCCGGTGCAACAACGCCTCACCGGGCCACGGAAGTTCCGTACGCAGTGCCGCCACGGCATGTCGCTCGACGGCGGTACGCCCGGGGAAGCGGATGTCCTGGAGCTTGCGCACCGTCGAGCGCGGTCCGTCGCAGCCGACGAGGTAACTGCCGCGCCACCATGTGCCCTTGGGGCCCCGAGTGTGCGCGGTGACGCCGGACGTCTCCTGCTCGATGGAGTCGAGGCGGCTGTTCACGGCGACCTTGATCAGCCGCTCACGGACGATGGCGTCGCGCAGGGCGCCGGTCAGCGCGTGCTGGGCGATGTGGAGCGGGGCGGGCACCTCGGCGCGTTCGGAATCCTGCGCGCCGCTCTCTGAGCCGTGGGCGACGTTTCCCGAGCCGTAGGCGCCGTCTCGGGCGCTGTGCGCGCCACCCCCGGAAGCGCCCGCGCCGACCCCGGAGCCGTCCGCGCCGAAGACGATCTCGCGCATCACCTGCTTGCGCCGCATCGACCGCCATCCGGCCCAACGGAAACCGGCCTCGGAGAGGGGAAAGTCCGTCAACCGCTCGACGAGCGCGGCCGTGTCCTCGCGCAGCACCACCGTCCGCGCGGGCCGCTGTTCGTCCTTGCCCGGGCCCTCGTCGAGGACCACGGAGGGGACGTCCTGGCGGGCGAGCGCCAGGGCGAGCGTGAGCCCCACGGGCCCCGCTCCGACGATGATCACCGGGTCCACGGCGCGGCGCCCCCTGCCCGCAGCGGTGTCCTGAGGGACCTATGTGAACAGGGAGTTGGGGCAGGGTGCACGATCACAGAACGTATGCAACCCATTGCCGGTGCTTGCGTCAAGTGACGGAGGCAGCGGCGATCATGCCACTGCCTCCGTGCTGTTCATGCCACTTGAATGTTCATCGGAAGCTGGCGCCGTCGGCACCGGTTCCGAAGCTGCCCCCCACCTCGGCGGCGTTGAGCTCCTCCACGTCCTCGGCTCCGAGGACCGCGCCCGTGGTCCGCTTGCTGCGCCGCAGCCTTCCCTCCAGCCAGCTCGCGAAGCTGGTGAGCATGAATGCATTGCCCCTGCCGTCGCAGATCAGGTGGTGCTTACTGCTCGTCTCCTCGCGGTCGACTGGCCCCAACCGATGCCGGTGCCCCTATTTCCCGTGAGAGGGCTCCACGGAGGCTCGCGACCAGTCGAGTTCGCCTGCGGCGATCAGCCTGGCAAGCAGGATGCGGTGCAGCTGGTCGAAGACGCCGACCTCGTGCCACCGACCGAGTCGGCGCCAGCCTGTCTGTCCGGACCGAACCCCGAGTTCCGTCGACAGCAGTTGCCAGATGATGTCATTCCTTAGCACAGTCAGGAGGACCGGCAGGTGCCAGCCGTGGGCAGGAAGCAACTGGATTTCTGCGGTGTACCGTCGGGCTACGAAGGCCTTGGAAACACTGCGTGGGGTGGTGCGCAGTGTGCACCACCCCACGCGAAGAATCCGAGGATCGCTCGAACCTATTCCTTGATGTCGCTCCCAGGCCCAGGCGGGGCATGCCCCACCGTCTCGAGGTCCTCGATCATCTCCACTCCGACCACCGCGCCCGTGCTCTTCTTGCTGCGCCTGAGCCGGCCCTCCAACCAGCTCGCGAAGGTCGTGAGCGAGAAGTTGAGCGCGATGAAGATCACGGCGACGACCGTGAAGCTAGCGATGGTGTTGCCGTAGTAGCCGATCATCGTGTTGGCCGACGCGAGCAGCTCCGGGAAAGTGAGGACTGCGCCGCCCAGGGCAGTGTCCTTCACGATCACGACGAGTTGGCTGACGATGGCCGGGAGCATCGCGGTGACCGACTGCGGCAGCAGGATGAGCCGCATCACCTGGTTCTTGCGCAGACCGATCGCCACCGCGGCCTCGGACTGGCCCTTGGGTAGGGCCAGGATGCCGGCCCGGACGATCTCCGCGAGGACCGAGGCGTTGTACAGGACGAGGCCGGTGACCACCGCGTACAGAGGGCGATCGTCCGTACTGACGTTGGTGTAGTTGGCGTACAGGGCGAGCCCGAAGATCATCAGGACCAGCACGGGGATGGCCCGGAAGAACTCCACCACGATCGAGGCCGGTACCCGGACCCAGACGTGGTCGGAGAGCCGGGCGATACCCAGGACGGCACCGAGCGGCAGTGCGATGATCATGGCCAGCGCTGCGGCCTTCAACGTGTTCTGCAGGCCTGGCCAGATGTACGTGGACCAGGCTTCGGTGCCGGAGAAGAACGGCTTCCACAGCGACCACTCGAGCTGGCCCTTGTCGTCGAGGCTGGTGTACACCCACCACATCAGCGCCGCGAGGGCGACCACGAAGATGCCTGTGAAGAGCACGTTCCGCCGCTTGGCGCGTGGCCCCTGGGCGTCGTAGAGAATGGAACTCATCGCTTCACCGCCACCTTCTTGCCCACCCAGCCGAGGATCAGACCGGTCGGCAGCGTCAGGATCACGAAGCCCAGGGCGAAGACCGCTGAGATCGGGATGAGTTGGGCTTCCTTCTCGACCATCGTCTTCATCAGCGTCGCTGCCTCGGCGACGCCGATCGCGGCGGCCACCGTGGTGTTCTTCGTGAGCGCGATCAGAACGTTCGTCAGCGGGCCGACGGACGAACGGAACGCCTGCGGCAGCACGACCAGCCGGAGCACCTGGGAGAAGCTGAGGCCGATCGCGCGGGCCGCCTCCGCCTGCCCGACCGGCACCGTGTTGATGCCGGACCGCACCGCCTCGCACACGAACGCCGACGTGTAGGCGATCAGACCGAGAACGGCGAGCCGGAAGTTGACCGTGTCGGTGATCTGCGAGCCGAGGTTGACACCCAGGGTCTGGTACAGGCCCAGCGACGTGAAAAGGATGATCACGGTCAACGGAATGTTCCGCACGGTATTCACATAAACGGTGCCGAAACCGCGCATCAGAGGCACGGGGCCGACCCGCATGGCAGCCAGCAGAGTGCCCCAGACCAACGAGCCGACGGCGGCGAGCAGAGTCAGCTGCACCGTCGTCCAGAAGGCCCCCAGCAGGTCGTAACCTTCAAGAAAGTCGAACACGATCTCCCGCGCTTCCGCGTGTAGGGATGCCCCGGTGCGCCGTCGCGGAGGACGGCGCACCTGTCAGGCGTTACTTCAGCTCTTGACGTCGCCGATCTTCGGCGCGGGCTCGTTCTTGTAGTTCGCCGGGCCGAAGTTCTTCTTCACGGCCGTGTCCCAGGAGCCGTCGGAGACCATGTCCTCGAGAGCCTTGTTGATCTTGGCCTTGAGGTCGCTGCCCTTCTCGACGCCGATGCCGTAGTTCTCATTGGTCATCTTGAAGCCGCCCAGCTTGAACTTGCCCTTGTACTGGGTCTGGGAGGCGTAACCGGCGAGGATCGAGTCATCCGTCGTGAGCGCGTCGATGGCGCCGCTCTGCAGACCGGTCAGACATGCCGAGTAGGTCGGGTACTGCTGCAGCTGGGCCTTGGGCGCCAGCTTGTCCTTGACGTTCTGCGCCGAGGTCGAACCGGTCACCGAGCACAGCTTCTTGCTGTTGAGGTCCGACGGCGACTTGATGGAGGTGTCGTCGGCGCGGACCAGAACGTCCTGGTGGGCCAGCAGGTACGGGCCGGCGAAGTCGACCGACTTCTCGCGCTCCGGGGTGATCGAGTACGAGGCGGCGATGAAGTCGACGTCACCACGCTTCAGCATGGTCTCGCGGTCGGCGCTCTTCGCCTCCTTCCACTCGATCTGGTTCGCGCTGTAGCCGAGCTTCTTCGCGACATACGTGGCGACGTCGACGTCAAAGCCGGAGTAGCCCTGCGGCGTCTTCTGGCCGATGCCCGGCTGGTCGAACTTGATGCCGATGGTGATCTTCTTGCCGTCGCCACCGGAGCTCGAGCCGCTGTCGCTGTCGTTGTTGTCACCGCCACACGCGGTCGCGGTCAGTGAGAGGACGAGTGCAGCGGCGGCCGCGGCGGTGACCTTGCGGAGCTTCATGGTGAACATCCTTTGACTGGTGAAGAGATGCGGGCCCGTCAGGGGCGGGTGACGCAGGTCGTCAGAGACGTGATGTGACCGTCAGTGGTGAAGGATCTTCGACAGGAAGTCCTTGGCCCGGTCACTGCGGGGATTGCTGAAGAACTGGTCCGGCACAGCCTCTTCGACGATGCGACCGTCGGCCATGAAGACCACCCGGTTGGCAGCCGAACGAGCGAAGCCCATTTCATGGGTGACGACGATCATGGTCATGCCGTCGCGGGCGAGCTGCTGCATGACCTCCAGGACCTCGTTGATCATCTCCGGGTCGAGGGCCGAGGTCGGCTCGTCGAAGAGCATGACCTTGGGGTCCATCGCCAGCGCCCGCGCGATGGCGACGCGCTGCTGCTGGCCGCCAGAGAGCTGCGCGGGGTACTTGTCCGCCTGCGTGGCCACGCCCACGCGGTCGAGCAGGGCGCGCGCCTTCTCCTCGGCCTGCTTCTTGTCAGCCTTGCGGACCTTGATCTGGCCCAGCATCACGTTCTCGAGCACGGTCTTGTGCGCGAAGAGGTTGAAGGACTGGAAGACCATGCCCACGTCGGCCCGCAGCCGGGCGAGCGCCTTGCCCTCCGCGGGCAGCGGCTTGCCGTCGATCGAGATGTCGCCCGAATCGATCGTCTCAAGGCGGTTGATGGTGCGGCACAGGGTGGACTTCCCGGACCCGGAGGGCCCGATGACCACGACGACCTCGCCACGGGCGATCGTCAGGTCGATGTCCTGGAGCACGTGCAACGCGCCGAAGTGCTTGTTGACGCTCTTCAGGACGACCAGTTCGTCGGTCGCGGCCACAGCGTCCTTGGCCACCGATACTTCGGTCATCGCTTTAAGGCTCCGTCCTCCTCGGTTTCGGAGGACAGTAGTAACCCGGTACGACCAGCGTCATTACATCTGAGGGGAACTTGAGCATCACGATCCGGTAGCAATCGGACACGTGTCGTAGCAGTCGTATGCGGCCGCGTACCGGCTGGGTAACGGAAGCCCTCCGCAACCCGAAGCCACTTGACGCCGTCCTTATCCTTCGGCGTGACTTCCATGGTGCACGCGCGCGTGTAGCGCGTCTACAAGCCGAGACCGTACGACCGATGAACCGAAGGGGGCCGGAATGAGACTGCTCCTTGTCGAGGACGACAACCATGTCGCCGCCGCCCTGTCCGCGGTGCTGGCGCGGCACGGCTTCGACGTCACGCACGCGCGCAGCGGCGAGGAGGCCCTCCAGGCGCTGGTTCCGGAAAGCGACGGGTTCGGCGTCGTCCTGCTCGACCTGGGCCTGCCCGACCAGGACGGCTACGAGGTCTGCGGCAAGATCCGCAAGCGGACCAGCACCCCGGTGATCATGGTCACCGCGCGCGCCGACGTACGCTCCCGGATCCACGGCCTCAACCTCGGCGCCGACGACTACGTGGTGAAGCCGTACGACACGGGGGAACTGCTCGCCCGTATCCACGCCGTCAGCCGGCGCAGCGTCCCCGACGACGCCTCGGCCCCCGGCGACACCGCGCTGCAGCTCGGTCCCGTGCACATCGAACTCCCGAACCGCCAGGTCACCGTGGACGGTTTGGTTGTCCAACTGACCCGCAAGGAGTTCGACCTTCTCGCGCTGCTGGCCCAGCGCCCCGGAGTGGTGTTCCGCCGGGAACAGATCATCAGCGAGGTGTGGCGGACCAGTTGGGAGGGGACCGGGCGCACCCTGGAGGTGCATGTCGCGTCCCTGCGCTCCAAACTGCGCATGCCGGCGCTGATCGAGACCGTGCGCGGCGTCGGGTACCGGCTCGTCGCCCCGACGTCGTAGCGGGCACGGGTGCGCACACGTCTTCTCCCGCTGCTCATCGTCCTGATGGCCGCCGTGCTGCTCGCGCTCGGCCTTCCGCTCGCCGTGAGCGTCGCGGCCGCCCAGCAGCAGCGGGTGGTCGTCGACCGCATCGACGACACGGCGCGCTTCGCGGCCCTCGCCCAGTTCGTCACCGATCCGCCGACCGGCTCCCAAGCCAGCATCATCGACGAACGCGGCGAGACCCTGAGCAAGGAACTCGCCCGCTACTACAGCGTGTACGGCATCCGCGCCGGGGTCTTCTACCGCAATGACAAGCCCATGGCCAATGCCCCGACGAACTGGCTCCTGCCCAAGACCGGTGAAGGGCGCGACGCGTTCAACGAGGCGCTCTTCAGCCGCCGCAGCCACGACCCGGAGCAGGTCTGGCCGTGGCAGCGCAAGCGTCTCGTCGTCGCCTCCCCAGTCATCAGGGACGGTGACGTCATGGCCGTCGTCGTCACGGACTCGCCCACCGGGCAGATGCGTTCGAAGATCCTGCGCGGCTGGCTGCTCATCGGCGCGGGCGAGATCGCGGCGATGCTCATCGCCCTCGGCGCGGCGCTGCGCCTCACCGGCTGGGTGCTCAGACCCGTACGCGTCCTCGACGCCACCACGCATGACATCGCGACCGGACGTCTGAAGTCCCGGGTCGCGGCGGCCGGCGGTCCGCCGGAACTCAGGCGCCTGGCCCGGTCGTTCAACGAGATGGCGGACAACGTCGAGGACGTGCTGGAGCAGCAGCGCGCCTTCGTCGCCGACGCCTCGCACCAGCTGCGCAACCCGCTCTCGGCGCTGCTGCTGCGCATCGAGCTGCTCGCCCTCGAACTGCCAGAGGGCAATGAGGAGATCGCCTCGGTCCGCACCGAGGGCAAGCGCCTCGCCCAGGTCCTCGACGACCTCCTCGACCTGGCGCTCGCCGAGCACGCCGAGGCGGACGTGCGCCTCACCGACATCGGTGCGCTGACGGCCGAGCGCGTGGCGTCCTGGCAGCCGCTCGCCGAGATCAAGGGCGTACGGCTGGCGGGGACCTGCCCGGCCACCACCGCCTGGGCCGACCCGGTCACGCTGTCCAGCGCCCTGGACGCGGTCATCGACAACGCGCTGAAGTTCACCCCCGAGGGGGAGAGCGTCGAGGTGAAGGTGGCCTCGAACGGCGAGGTCTCGACCATCGTGGTCACCGACGGCGGCCCCGGCCTCAGCGACGAGGACCTGGCCCGCATCGGCGACCGCTTCTGGCGCAGCGCGGGGCACCAGAACATCAAGGGCTCCGGCCTCGGCCTGTCCATCTCGCGGGCGCTGCTCGCGGCGGGCGGCGGCTCCATCGCGTACGCCCATCACGAGCCGCACGGCTTGAGGGTGACGGTGACGGTGCCGAGGTCGGCGCCGGCGTCCTGAGACGAGGGACCCCTCAGGAGAGGGATGCTACGGCTTGATCGACCGGTAGTAGCGTCGCGCGCCTTCGTGCAGCGGCAGTGGATCCGTGTAGATGGCCGTTCGCAGGTCCACCAGCTGCGCGGCGTGCACCGCGGCGCCGATGTAGTCGCGGCTGGCGATCACCGTGCGGGTGAGCTCTTCGGTGAGCCCCGCGTCCGCGTCCTCCCGGGTGATCAGGTAGTTCGCCACGGCCAGCGTCTGCACGGACCGGCCGCGCTGCGCCCTGGGATAGGCGTCGGCGGGCATCACCGCGGCCCGGTAGTAGCGGGAGGGGCCGCCCTGCTCGTGGAGCTTCTTGATGAGGTCGCTGCCGATCGGCACCAGCCTGATGTCAAAGCTCTTGGAGAGCTCCAGCACCGCACTCGTCGGCAGGCCACCCGACCAGAAGAAGGCGTCGATCTTGTGCCGCTTGATCAGGTCGGGCATGGTCGCGATGCCGTCGGCCAGCGGCTTGATGTCCTTGTCGGAGTCGAGTCCGGCCGCCTGGAGCACATGGGTCGCTATCAGCCGTACGCCGGAACCACTCGGCCCCACGGCGACCTTCTTGCCCCGCAGGTCCGCCACGGACCGCACGGACGACGATCGCGGGACCACCAGGTGCACATAGTCGTCGTA
Organism: Streptomyces sp. NPDC001530; assembly: GCF_042894545.1. Lineage (NCBI taxonomy): Bacteria > Bacillati > Actinomycetota > Actinomycetes > Kitasatosporales > Streptomycetaceae > Streptomyces > Streptomyces sp. NPDC001530. Next base: position 49,669 of record NZ_JBIAVS010000015.1, read on the forward strand.
GAGCCGGGCGCAGCCGCGCAGCCGGCCCGCTCCCGGCTTGTTCTCCAATATGTACGTCTCCACCGCGTCGGCCGCCGCGATGGTGAAGTCGGCCTTCCCCGTGGCCACGCGCCGGACGTTCTCCTGTGACCCGTCGCTGTTCAGCAGCCGTACGTCCACGCGCGGCATGTCCTTGGCGATGGCGCCCTGAAGGAGCGTGCCGTACTTCTGGTAGACCCCGGTCGGCGTGCCCGTGCTGAACGTGATCGTCCCGCTCGGGGACTCCTCGCCCGGCAGCAGCCACCACAGCAGAAGCCCGAAGACCGCGAAAGCGGCCGCCGAGCCGAGCAGCGCGCGGCGCCGGCCGATGCGGGGGAGTGCCTGGAACATGCGCGCGATCCTGCCAGCCCGGGGGCGGTCCTGACCAGGGCAGGGCCGACAAGGGGACCCCGGCGCATCGATAGGGTCGCCGGATGCAGCCCTCTCCCGCCTCCCTGGTCCGTGAATTCCACCTCGCCTTCGGCCTCGACGCCCGCAGCACGCCGACGGAGGTCTCCCCGGAGCTGGCCGCCCACCGCGGTGAACTGCTCGCCGAGGAGGCCGCCGAAGTCGCCGAGGTCTCGGTCACCGGCCCGCTCGACCGGCTGGCGCACGAGCTGGCAGACGTCGTCTACGTGGCGTACGGCACGGCACTCGTCCACGGGATCGACCTCGACGCGGTGATCGCCGAGGTCCACCGGTCCAACATGACGAAGCTGGGCCCCGAGGGCCGGGTCGCCCGCAGGGCCGACGGCAAGGTCCTCAAGGGCGACCACTACCGCGCCCCGGATGTCTCGGAGATCCTGCGCCGCCAGGGCTGGACGGCCGCTGGGGCATAGGGGGCGGGAGGTACTCCGGGCACCGCCTACCCTTGTCACATGAGCAGCGGCGACCGGAGTCAGGCAGTGGACGTTCAGCAATCCAAGACGTACGAAGTGCGCACCTACGGGTGCCAGATGAACGTCCATGACTCCGAACGGCTCTCCGGGCTCCTCGAAGACGCCGGTTACGTGCGCGCCCCCGAGGGGTCGGACGGCGACGCGGACGTGGTCGTCTTCAACACCTGCGCCGTACGGGAGAACGCCGACAACCGGCTGTACGGCAACCTCGGCCGCCTCGCGCCGATGAAGACGAAGCGCCCCGGGATGCAGATCGCCGTCGGTGGCTGTCTCGCGCAGAAGGACCGCGACACCATCGTGAAGAAGGCGCCCTGGGTGGACGTCGTCTTCGGGACGCACAACATCGGCAAGCTGCCGGTCCTCCTGGAGCGCGCCCGCGTCCAGGAGGAGGCGCAGGTCGAGATCGCCGAGTCCCTCGAGGCGTTCCCGTCGACGCTGCCGACCCGCCGCGAGAGCGCGTACGCCGCCTGGGTCTCCATCTCGGTCGGCTGCAACAACACCTGCACCTTCTGCATCGTCCCGGCGCTGCGCGGCAAGGAGAAGGACCGCAGGACCGGCGACATCCTGGCCGAGATCGAGGCCCTGGTCGGCGAGGGCGTCTCCGAGATCACTCTGCTCGGGCAGAACGTAAACGCTTACGGGAGCGACATCGGCGACCGCGAGGCCTTCAGCAAGCTGCTGCGGGCCTGCGGGCAGATCGAGGGCCTGGAGCGCGTGCGCTTCACCTCGCCGCACCCGCGCGACTTCACCGACGAAGTCATCGCCGCCATGGCGGAGACGCCGAACGTGATGCCGCAGCTGCACATGCCGCTCCAGTCCGGCTCGGACACCGTCCTGAAGGCGATGCGCCGCTCGTACCGCCAGGAGCGCTACCTCGGGATCATCGAGAAGGTGCGGGCCGCCATCCCGCACGCGGCGATCACCACCGACATCATCGTGGGCTTCCCCGGCGAGACCGAGGAGGATTTCGAGCAGACCCTGCATGTGGTCCGCGAGGCCCGCTTCGCGCAGGCGTTCACCTTCCAGTACTCCAAGCGCCCGGGGACCCCGGCCGCCACCATGGACAACCAGATCCCCAAGGAGGTCGTCCAGGCGCGCTACGAGCGTCTCGTCGCCCTCCAGGAGGAGATCTCCTGGGACGAGAACAAGAAGCAGGTCGGCCGCACCATGGAGCTGATGGTCGCCGAGGGCGAGGGCCGCAAGGACGGCGCCACGCACCGCCTCTCCGGCCGCGCCCCCGACAACCGCCTCGTCCACTTCACCAAGCCCGACGAAGAGGTGCGCCCCGGCGACGTGGTCACCGTCGAGATCACCTACGCCGCCCCGCACCACCTGCTCGCCGAGGGTGCCGTCCTGAACGTGCGCCGCACGCGCGCGGGGGACGCGTGGGAGAAGCGCAACGCCGCCGAGGCCGCGAAGCCGGCGGGCGTCATGCTGGGGCTGCCGAAGATCGGGGTTCCGCAGCCCCTGCCGGTGGCTACGGGTGGATGCGGGTGCGACTGAGTTCCTGGCACACTGCGTGACAGCATGGAGCGCCACATGTTGCCGCACAGCGTTGAGTTCACCGAGCGGGCTGCACTCGTGCGCGACAGTCTGCCCACGGAGCGGCGGGATCTGCTGGAGCGAGGCCTCGCCATACTGGTGACCGACCCGCGGCACAAGCTCTCGCACCCCGTCGGCGGCAATGAGGCAACCCGCGAGATCGCCCTGTCGCGGAACCTGTTCATCGAGTACGTGATCAGCGACGGCAAGCTCGTGGTGCTCGTCCTCACGCTCATCGATCTCACGGACGTGCTGATCGAGGAGTGACGCTCGACCGTCGCTCGGGGTTACGCTGCCGATCATGCTTGTAGCCGCCGCAGTCTGCCCTTGCCCCCCGGTGCTCGTCCCCGACGTCGCCGCCGGTGCGGCGCCCGAGCTGGACGCCGCGCGCGCGGCGTGCAAGGACGCGCTGGGCGTGCTCGCCGCCTCCCGCCCGGACCTGCTGGTCGTCGTGGGCCCCGCGGAGCAGAGCGGGCGCGGACCGCACCCACAAGGCACGCGGGGCTCGTTCCGCGGATTCGGTGTCGATCTCGACGTACGCCTCGGGGGAGACAAGCCGGGGCCAGTGGCCGCGGAGCGTTCGGAACGTGTGCTTCCGCCCTCGCTCGCCGTGGCCGCGTGGCTGCTGCAACGCACGGGCTGGGCGGACGCCCCCGTCGAAGGTCTCGGGGTGGGGGAACCTCTCGAGGCCGAGCGGTGTATCCAAGTCGGAGGGGAAATCGGTGGCCGGGCGGAGAGGGTGGCACTGCTGGTGATGGGGGACGCCAGCGCGTGCCGGACGCTCAAGGCGCCGGGCTATCTCGACGAGCGGGCGGCGGGCTTCGACGCGGAGGTCGCGCGTGCGCTGGGCGCGGCGGACGTGGCGGCCCTCAAAGCGCTGGATTCCGAGCCGGCGTACCAGCTGAAGGTCTCCGGTCGAGCCCCCTGGCAGGTCCTCGCGGGCGCGGCCGAGGGCGCGGGGCTGGGCGGCGCGCTCCTCTACGACGATGCGCCGTACGGGGTGGGGTATCTGGTGGCGGCCTGGTCGTAACGGTCCTTCTCAAGAAAGTCGCCGCCCGCTGGGCCGTATGTGTCTGAACACGGTCCCGAGCGGATTTGGTCGCCTCAGGCCGAGGCGCTGCGGGCGGTTGTACGGGCCTCAGGACGCCCGTGGGGACTTGGCGGTCAGGGACCGTGTGGGCACCCCGTGGGGACGTGGCCGCCTGGGGTCGCGGCTGACACGGCCCCGAGCCGACTCGGCCCTCTGGGCTTCTGAGGCTGCAGGGGCCTGAACACGGCGGACGGCCGGGAGCGCTGGATGCTCCGCGGCCGTCCGACGATGTGTGCTGCTCAGGAAGCCGGAGGCGGGGGTGGCGCGTCCGGCGGATTCGTGGCGCCGCCACTGTCCTTGTGCGCGAGTCGGTCCATGGCGCCCTTCGCCTTGCCCGTGCCCGTCTGGATCTTGTCGCTGTACTTGTGCTTGGTCTTCTCGTCGACCACCTTCGCGGCCTTGTCGAGACCGTGACTGACCTTGTTCTCGTACTGGTGTGCGAGGTGCGAGACCTTGTCCTTGGCAGGCGCCAGCTTGGCTTTCAAATCGTGCAGGAGACCCATGGTCCACCTTCCCTCGCGGGACAGTTACTTGCGGGCGCCTTCGCCGGCCTCGTTGTCGGCGGCCTTCTCGGCGGTCTGCTGCTGGGGGATCTCGACGTCCTCCCCGGTGGCGGCCTCGGCGGTCTCCTCCGTCGCGGCCTCACCCTCGGTCTCGGACGAACCCTTCACTTCTTCCGCCACCTCTGCCTCGGTCTCGGCCGTCAGTGTGTCGGCCTGCGCCTCGGCGGTTGACGCCTCCTCCGTAGCCTTCGACCTCCGGAGAAGTCGTGCAAAAACGCCCATATCCGCTCCATACGTTACTCGTGAGGGCGAAATCCCGCGTTGCCCAGTGCGTCCCATTGCGTCGCCCGGGTCACCGGTCCTCGAAAACCGGCGGCTGGAACCTCGCAACAGGCAACGACCCCGGACGCGTGACGTCACGTAGCTCGTTCGAGGAGAGGCTGTGAGGTTTGCGAGACTAGGGCGGTGAGTAGCGCACCCCCCGCCCCCCGGGTCATCGCCGTCGTCGGACCGACCGCCGCAGGAAAGTCCGATCTGGGCGTTTTCCTCGCCCAACGTCTCGGAGGTGAGGTCGTCAACGCCGACTCCATGCAGTTGTACCGAGGGATGGACATCGGCACCGCCAAGCTGACGCCCGAGGAGCGTGGAGGGATCCCGCACCACCTCCTGGACATCTGGGACGTGACGGTCACGGCCAGCGTCGCCGAGTACCAGCGGCTCGCCCGCGCCCGCATCGACGCACTGCTCGCCGAGGGCCGCTGGCCGATCCTGGTGGGCGGCTCCGGGCTGTACGTCCGTGGGGCCGTCGACAACTTGGAGTTCCCCGGCACCGACCCCGAGGTACGGGCTCGCCTGGAGGAGGAGCTCACGCTGCGCGGTTCCGGCGCGCTGCACGCGCGTCTGGCCATGGCCGACCCCGAGGCCGCCCACGCGATCCTGCCCAGCAACGGTCGCCGTATCGTCCGCGCCCTCGAAGTCATCGAGATCACCGGAAAGCCCTTCACCGCCAATCTCCCGGGCCACGACTCGGTGTACGACACGCTCCAGATCGGCGTCGACGTGGCGCGCCCCGAGCTCGACGAGCGCATCGCGCGCCGGGTCGACCGGATGTGGGCGGCGGGGCTCGTCGACGAGGTGCGTGCCCTTGAGACGCAGGGCTTGCGCGAGGGGCGCACGGCCTCGCGCGCGCTCGGCTACCAGCAGGTGCTCGCGGCGCTCGCGGGGGAGTGCACCGAGGAAGAGGCGCGTGCCGAGACCGTGCGCGCCACCAAGCGCTTCGCGCGCCGTCAGGATTCGTGGTTCCGGCGCGACCCGCGGGTGCATTGGCTCAGTGGGGCTGCGGCGGATCTCACGGAACTCCCCGAGCTCGCGCTGGCGTTGGTCGAACGACCGGTTACAGCCTGATCACGTCATGGCATCGGGACGCTCCGGCCGTCATCCCGGCCTCCTGTGCCGTGCCATCATCGAGCTTCGATCGACCAGTGAAGTCCGAGTTGGGAGGGCGCGTGGCGATGGAGGCCAGCCCTCGCGACACTGCACGAGACACCGAACCCGGTGTCGATCCGGACGGAGATCGTCTGAGCATCGATCCGGGCGTCGATCCTGGCATTGAGATGGATCTGGGCGGGGAGCGTCTGAGTTCCGACGGCCCCGAGGACACCCCGGGCGGGGTGACCGCCGACGGGCCCGCGCCCGACGAGATGTCCCCGGAGCCCGAGGTCGAGGTCGAGCTGCGCCCGCAGCGCCGGCTGCGCCTCTGGCAGCTCGCACCCATCGTGGCGCTGGCCGCGACCGGCTCGCTGATGTTCGCCTTCCCGCTCGCCTTCGAGTTCGGTGACGGCGGTGCCGTGGTCGCCATGCTCGGCCTGCTGATCTGCTCGTGCGCCGCGGGCTGGGGCATGATGGCCGCCCGCCGGGTCGGCTACACCTGGCCAGGGTTCCCGCAGCGCGGCTCCGGCCGCCGTCTGGACTGGCGGGTCGTGCTCACCTACGTCGTGGTGGTCGCGGCGGTGGCGGTGCTCGCGGTGTGGCGCGTGGCTCGGCTGCGCTGACCCCAGGCAGGGCTTGGCGGCGCTGACCCCAGGCAGGGCCCGGCTGCGCCGACGCCCCACGTGGGCCGGAGTGTCGTACCGACCCCGTACGATCGAGGAATGAGCACGCGGATTGCCTTCCTCAAGGGCCACGGGACCGAGAACGACTTCGTGATCATCCCGGACCCGGAGAACGTCATCGACCTGCCCCCGGCCGCCGTCGCGGCCCTGTGCGACCGCCGCGCGGGCATCGGTGGCGACGGTCTGCTGCATGTCGTACGGTCCGCCGCGCACCCCGAGGCCAAGAAGATGGCGGCCGAGGCGGAGTGGTTCATGGACTACCGCAACGGCGACGGCTCGGTCGCGGAGATGTGCGGCAACGGGGTGCGTGTGTTCGCGCGCTACCTCCAGCGCGCCGGACATGTGGCCGAAGGGGACATCGCGGTCGCCACACGCGGCGGCGTGAAGACCGTCCACCTCGCCAAGGACGGAGACGTGACCGTCGGCATGGGCAAGGCGCTCCTCCCCGAAGGGGACGTCACCGTGAGTGTCGGCGAGCGCAGCTGGCCCGCGCGCAACGTCAACATGGGCAACCCGCACGCCGTCGCCTTCGTGGACGACCTCGCGCACGCCGGCAACCTGTTCGCGCCGCCGCCGTTCAGGCCGACGTCGGCGTACCCGGACGGGGTCAACGTCGAGTTCGTGGTTGACCGGGGGCCGCGGCACGTGGCCGTGCGGGTCCACGAGCGCGGCGCCGGTGAGACCCGCTCGTGCGGCACGGGCGCGTGCGCGGTGGCCGTCGCCGCGGCCCGGCGCGACGGCGCCGACCCGGCCGTGACCGGGACCCCGGCGACGTACACCGTTGACGTACCCGGCGGACGCCTGGTGATCACCGAGCGGGCGGACGGCGAGATCGAGATGACGGGCCCGGCGGTGATCGTCGCCGAGGGCGAGATCGACGCGGAGTGGCTCGCCGCGGCGCGCCGCTGAGCCTTCCTGGGGTTCGCACCGCGCACGCCTGAGCCTTCGCGGGGCTCGGCGCCGTACTTTCCCCAGCCTCTCGACGTCGTGGGTCGCTCGAGCCTTCCTGGGACTCGGCGTCGTGCCCGGCCCCTCGACGCGGTGCGTCGCCAGAGCTTCCCTCAGGCTGGGCTCCGCGCACCCCTGAGCCGGCGCGCGCCGCGGCGTCGTACCTCCCGCCCCTTCCAAAAAGTTCGAAACCGTAAACCCCTGAACCTTCCCTCGAATGGGTGATCCGTTTCACGCTCGGCGAGAGGCGGTCAGCCGGGCGTGGTGGGCTCGGTAGCATCAAGCACCGGCCCGGACGGGGGATCGACGCCATCCCCTGAGCCGTGTTCGCCATGGGGCACCCGTCCGCCGGTCTACGCAGCCGGAGGTGCCCATGAGTGCGGAGGCGACGAATCCCGCGACGCCAGGCCCTGCAATGCCCTCGCCCAAGCTCTCGGCTTCGCTCGAGCAGGGGGTACCCCCATCGCACCGCAGGAAGGGCCGTCCCCGGATCGATCTGCGCCGCCTGGGCCGGGCCGCGTTGCTCGGCCCCGCGGCCCGCGACCGGCTGCCCGACGCGATCGGCCATGTGGCCGAGGCCCACCGCGCCCACCACCCCGACGCGGACCTGGAGCCATTGCGCCGGGCGTACGTCCTCGCCGAGTCCTCGCACCGCGGTCAGATGCGCAAGAGCGGCGAGCCCTACATCACGCACCCGCTCGCCGTGACCCTGATCCTCGCCGAACTCGGCGCGGAGACCACGACACTGACCGCCTCCCTGCTCCACGACACCGTCGAAGACACGGAAGTGACGCTCGATCAGGTGCGTGAGGAGTTCGGCGAAGAGGTCTGCTACCTGGTCGACGGCGTCACCAAGCTGGAGAAGGTCGACTACGGGGCTGCCGCCGAGCCGGAAACGTTCCGCAAGATGCTGGTCGCGACCGGCAACGACGTCCGCGTGATGTCGATCAAACTCGCGGACCGGCTGCACAATATGCGGACCCTCGGCGTCATGCGCCCCGAGAAACAGGCACGCATCGCCAAGGTGACCCGGGACGTTCTGATCCCGCTCGCCGAACGGCTCGGCGTCCAGGCGCTCAAGACCGAACTGGAAGACCTCGTCTTCGCGATCCTGCACCCGGAGGAGTACGAGCACACCAGGGAGCTGATCGCCGACAACGCGGCACGTGACGACGATCCGCTCGCGGAGATCGCGGAGGAGGTGCGCACGGTGCTGCGCGACGCCGGGATCCAGGCCGAAGTCCTCATAAGGCCACGGCACTTCGTCTCCGTGCACCGCGTGTCGCGGAAGCGTGGCCCCATGCGCGGCGCCGACTTCGGACGGCTCCTGGTGCTCGTGAACGAGGATGCCGACTGCTACGGGGTCCTCGGCGAACTGCACACCTGTCTCACTCCGGTGGTCTCGGAGTTCAAGGACTTCATCGCCGTCCCCAAGTTCAACCTGTACCAGTCGCTGCACACGGCCGTCGCGCGCGGCGACGGCGAGGTAGCCGAAGTCCTCATCCGCACCCACCAGATGCACAAGGTCGCCGAGGCCGGGGTCATCGCGCTCGGCAATCCCTACGCTCCTCCTTCGGAGGAGCAGGCGGACGGCGACGGAGAGCGCCCCTCGGGCAGCGGTCGCCCCTCGGACATCGGGCGCCCCTCGGACGGCGCGCGCTCGTCCGACGGCGGGCGCTCCTTCGACGGCGAGCGCGCCGACCCCACCCGTCCCGGCTGGCTCTCCCGGCTCCTCGACTGGCAGGAAGCCGCACCGGACCCGGACACGTTCTGGTCGACGCTGCGCGAAGACCTCGCCCAGGACCGCGAGATCACCGTCTTCCGCGCCGACGGCGGCTCATTGGGGCTTCCGGAGGGCGCCAGTTGTGTGGACGCGGCGTACGCGCAGTACGGCGAGGACGCGCACGCCTGCATCGGAGCCCGCGTCAACGGCCGCCTGGCGACGCTGAGTACGGTTCTGAAGGACGGTGACACCGTTCAACTCCTCATGGGTCAGGACCCCGCCTCCGAGCCCTCCAGGGAGTGGCTGGAGCACGCCCACACGCCCGCCGCGCGGATCGCCATCCAGCGTTGGATGGCCGCCCACCCTGCACCCAGCGACACGGAGACTCCGGAGGCCCCGGCCGCGACCCCCCGGCCGGCCCCCGACGCGCGCGCCGCACGGCCCGCCGCGAACGCCGTCGTCGACCAGCCCGGCGCGTCCGTACGGCTCGCGGGCTGTTGTACGCCCGTACCGCCCGACGAGGTGACCGGCTTCGCCGTGCGCGGGGGAGTGGTGACCGTCCATCGCGTGGAGTGCGCCGGAGTGGCGCGCATGAAGGGCACGGGGCGCGCGGAGGTCGGCGTGCGCTGGGGTGACACCACCGAGTGCCGGGTCACGCTGGTCGCGGAGTCCTTCGGGCGCCCGCACCTGCTCGCCGACCTCACCGAAGCCATCGCCCTGGAGGGCGTCGCCATCGTCTCGGCGACCGTCGAGCCCCCCAGCCAGCAGCGCGTCCGCCACACGTACACGCTCCAACTCCCGGACGCGGCGCACCTTCCCGGGCTCATGCGGGCGATGCGCAATGTGCCGGGGGTGTACGACGTGAGCCGGGCGCAGCATCCGGCGGCGGCCGCGCAATGAGCCTCCCTCAGCATCCCTGAGGTGCCCCAGGTCTCCCCGCCGACGCTTCTGCAGGCCTCCGTGTCGACCCGTTGGCCTCCGTACCGACCCGTTCGGGTGGGCCCGGCGCGAGTCGTCACCGCGCGACGGGTGCGCGCTGGTAGCGGTGGTCCATGCTGCTCACCCCCCGCCCCAGGATCCCCCGTCCCCCGACACGCCGCATCAAGGCGGCCCTCCTGGCCTCGGCCGTCTCCGTCTGCCTGATCGCCGCGAGCGCTCCCAACCCGGCCGCGTCCGTCGGCGTCGGCGACCGTCTCTTCCCGCACCTGGGCAACCCCGGATACGACGTCAAGTCGTACGACCTCGCCTTCACCTACCCCGGTACCAACAGCAAGCCGCTCGCGGCGGTCACCACGATCGACGCCGTGACGTCGTCCCGGCTCGAACGCGTCAATCTCGACTACGCGCACGGAACGGTGGGATCGGTCGAGGTCAATGGGGTGCCTGCGACGTTCACGAGCGCCGGGGAGGACCTGGTCGTGACGCCCGCGCGGCCGGTTCCCGCGGGCAGCTGGATGCACATCACCGTGCGCCACACCAGCGACCCGGTGGTCACCAAGGGCCAGGACGGCGGCTGGGTGCAGACCAAGGACGGGCTCGCGATGGCCAACCAGGCCGACGCCGCGCATCTTGTCTTCCCGTGCAGCGACCACCCGTCCGACAAGGCGATGTTCACCATCCATGTCACCGCGCCCAACGGGTACACGGCCGTCGCCAACGGACTCCCGGCCGGAGCGGACCGTACCCGCCGGTCCACCACCTGGACGTACCGCACCGAACACCCCATGGCGACGGAACTGGCCCAGGTGTCCATCGGCCGCTCCACGGTGCTGCACCGGACCGGGCCGCACGGCCTGCCCGTACGCGATGTCGTGCCCACCAAGGACAGCAAGACGCTTGAACCATGGCTCAAGAAGACCCCCGACCAGATCGCGTGGATGGAGGGGAAGGTCGGCAGGTACCCCTTCGAGACGTATGGGCTGCTCATGGCCGAGGCGAAGACGGGCTTCGAACTGGAGACACAAACACTTTCTCTCTTCGAGAGAAAGCTCTTTACCGAGCCCGTGTACCCCCAGTGGTACGTCGAGTCGATCATGGTGCACGAGCTGTCGCACCAGTGGTTCGGCGACAGCGTCAGCCCCCGCACCTGGTCCGACCTGTGGCTCAACGAGGGACACGCCACCTGGTACGAGGCCCTGTACGCCGAAGAGAAGGCGCACAAGCCCATGGAGGCGCGGATGAAGGCTGCCTACGGCGCGTCCGACACCTGGCGGGCCGTCGGAGGGCCGCCCGCGGAACCGAAGGGGCCGGAGCCCGGCCAGAAGATCAGCATCTTCCGGCCGAACGTCTACGACGGCGCGGCGCTGGTCCTGTACGCGCTGCGCCAGGAGATCGGGCGCCCCGCCTTCGAGCGCCTGGAGCGGACCTGGGTGAACGTCCACCGCGACGGTGTCGCCTCGACGGCCGACTTCGAGGAGCTCTCGTCCGCCCTCGCCGCTCGCGATCTGAGCGGGTTCTTCAAGGCGTGGTTGTACGGCGAGAAGACTCCGCCGATGCCGGGCCACCCGGACTGGAAGAGCGACGCCCCGCAAGCGCGTAAGGGCTCCTGACAAGCGTGTACGGGCCTCTGACATGCGCGTACGGGCCTTTGATAACTCGCGTGACGAGACGGGCCGTGCCGTGCGACCATCTTCGAGTCGGCGGCACGGCCCCTCGGGGGGTTGGCCCGGCGGAAACCGGGAATCTCCCGGAAGCCTCGGATGTTGTTCCCTGTGACGGGTGACATCCGTCGCCGCATCGCTGTCCCCATCGACGTAAGGATCCAATGACCTCCTCTTCTTCCCCTTCCCAGGACGCGCAGAGCTTCGCGCAGAACTACCCCGAAGGTCTTCGGGCCGATGCCCTGATGGAAGAGGACGTCGCCTGGAGCCACGAGATCGACGGAGAGCGGGACGGCGATCAGTTCGACCGCTCCGAGCGCGCGGCCCTGCGCCGCGTGGCGGGCCTCTCCACCGAGCTCGAGGACGTCACCGAGGTCGAGTACCGACAGCTCCGCCTGGAGCGCGTGGTGCTCGTCGGTGTCTGGACCACGGGAACCATTCAGGACGCGGAGAACTCGCTCGCCGAGCTGGCAGCCCTCGCGGAGACGGCGGGCGCGCTCGTGCTCGACGGCGTCGTCCAGCGCCGCGACAAGCCCGACGCGGCCACGTACATCGGTTCCGGCAAGGCCTATGAGCTGCGGGACATCGTCCTGGAGACCGGTGCCGACACCGTGATCTGCGACGGTGAGCTGAGCCCCGGCCAGCTGATCCACCTCGAAGACGTCGTCAAGGTCAAGGTCATCGACCGTACGGCCCTGATCCTCGACATCTTCGCTCAGCACGCCAAGTCCCGGGAGGGCAAGGCGCAGGTCGCGCTCGCGCAGATGCAGTACATGCTGCCGAGGCTGCGAGGCTGGGGTCAGTCGCTGTCCCGTCAGATGGGCGGCGGCAAGGGCGGCGGCCTCGCCACCCGTGGTCCCGGTGAGACCAAGATCGAGACGGACCGGCGCCGTATCCGCGAGAAGATGGCGAAGATGCGCCGGGAGATCGCGGCCATGAAGACCGGCCGCGAGATCAAGCGCCAGGAGCGCCGTCGCCACAAGGTGCCTTCGGTCGCCATCGCCGGATACACCAACGCGGGCAAGTCCTCGCTGCTCAACCGCCTCACGGGCGCGGGCGTGCTCGTCGAGAACGCGCTGTTCGCGACCCTCGACCCGACCGTGCGCCGGGCCGAGACCCCAGGCGGGCGGCTGTACACGCTGACCGACACGGTCGGCTTCGTACGCCACCTGCCACACCACCTGGTCGAGGCCTTCCGCTCCACGATGGAAGAGGTCGGCGACTCCGACCTGATCCTGCACGTGGTGGACGGTTCGCATCCGGCGCCGGAGGAGCAGCTGGCCGCCGTGCGCGAGGTGGTCAGGGACGTCGGCGCCACCGCCGTCCCGGAGATCGTCGTGATCAACAAGGCGGACGCCGCCGACCCGCTGACGCTCCAGCGGCTGATGCGGATCGAGAAGCGTTCCATCGCGGTCTCGGCCCGTACCGGCCAGGGCATCGACGAGCTGCTGGCGCTCATCGACAACGAGCTGCCGCGCCCCTCGGTCGAGATCGAGGCGCTCGTGCCGTACACGCACGGCAAGCTGGTCGCCCGTGCGCACACCGAGGGTGAGGTGATCTCCGAGGAGCACACCCCGGAGGGCACGCTGCTCAAGGCGCGGGTGCACGAGGAACTGGCAGCGGATCTGGCGTCGTACGTTCCGGCGCCGGCGCTCCGGTGACGAGCGTAGCCGCGCCGCGGTAACGACGTACCCGCGCTCTCGTACGAACGTACGGAGGCCCGCCCCCTCGCAGGGGGCGGGCCTCCGTCGTCTGTGCGTGAGCGACCGCCTACTGGCCCCCGTACTCCTTGCTCATGTTCTCGTAGAGCGCCTCGGCGCCCCGGCCCAGCTGCGGACCCGCCAGCCAGCTGTTGTCGGACGGGCCGATCGACGTGTTCGAGACGAGCTTCGTCTCACCGTCGACGACACGGAACCAGCCGCCGCCGGACGAGCCGCCGGTCATGGTGCACCCGATGCGGTACATCGTCGGCAGGGTCGGGTCCAGCGAGAGGCGGCCCGGCTTGTCGACGCACTTGAACATGCTCAGGCCGTTGTAGGGCGGCGCGGCCGGATAGCCCCAGGCGCCCATCGCGCTGACGTCCTGGGCGGACGGCGCGGAGAAGTCCACGGCCAGCGCGTTGCCGACCGTCTCCTCGAGGGACTTGGTGCCCTGCTCCGGCTTCACGTGCAGCACGGCGTAGTCGTACGGAGCGCCCGCGCCGCCCGTCTCGTCGCCGCCGGAGATCCACTCGTTGGAGGTGGCGGCCCAGTTGGCCCACCACTGGCCGTAGGGGGCGATCTCGGACGCCGTTGCGTCGCCCAGCTCGGACTCGGACTTGCCGAGGTCGTTGTAGGACGGGACGAACGCGATGTTGCGGTACCAGCCGCCGCTGCCACCGGCGTGCACGCAGTGGCCCGCGGTCCACACGAGGTTGGACTTGCCGGGGTGGTTCACGTCCTTGATGACCGTGCCCGAGCAGACCATCGAGCCCTCGGGGGAGTCGAAGAAGACCTTCCCGACCGGAGCGGCGTGGTCGTGGTACGGGGTCTCCTCGGCTTTGGCCTCGACCGGCGCCGGGTCCGGGTCGCTGACTCCCTGGTCGGCCGCCGCGTCCTTCGCCGAGATCGTCTTGTCCGGGTCCTTGGCGGACTTCATCCGCTCGGGCTTCCACAGCCCCTCGATCACCGGGTTGACGAAGTCCTTGGCCTCACTGAGCCACTTGTCCTTGTCCCAGTTCTTCCAGCCGCCGTTCTCCCACTGATCGACATCGATCCCGTGCTCTTTGAGCTTGTCCTTGATGTCGTCCGGGATCTTGATCTTGTCGTCGCCGCCCTGGGAGGCGGACGCGGTGGACTCGCCGCTCGCCTTGTCGTCGCCCGGGCCGCAGGCGGTGGCGGTCAATGCGAGGACCGCCACCAGGCCGGTGGCGGCGAGGAGACCGCGCCGCCTTCTTGAGGAACGCATGGTGCTGTAACCCCCGTTGAGCTCTATGTCATGTGCTTGTCAGGCGTGGGGTGGCTCTCCGCGAAATCCGCCCGGACGCGACACCCCACTATGCCTGCGCAGTTGGGGACTAACGGCGGTGGACCGGTGAAGGTTCCTGCGAGCAGGCCCACCGCCGTCTGTCCGAACCCTGTTACGTCAGGCGCATCACTGTCCGGCGAACTTCTTGCTCACCGAGTCGTAGACACCCTTGGCCACATCTCCCAGGCGCGGGCCCGCCAGCCAGCCGAACTTGACCGGGCCGATCGAGGTGTTGGACACCAGCGCCGGCTTGCCGTCCGACCCCGTGGCCACCCAGCCGCCACCGGACGAGCCACCGGTCATGGTGCACCCGATGCGGTACATCGTCGGATCGGACTGCGTGACCGAGAGCCGTCCCGGCCTGTCCGAGCACTGGTACAGCTTCTGACCGTCGAACGGCGCCGCCGCCGGGTAGCCGGTCGCCGTGATGCTCGACACCTTGGGCACGGCCGGAGCGTTGAAGTTCACCGGAAGCGCCGAACCGACCGTCTCCTCCAGGGACTTGCCCCCGCTGCCCTTCTCCGGAGTCACATGCAGCACGGCGAAGTCGTACGGGGCTCCCTGGCCGCCGGTGGAACCGCCCTGCTCGATCCACTGGTCCGAGGTCTGCGCCCAGTCGCTCCACCAGACGCCGTACGGAGCGACCTCCTGGCGCGTGGCCTTCTGCAGCTGAGCCGACGTCTTGCCGGAGTCGTTGTACGAGGGCACGAAGGCGATGTTGCGGTACCAGCCGCCCTTCTTGCCGGCGTGCACGCAGTGGCCCGCGGTCCACACGAGGTTGGACTTGCCCGGGTGCGCCGGGTCCTCGACCACGGTCGCCGAGCAGACCATCGTGCCCTCGGGGGAGTCGAAGAACACCTTGCCGGCCTCGGGCACGCTGTCGTGGTAGGCGGTCTTCACGGCCTGCGCGGTCACGGCAGCCGGTTCCGGGTCGGTGACGCCCTGGTCACCGGAGAGGTCGCTGTCGTCGACGCCCTTGTTCTTGTCCGGGTCGTCGGCGCCGCGCATCCGGTCCGGGTCCCACAGCCCCTTGATGATCGGGTTGATGAAATCGTCGGCCTCGCGCAGCCAGTCGTCCTTGTTCCAGTTCTTCCAGGCGCCGTTCTTCCACTTGTCGATGTCGATCCCGTGCTGCTTGAGCTTGTCCTTGATGTCGTCCGGGATCTTGATCTTGTCGTCGCTGCTTTGGGTGGCGGACGCGGTGGCCCCACCGCCCGCCTTGTCGTCGCCCGAGTTGCAGGCGGTGGCGGTCAGCGCCAGCGCCGCGGTGAGGCCGACGGCGGCCAGCACGGGGGAGGTTCTGCGGCGCGTGCCCCTCCCCCGGCGAGCGGCGAAGGGCGGGCGTATCGATCGCATGGAGTAACTCCCCCTGGGCGTAAGTGAACTGTGCGCTGCCGGTGAGCGCCGACCAGCCTTGATCATTCGGTACGGCCGAACGGCACCAAAGACTATGCGGTCGCTGTGGGGGACATCCGACGGAACGGCAACGGTTCCGTCACGGCAAGGATCTTCGACTCACCCGCTTCCCCTCGCGGGCCGCGTCGTTGGTACGTACGGGGGGCCTGCCGCCTGCGTTCAGAGCCCCCCGCCAACTCGCCTCTGGACAGCGGGAGGACCTGTAGTCGTGGCCGTGACCGAGTCTGCGGTGGTGCCGGTGGGGGCGCCCGGAGTGACGGAGGGGGCGCGGGAGGGTGGTGCCGCAGCGTCCGAGAGGGCGCGCGCGGCCCACGAGGGGATTCTGCGGCGCCAGTCGGCGCGCGAGTCGGCGGCGCGCACCTATGCGCGCGCCCTTCCGATCGTTCCCGTGCGGGCGCGCGGGCTGACGATCGAGGGAGCCGACGGGCGCCGCTATCTCGACTGTCTCTCGGGCGCCGGGACTTTGGCCCTCGGGCACAACCATCCGGTGGTCCTGGAGGCCATCAGAAAGGTCCTCGACTCGGGGGCTCCGCTGCACGTTCTCGACCTCGCCACGCCCGTGAAGGACGCCTTCACCACCGAGTTGTTCCGCACGCTTCCGCCCGGGCTCGCCGACCGCGCGCGGGTCCAGTTCTGCGGACCGGCCGGGACGGACGCCGTTGAGGCCGCGTTCAAGCTGGTGCGCGCGGCCACCGGGCGCACGGGGATGCTCGCGTTCACCGGTGCCTACCACGGGATGACCGCGGGGGCGCTCGAAGCATCCGGGGGCGCGACCGAGGTGCGAGTCGCGCGCCTGCCCTATCCGCAGGACTACCGCTGCCCGTTCGGCGTCGGCGGCGTGCGGGGTGCCGAACTCGCCGCCCGCTGGACCGAGTCCGTGCTCGACGACAGCAAATCGGGCGTACCGCGCCCCGCCGGGATGATCCTCGAACCCGTTCAGGGCGAGGGCGGGGTGATCCCCGCGCCCGACGACTGGATGCGCCGGATGCGCGAGATCACCGCGTCGCGCTCCATCCCCCTGATCGCGGACGAGGTCCAGACCGGCGTCGGCCGGACCGGCACCTTCTGGGCGGTGGAACACAGCGGGATCACACCGGACGTGATGGTCCTGTCCAAGGCCATCGGCGGCAGCCTGCCGCTGGCCGTCGTCGTCTACCGCGAGGACCTGGACCTCTGGCAACCCGGCGCCCACGCGGGCACGTTCCGCGGCAACCAGCTCGCCATGGCCGCGGGCACGGCGACCCTCGCGTACGTCCGCCAGAACGGTCTCGCCGGGCGCGCCGAAACGCTGGGAGCCCGCATGCTGGCCCAACTCCGAAAACTCGCCCATGAGTTCCCCTGCATCGGTGACGTACGCGGTCGAGGCCTGATGATCGGCCTCGAACTCGTGGACCCCGAAGCACCCCCGCATCCCGCCGCCGACAGTCCCTACCCCGCCGCCCCCGAACTCGCCGCCGCAGTCCAACGAGAGTGCCTGCGCCGAGGCTTGATCGTGGAACTGGGCGGCCGTCACTCCAGCGTGGTACGCCTCCTCCCTCCTCTGACCATCACCGACGAGCAGGTGACCGCGGTACTCGACCGGCTGGCGGACGCGGTGGGGGCGGTGGCGCGCGGGGGCTTGGGCCGTGAGGGGAATGGGGCTCATGGGGTCGCTGGGCCTCGCGGTGTCGACGAGTCTCACGGTGCCGATGGGCCTCGTAGTGCAGGTGGGACCTGTGGTGAGGGCGGACCTCGCGGTGACGGTTGGGGGTTGGGGCGCTGGCGGACGCCGTAGTGCCGGGGCGGCGCTGACGGAGGTGTTGTCGTGCACGAGGCGCCGGTCGGCCCGTCGGCTCGGGAGTCCGTCGTACGAAGCTGGGGCCGGGCCGCAGGATCGCGCTTACGCACCGCGCAGCTGGTCCCAGGCCGAGCGCCGGCCAACCCAAGCCGAGCGCCGCCCAACCAAAGGCGCGTCCGCCCACTCGTGCCCCCACACGGATCGGACCAGCGCCACCCAGCCGCCCCACCCGGCCCCGTGCCCCCGACCCGTTGAAACCCGGACTCCTCACGCAGACCACCACCACCTCGACCAGAACCACCACCCCCACCCGAATCCACAGGAACGCCGAAGGCTCAACGCACGCCAGTACCGCCCCGGTTCGTCGCCGCACGAGCCGGAACGACCCACAAGGAACTCTCGTGAACGCCACCCCCGCACCCGACGGCCGTCCCGACATCCGCGAGCGAGCCGCCCGTGGCAGACAGATCCCGCCCGTGACGGGGGCCGAATCGGTCCCCCGCCAGAAGGCAGGGGCCCGGGAGTCCGAGCGGCTGCGCGGCGCCACCGCCGACCTGCTGGAACACCCCGATGCGCAGACCGCGGCTCAGGCGGCGGCCGTCGAGAACCTGCTGCGCTGCTGGGTACGGGAGAACGACCTGCCCGCCCCCGACGACGGCACCCTCCACATCCCCCTCCCGGCCAGCGGCACGACCCTCCTGGTCCCCGTCCACTACTGGTCCGCCACCGGCT
Organism: Streptomyces sp. NPDC001530; assembly: GCF_042894545.1. Classification (NCBI taxonomy): domain Bacteria; kingdom Bacillati; phylum Actinomycetota; class Actinomycetes; order Kitasatosporales; family Streptomycetaceae; genus Streptomyces; species Streptomyces sp. NPDC001530. Next base: position 68,034 of record NZ_JBIAVS010000015.1, read on the forward strand.
GGCATCGCTTCGGCCTTCCCCACCTCGCCGACGCTCCCGACGAGGCACCCCCCGCCGACGCGGTCACGGTGGCGGCACTGCTCGCACGGCAAACGACGACGGGTACGTCGGCCGCCACCACTGTCGGGCCGGCTCCCGCCACGCCCCGCGCAACAGAGCCTGGTGGAGCGCTCCTCGGAGCCGCCACTGCCCGCCGCTCCGACCATCAGGCGGCCCCGCACAGCCCAGTCGGTGACGGTGCCGACCTCGTCGGCCGCGTCGCCGACTCCGTTCGACGCACCGCCGTGTTCATCAGCGACCGCAGGGAACACCCCGCCGACGAGCCGGACTTCTTTCTCGCCGCCGAGCAGGCGCTCCTGCTCGGCCACCCGCTGCATCCCACACCGAAGGGCCGGGAGGGTCTCTCCGAAGCCGAAGCCCGGCTGTACTCGCCCGAGTTGCGCGGTTCCTTCCCACTGCACTGGATGGCGGTCGCCCCCTCGGTGCTGGCAGCCGACTCGGCGTGGACGGAGCGCGGCCGCCCGGTCTCGGCGGAGCAGCTCACCACTCGGCTGGCCGGCGCGGGGCTGTCGCTGCCCGACGGGTACGCCGCCCTGCCGCTGCACCCCTGGCAGATGCGCGAGGTAAGGCACCGTCGCGCATCCGCGGCGCTGCTGGATGCCGGGCTGCTCCAGGACCTCGGCCCGCAGGGCTCCCCGTGGCACCCCACCTCCTCGGTCCGCACCGTCTACCGATCCGGCTCCCCCGCGATGCTGAAGCTGTCGCTGGGCCTGCGCATCACCAACTCCCGTCGTGAGAACCTCCGCAAGGAACTCCACCGTGGCGTGGAGGTCCACCGCCTGCTGCGCGGCGGCCTGTTCAAGCAGTGGCAGGCCGCCCACCCGGGCTTCGACATCGTCCGTGACCCGGCCTGGCTCGCCGTCAACGGCCCGGACGGCAGCCCTCTGCCCGGGCTCGACGTGATGATCCGCCACAACCCGTTCAGCCCGACGGACGACGCCGGTTGTCTCGCGGGACTGGTCTCGCCCCGACCGCACGCCCAAGCCGGCGCACGTCACCCGGCGCCGGGCCGGCCGATCATGCGATCCCGGCTCGCCGAAATCGTCACCGGTCTCGCCGCACGCACCGGCCGCCCACGCGGTGCCGTCGCCACCGAGTGGTTCCTGCGCTACCTGGAGCAGGTCGTACGCCCCGTGCTCTGGCTGGACAGCGAGGCAGGCATCGCTCTGGAAGCGCACCAGCAGAACACCCTGCTCCTGCTGGACCCCGAAGGCTGGCCCAAGGGCGGTCGCTACCGCGACAACCAGGGCTACTACTTCCGCGAGTCACGGCGCGCGGAACTCGACACCCGGCTGCCCGGCATCGGCGAACACAGCGACACATTCGTCTCCGACGAGGTCACCGACGAGCGCTTCGCCTACTACCTCGCCATCAACAACGTGCTCGGCCTCGTCGGCGCGTTCGGCTCCCAACGTCTCGCTGACGAGCAGCTGTTGCTCGCCGCCTTCCGCCGCTTCCTCGCCGATGTGGCCACGGGTCCGGCCCGGCTGCGTACTTCTCTGCCCGCCCACCTGCTCGACTCACCCGTCCTGCGCTGCAAGGCCAACCTGCTGACCCGGCTGCACGGACTCGACGAACTCGTCGGCCCCGTCGACACCCAGTCCGTCTACGTCACCATCTCCAACCCCCTTCATTCCTGAGGAACATGACCCACCCCGTCTCCTGAGAGGAGCGTCGCCGTGCCTCCCACCGATGCGAGCACCGACGCCGGTACCGCCCCCGCCACCGAACTCGCCACCGACACGGGGCCCTGCTCGGGTCCCAGTTCGGGCTCGGGCGCGAGCACGGACAGTGAGGACACCCTTGACCTGCGCCTCCCCGACGAGCTCATCGCGCTCTTCGCCGAGGAGGCCGGGACACAGGGCGGTACCGCGAGCCACGGCACCGGAAAAGCCTTCGGGGACGCCACGGGCGAGACCAAGGCCGACGCACCCGGAGGGGCCAGGGGCGAGCGTCGGGGCATGGCGGAGACCCCTGCTGTCGCCCCGGTCGACGACGACCTGCTCGACCGCGTCGGTGGCTGGGGGCCGACCGACACGCCCGTGGGTGTCTTCCACCTCGTCCCCGTGCGAGTCGAGCGCGATCTCCCGCTGATCACCCGCTGGATGAACGACCCTGCCGTCGCGGCGTTCTGGGAGCTGGCGGGGCCCGAGTCCGTAACCGAGGAGCATCTGCGCCTTCAGCTCGACGGGGACGGACGCAGTGTCCCCTGCCTCGGGGTGCTGGACGGCACACCGATGAGCTACTGGGAGATCTACCGCGCGGATCTCGATCTCCTGGCTCGCCACTACCCTGCCCGACCGCACGACACCGGCATTCACCTCCTCATCGGTGGTGTCGCCAACCGTGGGCGAGGTCTCGGCTCCACCCTGCTCAGAGCTGTCGCCGATCACGTACTGGACAAGCGCCCGTCATGCGCTCGCGTCGTCGCGGAACCCGACCTTCGCAACACCCCCTCCGTCTCCGCTTTCCTGAGCGCCGGCTTCCGGTTCTCCGCCGAGGTCGATCTGCCCGACAAGCGGGCAGCCCTCATGGTCCGAGACCGGGCCCTGCGCGATCTGTTGTAGCGCTATCACTCTTAGTACACCGCTCGTCCCGATCCGGTTCCCTGTCGAGGAGTCCCCGTGTCGAATACATCCGCCACCCCGGCCTCCGGAGAGCCGTTCGGCCTGTACGACCCGCCTGAGCTGCGCAAAGACCGCTGGGAGCAGGCCGGCCGCCGCATGCTCGCGAAGATGATCGGCGAGTTCGCGTACGAGGGGATCATCCAGCCGGAGCCGGAGCCGGAGCCGGAGCCGGAGCCGGAGCCGGAGCCGGAGCCGGAGCCGGAGCCGACCCCGGCATTAGCGTCGGCCCCGGCATCAGTCCAGTCCCCGGCGCCGGGGCCGAACCCGGAGGGGAAACCGAATGCGGCCGACCACCGCCGCGCCGACTACACCCTCCGCCTCGACGCCGGCGGCGGCCTGTCCTTCCGCGCCCGCCGTACCGCGTACGACGGTTGGCGCGTGGACCCCGACTCGCTCGCCCTCGCGGAGGGAGCGGCGGAGCCCCGGTCCTTCACCGACCCGGTCGGTTTCCTCATCCGTGCCCGAGGCACGCTGGGACTCGACGGAGCGACGCTGGGCCATGTGATCCGTGAGCTGAACACCACGCTCGCCGCGGACGCGCGCCTCGACCACAAAGCCCTCACGGTGGCCGAGCTGGCCGACCTGGGATACGCGGAACTGGAAGGCCACCAGACCGGACACCCGTGGATCGTGCTCAACAAGGGCCGCCTCGGCTTCTCCGCGCGAGACGCCGCCCACTGGACGCCGGAGGCCCGCAGGGCGACCGCCCTTCCCTGGATCGCGGTACACACCGAGCTCGCCACCTACCGCGGCGTCCCGGGCCTCGACACGGCAGAGCGCCTCTACGAGCGCGAACTCGCCCCCGCCACACGGGAGTCCTTCGACGGAGTACTCCGCGCGCGCGGGCTCACGCCGGAGTCGTACCTCTATCTGCCCGTGCACCCCTGGCAGTGGGACGACATCGTGCTGCCTCTCTTCGCACCCCACGTCGCCGCGGACGCGATCGTGCCGCTGCATTCTGACGGCGATCTGCGCCTGCCCCAGCAGTCGATCCGTACGTTCCTCAATGTCTCGCGGCCGGACCGGCACATCGTGAAGCTGCCGCTGTCCGTCCTCAACACCCTGGTGTGGCGCGGCCTTCCGACAGAACGGACGCTCGCGGCCCCCGCCGTCACCTCCTGGATGCACGGCCTGCGCGACGCCGACCCTTTCCTGCGCGACACCTGCGGGGTGATCCTGCTCGGCGAGGTCGCCTCGGTGACGGTCGGACATCCGGTGTACGACGGCCTCCCTGAAGTGCCCTATCAGTACAAGGAGCTGCTCGGAGCGATCTGGCGCGAGCCGGTCTCCGGGCATCTGGCCCCCGGCGAACGCGCCCGCACCCTGGCCGCGCTCCTCCACACCGACCTGGAGGGCCGCGCCTTCACTGCACAGCTCGTCGCCCGCTCGGGACTGGCGCCGAAGGTCTGGTTGCGCCGTCTCCTCGCGGCGCTCCTGCCACCGCTGCTGCACTTTCTCTACCGGTACGGCACTGTGTTCAGCCCACACGGAGAGAACGCGATCGTTGTCTTCGACGACCATGACGTACCCGTCAGGCTCGCGGTGAAGGACTTCGTGGACGACGTCAATGTGAGTGCGGAGCCCCTGCCCGAGCACGCCTCCATGCCGGATGACGTACGGCGTGTGCTGCTCACCGAGCCGCCCGCGTTTCTGACCCAGTTCATCCAATCCGGGCTCTTTGTAGGAGTGTTCCGCTATCTCGCACCGCTCTGCGACGAGCAACTGGGCGTGCCGGAGGACGAGTTCTGGTCCCTCGTCCGAGCGGAGATCATCCGCCACCAGACGCGCTTTCCCGAGCTCAAGGAGCGTTACGAGATGTTCGACCTGCTCACTCCCCGTATCGAGCGCCTGTGTCTGAACCGTAACCGGCTGCACCTGGACGGTTACCGCGACCGCCCCGATCGCCCGCACGCCGCCGTCCACGGCACCGTCCCCAACCCCCTTCACCAGCCTTGATCACGCGGCCGGTACTCGTCTTGATCACGACCGTCGTCTCCGCCTTGATCGCCCGATTGTCAGTGGCGCACCGTAGGGTGGCACCGCTATGACAGAGCCCTCACTCCCCGAACTCCTGCATGCTGCCGTCACTGCCGTCGGCGGTACGGAGCGCCCTGGCCAGGTGACCATGGCCGAAGCTGTCGCGGGCGCCATCGACGACAGCTCCCACCTGCTGGTGCAGGCGGGCACCGGCACCGGAAAGTCGCTCGGCTACCTCGTGCCCGCGCTCGCGCACGGGGAGCGAGTCGTCGTGGCGACGGCCACCCTCGCGCTTCAGCGGCAGCTCGTGGAGCGCGACCTCCCACGCACCGTCGACGCCCTGCATCCGCTGCTGCGCCGCCGCCCCGAGTTCGCGATGCTCAAGGGCCGGTCGAACTATCTGTGCCTGCACCGTCTGCACGAGGGCGTGCCGCAGGAAGAGGAAGAGGGCCTCTTCGACCAGTTCGAGGCCGCCGCGCCCGCCAGCAAGCTGGGCCAGGACCTGCTGCGGCTGCGGGAGTGGTCGGACGAGACCGAGACCGGCGACCGAGACGACCTCACGCCCGGCGTTTCCGACCGCGCCTGGGCCCAGGTGTCCGTGTCGTCCCGGGAATGCCTCGGCGCCACCAAATGCGCCTACGGAGCGGAGTGCTTCGCCGAGATGGCCCGCGAGCGCGCCAAGCTCGCCGAGGTCGTCGTCACCAATCACGCGCTGCTCGCGATCGACGCCATCGAGGGCGCGCCGGTCCTTCCGCAGCACGAGGTGCTGATCGTCGACGAGGCCCATGAGCTGGTCTCCAGGGTCACCGGCGTCGCGACCGGCGAGCTCACCCCGGGCCAGGTCAACCGCGCGGTCCGGCGCGCCGCGAAGCTCGTCAATGAGAAGGCCGCCGACCAGCTCCAGACCGCCGCCGAGGGCTTCGAGCGCCTCATGGAGCTGGCGCTGCCGGGACGCCTGGAGGAGATCCCCGAGGACCTCGGGTACGCGCTGATGGCGCTGCGCGACGCCGCACGTACGGTGATTTCGGCGCTCGGCTCCACCCGCGACAAGTCCGTCCAGGACGAGGACGCGGTGCGCAAGCAGGCTCTGGCCTCTGTGGAGACCGTGCACGACGTGGCGGAGCGCATCACCAACGGCTCCGAGTGGGACGTCGTCTGGTACGAGCGCCACGACCGCTTCGGCGCGTCGCTCCGTGTCGCTCCCATGAACGTGTCCGGGCTGCTCCGGGAGAAGCTTTTCGCGGACCGTTCCGTCGTCCTGACCTCCGCGACGCTGAAGCTCGGCGGCGACTTCAACGGCGTGGGGGCGTCGCTTGGGCTCGCCCCCGAGGGCACGGAGGGCGAGGACCTTCCGCAGTGGAAGGGCGTCGACGTCGGTTCGCCCTTCGACTATCCCAAGCAGGGCATCCTCTATGTCGCCAAGCACCTGTCGCGCCCCGCGCGGGACGGCGACCGCGCGGACATGCTGGACGAGCTCACCGAGCTGATCCAGGCCGCCGGTGGTCGCACGCTCGGACTGTTCTCCTCGATGCGGGCCGCCCAGCTCGCTGCGGAGGAGCTGCGGACGCGCATCCCCGAGTACCCGATTCTGCTGCAGGGCGAGGAGACGCTCGGCGAGCTGATCAAGAACTTCGCGGCCGACCCCAAGACCTGCCTCTTCGGCACGCTCTCGCTCTGGCAGGGCGTGGACGTCCCGGGCCCCAGCTGCCAGCTGGTCGTCATGGACAAGATCCCCTTCCCGCGCCCCGACGACCCACTGATGAGCGCCCGCCAGAAGGCGGTTGAGGACAACGGTGGCAACGGCTTCATGGCGGTCGCCGCCACGCACGCCGCGCTCCTGATGGCCCAGGGCGCCGGCCGCCTCGTACGAGCGACGGGGGACCGGGGTGTCGTCGCTGTCCTGGACCAGCGCTTGGCCACGGCCCGCTACGGCAGCTATCTGAAGGCGTCACTGCCCGACTTCTGGTACACGACGGACCGCAACCAGGTCCGCAGATCACTCGCCGCGATCGACGAGGCGGCGAGGAAGACAGAGGAGGCATAGGGCCTGGCGGCAGCGCACCGGGGTCAGGTGGGCGCCGGGTCTCGCCGTGTCCGGGGCCGGGAGCGAGGGCAGCCGACCGGACGGCGAACTGCCGGGTCCGGGCCGGGACCGAGGCGAAGAGCGCTGCGGACGCCAGCCTGCAGGGCTATGCCGACTCCCATCGAGCCACCCACCTGGCGGGCACCCAAGGCACCAAAGACGCCCCAAGCAGCACCTGGCCCGGCGGCCCCCTGCGCTCAGGCCCGCCGACCAAGTCACCAAGCACCGAGGGAGGCCCCAGGCCAGGAGACGCCCCCCGACCAAGGCCCCCGGCCAGAAAAACGCAGGACCCCGGAACCGGCGCAGTTGGTCCCGGGGCCCGGTCAGGGGCGGGGCGGAGCGTCCCGCTCGTCGCAGGTTGTTACACCCGTCGCAGCACTGCCACGACCTTGCCGAGGATGGTCGCCTCGTCGCCGGGGATCGGCTGGTAGGCGGAGTTGTGCGGCAGCAGCCACACGTGCCCGTCCTCGCGCTTGAAGCGCTTCACCGTGGCTTCGCCTTCGAGCATCGCGGCCACGATGTCGCCGTTCTCCGCGACCGGCTGGCGGCGGACCGTCACCCAGTCCCCGTCGCAGATGGCGGCCTCGATCATCGAGTCGCCGACGACCTTCAGGACGAACAGCTCGCCGTCACCGACCAGCTGGCGGGGGAGAGGGAAGACGTCCTCGACGGACTCCTCGGCGAGGATCGGGCCACCGGCGGCGATGCGGCCGACGAGCGGCACGTACGACGCGGCCGGCTTGCCCGCGGTGTCCGTGGGCTGCACCGAGGACTGGTCGGAGCCCCGGACCTCGTACGCGCGCGGGCGGTGCGGGTCGCGGCGCAGGAAGCCCTTGCGCTCCAGTGCCATCAGCTGGTGTGCGACCGAGGAGGTGCTGGAGAGGCCGACCGCCTGTCCGATCTCCCGCATCGACGGCGGGTAGCCGCGCCGCTGCACGGAGTCCCTGATCACCTCGATTACCCGGCGCTGCCGGTCCGTGAGTCCGGAGCTGTCCGCCCGGATGCCTGGAGGTCGGCCCGGCAGGGAGCGCTTGGGTCCCTCATGATTCACGGCTTCGTTCATCGCATGCACCGGCTCGAGTCGGCCCTGGGAGCGGTCCTGGGCAGTGATGGTGGCACTGTCTGCGGTGGTGGTCACGTCGGCCCCTCTCGATGGTCTCCCTGCTGCACAACGGTAGTTGCTTTCGAAAGGTTGCGCCAAACACACGTTCGAGTGAAAAAACGCGGATTGCCTGACGTGATCATGTGTCTGGGTGTATGGCTAACGTTGCACCTGGCGGACAAAAGGGCCCATTGCTGTACTCTTCACCGCCGAGGCGATGACCGTGCCAGCAGACGTGGGCCGCGACCCAGTCTGCCATCCAGCACCCCGTCAACCGGGTACCGGCCCCCTATCTGCACGGCCACCACGGTATCTCCGCGTGTCCGGGATCGGTATGGCCGTGCGGCACATGCCGATACGTGTGCGACACGCGCGGCGTAGGCGATTTTGCGCACCGAGCCCCACATCTAGTGGTTGGATTGCAGTAGCAGCCCAGAAGTTGTGGTCCCCGGGTCTTCGGGCCCTCCAGCATCGCCTATGCTTGGGGCTGCTTCGAGGGGCCCAAGAGGTCTCGCGAGGCCTATGAGTCGTGCTGTGAAGGAGGGTTGGAGCCATGCACTGCCCCTTCTGCAGGCACCCCGACAGCCGCGTCGTCGACAGTCGTACGACCGATGACGGCACGTCGATCCGCAGGCGCCGCCAGTGCCCCGACTGCTCCCGTCGTTTCACGACCGTGGAGACGTGCTCGCTGATGGTGGTCAAGCGCTCCGGCGTGACCGAGCCCTTCAGCCGTACCAAGGTCATCAACGGCGTGCGCAAGGCATGCCAGGGGCGGCCCGTCACCGAGGACGCACTCGCCCAGCTCGGCCAGCGGGTCGAGGAGGCGGTGCGGGCCACCGGAAGCGCCGAACTGACCACCCACGACGTGGGGCTGGCCATACTCGGCCCGTTGCAGGAACTCGACCTCGTCGCCTATCTGCGGTTCGCGTCCGTCTACCGGGCGTTCGACTCGCTCGAGGACTTCGAGGCCGCCATCGCGGAACTCAGGGAAGAGACGAGGCAGCGGCCCGCCGCGGACGAGGCTGTCGACGAAGACGCCGTCGCGGAGCGCCCGGAAAGCGACCGCGGGTCCGGAGAGGCCGTCCAGGTCCCCGTGCCCGCCAGCGCCGCCGACTGAGGGGAAGGCCGACTCGAGTCGGCTCATCGGCGGCGACCACAGACCTGTTGCGGGCGGCCGTGTACGCAGCGCGCGCAACACCAGACACACACCGTGCCACGGGAAGAACGAGGCACTTCAGGGCGTTTTAGCCCGATACAGGGAGGCGGCATGACAGAGACGGCGAGCGGTCCGGCACGAGGTTCCCGCGCCAAGGGCGGAACCAAGGCCAACAAGGGGCTGCGCATCGAGCGCATCCACACCACCCCCGGCGTGCACCCGTACGACGAGGTGGAGTGGGAGCGTCGTGACGTCGTCATGACCAACTGGCGCGACGGCTCGGTCAACTTCGAGCAGCGTGGCGTCGAGTTCCCCGGCTTCTGGTCGGTGAACGCGGTCAACATCGTCACCAGCAAGTACTTCCGCGGTGCCGTCGGCACCCCGCAGCGCGAGGTGAGCCTCAAGCAGCTCATCGACCGCATCGTGAAGACGTACCGGAAGGCCGGCGAGGACTACAAGTACTTCGCCTCGCCCGCCGACGCCGAGATCTTCGAGCACGAGCTGGCGTACGCCCTCCTGCACCAGATCTTCAGCTTCAACAGCCCGGTCTGGTTCAACGTCGGGACCCCGCAGCCCCAGCAGGTCTCCGCCTGCTTCATCCTGTCCGTCGACGACTCCATGGAGTCGATCCTCGACTGGTACAAGGAAGAGGGCATGATCTTCAAGGGCGGCTCCGGTGCCGGCCTGAACCTCTCCCGCATCCGCTCCTCCAAGGAGCTCCTCTCCTCGGGCGGCAACGCCTCGGGTCCTGTCTCCTTCATGCGCGGTGCCGACGCCTCCGCAGGAACGATCAAGTCGGGTGGCGCCACGCGCCGCGCGGCCAAGATGGTCATCCTCGACGTCGACCACCCCGACATCGAGGACTTCATCGAGACCAAGGTCAAGGAGGAGGAGAAGATCCGCGCCCTGCGTGACGCGGGCTTCGACATGGACCTGGGCGGCGACGACATCACGTCCGTCCAGTACCAGAACGCCAACAACTCGGTCCGTGTGAACGACACGTTCATGAAGGCGGTCGAGGAGGGCGGCAAGTTCGGCCTGACGTCCCGCATGACCGGCGAGGTCATCGAGGAGGTCGACGCCAAGCAGCTCTTCCGCAAGATGGCGGAGGCCGCCTGGGCCTGCGCCGACCCGGGCATCCAGTACGACGACACGATCAACCACTGGCACACGTGCCCGGAGTCCGGCCGCATCAACGGCTCGAACCCGTGCAGCGAGTACATGCACCTGGACAACACGTCCTGTAACCTCGCCTCGCTGAACCTGATGAAGTTCCTCAAGGACGACGGCAAGGGCCACCAGTCCTTCGACGTCGAGCGCTTCGCCAAGGTCGTCGAGCTGGTCATCACCGCGATGGACATCTCGATCTGCTTCGCGGACTTCCCGACCCAGAAGATCGGCGAGAACACCCGCGCCTTCCGTCAGCTGGGCATCGGTTACGCCAACCTCGGCGCCCTCCTGATGGCGACGGGCCACGCGTACGACTCCGACGGCGGCCGCGCGCTCGCCGGCGCCATCACCTCCCTGATGACCGGTACGTCGTACAAGCGGTCCGCCGAGCTCGCCGCGGTCGTCGGCCCGTACGACGGCTACGCCCGCAACGCGCAGCCGCACCAGCGCGTCATGAGGCAGCACGCCGACGCCAACGCCGAGGCCGTCCGCATGGACGACCTGGACACCCCGATCTGGGCCGCCGCCACGGAGGCCTGGCAGGACGTGATCCGCCTCGGCGAGAAGAACGGCTTCCGCAACTCGCAGGCCTCGGTCATCGCCCCGACCGGCACCATCGGTCTCGCGATGTCCTGCGACACCACCGGTCTCGAGCCCGACCTCGCGCTGGTCAAGTTCAAGAAGCTGGTCGGCGGCGGCTCGATGCAGATCGTCAACGGCACCGTCCCGCAGGCCCTGCGCCGCCTGGGCTACCAGGAGGAGCAGATCGAGGCGGTCGTCGCCCACATCGCCGAGCACGGCAATGTCGTCGACGCCCCGGGCCTCAAGCACGAGCACTACGAGGTGTTCGACTGCGCCATGGGCGAGCGCTCCATCTCCGCGATGGGCCACGTCCGCATGATGGCCGCGATCCAGCCGTGGATCTCCGGCGCGCTCTCCAAGACGGTCAACATGCCGGAGTCGGCGACCGTCGAAGAGGTCGAGGAGATCTACTTCGAGGCGTGGAAGATGGGCGTCAAGGCGCTCGCGATCTACCGCGACAACTGCAAGGTCGGCCAGCCCCTCTCCGCGAAGACCAAGGAGAAGGAGAAGGCCGAGGTCACGGCCAAGGCCGAGGACACCATCCGTAGCGCGGTCGAGAAGGTCGTCGAGTACCGCCCGGTCCGCAAGCGCCTCCCCAAGGGCCGTCCCGGCATCACCACCTCCTTCACGGTGGGCGGTGCCGAGGGCTACATGACCGCCAACTCCTACCCGGACGACGGTCTCGGCGAGGTCTTCCTGAAGATGTCGAAGCAGGGCTCCACCCTCGCGGGCATGATGGACGCCTTCTCGATCGCCGTCTCGGTGGGTCTGCAGTACGGCGTGCCTCTGGAGACGTACGTCTCGAAGTTCACGAACATGCGCTTCGAGCCGGCCGGCATGACGGACGACCCGGACGTGCGGATGGCGCAGTCGATCGTCGACTACATCTTCCGCCGCCTGGCGCTGGACTTCCTGCCCTTCGAGACCCGCTCCGCGCTCGGCATCCACTCCGCCGAGGAGCGTCAGCGTCACCTGGAGACCGGTTCGTACGAGCCGGCCGACGACGAGGTCGACGTCGAGGGTCTGGCCCAGTCCGCGCCGCGTACGCAGGAGCTGAAGGCCGTCGCCACCCCGAAGGCCGAGGTCGAGGCGGCCAAGCCCGCCCCGAAGCAGGCCCACACCAGCGCCGAGCTGGTGGAGATGCAGCTGGGCATCCAGGCGGACGCCCCCCTGTGCTTCTCCTGCGGTACGAAGATGCAGCGGGCCGGCTCCTGCTACATCTGCGAGGGCTGCGGCTCGACCAGCGGTTGCAGCTGATTCCGGGCACCGTCAGGGTGTGAACCTGTAGGTCAGGGCGGTGGAGCCGGGTTTTCGGCCCCACCGCCCTCAGCCTGCGTGACGCCTGACGGTTGTGTCTGATGGAACAGGATGCCTGCGGAAGAGACTTGTCGCGGCGGGCGCCCTGATGGCACGCTCAGGGGCGTGATCAAGAGAATCGAGTCTTCTGTCCGCCCGTGAGCGAGACGCCCGGGACTGGGCTGCCCGGAACCCAGACCACGCTGTTCGGCCATGCGCTCCGACTGCATCGGCAGTCGCCGGACAAGCCCCTTCCACGTGACGGTGAGCCGTACCCCGATGAGGAACGGCGCCGACGTGAACCTCGGCCGAAGGCGCCGCGCGACCGGAAGCTCGTGGGAGCCGATGTCGCCCGGATTCTCGACGAGCACTTCGCCGATCCGAGCGCTGTCCCGAGCGCGCTGAGCGACCGCTTCCATGGCGTCTACGTACCGATCCACCACAACGAGCACATCGCCACCGCCGCCATGACGGCTGGGGAAGCCCGCGCACGGGAAGCCGGCCGTTGGCTGGTGCGACACGGGACCGATACCTCGGCCGTCACGGTCGGGTTGGCCTTGCTCGCCGCCGTTGGCATCGCAGCGGACATTCCGCTGATCCAGACCATCGGACTGCTTTCCTGCACCTTCGGTCCGCTCGCGGCACGGGCCCTCGAACGGCTGCCCGGCGGCGCGGATGCGCTGCTCTGGCTGGCAGAACGGGTGACCGGCTGGGGGCGCGTTTACGTGGTGGAGGCACTGTGCCGGCTCGTGGACGACCATCCGGCGGTCCGGCCCTGGCTGTTGCGGAGAGCGGCTGACGGTGACTTCCTCAACGGATACTTCGCGGGCCAGGTCGCGCGGGTGACCAAACTCCACGAGGTTGCCGCGGCGTTCGGGGACGACGCCGAACTGGTTGACCACACGACCCGGCTTCTCCACGTGATGACGTACTGCGAAGGCATGGGTACTTCTCTCCGGCGCTACCCACACGCGGTCATAGTCCTGGAGGCTCACGTCGGTTGCCTCGAGAACCTTGGGCCGACAGCCGAGCGTTACTTCGCCGCGGCGACGATCGCCCAGTACCTGACCAAGGAGACATCCGCCGGTTCCGACGATCCCGGCCTCAAAGCGCGCTGGGAGCAGAGCCGGACTGCGTACCTCGCGCTGCTCGACAAGGAGGACTGGTGCGACAGAGCGCGTGAGGGACTCGCGGCCGAGGACGATCGGCTCACATGGCTGGCCGACTCCGTGGCACCAGAACTCAGGCTGAGGGCCTTCCTCGACGATCAGTCCAGTGTGGAGGAATAGCCGAGCCAGGAATAAGGGCGCTGCGCCAGCACCTGAAACCCTGAAGGGCGGCACGGCCAACGGCCGTGCCGCCCTTCGGTGTTGGAGGGTCTCTCCTTGAGGACGATCGGGGGTGCAGGCGCAGGGCACATCTTTCTTGTTTCCCGGCGAAACGATCACCCGTTAGGCTCCCCCAGCGCGCATCGGGCGCGAACGGCAAGGTGGGGGACACGGCCGACGATTTCGCCGAATCCAAGAAGGGCCCGAGTGCAGGAGCCCAGGCAGCCGCGGCGGTGGTGATGGTCGCAGTGGTCGTGGGTGGCATGTGGGCCCTTGGGGGAAGCTCTCAGCAGACGTCTGATGACAGTGAGCCGGCCACTTGCTCGAGCACGCACGACGCCCAGCCGTCGAAGCACGTTTCCGGAGCAGAGCTGTGCACGGCGCTGAACCGTCCTGACCTACCGGCGCTCCTTGGAACGCCGACAGAGCGCGCGGAGACCGCCGGAGGCAGCGAGAGCTCGATCACCCTGGCAGGCGGCACCAAGATCGCCACTCCCGAGGCGAACGTCACGCTGAAGACCTACTCCGTGAAGCTTTCGGCCTCCTACGACCAGCTCCCGGTCGCCGAGCAGGTGCTGCCGACGATCCCGGGCTGGACCGCCGGCTGACGAGTCATCTGCGGTGTTCGACCGGGCCGAAGCCTGCGATCAAACATCGATAGAGGCCCTCACCTGCGAGAACGTCCGCTTGGCAAGCATCGCGGCGGGGGTGCGATTCAGGCGTCCTGAGGGTTGCCCATGACCCTGGCGAAGGTCGCCGGGTCCGTGTCGTAGCCGCGGATGCCCGGGTGGAAGGTCCACTCTCCGGAGTCGTCGCGTACGAACTCCCCGACGGTCGCGGCCGTGGAGCCCAGGACATGGCCGAAGTCGTCCTCCGCCAGGACGGTGTAGCCCTCACGCATACGGAACGCGGGGTTGAGCACGCTGACGAACGTCTTGTGGCCGGCGCGCTGTTGGATGAGGACGCCGACGACCACGCGCGCGAAGCGGCTGTCCAGGCGGTCGAGCTCCAGCGTCATGACCTCGTCCCAGCCGAAGCCCTTGCCGTCCTTGCTGTCCCGGTTCAGATAGATGGTGCCGTCCGGCGAGCGGCTGTCGAAGTGCACTACGTAGGCCGGCTTTTCGTCCGGCGCGACTGCCAGACACGTCGCCGCGATGATGTCGAGATCGGTCGCGGGCTGACCGACGGGACTCGGATCCCACTTCACCGCCAGCTCGACCTTGCGTATGCCCTTGTTGAGACCGCTCACCAGATCTCCCCTCCCCGTTCCCCATCTGCTTCATGGCCCAACTGCCCTGCACTCAGGGCCGATTGTCCATCGTGCCACGCGCGCCGGGGCGTTCGCGCGGATGTACTCCGCCGGAGCGTGACCGGCGCCACGCTCCGTGGCCTTACGATGGCGCGGTGCTGGTCAAGTGGATTCGCTGCACCGTGGTGGACCGCCGCGGTTTCGAACGGGGGCAGCGAAAGTGGGCGGGGCTTCTGGGGGAGCCGGGTTTCCGGGGGCAGGGCGGGGGATGGAGCCGGGGGCGGTCCGGCGTCGCGCACATCTTCGCCTTCTGGGAAAGCCGTGCCTTCTACGACTCCTTCATGGCCCGCTCCCACGACCGGCTCGCCGCCGCGCAGTCGGGCACCTTCAAAGACTCCCAGGTCAAGCTGTTCGATCACCGTTTCGACGTGAAGACCGGCTTCGAGCCGCGCTTCACGGACGCCGACCTGGTACGCGTAGCTCACTGCCGGATCCACGAGGAGCGGGCTGAGCACTTCGCGTTGATGCAGGAGAAGGTCTGGAATCCCGCGATGGCGGGCTCGCCCGGCATGGTGCGGGGCCTGTTCGGCGAGGCGCCCGGCCATGAGTTCCTGATCCTGTCGATGTGGCAGTCGGCTGCCGAGCACGGCAAGTACCGCGCCGAGCGGGTGGAACGGCTCGCGCTGCGCGCCCAGATCGAGGCCGACGTCGCGGCTCTCGCGGGTGACATCGTGGATCTGGAGCCCAGCTGGACGGTCTGAGCGGTCCGGGTGGCCTGGTTCCGGTGTGCGGAAGCCGTGTGACCTACGCCGTATGGGGCCCGTACGAGTGCTCGATCGGCGGTGACACGATCTAGGGTTTTGGCATGGCACGACCACGGCGCATCGTCCTTGTCCGGCACGGCGAGTCGGTGGGTAATGCCGATGACTCCGTGTACGAACGCGAGCCCGACCACGCTCTGGCGCTCACTGAGAAGGGGTGGCAGCAGGCGGAGGACACGGGTAAACGGCTGCGGGAGCTCTTCGGGCGGGAGCGCGTAAGCGTTTACGTGTCCCCGTACCGCCGCACCCACGAGACATTCCGCGCCTTCCACCTCGACCCGGAACTCGTACGGGTGCGCGAGGAACCGCGACTGCGCGAGCAGGACTGGGGCAACTGGCAGGACCGCGACGACGTACGCCTCCAGAAGGCGTACCGGGACGCGTACGGGCACTTCTTCTACCGCTTCGCACAGGGCGAGTCCGGTGCCGATGTGTACGACCGGGTCGGTGGCTTCCTGGAGAGCCTGTACCGGAGCTTCGAAGCCCCCGACCACCCGCCGAACGTGCTCCTGGTGACCCATGGCCTGGCCATGCGGCTGTTCTGCATGCGCTGGTTCCACTGGACGGTCGCGGAATTCGAATCGCTGTCGAACCCGGGGAACGGTGAGACGCGGATGCTCGTTCTGGGGGAGGACGGCAAGTACACGCTTGACCGGCCCTTCGAGCAGTGGCGTGAACCGGAATCGTACGGAGCCACCGGATAGAGTGACAGGGCGATGACCGCTGACTCCTCTCCCGACCGGCGCCTGGACCGCGCCCTGGCCAGCCTGCGCGGACTCGCGGTGGGGGACGCGCTGGGCTCGCAGTTCTTCGTGCCCGCGAACTACCCGCTGCTCAAGCGCCGTGAGCTGCCGCCCCGCCCCTGGCAGTGGACCGACGACACCGAAATGGCCTGCTCCGTAGTGGCCGTTTTGGCCGCGCACCTCCGCATCGACCAGGACGAACTGGCCCGCTCCTTCGCCGAGCACCACGACTTCGACCGGGGCTACGGGCCCGCGGTCAACCGGTTGCTGCGGCTGATCCGGGAAGGCGGCGACTGGCGCGAGCTGGCGTCCGCCCTTTTCAAGGGCCAGGGCTCGTGGGGCAACGGCGCGGCGATGCGGATCGCCCCCCTGGGGGCCTGGTACGCGGACGACCCGGAGCAGGCGACGCACCAGGCGGAGATCTCCGCTTACCCCACGCACCAGCACCGCGAGGCCGTGGTCGGCGCCATGGCCGTCGCCGCGGCCGCCTCCCTGGTGGCCGACCCGGCGGGCCCGCCGAGCGCCGAGGCGCTGCTCGACGGCGTCATCGCACTCGTGCCGCGCAGCGCCGTCGGCGCGGGGTTGCGGCGCGCCCGGGACATGCTCGACTACGGCGACGCCGCCACCGTCGCCGCCGTACTGGGCTGCGGACGCCGCACATCGGCACACGACACTGTGCCCTTCGCCCTCTGGTCGGCGGCCCGGGCCCTTGGTGACTACGAAGAGGCTTTCTGGGTCACCGCCCAGGTGGGCGGCGACGTGGACACGACCTGCGCCATCGTGGGCGGCGTGGTCGCCTCCGCGAAGGCGGGAGCCCCACCGGGTGCGTGGCTGGAGCGTACGGAGGGGCTGCCGGACTGGGTGCCGGGGCCCGCGTATGGGCGCACGGCGAGCGGCGCGTAGGGCTGCCGTACGGCGCGCTTCCGCGCCCGCGTGAAGTCCCCCGTGTGATGTGCCGCGCATGAAGTGCCTCGTGTGAAGTCCTGGAGGTTCGCCTGAGGGGCGGGCGACCGGGCGTGAGGCCGGTCACCTCTGTCACAGGCTTGCTACAGCCAGGCCGCCACTCCCTGGGGCGCCTTGCCCGTGGATACCCTGTGCGCCACGCCGCCCGTTGATCATGTCGGGCGTGCGCCGACGAGACACCGGTCAGCAGCCTTCCGCCACAGCGGCGTGCTCTGTGCTGCCCAGAGGCCGGCTGGGAGGGGGTCCCGTGTCCGACAGGCCGTCCATGCCTGAGCCGAGAGATCCGGAACCGGCGAAGCCGAGGGTTCCGGAGGCGAAGGAGCGAGCGGAGGGGGAGGAGCCGAGGGGGGCGAAGGGGCCGGCGGCTCCCACAGATCCGACAGAGTCGATGCCCCAGGCAGACTCGGGGGAACCGGAGCCGTCTGGGGAGAGCCCCGAATCCGGCTCCAAGGAGGATGCGGCCGAGCAGGACGACGACGCAGACTGGGCCTACCCGTCGCCCACTCCCGTCCCCTGGATGGCCGAGCTTCAGGTCGGGTCACCCGAACCGGTGCGTACGGCCACGCTGTGGGCCGCGCTCGCCACCGGCGTGCTCAGCATGCTGCTCCTCGATGAGGGTCTGGCGCTCAATCTCCTGCTGGTCGCGATCCCGGCCGCGCTCGCCGCGTACTTCGCCGCCCAGGCCGCGGGACGACGCACGCGCGCGTGGACGCTGATCTGGGGCATCGGCGGCATCGGTCTGCTCATCGTGCCCGCCCTGCGCGACGCGGACTGGCCCTCGTTCCTCGCCGTCGTCACCGCGGTCGCACTGGGCTCGCTCGCGCTGCACGGCGGCCGCAGCTGGCCCGCCGTCCTGCTCGGCCCCATCGGCGTGTTCAACGCCCTGGTCACCGGCCCCACCTGGGGCTGGCGCGGGCTGCGGGAACGGTTCGGCGGCGCCCGCCGCACCGTGGGCGCGGGGCTGCGCGCGCTCGTTGTGTCCGCGGTCCTGCTGCTGGTCTTCGGGGCGCTGTTCGCGGGGGCCGACGCCGCCTTCGCGGATCTGCTCGGCGAACTGGTGCCGGATGCGTCCGTCTCCGGCGGCCCCTGGCGTGTGGTGCTTCTGGTGCTCGGCCTGGTCGGAGCGCTCGCGGCGGCCCACACGGCCGCCGCGCCCATCCAGTGGCACCGGGTCGAGGTGCCCCGGGGCCGCCCCCGCGGCCGCGTCGAGTGGGCGCTGCCGCTGATCGTGCTCACCGTGCTGTTCGCGGCCTTCAACGCCGTCCAACTCGCCGTGCTGTTCGGCGGTTACGACGCCGTACTGAAGAAGACCGGCCAGACGTACGCCCAATACGCGCGGCAGGGCTTCTGGCAGCTGCTCCTCGTCACGCTCCTGACCCTCGTCGTCATCGTCTTCGCGCTGCGCTGGGCACCGCGCGACGACACGCGTGACCGGAGGCTGGTGCGGGGTGTGCTGGGAACTCTGTGCGGGCTGGCGCTCGTTGTCGTCGCATCGGCGGTGCGGCGTATGGACATGTATGTGGAGGCTTATGGACTGACGCGGCTGAGGGTCTCGGTGGTGGCCGTGGAGCTCTGGCTGGGCCTGGTCATCGTGCTCATCATGGCGGCGGGGATCTGGGGCGCCCGTTGGCTGCCGCGTGCCGTCGCGGCCAGTGCGGCGGCGGGTGTGCTCGCGTTCGGGCTGATGTCGCCCGACGGTCTGATCGCCGAGCGCAATGTCCAGCGGTATGAGGACACGGGCAAGTTCGACCTCGAGTACGCGCGTGGCCTGTCCGCCGACGCCGTACCCGCCCTCGACAAGCTGAAGGAGCCGTTGCGGTCCTGTGCGCTGAGCTCCCTCGCGGACGAACTCGAAGCGGACGACGCCCCCTGGTATGCCACCAGTTGGGGCGAGGCCCGCGCCCGGGACATCCTCCGCGACCGGCCACCGGCGAAGGACGCGGACTGGAGTGTGTGCAGCCGGGTGGGGGACGACCTGATGTACCGCTGAGCCCCTGATCCCGCCGCGTTCGGGTCCAGGGGCCGCTCCCCTGGTGTCCGTACTGCGGATGGCCGGACCGGCATCCTCGCCGTCGGGTCCCCCGGACCCCGGTCCGGCCTCCGCAGTGCCCTCGTCAGCCCGCGGCAGGGCCTGCCGTGCCGGCGAGGGCGTCCAGGTCGCTCTTGCGGACCCGGATCACCAATGCGGCCGTGATCAGGGCCAGCAGAGCCATCGCGGCCGCCGGTATGAAGGCGGTGGAGATGCCCTGGGCGAGCACCTCGTGCCCCCAAGGAGCGGGCATTTGGTGGGTCTTGGCGAACTCCGCCTTCTGCTCCGGCGAACCGTCCGTCAGGAACTTCGGCATCTGCTTCTCCGCCTCGTCACGGCTGGCCGAACCGAAGACCGTGGTGAGGATGGAGAGGCCGAGCGAACCGCCCACCTGCTGCGTGACGTTGAGCAGGCCCGAGGCCGCGCCCGCCTCGTGCTGGGCGACACCCGAGACCGCGGTGACCGTCAGCGTCACGAAGTTCAGGCCCATGCCGAAGCCGAACAGCAGCATCGGGCCGAGCACGCCGCCGACGTACGAACTGTCGGGGCTGATGAACGTCTGCCAGGCGAGCCCGAGCGTGACGAGCGTCGAGCCGACGAGCATGAACGGCTTGGGGCCGAGCACCGGCAGGAACCGCTGCGACAGACCCGCGCCGACCGCGATCGCGACGGTCACCGGCAGGAAGGCCACACCGGCCGAGATCGGGCTGTACCCCAGCACGTTCTGCACGAAGAGCACGATGTAGAAGAACATGCCGAACATCGCCGCGGCCAGGCTCAGCATGATCAGATACGTGCCCGAGCGGTTGCGGTCGGCGAACATCTTCAGCGGAGTGATGGGCTCCTTGGCTCGCGTCTCGATGACCCCGAAGGCCAGCAGCAGCACCACGGCCGCGCCGAACGACCCGATGGTGAGGCTGTCCCGCCAGCCCTCCTCCGAGGCGCGGATGAAGCCGTACACCAGGGATGCCATGCCTGCCGTCGAGGTGAGCGCACCCGCGATGTCGAAGCGGCCCGGGTGGCGTTCGGACTCGTTGATGTACATCGGCGTGAGCACGGCTATCAGGACGCCGATGGGTACGTTGACGAAAAGGACCCAGCGCCAGTCGAGCCACTCCGTGAGCATGCCGCCGGCGAGCAGACCGATCGCGCCACCGCCGGCCGAGACCGTGGCGAAGACGGCGAACGCCCGGTTCCGCTCCGGGCCTTCGGGGAACGTGGTGGTGATGAGCGCCAGCGACGTGGGCGACGCGATCGCGCCACCGACACCCTGCAGGGCCCGCGCGGCCAGCAACTGCCACGGTTCCTGGGCGAGTCCGCCGAGCAGCGAGGCGAAGGTGAACAGCAGGATGCCGGTCATGAAGACCCGGCGCCGACCGAGGATGTCACCCGCCCGCGCACCGAGAAGCAGCAGGCCACCGAAGGTGAGGGTGTACGCGCTGACCACCCACGTCAGATCGGTCGTGCTGAACTTGAGCGCGTCTTGAATGTGCGGGAGCGCAATGTTCACAATCGTCGCGTCGAGTACGACCATGAGTTGGCAGGCCGCGATGACGGTGAGTGCGATGCCGGGATGCCCCTCCCGGCGAGCCGCCCCTGGCTTTGAGTCCTGAATCAACTGAGAGGTTGTCACTATGGGTCCCCCACAAGTGCGTTAGTGAACGCTCGCGTTCACTGTCGCGTCAACGGTAGTGAGTCCCCGACAGTGAACGCAAGCGTTCACTGAAGTCGCTGCCGCACGGCGTCAACTCGATCGCTCGCTCCTCCCCGAAATTCCCGCTCCCCCTGCACAACGGAGACACTCAGATGGTTACTTCGCGTTGGACGGCCGCCCCCGCTCAGACGGCCTCCTCGCGCCGACGCGGTGCCGTACTCGAGCGCGCGATCCTTGAGGCCGCGCTGGAGCAGCTCGGCACCGTCGGCTGGAACGGCCTCACGATGGAGGGTGTCGCCGCCCGCGCCCAGACCGGCAAGGCCGCGGTCTACCGCCGCTGGCCGTCCAAGGAGGACCTCGTCGCGGACGCGCTCCAGGCCGGACTGCCGAGCCTGACCGATGCGCCCGACCTCGGAAGCGTCCGGGAGGACCTGCTGGAGCTGTGTCGGCGGGCGCGTGAGGCGATGTTCTCGCAGCCGGGATTCGCACTGCGCTCGGTGCTTTACGAATGCGACGCGACCCAGGCCGAACGCTTTCAGCGCGTGATCCTCGGCGGAGTCGTCGAGCCAACCATTCACCTGCTGCGAGAGGTCATTGACCGTGGCATCGAGCGGGGAGAAGTGCGTCCCGACGCGACGAACTCGTACGTCTTCGACGCGATTCCGGCGATGATGATGTACCGCTCCAAGGTGTGCGCGAGCGAATGGAGCGAGCGGGATCTGGAGGAGATGATCGACCAGCTGATGGTCCCGCTGCTGCGGCCGCAGGCTGCTTGATCGACGCCTTTGCCGGCACCCTGATGGCCTGGGGAAACCTGGGTGTCGCGAGGGGCTCCGGGCGGCGTAGGCTGAGGGCGCCATGCCGTACGAACCACCCACCCACACCGTCGAGCGCTCCCTCCGCGCCACGACCGGAGCGAAGGTCATTGCCGGTGTCGACGAGGTGGGCCGCGGTGCGTGGGCCGGCCCGGTCACCGTTTGCGCCGCCGTCACGGGACTGCGCCGTCCGCCGGAAGGGCTCACCGACTCCAAGCTCCTGACCGTCAAGCGACGTACCGCGCTCGCCGCGGAGTTGGTGAAATGGGTGACGTCGTACGCCCTGGGGCATGCCTCTCCGGAGGAGATCGACGATCTGGGGATGACGGCCGCGCTGCGTCTGGCGGCCGTACGCGCCCTGGAAGCCCTGCCGGTCCGCCCCGACGCGGTCATTCTCGACGGGAAGCACGACTATCTCGGCGCTCCCTGGAAGGTCCGTACGGTGATCAAGGGCGACCAGTCCTGCATCGCCGTCGCGGCGGCTTCGGTGATCGCCAAGGTTCAGCGCGACAAAATGATGGCCGAACTGGGTATCGACCATGCAGACTTCGGTTTTGCGGCCAACGCCGGGTACCCGTCACCGGTCCACAAGGCCGCGCTGGAGGAGCGGGGCCCCACCCCGTACCACCGGTTGTCGTGGGCGTATCTTGATGCGCTGCCCCAGTGGCGGCACCTCAAGAAGGTCCGCAGCTGGGCGGACGGAAGCGTTCCGGAGATCGAGGGTCAGCTCGGCTTCGATTTCTGACGGTTCCGCTCGCACTCATGTGCCACCCGCCGACGCGCGTCGCACCGGCGTTTGATAAATATCAGCTCATGCCTCTCATTCCCGAGGAGCCTCAGATTCACGAGAGTGCCCAGGGTCCCCGCGTCACTCCGGCCAGTGGCCGCACCGCGCCGACCCCCCGCCCCGTACCCGGCCCCCGTCCCGCGGCTCCGCCGCGTCCCGGCCGTCCGGGTCCTGTCCGCCCGATGCCGGCCCAACGCACCCCGCGCGAGCCGGTCGTGGCCTCGCCGGAACCCTCCACCCCGGCGGCCGCACCCGCTGCCGTCACTCCGCAGATCCAGCTGATCCCGGCCTCGGCCGAAGGTGCGCTGGACGCCGCCGAAGAGGCCGTCGACCTTCTGCTTGAGTCGGGCCGCGCCCCTGGTGAGGTGCTGGTGATCACCACCGGCGAACCGCACCCGTGGGCCGCGCACGAACTCTCCTTCGGCGAGGCCGCCTATTGGGCGCAGCACGACGCGGGCGACGACGTCTTCTACGCCGACGCCTCCGTCGCGGGCCGGGCCGCGTCCCGTTCCGTGGTCGTGGTCGCCGTCAACGGCGGTCCCGACGCTTCCGCCGCCACGGCGCTGCCGCTGGCCCTCGGCCGGGCCGGCGCCCTGCTGATCGTCTGCGGCGACCCGCAGCAGATCAACACGGTGCTGGGCGCGGGGGTCTGAGCGGGTTCCGGACGCCGTCCGGAATTCGCTCGGGGACGTGAGGGTGCCGCTGCGGCGGCACCTGTACGGCGGTCATTTCGGCGTACCTGCTGTGCGTCTCGGCGTACCTGTTGTGCGTCCGCGTCCGTGTGCGCGGGGAGCCTTTGCGCATGCCTGCTGCCTGTGTCGTACGTCTGTCGTACGCCCCTGGGGCGGGCCTGATGCGCCGTGCGGCCCCGCCGATCGCTGGGCCACCGCTGCGGCATATCACGCTTGCTTGTCTCGGCTGCTCGGCGTGAGGTGGGCACCGCCGTGTGGGCGGGCGTGCCCCTGGCCCGGGTCGGCGCGCCTTGGGGCGGATGTCTCAGCGGGCGGCTGCCCGGCGGAGCACCTCCGAGGCGGCGCCTCCGGTGCGCGGCAGCGGCGGCAGCGCCTCGGCCGTGGCGAAGGACTCCGGCGGTGAGTCCGCGTTCGGGCGGCGTCCGCCGCGACCCTCGCCGAGGACCTGCCAGCCGTCACGCGTCAGGGTGATGTACGCCCCGCAGCGCAGTCCGTGCAGTGTGCAAGCGTCCCGCAATCCCCACATCCACGCCCCGTCTTCCTCCGTCCAACGCGCGTCGCCGTCACGGCAGTAGAGCAGCACCGCCGTACGCACGGGAGTGCGGCGCCGCAGGTCGTGCGGGATGACCCGGCGCAGCTGCGCGAGCAGCGCGTTGCGGAACATCCAGCCGTCGGCCGGAGCCGGGCGCCGGACGAACGAGGCGCTCGCCCTCAGTCGCTCGTCCGCATCGAGGACGGCCACGACCGCGGTCGAGGGCCTGGGCCGGTGTCTTGCGTGCAGTCCGCTGACGACCTCCCGGGGATTGCGCAGCAGCGGAATCCCTGCGGAGGCCCACTCGGCGGGTTCGAGCATCCGGGCCAGTGGGTTGGCGGAAGCGGCGGACAGGTCGGCAGACGTCGACATGGATGCCGCCGAGGACGGAGCGAATCCGAAGGTCACGGTCTTCCCTTCGGCTACGCGCCCACACTGCGGGCGGGGTCGGACTTGGGGGAGCGCACGCCGCAGCAGAGCCCTACCGGACCACGGGCGAGCCGTGCGGGGAGCGGACTCCAATTCTTCCTGCCGAACTTGGTTGCGGCAACGAGCAATTGGGGCCACAGTCCGTTTTCGAGTGATGCGTTACCTATATCCCTGCCCAGTGTTCCGCTCGGCGATGCGTAAGTCACGCCTGTACGGCCAGGACCAGCGGCAATACCCCCTGCGCACCGGCTCGGCGGAGCATGCGCGCGGCCACGGCGAGCGT
This sequence comes from Streptomyces sp. NPDC001530, assembly GCF_042894545.1. Classification (NCBI taxonomy): domain Bacteria; kingdom Bacillati; phylum Actinomycetota; class Actinomycetes; order Kitasatosporales; family Streptomycetaceae; genus Streptomyces; species Streptomyces sp. NPDC001530. Next base: position 92,412 of record NZ_JBIAVS010000015.1, read on the forward strand.
CCAGCCGGTCTCGGTCATGTCATCCACGAGTAGTACCGGACCGCTCGCTTCCTTCAAGGCGGCGACCAACTCGGGCGGGACGGTCAGTGCCCCGTCGAGTGCCTTCAGCCGCTGCGCGCTGTTGCTCCGGGAGATCGGCGACCCCTCACCGACGTACTGCACGGAGCCCAGCAGCGGCAGCCGGCCGATCTCCGCGATCCGCGCGCCCAGGGAACCGATCAGCTGCGGCCGCCTACGGGAGGCCACGGTGACGACGCCGACCGGGCGAGGCTGCACGTCGGGCCGGCCCGAGGCCCAGCCGCCGGGTCCCCTCGCCCAGTCGGTCAGTACGCCGACCACGGCCTTGGCGACATCGTCCGGTACGGGTCCGTCCGGGGCCTGGGGTGCGAGCATCGGGCGCAGCCGGTTGCCCCAGCCGATGTCCGAGAGTCGTCCCAAAGCGCGACCTGGGGCCGCCTGTTCACTGGCTGGGATACGTCCCTTCAGGTCGACGCCGACCGCCGGCAGGCCCGTCGGCCACATCTTCCGGGGCTCGACCTCGACGCCCGCGCGGCCGAGCTCGCCGTTGGCCGCGTCCAGCGCCGTGGGGGACACGGACGCCTCGAACCGCGCTCCCGCGCAGGTGTCGCAGCGCCCGCACGGCGCCGCCCCCTCGTCGTCCAGCTGGCGCCGCAGGAACTCCATCCGGCAGCCGCTCGTCATGACGTAGTCCCGCATCGCCTGCTGCTCGGCAGCCCGCTGCTTGGCGACCCAGGCATAGCGCTCGCTGTCGTAGGTCCACGGAGCGCCCGTGGAGATCCAGCCGCCCTGGACCCGGCGCACCGCCCCGTCCACGTCGAGCACCTTGAGCATGGTCTCCAGACGGGACCTGCGCAGCTCCACCAGAGGTTCCAGGGCGGGCAGCGAGAGCGGCCGGTCGGCCCTGGCCAGGACGTCCAGCGTGCGGCGCACCTGCTCCTCCGGAGGGAAGGCGATCGACGCGAAGTACTCCCAGATCGCCTGGTCCTCCTTGCCCGGCAGGAGCAGCACCTCGGCATGCTCCACACCGCGGCCCGCGCGCCCCACCTGCTGGTAGTACGCGATGGGGGAGGAGGGCGAGCCCAGGTGGACCACGAATCCCAGGTCGGGCTTGTCGAAGCCCATGCCCAGCGCGGATGTGGCGACCAGGGCCTTGACACGGTTGGCGAGCAGGTCCTCCTCGGCCTGCTGACGGTCCGCGTTCTCCGTCTTTCCGGTGTACGACGTCACCGTGTGCCCGGACTGGCGCAGGAACGCGGTGACCTCCTCGGCGGCGGCGACCGTGAGCGTGTAGATGATCCCCGAGCCCGGCAGGTCGTTGAGATGCTCGGCGAGCCAGGCCATCCGGTGGGCGGCGTCCGGCAGCCGGAGCACGCCGAGGCTCAGACTCTCCCGGTCCAGCGGCCCGCGCAGAACGAGCGCGTCCGTGCTGGCTCCCGTGCCCAGTTGCTCGGCCACATCGGCCGTCACGCGCGCGTTGGCCGTCGCGGTGGTGGCCAGGACGGGGACGCCGGGCGGGAGGTCGGCGAGCATGGTGCGCAGTCGGCGGTAGTCCGGCCGGAAGTCGTGGCCCCAGTCGGAGATGCAGTGCGCCTCGTCGACCACGAGCAGGCCGGTCGCCGCGGCCAGCTTGGGCAGCACCTGGTCGCGGAAGTCGGGATTGTTGAGCCGCTCCGGGCTCACCAGGAGAACGTCGACCTCGCTTGCGGCGACCTCGGCCTGGATCGTCTCCCACTCCTCCGTGTTGGAGGAGTTGATCGTCCTCGCGTGGATTCCGGCGCGGGCGGCCGCCTCCACCTGGTTGCGCATGAGCGCGAGCAGTGGCGAGACGATCACCGTGGGTCCCGCGCCCCGCTCGCGCAGCAGCGCGGTCGCGACGAAGTACACCGCGGACTTGCCCCAGCCCGTGCGCTGCACGACCAGGGCTCTGCGCTTGTCGGCCACCAGTGCCTCGATGGCGCGCCACTGGTCCTCGCGGAGCCGGGCCTGGCCGACCTGGGCGCCGACGAGGCGGGCCAGTACGGCATCGGCCGCGGTGCGTAGGTCATCGGTGGCTGTGGGTCGCGGGTCTTCGTTGGTCATGGCCCCATGCAACCCGATGGGTCGGACATCGCGCGAACGAGCCTGTCGAGCTGTGGACAACTTCTGTCGTGATCATGGTCATGGTTATCCACAGGCCGAAGCGGAATTCTGCGATCCGCGGGATGGTCACGGCATGACGAATCACGACGAAGCGGCTGGCAGGTCCGGCGACGAAGACATCTGCGGGCTCGGTGGACGGGACGAGCACGGCGGACACGACGGTTACGACGGGGGAGGCGGTGAGGGCGACGGGCAGAGCGGACCGTGCGGCCGGTCCGGGCTGGACGGGCCGCAGAGTGGGCCGGGCGGTCGCTCCGGGCTTCTGCCGGGCGGGCATTCCGGGGAGGGCGAGTACACGGCGTGCGTGGGACGCGATGAGCCTGCGGATCGGGCGGGACGGGGCGCGATCCGCGGGCAGGTGGGGCGTGACGAGGGTGGCGGTCAAGCGGGCCCTGGCCCGTCCGGGCGGTATGTGGGGCACGGCGTCCCTGGCAACGCTGTCGGCCCGGGTGTTCCTGGCGGCGAGCATCAGGTCACCCTGCGAACCCCGGCCGAACTGGCCGACGCCCTGCCCTATTTGCTCGGGTACCGCCCCGAGGACAGCATCGTGTTGGTCGCCCTGCACGACCGGGAGCGGCGAGGCCGCTTCGGTGGCCGTGCGCGGCTCGGCATCCCCGCCCAGGCGGAGGATTGGCCGTCTGTGGCCGAGCAACTGGCACAGGGGCTGGTGAGGGGAAGTGAGCGTCGAGGTGCCCGGCCCGAGAGCATGGTCGCGTACCTCTGCCAGGAACCGGGGAGCGGCGAATCGGGGCGGGAGGTCATGGAGCGTCTGCGTCCGCTCGCGCAGTTGCTGCGCACTGCGTGCGGTCGCCTCGACGTCCCCGTGATCGAGGCCCTCTGCATCTCCGACGGTCGCTTCTGGTCATACACCTGCCCGGGCCAGGGGTGCTGCCCGCCCGAGGGCGAGTCGATGGGGCTGCCGGGGACGTCCGTCCTCGCCGCCGCCGCGACGTACGCGGGCATCCAAGTGCGAGGATCCCTGCGGGAACTGACAGCGAGGCTCCTTCCCTGGGAGGCGGCGGCCGCGCTGGAGCAGGAGGTCGCGCTCGATACGGCGAGCATGGCCCTGGTTCCGAGGATCCTGGACGACGAGAGCCGTGCCGAGGTGGCCGAGGAGGCCCTCGAACTGGCCCGGCGGATCATGGGGCGCCTCGCAGACGCTCCACCGGTGTCCGGCACACGTCCGGCGGACCTGCGCGACGACGGACTGCTCGAACACGAGGAAGCCGCCACCCTGATCCTCGGCCTCCAGGACCGCACGACCCGCGACCGTGCCGCGGAGTGGATGGAGGGCGACGAGGCGGGCCCGGCCCTGCGCCTGTGGCGGGCGCTGGCCCGCCGCTGCGTCGGCCCCTACCGCGAGCACGCCGCCGCACCGCTCACACTCGCCGGATGGGTCGCCTGGTCCACGGGCGACGAACTGGAGGCCCGGGAGGCCCTCGCCATGGCGCTCGGCGCCGATCCCGACTACCTCTTCGCCCGGCTCCTGCACCAGGCATGCAACGAGGGCCTGGACCCCGAGTCCATCCGCCGCTGCCTCCGCGCGGAGCGCACCGGCCGTGTCCCGGCGGAGACGGAGCAGTCCGCCGATCTCGCGGCGCCTCTCTCATCGGCTGAACCGACGCCGGGCCCCTGGCTGCCGGACGCCGGGGCAGCCACCCGGCGCCGACGCCGGGCACGTCCGGCAGGGAACGGCGGAGCACGTCCGAGCCGACGCGGCCTGGGGACAGCGAGCGTCCGGCGACGCCGACCCGCCGACGAGGCCTCGCCCGCCGGGGACGGACCGGGGCGCGGCGTCGACGGCACGGGCGGTCGGCCACGGGCGCGCCGCGAGGGCGGTCGGCATGGCGTGGGGGAGAGCACGTGAGGGGCGGGACCCGGTTGAGGCGGGGCGGACCGGGCGCGGCGAGCGGATGCCTGGCCCTGGTGTCGATTTCGACTTCGGGGTGGGCGGGCGAGCAGGTGCCTCGGACCAGGGGGTCTCAGGCCGGCCCGCCACCCCACTGCCATTCGGTCGGCTTCCCCGGCCGGGGGCGTGACCACGGGCGGGTCCGCTCGGTTCACCCGAGTGGCGGAACCCGTGGCCGGGCCGCGCCGCCGCAACGCCCCCGATCCTCCGGAGCTCCCCACCCGGCGCCGAGCGCGCTCAAGGCGCACCGAGCGCGGAGGAAGCTCCCCCATGCCCTTGACCATCCCCTCGTCGGCCCCCGATGGCGACCTCCCGCCCGTGTGCAGGACCACGCAGCCCCTCACGCGACGGGGCGCCCCGTCGACCCCGCTCGCGGCAGTGGACAGCACCTCGCCTCCCTTCACGGCAGCGGGCGGCCGCACGGCTTCCCAGGCGTCTTCTCAGGCGTCGGTTCCCATGCCGCGCCGAACGGTGGACCTGCCGCCCGCCCACACCGCCCTGATCTGCGTCGCCCTGCCGGGGCTGGCGATCTCCACGGTGCAGGGGTAGCTGACCGGCCAAGGGCTGGAGGGGTTCTACCGAGCGGGGCGACGCATGCCCTCTCGCTGCCAGGTGCGCGTCGCGGGCCGGGAACCGCTCGCCGTGCAGGCCCCGAGCGGTGCCTCAAGTGGCTGTGGACCACCGTCGGCGATGGCACCTATCTGCCCGACCCGCACCCAGGCGGGCTGCTCCGAGACACAGCACGCGCGCACCAGGCGGCACCGCTGGACGTCGATCTACTCGACGCACACGGTCGGCCAGGCGGTGGGGGACTGCGCCAGTGGGCCCAAGAGCTGCGGACGGCGTTTCGCGACGACTTCTGGGTCGAAGACCGGGGAGGCGGCAGACCCGCGGCCGCCCGGGCTCCGGACGGGCGCCTCGTGCCGCACCTGGGTTCGGGCACCGCTCACCTCCTCGACACCGGTCTGCTCGGCTCCGGAGTGCTGGCTCCCGGTCTGCTCGACAAGGTGCAGACCGAGCAGCTGGCGCGGCTGCTCGGCGGCCCGGCCATGGACTCGGGCTGGGGGTTGCGCAGCCTGGGGGCGAAGGAGGCGGCGTACACCCCTTCGGTCATCGCGGTGGCGTCGTGCGAGTTCAGGAGACGGTGGTCGCCGTCGCGGGGCTGGCCGCCGCCGGCTACGAGAAGGAGGCGAGCTCGCTGCTGCGGGGCGTCCTGGCGGCGGCGGAGGCCTTCGCCCACCGGCTGCCCGAGATGTACGCGGGGGAGCAGCGCACGGAGGGGAGCACCCCGCTGCCCCATCCCGCGGCCTGCCGACCGGCGGCCACGGCCGCTGCCGCCGGAGTGCTGCTGCTCACCTCCCTGGCCGGGATCCACCCCGATGCCCCGGCCGGAACGGTGACTCTGCACCCGGTCCGCGGTGCGCCGCTGGGCGAGATCGGGCTGACGGGGGTGCGGATCTCGGGCGCCCCCTTCTCCGTACGCGTCAGCAGGTTCGGCCTCGCCATGGTCGAGGAGGCGGCCGACGGACTGCAGTTGGGGGTGTGACTTTGCGGGACGTGTCCCTGGACGGCGACCGACGGCCGCCGGTGGATGGTGTGGCGGACAGAAGTGGATCAACCCATGGATGCGGCTGACGGAGGGAGTGTTTATCGTCAGGAAGACGACTATGATCGCGGCATGCCCTACGACCCGTCAGCCTTCCCGCCCTTCGCCGTGACCGTGGATCTGGTCGTGCTGACCGTGCGCCGCCATGCCCTGTGCGCGCTGGCGGTACGGAGGGGTGAGCAGCCGTTCCAGGGGCGGTGGGCTCTCCCCGGCGGCTTCGTACGGCCAGACGAGGACCTGGCCCAGGCGGCGGCACGCGAGCTGGTCGAGGAGACCGGGCTGTGCGCCCACGACCCGTCCGCGCCCGCGCAGGACAACGGCGCGCACCTGGAGCAGCTCGCGACCTACGGTGACCCCAAGCGCGACCCGCGGATGCGGGTGGTCAGCGTCGCCCATCTCGCGTTGGCCCCCGATCTGCCCGCGCCCCGGGCGGGAGGCGACGCCAACAGCGCACGCTGGGCACCCGTCGAGGAGCTGCTGCAGCAGGGTGGTTACGGGCGTGACGGAGAGCAGGCGGCGCCTCTCGCCTTCGACCACGCGCAGATCCTCTCGGACGGCGTGGAGCGTGCCCGGTCCAAGATCGAGTACTCGTCGCTGGCCACCGCCTTCTGCCCGACCGAGTTCACCGTCGGTGAGCTGCGCCGCGTGTACGAGGCGGTGTGGGGCGTGGCGCTCGACCCGCGCAACTTCCACCGCAAGGTGACGGGCACGCCGGGCTTCCTGGTGCCCACGGGTGGCACGACCACGCGCCAGGGCGGCCGCCCCGCCCAGCTCTTCCGTGCGGGCGGCGCCACGCTGCTCAACCCGCCGATGCTGCGCCCCGAGGTCTGACCAGGGCAGGAAACACAGGTTCCGGCTGTGCGGGCTTGGGTGTGCTCGCGGGAGGTGTGAGGACTGCCCGAGACGAGCTTCGAGGTGCCCGGAAAACCGGAAATATCGCGCTATCTTGCTTCGGGTGATCCAGGCCATCGGACTGACCAGCACCCCTCGCAAGGAGCTTCCGCCCGCCGTCGACGACGTGTCCTTCGAAGCGCGCGCGGGCCGCGTCACCGCGGTCCTCGGAGCCTCGGGCGCGGGCAAGACGACGGCGCTCAAGCTCATGCTCGAACTTCAACAGGGCCGCGGAATCACCTACTTCAGAGGCCGTCCGCTGCATCGGATCGCCCATCCCTCTCGTGAAGTCGGCGTGCTCCTGGGTGAGGTGCCGGGCCATCCGGCGCGGACGGTCCGCGGCCAGCTCCGCATGCTGTCCGCCGCCGCCGGCGTGCCCGTGCGACGCGCGGACGAAGTGCTCGAAGTCGTCGGGCTCGTCAGCCTCCGCGACGAACGCCTGGGCACGCTGTCGCGCGGCATGGACCGCCGCCTCGGTCTGGCCTGCGCACTCCTGTCCGACCCGCACACCCTCGTCCTCGACGCCCCTGCCGACGGACTCTCAGCCCGCGAAGGCCGCTGGCTGCACGGAATTCTGCGCGCGCACGCGGCCCAGGGCGGCACCGTGCTGTTCACCACGGACGATCCCAAGGAGGCCGCGCGAACCTCCGACCGGGTCATCACGCTGGAGGAGGGCAGGCTCGTGGCCGACCAGGAGGTCGCGGACTTCGCCCGCACCCGGCTCCGCCCCCGGGTCGCCGTCCGCAGCCCGCATGCCGCCCGGCTCAGCGACATGCTGACCAAGGAGGCCCGCACCGCACGCCGCTCCGTCGAGGTTGTCCGCGAGGACGGCAACCGGCTCTCGGTGTACGGCAGCACCTGCGCCGACGTCGGTGAGACCGCCTTCCGGCACGGCATCCTCGTACACCAACTCGCCGACGAAGTCGGCGATATGGGGCCCGCCGCAACGCTGTCCGCCGAGGGGGACGCATGCGAGACCGACCAGCCGCGCCCGGCCGAGACGCTGGCCGCGAACGACCTGCCTCCCCTCCCGCCTCCGATCGCCGTACGCCAGGCCCCGAGCCCGCTGCGTCCCCTGCGCTACGAACTGCGCCGTGCCGCCGGAGTGGGCACCGGCTACCTCACCGCGTCCGCCGTTCTCGTCACCTCGGCCCTCCTGTCCGTACTCCTGGCCAGAATCGGTCACACCCCCCAGCCACGCCTCCTGGCCGCGTGGCCGCAAGGGCTTCCCCTGCCGCCCGCCGCGCTCGGCGCGGGGCTGCTCGGCGCCATCGCCTTTGGGGAGGAATTCCGCCACCCCGCCCTGGCCGCGGACCGCGGCACCGTCCCCCGCCGCCTGGGACTGCTCGCCGCCAAACTCCTTGTCGCCTCGGCCACCGCGCTGATGCTGGCTTTCCTCACCGTGGGATGCGACCTCGAAATGCTGTACCTCGTCTACGGACGGGAGCTCACCGGAGTTCCCGCGGACTGGCTTTCCCTGAGCGCGAGTTGGATCGGTCTCGTGGTGGGCTGCGCCTGGGCGGGTGTGCTGGCCGCCGGAATCTTTCGGTCCACGGCCGCCGGGATCGCCGCGGTGCTCGCGGTGCCGATCGCCGTCGTACCCCTCGTACAGAAGGCCTTGCAGGGGCCGTCTGTACGGACGGCGGCCGGGTTTCCCATGAGACTGCGCGAGCTGGTGCTGATGCAGTGGCCGTTCGGAGGCGAGCGCTATCTGGCGGCCGGGGTGCGGGTGATCGCCCAACCCGTGGGCGGTGCACTGATGTTGTCGCTGACCGCCCTGCTCTGCGCATATCTGCTCACGACCCTGCGGAGCAGGGTCCGATGACGACCGTCCGTACCCTTCCGTTCCCGCTGTGCGCACAACTCCCCGAAGAAAGCCCATTTCTTTCCGATAAGGCGTCAATTGCGACGGGGTGAGCGATCACCCTTTCGTGTGCTTTTCACCAAAGACCTCAAGGGAGTTGGAGCCAGCGCCGACAAAGGATCCGTGAGTACCCTTGCGCAGACCATGATGACCGCCGCCCGCTCCGCAGACTCCGGCCTGGCCGGCCCGGGCGAACTCGACCGCTACCCCTATACCGAGGCCCCTGGTGCCGACCGCGCGGGCGCCCCCGCGTGGGAGAGCGCGGACCCGGAGCTCGGCCGTGTGGGCCGACGCGCCGCGGGCAGCCGCGGACGCGGGCTGCACGGCCAACTCGTCCAACAGCTGGGCCAGATGATCGTCTCCGGCGACCTGGGCGCGGACCGCCCGCTCGTCCCCGAGGAGATCGGCCAGCGGTTCGAGGTCTCCCGCACCGTCGTCCGCGAGTCGCTCCGTGTCCTGGAGGCGAAGGGACTGGTCAGCGCCCGGCCGAACGTCGGCACGCGCGTGCGCCCCGTCAGCGACTGGAACCTCCTCGACCCGGACATCATCGAATGGCGGGCCTTCGGGCCGCAGCGCGACGACCAGCGACGTGAGCTGAGCGAGCTACGCTGGACGATTGAGCCGCTCGCCGCGCGCCTCGCGGCCGGGCACGGGCGCGAGGAGGTCCAGCAGCGGCTCGGCGACATGGTCGAGATCATGGGCCACGCCATGGCACAGGGGGACTCGCTCACCTTCTCGCGGGCCGACGCGGAGTTCCACTCGCTGCTCATCCAGCTCGCGGGCAATCGGATGCTGGAGCACCTCTCCGGGATCGTGTCGGCTGCCCTCCAGGTCTCCGGCGGCCCCGTCACCGGCTGTGACCGGCCGAACGACGCCTCCCTGGCGCACCACGCCCGCATCGTCGACGCCCTGGCCGCGGCGGACGGCGCGGCGGCGGAGGCGGCCATGCGGCAGCTGCTCACCGTCCACCCCGAGGTGGAGCGCGTGGTGCCCGCGCCGCGCGAGCACTGACGGCGCATCGAGGGCGGCGTGGTCGGGGGCTTGTGCCCTCGCCTGGCATCGCTGGGCCGGCGAACCATCTCCCATCGGGACCCCGTCGGATCCTTCTTGGACCTGGCGGGGTCCGGCGGCGCGAGGGCCGTGGGCCATCGGCTGACCTCCTATGACCGTATCTGGACGCTTTTGAGCGTTTACGGGGTGTGACTCGGGCCACGCAGATTGGGCGTAACGCTCCTCGGAACAGCGCGATGACCTAAGAGGTGACAGCCGAGGAGGGAATACGGACGCCGTTTACGGCGCTGTGCATCTTCCCGGCCCCCGCCCGCGCCGTCGACCCATCCCCAAGTCGGCGGTCGTCGGCTCCTGTCCACAGTGGACGGGGCCGGAAGCCGTTTTCCAACGTTCCGAGAGGTTGTTCGTGTCGGCCAGCACATCCCGTACGCTCCCGCCGGAGATCGCCGAATCCGTCTCTGTCATGGCGCTCATTGAGCGGGGAAAGGCTGAGGGGCAGATCGCCGGCGATGACGTGCGTCGGGCCTTCGAAGCTGACCAGATTCCGGCCACTCAGTGGAAGAACGTACTGCGCAGCCTCAACCAGATCCTCGAGGAAGAGGGTGTGACGCTGATGGTCAGTGCCGCGGAGCCCAAGCGCACCCGAAAGAGCGTCGCAGCGAAGAGTCCGGCCAAGCGCACCGCCACCAAGACCGTGGCGGCGAAGACGGTGACCGCCAAGAAGGCCACCGCCACCGCCGCTCCGGCAGTGCCTGCCGCCGACGATCCGGCTGAGGACGCGTCCGCCAAGAAGGCCGCTGCCAAGAAGACGGTCGCCAAGAAGGCCGTCGCCAAGAAGACGGTCGCCAAGAAGACGGCGGCCAAGAAGACCACCGCCAAGAAGGACGACGTCGAGCTGATCGACGACGAGGCGGTCGAGGAGACGCCGGGCAAGCCCGGTGCCGAAGAGCCCGCCGAGGACGGTGCCCAGGGCTTCGTGCTGTCCGACGAGGACGAGGACGACGCCCCCGCGCAGCAGGTCGCCGCTGCCGGTGCCACCGCCGACCCGGTCAAGGACTACCTCAAGCAGATCGGTAAGGTCCCGCTGCTCAACGCCGAGCAGGAGGTGGAGCTCGCCAAGCGCATCGAGGCCGGTCTGTTCGCCGAGGACAAGCTGGCCAACGCCGACAAGCTCGCCCCCAAGCTCAAGCGCGAGCTGGAGATCATCGCCGAGGACGGCCGCCGGGCCAAGAACCACCTCCTGGAGGCCAACCTCCGGCTGGTGGTCTCCCTGGCCAAGCGCTACACCGGTCGCGGCATGCTCTTCCTGGACCTCATCCAGGAGGGCAACCTCGGTCTGATCCGCGCGGTCGAGAAGTTCGACTACACCAAGGGCTACAAGTTCTCCACGTACGCCACCTGGTGGATCCGTCAGGCGATCACTCGCGCCATGGCCGACCAGGCCCGCACCATCCGTATTCCGGTGCACATGGTCGAGGTCATCAACAAGCTCGCGCGCGTGCAGCGCCAGATGCTCCAGGACCTGGGCCGCGAGCCCACCCCGGAGGAGCTGGCCAAGGAACTCGACATGACCCCGGAGAAGGTCATCGAGGTCCAGAAGTACGGCCGTGAGCCCATCTCCCTGCACACCCCGTTGGGCGAGGACGGCGACAGCGAGTTCGGTGACCTCATCGAGGACTCCGAGGCCGTCGTCCCGGCCGACGCGGTCAGCTTCACGCTCCTCCAGGAGCAGCTGCACTCCGTTCTCGACACCCTGTCCGAGCGCGAGGCGGGCGTCGTGTCGATGCGGTTCGGTCTCACCGACGGTCAGCCGAAGACCCTCGACGAGATCGGCAAGGTGTACGGCGTGACGCGCGAGCGGATCCGCCAGATCGAGTCCAAGACGATGTCGAAGCTGCGTCACCCCTCGCGCTCGCAGGTGCTGCGCGACTACCTCGACTAGGTCTCGGCCGTACGTCGCTGAGGGCCCGGCTCCCGTGAGGGAGCCGGGCCCTCAGCGCGTGCGCGAAGTGCGTGCCCGCACGTACTGAATCACTCTGGGTGTCCCATGACCATCCGAGAGTGAGGAGCGCGCATGCGCCGTCCCTTTGCCTCAGTAATAGCCTTCGCGGCCGCGGCGGCCTTGATACCGCTGGCGTCCCCCGCCCCGGCGGCGACCGACGGTGTCGTCGTCGGCGGCTATCCCGTCGAGATTTCCCAGAGCCCGTGGACGGTGGCCCTGTCCAGCCGTGACCGGTTCGGCGGTACGCGCGCGGGACAGTTCTGCGGAGGAGTGGTGATCGCCCCGTCCAGGGTCCTGACTGCGGCCCACTGCCTGGGTGCGGACGTACTGGGGGCGCCGCCACGACAGGTGCGTGACCTGAAGGTCATCGCGGGCCGCGGGGACCTGCTGTCGACCGACGGCAAGGAGATCCCCGTACGCGACGTCTGGATCAACCCGGGTTACGACGGCTATATGAACGCCGGCGACTTCGGCGTGCTCACGCTCGCCACCCCGCTTCCCGAGAGCTCGGTCATCCGTATGGCGTCTTCGGGGGACTCCGCGTACGAGCCGGATACGGCCGCCGTCGTCTACGGCTGGGGGGATACGACAGGTGGTGGCGACTACGCACACAGTCTGCACGCCGCACAGGTGAAGGTGCTCCCCGACGCCACCTGTGAGCAGGCCTACCCGGGCAGCCTCGACGGCACGTACAAAGCCGCGTCCATGCTGTGCGCCGGGGCGGTCGCGGGCGGGCGGGACGCCTGCCAGGGGGACAGCGGCGGGCCGCTGGTCGCCCAGGGGCGGCTTATCGGCCTGGTGTCGTGGGGGAGCGGCTGCGGGCAGGCTGGGAGCCCGGGGGTCTATACGCGGGTCTCGGACGTGGTCCGGACGCTCGGGAACCGCTGAGCGCGATGAGCGATGCGGTACGAGTACGGGCGGCCACTCCCTGTGTCCAGGGAGTGGCCGCCCGCACACCGGCCTATGCCGGCACTCGCTCGTCGTTGATGCGAAGTGTCAGCGTTCTTCGTCGTTGACGCTTGCCGGAACGGACGTCAGTCGCTCCGTCTCGTCCTGTATCTCAGCGGCGATCTTCTTGAGTTCCGGCTCGAACTTGCGACCGTGGTGGGCGCAGAAGAGCAGTTCTCCGCCGCTCAGGAGGACGACGCGCAGATATGCCTGGGCGCCGCAACGGTCGCAGCGGTCAGCGGCCGTCAGCGGGCTCGCGGGGGTCAGAACAGTAGTCACGTCGCCTCTTCTCTAGCTCGACGAGCTGTCGTACCAGGGTCAACATCCAACCAGGCCGAAAACGTTCCCGCTCGTGGCTTTTCCTCGAAAATTTCTCTCCGGGGCGGCTGTCTGCTGCCGGGTGGCGGCGAATGAGCCGTATTGCGTGTCTTCGTGTCTTACGGGTTCGCGCTATCTATCAGGGTCAGTCCTCCCGGCTGGGTTGCCGGTTGTTCATGAGGACGTGCCCGGAGCCTAAATGGTTCATGCCTGGAAGGGAACGTGATATGTACTTCACTCCATCGAGGGATCGAACACTCATGCGAACTTGGACTAGTCTGAGTTCAGACGAGGGTGGCGTTACAACGGCTCTACCAGGCCTCGGTACCCTCTGAGCGGCGACCGAAGCCGAGCCCTTACCCAAAGGGGCCCACCTGAAATTCAGCGAGGAGCGAACCGCGTGACCGCCGAGACGTCCGTGCCGTCCACAGCGCTGCTGGCAGGAGCAGACCGGGACGGTTCCAACTACACCGCGCGGCACCTGCTCGTCCTTGAGGGGCTCGAGGCCGTGCGCAAGCGCCCGGGCATGTACATCGGGTCGACCGACAGCCGCGGTCTGATGCACTGTCTCTGGGAGATCATCGACAACTCCGTGGACGAGGCCCTCGGGGGTTACTGCGACCACATCGAGGTCATCCTGCACGACGACGCCTCGGTGGAGGTGCGGGACAACGGCCGGGGCATCCCGGTCGACGTCGAGCCCAAGACCGGCCTGTCCGGCGTCGAGGTCGTCATGACCAAGCTGCACGCCGGCGGCAAGTTCGGCGGCGGCTCGTACGCGGCCTCCGGCGGTCTGCACGGTGTGGGCGCCTCCGTGGTGAACGCGCTCTCCGCCCGTCTGGACATCGAGGTGGACCGCAGTGGCCACACGCACGCGGTGAGCTTCCGACGCGGCACCCCCGGAGCGTTCAAGGCGGACGGTCCCGACGCCGCCTTCGCCGCGGCGAGCGGCCTGCGCAAGCTCAAGAGGATCCCCAAGACCCGCACCGGCACGCGCGTGCGTTACTGGGCCGACCGCCAGATCTTCCTCAAGGACGCCAAGCTCTCCCTGGAGAACCTGCACCAGCGCGCCCGCCAGACCGCGTTCCTGGTGCCGGGCCTGACCATCGTCGTCCGCGACGAGTATGGGCTCGGCGAGGGCGGCAGCAAGGGTGAGGAGTCCTTCCGCTTCGACGGCGGCATCAGTGAGTTCTGCGAGTACCTGGCCACCGACAAGCCCGTCTGCGACGTCCTCCGCTTCTCGGGGCACGGCACCTTCAAGGAGACGGTCCCGGTCCTCGACGACCACGGGCAGATGACCCCGACCGAGGTTACGCGTGAGCTCGGCGTCGATGTCGCGCTGCGCTGGGGCACCGGTTACGACACGACCCTGAAGTCGTTCGTGAATATCATCGCCACGCCCAAGGGCGGTACGCACGTGGCGGGCTTCGAGCAGGCCGTCACGAAGACCGTCAACGAAGTGCTGCGGACCAAGAAGCTGCTGCGTGTCGCCGAGGACGACATCGTCAAGGACGACGCGCTGGAGGGGCTGACGACTGTCGTCACCGTGCGCCTCGCGGAGCCGCAGTTCGAGGGGCAGACCAAGGAGATCCTCGGTACGTCGGCGGCCCGCCGCATCGTGACGAACGTGGTCTCCAAGGAGCTCAAGGCGTTCCTGACCTCCACGAAGCGGGACGCTGCCGCGCAGGCCCGGGTCGTTCTCGAGAAGGCCGTCGCCGCCGCCCGTACGCGGATCGCCGCCCGCCAGCACAAGGACGCGCAGCGCCGGAAGACGGCTCTGGAGTCATCGTCGCTGCCCGCCAAGCTCGCCGACTGCCGCAGTGACGACGTGGAGCGCAGCGAGCTCTTCATCGTCGAGGGCGACTCCGCGCTCGGTACGGCCAAGCTCGCCCGGAACTCGGAGTTCCAGGCGCTGTTGCCGATCCGCGGCAAGATTCTGAACGTTCAGAAGGCGTCCGTGACGGACATGCTGAAGAACGCCGAGTGCGGCGCGATCATCCAGGTCATAGGAGCGGGGTCCGGGCGGACCTTCGACATCGACGCGGCGCGCTACGGGAAGATCATTCTTCTCGTCGATGCCGATGTTGACGGCGCGCACATCCGGATTCTGCTGCTGACGCTGTTCCAGCGGTACATGCGGCCCATGGTCGAGGCGGGGCGGGTGTTCGCCGCCGTGCCGCCGCTGCACCGCATTGAGCTGAGCCAGCCCAAGAAGGGGCAGGACAAGTACATCTACACGTACTCGGACCGTGAGCTGCGGGAGACGCTGCTGGAGCTGCAGCGCAAGAACGTGCGGTACAAGGACTCGGTTCAGCGGTACAAGGGTCTTGGCGAGATGGATGCCGACCAGCTGGCCGAGACGACGATGGATCCGCGCCATCGGACGCTGCGTCGGATCAACATCTCCGACCTTGAGGCGTCGGAGCAGGTGTTCGATCTGCTGATGGGGAACGATGTGGCGCCGCGCAAGGAGTTCATCTCCAGCTCGGCGGCTACGTTGGATCGGTCGCGGATCGACGCGTAGGCGCTGCCGCTGGGCTGGGCGGTGCGCTTGCCGCCGGTGGGTGGGTGGGTCGGGGCCGTGCCGGTACATCCGCCCCGTCGGCGGTTGCAGCTGGGCGTGGTGTCGTTGCTCGGCCTGGTGACCATCACGTGGCGACGGGGCATGTGATGTACCGGCACGGCCCCTTCCGTGCGTCGGCGACTGCGGGTGCGTCGGGGTGGGTGTGTGAGGGGCGGGGCGCCGCGATTGAGTTTTTGCCGTCCGGCGTTTGGGGACGAGCGTCGGCGGCGCGATGCGGGGGCTGGGGGCGGAGCCCCAGGGACGGGAAGGGTAGGGGCGGACGGGGGCGAAAGAATGGCCCAGCCACCTGGCGATGGTGTTCGTGAGGGTCTCCACCCGTGGGTGGAGGCTCGGGCGGGGATGGATCCACCCGCGATCCACCCTGGCTCCGATCTGCTGACCAGGCAATTTCCGTAGCGTCGAAGGCGCCGACAGTTTTCGCTGCCGGTTCCGCTCTTCCTCGCCCACGGAGGCCGTGATGTTCGGGCTCGTCAATGCTTTGGTGATCTGCGCCGTTGTTGTTCTGGTGATCGCGCGCCAGTTCGGTACGCGCAGAATCAGTACGGACAGGCGTTGGTGGATCGTGGCCGCCGTCCTGGTCTTCATGGCGCTGCGAGAGCCCGGGGTGATCGACCCCCACCATCACGCGGAGGCGATCCTCCTGCTCGGTGTGGAGCTGTTCATAGGCCTGGCCACCGGGGCCGGCTGGGCGTGGACCACGCGGATATGGACGGAGCAGGACGGCTCGGTGTGGAGCAAGAGCACCAAGGCCAGCGTGGCCGTCTGGATCGTGGGCAGCGGGCTGCGCTTGGGCCTGTTCGGCATAGGTGCTCTGTTCGGCGTGCACCAGGACTCCTCCGCGCTGTTGCTCGGGCTCGCCGCGACCCTGCTGGTCCGCTCCGGGCTCCTGATCTGGAGGTCTCAGTCCCTGCACCCGGTCTACGCGCAGGGTCCGGCGTACGGTGACGGCGTGGCTCAGGCCTCGTGGAAGGAGCGCGTGTGACGGAGAACGCCTGGAGGCGCTGGCCCTCCCGCGAGGCACTCTCCCGAGCAGGTGTGCCCAGGGCGCGGCGCGCGCTCGCCTGGACCACGCGGGCCATTGCCCTCGCCACGCTCATCGCGACGACCTTCACGAGCAGCGACCTGCACGGTTGGGGTACCGCGGCGGGCGTTGTGGGAGTCCTCGTGTGTGCGGTCATCGCGTGGGGCTTCTGGCGGACCACACTCGAACATCGCCTGCTGCCCTCCCTGGGGCTGCTCGCGCTGCTCCTCGTGCTCGCGACGGTGGGGCAGGGGCTGGGCTTCCGGGTACCGGCTCTGGTCCTGTGGTGCGGTTGCGCCATCAGCGCCATCGAACGGCTGCCGCTCGCGGCCGCCCTGCCCGTCACCTCCGTGGCGCTGAGCGCGTATGCGGCCGTCAACAACGATGTCTGGCTGACCACCGTGGCCACGACGGCGGGGCTCGTCCTGGGCGGATACGTGCTGCGCCTGGACGCGGAGGCTCGCGGCAGTGCCCAGCGGCTGCTCGCACAGGAGCGTGCGGCGCGTGCGGCCGAGGCGGAGTCGGCGGCGCTGGCGGAGCGGGCCAGGATCGCGCGGGAGATCCACGATGTGCTGGCCCACAGTCTCTCGGCGCAGCTCGTGCACCTGGAGGCGGCCCGGCTGCTCATCGAGCGGGGCGCGGACAGGGAGACGGTCCTGGAACGGGTCGTGGCGGCACGGGGGATGGCCCGCGAGGGGCTCGCGGAGACGCGACAGGCGCTGTCCGCGCTGAGGGGCGAGATGTCCCCGCTGGAGGACTTCCTCAGCGAACTCGTCGCCTCGGCCGGCGGCGCCGACGTCACCGTGACGGGCGAACGGCAGGCGCTGCCCGCCGAGGCCTCACAGGCGGTGCGCAGAGTCGCGCAGGAGGCTCTGACGAACGCGCGCAAGCATGCTCCGGGCGCCAAGGTCCATGTACGTCTGGACTACGGCGAGCACGAAGTGACGCTGGACGTACGGGACTCGGGCGGGGCGCCGGGCGAGCTCAGCGACTCGGGAGCCGGGTACGGTCTGCTGGGCATGCGGGAGCGTGCCGAGCTGCTGGGTGGCTCGTTGGAGGCCGGGCCGGACGAGGAGGGGTTCGTGGTGACGTTGAAGGTGCCCGTATGACGGAGAGGGAGGAGGCGGGCAGGAAGTCGGCGCGGGTCGTGGTGGCGGACGACCAGACCGTGGTGCGCGAGGGCATTGTGATGCTGCTGGGACTGTTGCCCGGGATCGAGGTCGTCGGAGCGGCCGGGGACGGGGACGAGGCCGTGGCGCTTGTCGCCGAACTCGCTCCGGACGTCGTGCTGATGGACCTGCGCATGCCTCGCTGCGACGGTGTCGAGGCGACACGGCGTATCCGCGCCGAGCACCCCGGGACGCAGGTGGTCGTGCTCACGACGTACGCGGACGACGAGTCGCTGTTTCCCGCGCTCAGAGCGGGGGCCCGTGGCTATCTCACCAAGGACGCGGGGGGTGACGAGATCGTACGGGCTGTGGAGAGCGTGTTGTCCGGGGATGCGGGGCTCTCGCCGAGTATCCAACGGCGGCTGCTGGAGCGGCTGTCGGAGCCGGAACCGGAGCCCGCCCCGTTCGCGGAGGCGCCGGACGGGCTCACCGCGCGGGAGACCGAGGTACTTCTGCTGATCGCGGAAGGGCTCAGCAATCAGGAGATCGCCCGCAAGCTGCATGTCTCCACGGCCACCGTGAAGACCCACATCAACAACCTCTTCGCCAAGACGGGACTCAAGGACCGAGCTCAGGCTGTCCGTTATGCCTATGGGAAGGGTCTCGTACGGCCACCGGTGGACTGAGTCACCTGATGGGGTGAAGAGCGCGGAGAGAAGAGTCCAGGATCTTCCCGATCTGTCCATCCTTGGGCACGCGGCCGAAAACGGACCGCGGACAAGGAGAGTTCGGTGGAGAAGCACGACGGCGGCGACACCGGAGAGGTCCGGTTCGACGACCCCTGGTACGACGCGCTCGCCTCCGGCTGGGGTGAGTTGGACGGCACGGGTGCGCCCGCTCCCGCCGTGCCGACCGCGCGCGCGGAGCACGAAGGGCGGACGGGCGGGACGGCCGACGTCTATCTGGAGGTGCAGCGCAGCGCGGCCTTCCAGGAAGTGCGCAGCCGGTACCGGAGGTTCGTGGTCCCGGGTGCCGCCATGTTCTTCACCTGGTACGTGGGCTATGTGGTGACCGCGACGACGGCGCCCGGGTTCATGGCCCGGCCCGTCGCCGGTGCGGTGAACGTGGCGCTGCTCGCGGGACTCGGGCAGTTCCTCACGACGTTCCTGTTCACCTGGGCGTATGCGCGGCATGCGCGGCTGCGCAGGGACCGGGCCGCGCTCGATCTGCGCTGGGACACCCAGGAGCTGACGCGGAACGTCAGAGGTGGTGAGCGGTGACCGGCAATCATCAGACGCTGGCGCTGCTGCTGTTCAGCGCGTTTGTGGCGGTGACGTTGGCGATCACGACATGGGTGAGTCGGAACCGGCATGGTTCGGCGGAGGAGTTCTATGCCGGCGGACGGCTGTTCTCGCCGATGGAGAATGGTTTTGCCATCTCCGGCGACTACATGTCGGCGGCGTCCTTCCTGGGGGTCACGGGACTGATCTCGCTGTACGGCTACGACGGGTTGTTGTATGTCGTGGGGTTCCTCGTGGCCTGGCTCGTGGTGCTGTTCCTGGTGGCCGAACTGGTGCGCAACTGCGGGCGGTTCACCCTCGCCGACGTGCTCGCGGCCCGGATGAGCGAGCGGCCGGTGCGGATCGCGGCGGGAACTTCCTCGGTGACCGTGTCCGTTCTGTATCTGGTGGCGCAGATGGTGGGAGCGGGCAGCCTGGTCGCGCTGCTGCTGGGAGGCACGAGCGAGGCGGCGCAAGCGTGGACCGTCATCGGCGTCGGTGCGCTCATGGTGATCTATGTGTCGCTGGGAGGGATGCGGGCCACCACCTGGATTCAGATCGTCAAGGCAGTCCTGTTGCTGAGCGGGGCCATCGCGCTGACCGTGCTCGTCCTGGTGCGCTTTCATGGGGACATCAACCAGTTGCTGCGTTCGGCGGCGGAGCGCAGCGGGCACGGTGACGCCTTCCTGGCGCCCGGGCTGAAGTACGGCGGGGACTGGACGGCGCGCTTCGACTTCATCAGCCTGGGCCTCGCGCTGGTGCTGGGCACGGCCGGGCTGCCGCACATCCTGTCGCGGTTCTACACCGTGCCGACCGCACGGGCCGCGCGGCGCTCGGTGATCTGGTCGATCGGGCTCATCGGGGGCTTTTATCTGATGACGATCGTGCTGGGCTTCGGCGCGGCCGCGATCGTCGGTCCAGAGGCGGTGCGCGGGTCGAACGCGGCCGGGAACACGGCGGTTCCGCTGCTGGCGCTCGATCTGGGCGGCGGTGCGAACTCAACGGGAGGAACGGTTCTCTTTGCGATCGTCGCCGCCGTCGCCTTCGCCACCATCCTGGCGGTGGTCGCCGGAATCACGCTGGCGTCGTCGGCGTCCGTGGCCCACGACCTGTACGCGTCGTTGCGCCGTCGGCACGCGAAGCCGCGCAGCGAGGTGGCGGTGGCCCGGGCTGCGGCCGTCGGGATCGGTGTCGTCGCGATCGCTCTTGGGCTGCTCGCCCGCGATCTCAACGTGGCCTTCCTGGTGGGCCTCGCCTTCGCGGTCGCCGCGTCCGCGAATTTGCCGGTGCTGCTGTACTCGCTGTTCTGGCGGTCCTTCACGACGCGCGGCGCGATGTGGGCCGTATACGGCGGCCTGGTGCCCGCACTGCTGCTGGTGCTGCTGTCGCCGGTGGTGTCAGGGAGCCCAGAGTCGCTGTTCCCGGGCGTGGACTTCCAGTACTTCCCGCTGCAGAACCCGGGTCTCGTCTCGATCCCCCTCGGCTTCCTCGCGGGCTGGCTCGGCACGGTCACCTCGGCGGAGCAGCCAAACGAGGCCAAGCACGCCGAGACCGAGGTGCGCGCGCTCACCGGAGCCGGGGCCGTCTGAGGGCGCCACCCGGGGCGTACGCGGCGAACGCGGGAAGCCCCCATCGGCGTATGCCAGGGACGTACGCCCGGGCCTAAGGCGCCACCCATGCGTACCGATGCTCCGGCCGCCCCGTGTCTCCGTACTTGAGCGAGAGCCGCAGGCGTCCGGCCTGTTCGAGGTGGCGCAGATAGCGCTGGGCGGTGGATCGGCTGAGGCCGGTCTCGGCGGCGACCTCGTGGGCCGACAGCGGGTGGCTCGCGCGGTGCAGTACGTCGCAGATGAGGTCCGTGGTCGGCTCCGAGTGGCCGCTGGGCAGCCCGGGCGACGAGGGCGCGGACGTGGTGCGCAGGGCGCCGAAGATCCGGTCGACCTGCTCCTGGCCCGCGAGGCCGCGGCCGCCCACCCGGTCGACGGTGCGGCGCAGTGCGGCGTACGAGTCGAGGCGGGTGCGCAGGGCGGCGAAGGTGAACGGCTTGACCAGATAGTGCAGGGCTCCCAGGCGCATCGCCGCCTGCACGGTGACCACGTCACTGGCCGCCGTGATCATGATGACGTCGGTGCCGTGGCCGCGTTCGCGCATCCGGTGGACCAGTTCGAGGCCCGTCTGGTCGGGCAGATAGTGGTCGAGCAGCACCAGGTCGATGGGCGCGCGCTCGATGGCGGCCAGGGCCTGGGCAGCACTGTGCGCGCGGGCGGCCACCCGGAAGCCGGGAACCTTTCCCACGTACTTGGCGTTGATCTCGGCGACGCGGAAATCGTCGTCCACGACCAGGACGTCAATCATCGGGCCTCTTTCCCTCAAGGCCTTGGCGAGCGTTAAGCCCGTGTTTCGGCTCCGCTGTTGTAGCGCGAGCAAAACGAGCACAACAGGCTGTTGCAAGCAAAAGAACTCCATGCGCCCAGAAGACTGATGCTGTGGCTCGCGCCACACCTACCGTCCCGGGCCATGAGCGCAGACACCAGCCCCGCCATCGAGCTGCGGGGCGCGAGCAAGATCTTCAAGACCCCGTCAGGGGGTCTGCACACGGCGGTCAGGGAACTGGACCTGACCATCGGACGCGGCGAGTTCGTGGCCGTCGTCGGTCCCACCGGCTGTGGGAAGTCGACCACGCTGACCCTGGTGAGCGGTCTCGAGGAGCCCACCGAGGGCGAGGTTCTGGTCGCGGGTGAGCCGGTCTCCGGCGTCGGCGACAAGGTTGGTTTCGTCTTCCAGCAGGACGCCACGTTCCCCTGGCGCACGGTCCTGTCCAACGTGATGGCGGGGCCCCGCTTCCGCGGTGTGCCCAAGGCGGAGGCGAGGCGGCGGGCGCGTGAATGGCTCGCCCGGGTCGGGCTCGCGGCCTTCGAGGACCGCTATCCGCACCAGCTCTCCGGTGGCCAGCGCAAGCGCGTCGCCCTCGCCGCGACCTTCGTCAACGACCCCGAGATCCTGCTGATGGACGAGCCCTTCTCGGCGCTCGACGTGCAGACCAGGGCGCTGATGTCGGACGAGCTGCTCGAACTGTGGGAAGGCACGGGCGCCTCGGTCGTCTTCGTCACCCACGACCTGGAGGAGTCCATCGCGCTCGCCGACAAGGTCGTCGTGATGACCGCGGGCCCCGCCACCGTGAA
Source organism: Streptomyces sp. NPDC001530 (assembly GCF_042894545.1). Lineage (NCBI taxonomy): Bacteria > Bacillati > Actinomycetota > Actinomycetes > Kitasatosporales > Streptomycetaceae > Streptomyces > Streptomyces sp. NPDC001530. The sequence continues at coordinate 114,297 of NZ_JBIAVS010000015.1, forward strand.
GCAGGTCTTCGACATCGATCTGCCGCGGCCGCGCAAGGTCGAATCGGTGCGCCTGGAGCCACGGTTCATCGAGATCTACCGCGAGATCTGGGAGTCCCTCGGCGAAGAGGTCCGCATCACCCGTGAGAGGGGTGCGGCCCATGTCGCCTGACGTCATGCCCGAGGCCGTTGTCGCCGTGACGGTGACCGAGCCCGGCAAACCGGGGCGTGCGCACTCCCGTGCCCGTGCCACTCGCAGACGCAAGATGGTCGTGGCCGCCGCCCGCGCACTGCTCCTGGTCGCCGTGCTCGGCCTGTGGGAGGTGTTCTCGCGAACCAAGGTCATCGACCCGTTCAACTTCTCGATGCCGTCGAAGATCTGGGATCAGATCTACACGTGGGTGACGCACGGCACCGCGCTCGGCTCTCTCGGCGAGCAGATCTGGTTCACGCTCCACGAAGCGCTGCTCGGCTGGGTCATCGGTGTGGTCGCCGGTGTGGTCTTCGGCATCGCGTTGGGGCGGATCGCCTTCCTCGCCGATGTCTTTGGTCCATACATCAAGGTGCTCAACTCAATACCCCGGATCGTCCTCGCGCCCATCTTCGTGATCTGGTTCGGGCTCGGACCGGCGTCCAAGGTCGCGTCGGCCGTGGTGCTCGTCTTCTTCCCGGTCTTCTTCAACGCCTTCCAGGGCGCCCGGGAGGTCGACCGCAACCTGGTGGCCAACGCCAGGATCCTCGGCGCCAGCGACCGCAGGGTGACGCTTCAGGTCGTCATCCCGTCCGCCACTTCGTGGATCTTCACCAGCCTCCACGTCAGCTTCGGCTTCGCGCTCATCGGCGCCATCGTCGGCGAGTACATCGGCGCCACCAAGGGCATCGGCCTGCTCGTCGCACAGTCGCAGGGCACCTTCAACGCGGCCGGTGTGTACGCCGCCATGGTCATCCTCGCGGTCGTCGCCCTGCTGGCCGAGGGACTGCTGACCTTCGCCGAGCGCCGCATCTTCCGGTGGAAGCCGTCGGACTCCGACCGCTGACCCAGCCGTACGCACCAACCCTCTTCTCTCACAAGGACGTGACCCACCATGCGCAAGACCGCCAGATACTCCGCGCTGGCAGCCGCCGGTCTGCTCGCCCTCACCTCGCTCACCGCCTGCGCCAATGACGCGGCCAGTACGACGGCCGACTCCGGAAGCAATGGGGGTGGCGGCAAGGGCGAACACGTCAAGATCATGGTCGGTGGCCTGGACAAGGTCATCTACCTGCCCGCGATGCTCACGCAGCGGCTCGGCTACTTCAAGGACGAGGGTTTGGATGTCCAACTCCTGAGTGAGCCGGCCGGCGTTCAGGCCGAGACCGCCCTCGTCTCCGGACAGGTGCAAGGAGCCGTCGGCTTCTACGACCACACCCTGGACCTGCAGACAAAGGGCAAGTCGGTGGAGTCCGTCGTGCAGTTCTCGCACGCGCCCGGCGAGGTGGAGATCGTCTCCAACAAGCGGGCCGACGACATCACGTCGCCCAAGGACTTCAAGGGCAAGAAGCTCGGCATCACCGGCCTCGGCTCGTCGACCGACTTCCTCACGAAGTACCTGGCGGTCAAGAACGGTGTGAACGTCAGCGAGTTCACGCCGGTCGCCGTCGGCGCCGGACCGACGTTCATTTCCGCCCTCCAGAAGGGTGCCATCGACGGCGGCATGACGACGGACCCGACCGTCGCCACGGTCATGCAGAAGAACCTCGGCAAGGTGCTCATCGACATGCGTACGCCGCAGGGGTCGCAGAAGGCGCTCGGCGGGCCGTACCCCTCGTCCAGCCTCTACATGCAGACGGACTGGGTGAACAGCCACAAGGAGACGGTCCAGAAGCTGGCCAACGCCTTCGTGAAGACCCTCAAGTGGATGTCCACGCACAGCGCCGCCGACATCGCCGACAAGATGCCCGCCGACTACTCCCAGGGCAACAAGACGCTCTACGCCGGGGCGATCCAGAGCACGCTGCCGATGTTCACCAAGGACGGCGTGATGCCCGCGGACGGTCCCGAGACCGTCGAGAAGGTCCTCAAGGCGTTCAACCCCAACATCAAGAACGCCAAGGTGGATCTGAGCAAGACGTACACCACGGAGTTCGTGAAGAAGGCCGTCACAGGTTGATCAGGTGAGGGAGGCCGGTCACGGTCGCTTCCCCCCTTCTCGGCCGTGCCCTCAGGCGCGGGTCGCCCAGACGTAGCGATGCTCCGGGCGGCCCGCGTCGCCGTATTTGAGGGTCAGCCTGGCCCTCCCCGTGCGCTCCAGGAGCTTCAGATAGCGCTGTGCGGTCTGCCGGCTCAGCCCGGTCTCCTCCGCGACCTCCTGGGCCGACAGCGGGCCCTCGGCGTTCACCAGGGCGCGGCGCACCAGCTCCGCGGTGGTGGGGGAGTGGCCCTTCGGCAGATCCGGCTCCGCGGTCGCCGACAGGGCGCCAAAGATCCGGTCCACCTCGGACTGTTCGGCCTCGCCGCCGCCGTCGAGGGTGCGGCGCAGATCCGCGTACGCCTCCAGCTTGGCGCGCAGGCCCGCGAAGGCGAAGGGCTTGACCAGGTACTGGAGCGCGCCCTGCCGCATCGCCGCCTGGACGGTCGAGATGTCACGGGCCGCGGTCACCATGATCACGTCGGTCTGGTGGCCGCGACGGCGCATCTCCTGGACGACGGCGAGTCCCGTCTCGTCCGGCAGATAGTGGTCCATGAGGACCAGGTCCAGGTGGGGCAGCGCCTCCATCCGGTGCAGCGCCTCGGCCGCGCTGTGCGCCTCGCCCGCGACATGGAAGCCCGGAACCTTCTCCACATAGGCGGCGTTGACCCGCGCGACACGGGTGTCGTCGTCCACGACCAGGACCTCGATCATCGCGACTCCTCCTTGGCGTCCGTGGCGTCCTTGACGTCCAGGGCGGTGGCAGCGGCCTCCGCAGAGGGGGACGGCGTCGGCACGAGCCGCGGTCCGGGCTCTGCCGCAAGGCCCGCATCCAGTGTCGTCGCAACCTCAGGCTCCGGCGCGAGCCCCGGCTCCGTGAGCGCCTCCGGCAGGACGATTGTGAACTCCGCGCCCCCGCCGTCCGCCTCGGCCACCTCGGCGCTGCCGCCCTGCCGCTCGGCGAGCCGGCGCACCAAGGAGAGGCCGATTCCGCGCTTTCCGTGCGCCGGGGGCTTCTTGGTGGTCCATCCGTCGGTGAAGATCAGCTCTCGCCGCTCCTCCGGGATGCCGGGCCCGGTGTCCCGTACCCGCAGTACGGCGGTACGCCCCTCGGCGCGCAATTCGACCTCCACGCGCGCGTGGGGCGTCCCGGCGACGGCGTCGAACGCGTTGTCGACGAGATTCCCGACGACGGTCACCAGCCCCCGTGGGTCGATCAACCGATCCGGCAGCAGGGTCTGGTCCGAGATCCACAGGGCCACACCGCGCTCGGCCGCGACGGTCGCCTTGCCGACCAGCAGGGCGGCGAGCAGCGGATCGTGGATCTTCTCGGTGACCTGTTCCGCGGTGACCCTGTGGTCGCCGACCACCTCTCCTACGAACTCCACGGCGTCGTCGTACATCTCCAGTTCGAGCAAACCCAGGAGCGTGTGCATGCGGTTGGCGTGCTCGTGGTCCTGGGCGCGCAGCGCGTCGATCAGACCGCGCGTGGAGTCGAGCTCGCGGCCGAGCTGCTCCAGCTCCGTGCGGTCGCGCAGGGTGGCGACGGCGCCGCCGTCGTCGGTGGGCATGCGGTTGGCGACCAGGACGCGCTGGCCGCGGACGGTGAGCAGGTCGGTTCCGGTGACGCGGCCGGCCAGCACATCGGTCGTACGTCCCGGACCGAGCGCGTCGTCGAGCGGCTGCCCGATGGCCTCGGCGTCGACGCCCAGCAGACGTTGCGCCTCGTCGTTCAGGAGCCGCACCCGGCCGCCGCGGTCCAGGGCGACGACGCCCTCCCGTATGCCGTGCAGCATCGCCTCGCGCTCCGCGAGCAGCGCGGAGATGTCGGAGAAGGCCAGGTCACGGGTCTGCCGCTGCACCCTTCGGGAGATCAGATACGCGGCCAGCGCACCGACGGCCATGGCCCCGCCGGCGTACGCGAACAGTCCTGGGATCGCGTCGATCAACCGGGCCCGCACACTGTCGTACTTGATGCCGACGGAGACCGCTCCGATGATCTTCCCGTCGGCGTCACGCAGCGGCACCTTGCCGCGTGCGGAGCGGCCCAGGGTGCCGGTGTCGATCTCCATGACGTTCTTGCCGGCCAGGGCCTGCTTCGGGGAGGTCGAGACGAGTTTGCCGATCTCCGTGGTGTCGGTGTGCGACCAGCGCACACCTTTCATGTTCATGACCACGACGTACTCGGCTCCGCTTGCCTTCCGTATCCGCTCCGCCTCGGCCTGCACGGGTCCGTCCGCGGACGGCCGAGTCGTCTGCAGGTCCTCGGCGATCTGCGGCTGGACCGACGTCGTCTGCGCGATCGCGAGAGCGCGGCGCATCGCCTGGTCGTCCAGCTGCGCGCTGAGCGGTGCGAGGAACAGCCCGGTGGCGAGCACGGCGACTCCCGCCGCGATCGCCACCTGCATCAGCAGCACCTGCGAGAACACCCGCCGCGGCAGACCGAGGCGCAGTCGTCGTGCGGGGGGAGTGGGGCTCATGCCTATGACGGTACGGGGGCGGGCGCGCCACGCCGTAGGGAGTGTGGCGTGGATCTCTTGATCGTCGGGTGGGGGAGCCCTGGAAGAGGTCAGAGGGACGCGTCGGCGCGTCAAGATCGGAGGCGCTTGTCAGTGGGTCACGGTCACTGGTTCGTGCGGGCGCCGTGTCGCAGGAATACCGGTATGGGGCCGCCGGGTGCGGGATCCGCTGCCGTCAGCAGGGCACGGCGAGAGCCGTCCGCGCCAGCTCCCGTACCGCCACCACGTCCATCCGGGCCGGCGACCCCAGTGCCGAACCGCAGCTCTCCGGGCGGGGCGGCAATGAGGCGCCCTGCGCGACGACGACGCGCCACAGGCGGCCGTCGCTGTGGGCGACGGTGACCTCCCAGCGCGGGGCGGCGCCATCCGTGCGGACCACGGTCAGGGCATCGGCGGCGTGCTCTCCCGTGGCCGTACGTACGGCCAGCTCTGCCGCCTGGCCCGGCCGCTCCCAGGCGGAGTTTCCCCGGCACCCCTCGGTGACCACACGCCCCTCCTGGACGCCCTGGAGGATCTCCTTGACGGCATGGGCCTCGGCGCGCCCGTACGCGTATCCGTACGGCAGGACGAGCAGCGTGGGTGAGAAGCGGTGACCGCCCAGGTGAGTGACCTCCCAGGTGCTCTCCACCCGGGAGGCGGCGAGCTCGGCCGCGAGGGGGCGTCCGAGCAGGGCGCAGCAGCGGTCGCGCTTGCCGTTGGTGCAGACGAGGGCGAGCGGGTCACCGGTATGGGGCCGACCCTGGAGAACCGCGTCGAAGGTATGCGGATCACCCATTCCGAGCGCGGCGAAGTCGAGGTTGAGCACCTGCTCGGGGTCGGACGTGATGGCGCTGTGCAGCCATACGTTTCCCGGAGTGGTGTGGGCCGCATACACATGGCGTTCGGCGGGCGTACCGCAGTCGGCGTGCCGTCCGGGGCGGCGGATGAGCGCGATCCGTACGCCGGTGCCCTCGGCTGCCGCTTCGAGGGCGCGGCCGAGCACGGGGTCCAGGTGGCTCGACGTGAGCGCCTTGGCACCCCAGGGCCCGGGCTGCTCGATCAGCAGCCATGTCCTCGCGGTGGCCGCGGTCCCCGCGAGGGGCTCGTCGAGGTGCCGCGACGCGGTCGTGCACGTACTCACGGAGGTGAGCCTAACCTGACTTGGGTCGGCGCGACTTCCAGCCGCGCATACGGGGGCGCGGTCGGGGCGCATTCGGCGCGCGTCAGGGCGTGCGGAAGCGTGTGGGCGAGCCCTCGGAGAGCGCCCAGCGTGTGCGGCGCCCAGCGTGTGCGCGCCCCGCGGGCGGACCGCGTCAGCCAGGCAGCGGCTGCGGTGGTCGCGCGCCCGCGTACTGGCCGCTCGGGCGCATGCGCAGCGGGCGCTCCTCGTACTCCTCCAAGGTGTGGGCGATCCAGCCCGCGGTACGGGCGATGGCGAAGACCGTCTCGCCCGCGGAGGACGGCATGCCGGAGGAGACGGTGAGCACGGCCAGGGCCAGGTCGACGTTGGCGTGCAGAGGCGTGTGGCGGGCGGTGGTGGTCACGATGTCGTGGGCCGCGGCCAGGGCGGGCGCCGCGCCGGGGACGTCCTCCAGGAGGGCGAACAGCGCACGCGCGCGTGGATCCTCGCCGGGGTAGAGCCGGTGGCCGAGCCCGGGGACCCGGCGCCCTGCGCGCAGCTCATCCGCGACCACGGGAGCCGCGGTGCCGCGGTCCAGCACGTCGAGGAGCAGCCGGTGCGCGAGACCGCTGGCCGCGCCGTGCAGCGGGCCTTCGAGCACGCCGAGGCCCGCCGACACGGCGGCGTACGCGTGGGCCCGGGCCGACGCGGCGACCCGGACGGCGAGCGTCGAGGCGGCCAGGTCGTGGTCGACGAGCAGTCCAAGTGCCGTGTCCAGCACGCGCAGTGACGCCTCGTCGGGCTTGCGGCCGGTGAGCCGTGGCCAGAGGCGGTGGGCCAGCGGGCCCTCGTCGCGGTGGTCGTGTCTCAGGGGCGGAAGCGCGGCGACGAGGGTGGGGATGAGGGTGCGTCCGGTGCCGAGGACGGCGTTCTCGGAGAGGTCGAAGCGCAGCGGGTCGGCGGCCCCCGCGGCGATCGCGGCGACGCGCAGCCGGTCCGTCGGGCCGCTGTGCTCGGGCAGCGCGTCGACGGCGCGGCGGGCGACGGCGACGGACGCCTCCGGGGCGGTGAACGTGACGCCGGGACGCAGCTCTCCGGTCCACAGCCATTCGGCGATCTCTTCGTAGGAGTACCGCGCGGCCAGCTCGGTCGCGTCGACGCCGCGGAAGTAGTACCGGTCCTTGTCGATCAGGGTGATGCGGGTGCGGACCGAGAGCTCGCCGCCGGTGCTCGAACTCCCGCCGGTCTCCCGCTTGTTGCGGTGTGCGAGCGCCTCCACCTCCTTGGCGTCGAACGTGCTCCCTCGCCCGCCGGGTTCACGCCGACTGCTGAGCTGGCCGCGGCTCACATACGCGTACACGGTCTCGGGCTTCACGCCGAGCAGCTCGGCGGTCTCCTTGGTGGTGAGCCGTCGGCCCTCGTGCCCTGGCGCTGCCGCTTCTCGATCCCTCATGGACGCCACCGTATCTGTGTATCCGCATATTGATTGAATCAATATTGACAGGAATTGAGTCAATCATAGACAGTCGAATCAAGTTCAGGGAGGAAACATGCCGATCAACCGGGCCGCGTCCACCTCTGTCGACGTACCGCGAGGGCTCGCGGGCGTCGTCGTCACCGACACCGAACTGGGTGACGTCAGGGGGCTGGAGGGCTTCTATCACTACCGCCAGTACTCGGCCGTCGAACTCGCGCAGACCCGTGGCTTCGAGGACGTCTGGCACCTGCTCGTCCACGGCGAACTGCCCGACGCGGCGCAGCGCGCCGCCTTCGTCGCACGGACCGCCGAGCTGCGCCGACTGCCGGACGACGTACGGGCCGCGCTGCCCGTGGTCGCGGCGGCGACGGGACTGTCAGGGCCGCTGGCCGGACTGCGCACCGCGCTGTCCCTGCTCGGCGCCTCGTTGGGGTTCCGGCCGGTGTACGACATCGACGTCGACCGGCGGCGGGCGGACACCCTCGCGGCGACCGCGGCCGTACCGACGTTGCTCACCGCGCTGTATCGGATCGGGCAGGGGCTGGAGCCGGTGGAGCCGCGCGAGGACCTCGGGCATGCCGCCAACTACCTCTACATGCTGACGGGTTCGGAACCGGATGCCGCGCGTGCCCGTGCGGTCGAGCAGTACTTGATATCGACCATTGACCATGGATTCAATGCATCAACGTTCACGGCGCGGGTGATCGCGTCGACGGGGGCGGACGTGGCGGCGTGCCTCGTGGGTGCGGTCGGTGCGCTCTCCGGGCCGCTCCACGGTGGCGCGCCCAGTCGTGCCCTGGACACCCTCGATGCGATCGGCACTCCCGAGCGCATCGATCCATGGATCCGTGAACGCGTTCTCGCGGGCGATCGCATCATGGGCTTCGGGCACCCCGTCTACCGCACGGAAGACCCCCGCTCGCGCATGCTCCGCGGCATCGCGCAACAGTTCGGCGGCCCGTTGGTCGACCTCGCCGTCGAGGTCGAACGCCAGGTGGAAGCGATCCTGGCCGAGCTCAAGCCCGGCCGCGAGCTGCACACGAACGTGGAGTTCTACGCGGGCGTGGTCATGGAACTCTGCGGCCTGCCCCGCGAGATGTTCACCCCCACCTTCGCCGCGGCCCGCGTCGTCGGCTGGAGCGCCAACATCCTGGAACAGGCGGAGGACTCGAAGATCATCCGACCGGCGGCTCGGTATGTGGGGCCGGGGGCCCCAGTGGCCGTGCCGGAGGTGGCCTGACCAGAGGGTGCGCGCCGTGGGCCCGGGAGGCCGACACCTGCCGCGCCCTCACGTGGAGGGCGGGTGCGCGCGGCGGTCCAGATCCGCGAGAGCCTGCTCGAAGAAGTGGAAAACGCGCCCTTCGTCGCTCTCACGCGGCAGCTGACTCTTACGGCCCTTGGTGGCCTCCCAGTAGCGGCGGAAGATGGGGCTGCGCAGCATGCTGTGGGCGTTGACCAGTAGCTCCGTCTCCGAAAAGCTTCCCCAGCTCTGGGCGAGCACGAAGTGATTGAAGGTTAAATTGGCGAAGAGCATCTGACGGCGCCCGGAGTCGGATTCGCCGGGGAAGACGTTCCAGACGTCGGCGAGTGCGCTGTCGGTCATGGCCATCTGCGTCAGCTGCATGTGCAGGCTTCGCATGTCGGAGGCGGCGCTCCGCCGCAACTCATCGCGGGATGCGGCGAGTTCCTCACGTTGTAGGGAGAGCTCCTGTCTCTGCAGCCGAAGTTCGTGCTGCTGGTACAGCAGTGCGACGACGAGCAGGAGCAGTGCGAGTCCGGAGAAGACGGCACTGACCCCGCCGAAGTACTGCCCGAGGGCGCTGCGCTCCGCGGCTGTCCGCCGGTCGGAGTTGAGCTGTTCGACTCCGTCTATGAGCCAGCCGCTCATGGCAACGGAAGCGGCTCCTACCAGGGCGATCCCAGCAGCCCCGGCGCTCAGCCACGCGAGTGACGAAATCACTGAGCGCCGTATCCGACCAGGCGTCATCCAGCCCTCCCCCCCTGCGGTCCCGCGTCATTGCTTCCCCCTGTGAGGGGTGGAAAACGGGAGCCTTGGAGCAAGGGGGTGCGGATCAGCCGATGCGCGCGGAGATTAGGCGTCCGGGATGTCGGCTTTGGCTCGAGTCAACGTCTCACGGCTGATGATGACGATGCGATCGCGGTCGGCGAGTGCACCATCGTCGGGCAGCTGGCCTCGGAGTTGGGCGGTGGCTTCGGTGCCGATGACGGCGAAGTTCCCGTCGCTGAGAAGGAAGATGTCGGGGCAGGTCTCGCCCAGGAGGCTGCCGCGTTCACGTGGAGATGCGCCTATACGATACACAATCTTCAAGGGTGTGCCTCTTCCTGTGAGTTGAAGCTGATTTGCGGTGGTGCAGATTAACGTATTGCGTTCTCGGACGCGGTCCGTTGCCGTGGGGGCTTCCGGCGATTGCGGACGTCGAGGTTCGCTTGCTCGAGAGGCATGGCTGACCTGCGAGCTTGTGCTGCTGCTGATGGCTTCACGAGGAGTGACATGGCGGCGCGGCGGCTCGCGCCGAACGAGGAGGAGGTGGGCGCCGCAGAGGCGGCGGCCCGGAGGCGCAGTGGTCCACGGCGACGTCGGTCGGTGGCGGCGTGCGCGGCGCCCCGGCGGCGTAGCACGTGAGGCCCGGAACCGGTCTGGCGCCGGGCCTGATGAAGTGTGCCGCCAAGCAAGGACCGGGTGATGCGCTGCTCGGTCGGGGTCGGCCCCGGCACGCAGATGGCGTGCGGTGGGGGCGTATCGCAGAGCGAACGGGGTGGACTCGCTGTCCGACGAGCTCAGGCGTCGGGAATTTCGGCCTTGGCGCGAACCAAGGTCTCCCGGCTGACGATGACGATGCGTTCGTAGGGGGCCCGTGCGGCGTCGGCGGGCAGTTCGTTGTCGAGCGTGGCGGTGGCTTCGGTCCCGATAACGGCGAAATTGCCGTCGCTGAGTTCGAAGATGTCGGGGCAGGTCTCGCCTGTCACGCTGCCGCGTTCACGGGGAGATGCACCGATGCGGCGCACAATCTTCAAAGGTGATCCCGGTCCTCAGAGCAGTAGGGGATGGGGGCGGGCTCAGATTACCTCCTGATGCCTGTGGTGCGATCGGAGAAGCTCTAGTCCAACTGGGCTTACTTCAAAGGAGGTTCGCTGACCGCCGCAGCGCTTAATCCGAGGGCAGTTCACCCACCACCCACCACTCTTCCGTGTCCGCATCTTCCAGATCGCGGACAAGACCATCCACCATTCGGCCCACACGCGCCTCGTCCGACGACTGGTCGAGGCTGTCCCGGTGGTGTCGGGTCGCCTCCCAGTAGTCGCGGAAGACCCCGCTCTGGCAGAGCACCCGAAGGTGGCCGTGCAGCTCGTGCCAGTTGACGTTGCCGGCGCGGTAGGTCTGCAGGGCATTCGTGTACAGGGCGTTGGCGAAGAGGTATTGGCGGCGCAGCCTGGTGTGCTCCTCCGCAGGCTCGCCGCTGAGATCGACGGTGCTCATCACGGCGGCCAGCTCAGGGTCGTCCATGGCCTTGCTCAACAGCTGGAAGTGCCTATGTTGCTGCTCCACCCGCAATCGCAGTTCGTTGTACTTGCGCTGCTGTGCGGTGAGGAGTGCGAGAGCTCCTGCCGTGAAGGCGAGTCCCGCCGCGGCGGCGGAACCCCACCCCCGTACCCCGAAATTCCGTGTGGCCATGTCAACCCCCGAATCAGGCGACCGTCCGCCGGTCGTCGGGTGCGGGGCGACAGGGAGCGGACCGGCGAGCGGTGGGCGGCGCGCTTGCCGTCTCCCAGTTTTGCCGAGCGGCTCTGATCGGCAGGGAGGCGGAGAGGAGGCGCACGGAGGGAAGTGCGGGTCGCGTTTCCCGGCGCCATGTCCAACGTGTGCCCCGCGAGCGCCGCTAACAATCGTTCACTTCGCGGCGATTCCTCCCGCTCGTATCCTGGGTCGGCATTGATTCCTCGTACGAGTGCCGGTGCGTGAGCCGCCTTCGTACGGGAGCCGGTCCGCGAGCCGGTGTACGCACTGGTGTGAAAGAGGTCGCCCGTTGAGCCAGCCCAGTCAGCAGCCGATCCCGATCGAGCAGCCCCTGATCGAGCAGCCCCTGATCGAGCAGCCCCTGATCGAGCAGCCCCTGATCGAGCAGAGCGCGGCCAAGCAGATCCCGGTCGTCGTCCTCGCCGGATTCCTGGGCTCCGGCAAGACCACCGTGCTGAACCATCTGCTGCACCGCAGCGGCGGCAGCCGGATCGGGGCCATCGTCAATGACTTCGGCGCGATCGAGATCGATGCCATGGCGGTGGCGGGAGCGCTGGGGGACTCCACCGTCTCCCTGGGGAACGGGTGCCTGTGCTGTGCCGTCGACGCCGGCGAACTCGATGCGTACCTGGAGCGGCTTGCTCAGCCCTCGGCCCGGATCGACGTCATCGTCATCGAGGCGAGTGGACTCGCCGAGCCCCAGGAGCTCGTACGGATGGTGCTCGCCAGCGAGCATCCGCGGATCGTGTACGGGGGGCTCGTGGAAGTGGTCGACGCCGCCGAGTTCGACGGCACGCGCGAGAACCATCCCGAGATCGACCGGCATCTCGCGCTCGCCGATCTCGTCGTCGTCAACAAGGTCGACCGGGCCGATGACGGCGAGCGTGTGCTCCGTGCCGTCCGGGAACTCGCTGATCGCGCCGCCGTCGTACCCGCCACCTACGGCCGCGTCGACCCCGAATTCCTCTTCGACTGCAGGCCGACCGAGGAGCGCATCGGGCAGCTGTCCTTCGACGACCTCCACCGGCAGGAGGAGGGCGGTCATGAGGTTCACCGTGACCATCTGCACTCCGCCTACGACACCCTCTCCTTCACCTCCGAAGTCCCGCTCGGCCCCCGGCGGTTGATGGACTTCCTCGACAGCAGGCCCGAGGGGCTCTACCGGATCAAGGGGTACGTCGATTTCGGCGTCCAGGACAGCGTCAACCGGTATGCCGTGCATGCCGTCGGGCGGTTCCTGCGCTTCTATCCGGAGCCCTGGTCCCGTGCCGAGGCGCGGCTCACTCAGCTCGTCCTCATCGGCTCCGGCATCGACACGGCGGCTTTGACCAAGGAGCTGGACGCGTGCAAAGAGGACGCCCCACACGCCGACGAACACAGCATGTGGGGCGTCCTCCGCTACGTACATGACGGCCACGCACAGGACGAGGAGCCCGAAGGTCTCGACGAGGCCGGCTGAGCTACACCGGGCCCGCCACCACCGACACGGTCTTCGCCAGGGACACGCCCGAGCCGTCGCGGCGCGGGTCGATCTCCGGCAGCTCGACGGGCGTGCCGTTCTTCTGCGCGGCCCGTGCCGGGACAGCGCCGGCCCAGGCCAGGGACAGGCAGTCCTCGCCCTTCAGGAACCGCTGGCAGCGCACGCCACCCGTGGCGCGGCCCTTGCGCGGGTACTGGTCGAAGGGGGTCAGCTTGGCCGTGGTCTGGACGGAGTCGTCCAGCGTGCCGCGCGAGCCCGCCACCGTGAACACCACCGCGTCCACCGCCGGGTCGACCGCGGTGAAGGAGATCACCTTCGCGCCGTCGGCGAGCTTGATGCCCGCCATGCCGCCCGCCGCGCGGCCCTGCGGGCGCACCTGCGAGGCCTGGTAGCGCAGCAGCTGGGCGTCGTCCGTGATGAAGACCAGGTCCTCCTCGCCGGTGCGCAGCTCGACCGCGCCGACGATCCGGTCGCCCTCCTTGAGGGTGATGACCTCCAGCTCCTCCTTGTTCGAGGGGTAGTCGGGCACCACACGCTTGACGACACCCTGCTCCGTGCCGAGCGCCAGGCCCGGCGACGACTCGTCGAGGGTGGTCAGGCAGACCACCGTCTCGTCCGCCTCCAGGGAGGACAGGAACTCCGAGATCGGCGCGCCCCCGGAGAGGTTGGGCCGCGCCGCCGTCTCCGGCAGCTGCGGGAGGTCGATCACGTTCAGCCGGAGCAGGCGGCCGGACGACGTGACCGCGCCGATCTCGCCCAGGGCTGTCGCGGGGACCGCGGAGACGATCACGTCGTGCTTGGTGCGCTTGGCCTCGTCGGCCTCGTCGGCCTCCTCGAACGGGTCACCGTTCGCCGTACGGGCCAGCAGGCCCGTCGAGGACAGCAGGACCCGGCACGGGTCGTCCGCCACCTGGAGCGAGACCGTCGCGGCGGGGGTGCCCGCGGACTCCAGGAGCACGGTGCGCCGGTCGGTGCCGAACTTCTTGGCCACCGCGGCCAGTTCGCCGGAGACGAGCTTGCGCAGCTCCGCGTCCGACTCCAGGATGCGGGTCAGCTCGTCGATCTCGCCGTTGAGCCGGTCGCGCTCCGACTCCAGCTCGATGCGGTCGAACCTGGTCAGGCGGCGCAGCGGCGTGTCCAGGATGTACTGCGTCTGGATCTCGCTCAGCGAGAAGCGCTCGATCAGGCGCTCCTTGGCCTGCGCCGAGTTGTCGCTGGAGCGGATGAGGCGGATGACCTCGTCGATGTCCAGGAGGGCGACGAGGAGGCCCTCGACCAGGTGCAGCCGGTCGCGCTTCTTGCCGCGGCGGAACTCGCTGCGGCGGCGCACGACGTCGAAGCGGTGGTCGAGGTAGACCTCGAGGAGCTCCTTGAGGCCCAGGGTGAGCGGCTGGCCGTCGACCAGCGCCACGTTGTTGATGCCGAAGGACTCCTCCATCGGCGTCAGCTTGTAGAGCTGCTCCAGGACCGCTTCCGGCACGAAGCCGTTCTTGATCTCGATGACCAGGCGCAGGCCGTGCGCACGGTCCGTGAGGTCCTTCACATCGGCGATGCCCTGCAGCTTCTTGGAGCCGACCAGGTCCTTGATCTTGGCGATCACCTTCTCCGGGCCGACAGTGAAGGGCAGTTCGGTGACGACCAGGCCCTTGCGGCGCGCCGTCACGTTCTCCACCGACACCGTGGCGCGGATCTTGAAGGTGCCGCGGCCCGTCTCGTACGCGTCCCTGATGCCGGAGAGGCCGACGATCCGGCCGCCGGTGGGCAGGTCGGGACCCGGGACGTGCTTCATCAGCGTCTCGAGGTCGGCGCCCGGGTAGCGGATGAGGTGGCGGGCGGCGGAGATGACCTCGCCGAGGTTGTGCGGCGGCATGTTGGTGGCCATGCCGACGGCGATGCCCTGCGAGCCGTTCACCAGCAGGTTCGGGTAGGCGGCCGGGAGGACGGACGGCTCCTGCTCCTGCCCGTCGTAGTTCGGCGTGAACTCGACCGTGTCCTCGTCGATGGACTCGGTCATCAGTGACGTGGCGTCGGCCATCCGGCACTCGGTGTAACGCATGGCGGCCGGCGGGTCGTCGTTGCCGAGCGAGCCGAAGTTGCCGTGGCCGTCGACCAGCGGCAGGCGCATCGAGAAGGGCTGCGCCATGCGCACCAGCGCGTCGTAGATCGACGCGTCGCCGTGCGGGTGGAGCTTACCCATGACCTCGCCGACGACGCGGGCGCACTTCACATAGCCGCGGTCGGGGCGCAGGCCCATCTCGTTCATCTGGTAGACGATGCGGCGGTGCACGGGCTTGAGGCCGTCGCGCGCGTCCGGCAGGGCTCGCGAGTAGATGACCGAGTACGCGTACTCGAGGAAGGAGCCCTGCATTTCGTCCACGACGTCGATGTCGAGGATCTTCTCCTCGTACGAGTCGTCGGGCGGCGGGGTCTTCGTGCTGCGGCGGGCCATCGCTGCTGCGGCTCCTTCACAGTCTCTGCCGGGGCATGAACGGGATCTGACGCGGTCCATTGTGGACCGCCCCACTGACAACGCGGACCGCGACCCATCCGTAGCGGGCCTCGGAGGGCCTCCTGGCACACGGCTGTGACCTACCCGAGTCTCGCTCTCGGCGTACGAGGTGCGGGAACTTCGCCACCTGTCGGCGCGCTTGCATACAGTGGCAGGACCGACAGGAACGACGCAGTTTCCGCGATCGAAGGGACGTACATGCCCATGGGTCACACGGCCACAGCTGAGGCAGGCTCCGGCGGCCTGACAGCGACCGAGCACCGCCTGGCCAACGGCCTGCGCGTGGTGCTCTCCGAGGACCACCTGACCCCGGTCGCGGCGGTGTGCCTCTGGTACGACGTCGGCTCGCGCCACGAGGTCAAGGGCCGTACCGGCCTGGCTCACCTTTTCGAGCACCTGATGTTCCAGGGCTCCGGCCAGGTGAAGGGCAACGGCCACTTCGAGCTGGTGCAGGGCGCGGGCGGTTCGCTCAATGGCACCACGAGCTTTGAGCGCACCAACTACTTCGAGACCATGCCCGCCCACCAGCTGGAGCTCGCGCTCTGGCTGGAGGCCGACCGCATGGGCTCGCTGCTCGCCGCGCTCGACGACGAGTCCATGGAGAACCAGCGGGACGTCGTGAAGAACGAGCGCCGGCAGCGCTACGACAACGTGCCCTACGGCACCGCGTTCGAGAAGCTGACCGGGCTGGCGTACCCCGAGGGCCACCCGTACCACCACACCCCGATCGGGTCGATGGCGGACCTGGACGCGGCGACCCTGGAAGACGCCCGCGCGTTCTTCCGTACGTACTACGCGCCGAACAACGCCGTCCTGTCGGTCGTCGGGGACATCGACCCCAAGCAGACGCTCGCCTGGATCGAGAAGTACTTCGGCTCCATCCCTGGGCACGACGGCAAGCCGGCCCCGCGCGACGGATCGCTGCCCGTCACCATCGGCGAGCAGCTGCGCGAGGTCGTCGAGGAGGAGGTCCCGGCGCGCGCCCTGATGGCCGCCTACCGGCTCCCGGAGGACGGCACGCGCGCGTGCGACGCGGCCGACCTGGCGCTCACCGTCCTCGGCGGCGGCGAGTCCTCCCGGCTCTACAACCGGCTCGTACGCCGCGACCGTACCGCCGTCGCGGCCGGGTTCGGCCTGCTGCGGCTCGCCGGGGCGCCCTCTCTGGGGTGGCTGGACGTGAAGACGTCCGGCGACGTCGAGGTCCCGGTCATCGAGGCCGCCGTCGACGAGGAGCTCGCCCGGTTCGCCCAGGAGGGCCCCACGGACGAGGAAATGGAGCGTGCCCAGGCCCAGTTGGAGCGCGAGTGGCTGGACCGGCTCGGCACCGTCGCGGGCCGCGCCGACGAACTGTGCCGGTACGCCGTCCTGTTCGGCGATCCGCAGCTCGCCCTGACCGCCGTGCAGCGCGTCCTCGCCGTCACCGCCGAGGAGGTCCAGGAGGTCGCCAAGTCCCGCCTGCGTCCCGACAACCGCGCGGTGCTCGTCTACGAGCCGATCGCCCCCGAGGACACCGACGCCGCTGAAGACACCGACGAGGAGGCGGCGAAGTGACCGAGCTCGCCAGCATGGACTTCCACCCGCAGCCCCAGGCCGGCGAGGCCAAGCCGTGGGCCTTCCCGTCGCCCGAGCGCGGCACGCTCGACAACGGCCTGACCGTCCTGCGCTGCCACCGCCCCGGCCAGCAGGTCGTCGCCGTCGAGGTGATCCTCTCCGCGCCGCTGGAGGCCGAGCCCGCGGGCCTCGACGGCATCGCCACGATCATGGCGCGTGCCTTCTCCGAGGGCACCGACAAGCACTCCGCCGAGGAGTTCGCCGCCGAGCTGGAGCGCTGCGGCGCCACCCTCGACTCGCACGCCGACCACCCCGGCGTACGCCTGTCGCTCGAAGTGCCCGTCTCGCGCCTGCCCAAGGCGCTCGGTCTGCTCGCCGACGCCCTGAGGGCACCGGCGTTCGCGGACAGCGAGGTCGAGCGCCTGGTCCGCAACCGCCTGGACGAGATCCCGCACGAGACGGCCAACCCGGCCCGCCGCGCCGCCAAGGAGCTCTCCAAGGAGCTGTTCCCGGCGACCTCGCGCATGTCGCGCCCGCGCCAGGGCACCGAGGAGACCGTCCAGAAGATCGACTCGGCGGCCGTACGGGCCTTCTACGAGAAGCACGTACGCCCCGCGACGGCCCACGCCGTCATCGTCGGTGACCTGACCGGCGTCGATGTCGACGCGCTGCTCGGCGACACGCTCGGCTCCTGGACCGGCTCGTCCGCAGAGCTGCGCCCCGTGCCGCCGGTGAGCGCCGACGACACCGGCCGGGTGATCATCGTGGACCGCCCCGGCGCCGTCCAGACGCAGCTGCTCATCGGCCGCGTCGGCGCGGACCGGCACGACCGCGTCTGGCCCGCCCAGGTGCTCGGCACGTACTGCCTCGGCGGCACCCTCACCTCGCGCCTGGACCGCGTCCTGCGCGAGGAAAAGGGCTACACCTACGGTGTGCGGGCCTTCGGTCAGGTGCTGCGCTCCGCGCCCGACGGCACGGGCGTCGCGATGCTCGCCATCAGCGGCTCGGTGGACACCCCGAACACCGGTCCGGCGCTCGACGACCTGTGGAAGGTGCTGCGCACCCTCGCCGCCGAGGGCCTGACGGATGCCGAGCGCGACGTCGCCGTACAGAACCTGGTGGGTGTGGCGCCCCTCAAGTTCGAGACCGCGGCGGCTGTCGCGAGCACGCTCGCCGACCAGGTCGAGCAGTACCTGCCGGACGACTACCAGGCGACGCTCTATCAGCAGCTGGCAGCGACCGGCACCGTGGAGGCCACCGCAGCCGCCGTGAACGCCTTCCCGATGGACCGTCTGGTGACCGTCCTGGTGGGTGACGCCGCGCAGATCGCGGAGCCCGTCAAGGAGCTCGGAATCGGTGAAGTGACCGTCGTCCGGGCCGAGTAGAGCGGCGCGACTCCCTGCGGACCCAGGTGGCTGAAGAGCCACCTGGGTCTTCTCTTGCCTGGACTTCGTCCCTTTTTCCCGGACTTCGTCCTCAAGTCGTCCGTATTGGTAGGGAGGTCGCCTGTCTGCCCTGTGGCATGCGCTACAAAAGCCGTGATCCGTTTGTTGATTGAAAGATGCCCCGTTTAGCGTCGGTCCGGCTGTCCGTCAGGCAGTGCGCCGCGCCCGCGGCACCGGACAGTCATCGCCGAGTCCCCGTACGGCGCGAGCCAGGGGAGCCGGGGACCCACACGCAGTCCCTGGGGTGAATCGGACGCCCTCCCAGGAGGGAGTCCGTAGGAGACCTTCCTGCTCCGAACCCGTCAGCTAACCCGGTAGGCGAGAAGGAAGGAAAGGATCAGCCCCTACATGGCGTTCACCTGTGGCACAGGGAAGCACCGTCGTCCGAGCCGCGTGAAGCGCACGACCACGAACGCCGTCGGCGTCGCGGCGCTCACCACCACCGGTGTCATCGGAACCCTGGCCGCTCCGGCGCTCGCCGCGGAGACCTCCGCCGAGCAGACCGGGCTGACCCCGGTCATCACCATCGGCGACACCCTCGCCGAGAAGATCGACGCGCAGGCCGCCGCGCAGCAGCACGCCGCCGACGAGGCCGCCGCGCAGAAGAAGGCCGAGGAGGCCGCCCGCAAGCGGGCCGCGGAGCAGGCCAAGGAGGCGCGCGAGGCCAAGGAGCGCGCCGCCCGCGAGGCCGAGCGCAAGCGCCTCAACTCCTTCGTCCTGCCGGTCACCGGCTCGTACATCTCCACCGGCTACAAGGCCGGCGGCAGCCTCTGGTCCTCCGGCAGCCACACCGGCGTCGACTTCCACGCCGCGTCCGGCACCTCGGTGCACGCCGTCGGCTCCGGGACGGTCGTCACGGCCGGCTGGGGCGGCGCCTACGGCAACCAGGTCGTCATCAAGATGCACGATGGCACGTACACGATGTACGGCCACCTGTCGTCCATCGGCGTCTCCGTGGGCCAGGTGGTCACCCCGGGCCAGCAGATAGGCCGCTCCGGGTCCACCGGCAACACCACCGGGCCGCACCTCCACTTCGAGGCTCGTACGACCGCGGAGTACGGCTCGGACATCGACCCCGTCGCGTATCTCCGCTCGCACGGCGTGAACGTCTGACGACCGCCGCACCGCCTCTTCACCACTTCCGACGCCCCGGCTCGCCGAGCCGGGGCATCGTCGTTTCGTGCGACCGTCTGTCCAAAAAATATCCATGGATTCCGGCCTGCCATCGGAAATTCCGGCTCCCTGCAATAGAGTCACTGAACAAGCGTCAATCGACGGCGTTTCACGGGGATTAAAGCGGAGGTCCGGTCATGCGTATTCCGGCGCACTCGGTATGCACGGCGATCCGTGACGACATCGTCGCGGGTGTCTACGAGCGAGGAAGCCGGCTCACCGAGGAACTGCTCGCGCGCCGCTACGGCGTCTCGCGCGTCCCCGTGCGCGAGGCCCTGCGCACGCTGGAGGCCGAGGGCTTCGTCGTCACCCGCCGGCACGCGGGCGCGTGCGTCGCGGAGCCCACCGAGCAGGAGGCCTCCGACCTGCTCGAGATGCGCGTGCTCCTCGAGCCGCTGGGCGCTGCGCGGGCCGCGCAGCGCCGCACCGAGGCCCACCTCAAGGTGCTGCGAGGCCTGGTCAGGTTGGGTCAGGAGCGGGCCAGGAGGGGGCACAGCGAGGATCTGCGCTCGCTCGGCGGCTGGTTCCACGAGACCCTCGCCCAGGCCTCCGGAAGCCCCGCGCTGACCTCCACGCTGGCCCAGCTGCGGCACAAGATCGCCTGGATGTACGCGGTGGAGGCGCCGGCCAACCCGGCGGAGTCCTGGGCGGAGCACGGCGCCATCGTGGACGCCGTCGCCCGCGGCGACAGCGAGCGGGCCCGGGCGATCACGGCCCTGCACAGCGAGCGCGCCACGACCGCGCACCGGCTCCGTTTTCCCGGCGGCGGAGACCGTCCGGAACGTGTGAGGACTTCGCAACATCCCGTAAACATGACAGGCCCGCGGCATTAACAAGGGCACCGTATACAAAGAGGGATATTCGGCGGGGGTCTATTTACGCTGCCCCTCTTTTCGCGTGCCGGGAATTCCGGTGCGCGTCATTTTCGTGTGTGCGGTGCGAGGTACGTGGGCCGCGTTCGGAGAATTCCTGGACGGTGTACGGAAAACGGCGGAGCCGCGCCGCCCGGCAAGGGGCGACGCGGCTCCGCCGCACAAAATCCGAGACGTTCGGCTCGGTGTCCCGGAGGCTCAGACCGTCTCGGGGAGCTCCTCGAGCCCCTCGGCGACCAGCTTGGCCAGACGGTCGAGGGCCGCGTCCGCGCCCTCGGCGTCGGAGGTGAGGACGATCTCCTCGCCGCCCTGGGCGCCCAGGCCGAGGACGGCGAGCATGGAGGCCGCGTTGACGGGGTTGCCGTCGGCCTTGGCGATCGTCACGGGGATGCCGGAGGCCGTGGCCGCCCGGACGAAGATGGAAGCGGGGCGGGCGTGGAGGCCCTCGGCCCAGCCGACGTTGACGCGGCGCTCAGCCATGTGATGCTGCCCTTCAGGTATTCAGGGTTGTCTAGACCAGTGTCCCATATCGTGAAGCGACCCCGGAGCGGTCCTTCGTCCCGTCCCGGAGTGTCGTCGAACCGCGGCCTCGATCCGACCTCCGTCCCCCACAGACTGCCTCGCGCCGTTGTCGGACGCGAGCCGTACTCTGGGGCCCATGCAGACCTCGTCGGACCGGCACGAGTACCCCGCTCACTGGGAGGCGGACGTGGTGCTGCGTGACGGTGGTACCGCACGCATCAGGCCCATCACCGTTGATGACGCCGACCGCCTGGTCAGTTTCTACGAGCAGGTCTCTGCCGAGTCGAAGTACTACCGCTTCTTCGCGCCGTACCCACGACTGTCCGCCAAGGATGTCCACCGCTTCACGCACCACGACTTTGTGGACCGGGTGGGGCTCGCGGCCACGGTGGGCGGCGAGTTCATCGCCACCGTACGCTATGACCGCATTAATGCCGACGGCCTGCCCGCCTCCGCACCCGCCGACGAGGCCGAGGTCGCCTTCCTCGTGCAGGACGCGCACCAGGGCCGCGGTGTCGCCTCGGCCCTCCTCGAACACATCGCGGCCGTGGCCCGCGAGCGCGGTATCCGCCGTTTCGCCGCCGAGGTGCTGCCGGCCAACACCAAGATGATCAAGGTGTTCACGGACGCCGGGTACCAGCAGAAGCGGCACTTCGAGGACGGCGTCGTACGCCTGGAGTTCGACCTCGAGCCCACCGACCGGTCGCTCGCCGTGCAGCGCGCGCGGGAGCAGCGCGCCGAGGCCCGGTCCGTGCAGCGGCTGCTCGCACCCGGCTCGGTCGCCGTCATCGGCGCGGGCCGCTCCCCCGGCGGCGTCGGCCGCAGCGTCCTCGCCAACCTCCGTGACGCCGGATTCACCGGCCGGCTGTACGCGGTGAACAAGGCGCTCCAGGACAAGGAACTCGACGGAGTCCCCGCGTACCGCTCCATCCGCGACATCGACGAGCCCGTCGACCTCGCCGTCGTCGCCGTGCCCGCGCCGCACGTCCCCGAGGTCGTCGCGGAGTGCGGCGAGCACGGGGTGCAGGGGCTCGTGGTCGTCTCCGCCGGGTACGCCGAGAGCGGCCCCGAAGGGCGCGAGCGCCAGCGCGAACTCGTCCGCCAGGCGCGTACGTACGGGATGCGCATCATCGGCCCCAATGCCTTCGGGGTCATCAACACGTCCCCCGGGGTGCGCCTCAACGCCTCGCTCGCCCCCCAGATGCCGCGCCCGGGGCGGATAGGCCTGTTCGCCCAGTCCGGCGCCATCGGCATCGCCCTGCTGTCCCGGCTGCACCGGCGCGGCGGCGGTGTCACGGGCGTCACCGGCGTGTCCACCTTCGTCTCCTCCGGCAACCGGGCGGACGTGTCCGGCAACGACGTACTCCAGTACTGGTACGACGACCCGGACACCGACGTCGCCCTGATGTACCTCGAATCCATCGGCAACCCGCGCAAGTTCACGCGCCTCGCACGGCGGACGGCGGCCGCGAAGCCGCTGGTCGTGGTCCAGGGGGCGCGGCACGGCGGGGCGGCTCCCCAGGGGCATGCCGTACGGGCCACGCGGTTGCCGCACGCCACCGTGTCCGCGCTGCTGCGGCAGGCCGGGGTGATTCGGGTGGACACGATCACCGAGCTCGTCGATGCGGGGCTTCTGCTGGCGCGCCAACCGCTTCCTCTTGGGCCCCGGGTGGCGATCCTCGGGAACTCCGAATCGCTCGGGCTGCTCACGTACGACGCGTGTCTCGCCGAAGGGCTTCGGCCGCTGCCTCCGTTGGACCTGACCACGGGGGCTTCGGCGGAGGACTTCCACAGGGCGCTGTCGGAAGCCCTCGCCGACGACGGCTGTGACGCAGTCGTGGTGACCGCCATTCCCGCGGTGGGGGAGACCTCGGCCGCGGATGAGGCCTTGGCCGAGGCCCTGCGTTCCTCTGCCGCGGCGGCTCCGGCGAAGCCGGTGCTTGTGGTGCATGTGGAGCTTGGCGGGCTTGCTGAGGCGTTGTCCGCGGCGGCAAGCACTGCACCACAGGCAGGTTCAGCACAGGTAGCTTCACCACAGGTAGGTTCAACGGCACCCGGCGCTACAGGCGATGCCCACCCTTCCCCACTCTCGGCTTCGCTCGAGCGGGGGGACCCCCATCGCCCCGCGGAACGCCTGCCCACCGAGAGAGCCGGAGCGGCACGTCAGCCCGGCGAGGAAGCGGTGCAGTCGCCCGCCGCGCGCGCGACCCCGCCCGACTCCCGTCTCATCCCCGCCTACCCCGCCGCCGAGCGTGCCGTGCGTGCCCTTGCCCAAGCAGTGAAGTACGCACAGTGGCGGCGGGAGGCCGGCGATCCCGGCAAGGTGCCCGAGTGCGAGGACATCGACGAGAGGGGGGCCGCCGAGCAGATCGACGGCCTGCTCGCGCGCGGCGAGGGGCTGACGCTCGGCGCGGAGGAGACCTGCGTGCTGCTCGGGCGGTACGGCATCGACGTACGCCGTGCGCTGCCCGCGCCCACGCCGGACGACGCCGTGGCAGCCGCCCGCACCCTGGGCTACCCCGTGGCCCTCAAGACCACCGCCCCGCACCTGCGGCACCGCGCCGACCTGGGCGGCGTACGGCTGGACCTGGCGGACGAGGAGCAACTGCGACGGGCGTACGCGGAGTTGACCGAGCTGTTCGGGAAGCCTGAGGAGCTGCGGCCGGTCGTCCAGGGGATGGCACCACGCGGGGTCGACACCGTCGTACGGACGGTGATCGACCCGGCGGCCGGGGCCGTGCTGTCGTTCGGGCTCGCCGGGGCCGCCTCGGAGCTGCTCGGGGACACGGCGCACCGGCTGATTCCGGTCACGGACCGGGACGCGACCTCGCTGGTCCGGTCGATCCGGACGGCGCCGCTCCTGTTCGGCTGGCGGGGCTCCGCCCCGGTCGACACGGCGGCCCTCGAAGAGCTGATGCTGCGGGTGTCGCGGCTGGTGGACGACCACCCGGAGGTCGTCGCGGTCTCGCTGGAGCCCGTGGTCGTCGCCCCGCGCGGCCTGAGCGTGCTCGGCGCCACCGTGCGGCTGGCCCGGGCCCCTGCCCGCGACGACCTCGGCCCACGGACGCTTCCCGTCGTCTGATCCGCAAGGGAGCACTTGATCCGCAAGGGATCACTTGATTTGCAAGGGATCACCTGGTCTGCGCGGGAGCAGCTGATCCATAAGGAAGCACCTGGTCTGCAAGGGATCACATGATCCGCTACGGATCACCTGTTCCGTAGCCGTATCTGATCCGTCCACGACAGAGACCCGCGAGCGGTGCCTCGCAGTCAGTGGGCCCCCGTAGGATGGACGTCATGGCCAAGACCAGTACGACGACCCAGGGGCTGCGAGCGGCGATCGAGCGCAGCGGCTACTACCCGGCCCTCGTGGCCGAGGCGGTGGAGGCCGCGATCGGCGGCGAGACCATCCGGTCGTACCTGGTCCATCAGGAGACGACGTTCGACGCGAACGAGGTGCGGCGGCACGTCACCGTGCTCGTCCTCACCGGCAACCGCTTCATCGTGAGCCACACCGACGAGCAGGCCGCGGACACCACGTCGCCGACGCCGTACGCGACGACGTCCACGGAGTCCGTGAAGCTCGGCCGGATCTCGTCGGTCGTCGTCAGCCGTGTCGTCGCCAACCCGGAGTCGTACACGCCGGGCACGCTGCCCCGCGAGGTCGTCCTGACCATCGGCTGGGGCGCCGTCTCCCGCATCGACCTGGAGCCCGCCGCCTGCGGCGACCCCAACTGCGAGGCGGACCACGGCTACACGGGCAACTCGACGGCGGACGACCTGAGCCTCCGCGTCAGCGAGGCCGGAGACGGCCCGGAGACGGTGCGCCAG
Source organism: Streptomyces sp. NPDC001530 (assembly GCF_042894545.1). Taxonomy (NCBI): domain Bacteria; kingdom Bacillati; phylum Actinomycetota; class Actinomycetes; order Kitasatosporales; family Streptomycetaceae; genus Streptomyces; species Streptomyces sp. NPDC001530. Next base: position 138,679 of record NZ_JBIAVS010000015.1, read on the forward strand.
GCCCTCGCCTTCGCGCAGTCCCTCTCCGAGGCGACCGCGGACATCACCCGCTGATGGCACTGCCCACCTGGGACCACCCGGAACCGCTCGCCGTCGACACCGCGCCCGTCCCCGAGTACGGCACCGGTTCACTGGCCGACCTGCTGCCCACGCTCGCCGCGGGCATGGCCGTACCCGGCATGACCGCCGCCATACCGGAGCTGACCGAGGCCGACCGGAACTGCGTCTTCCTGATCGACGGCCTCGGCTGGGAGCAGCTGAAGGCGCACCCCGACGAGGCCCCCTTCATGACGTCACTCCTGGCGTCCTCCCGCGGCGGCACGGGACGGCCGATCACCGCCGGTTACCCCGCGACCACCGCGACCTCCCTCGCCTCCGTGGGCACCGGCCTGCCGCCCGGCGCGCACGGCCTGCCCGGCTACACCGCGCGCAACCCGGCGACCGGCGAGCTGATGAATCAGCTCCGCTGGAACCCATGGACGTCTCCGCGCGTCTGGCAGCCCTACCCCACGGTCTTCGAGCTGGCCGACGCGGCCGGTGTGCACACCGCCCAGGTCTCGTCCCCCGCCTTCCAGAACACACCCCTGACGAAGATCGCGCTGAGCGGCGGCACGTTCCACGGACGGCTGTCCGGCGAGGAGCGCATGGACCTCGCGGCCGAGCAACTGGCCGCCGGTGACCGCTCCTTGGTCTACACGTACTACGCCGAGGTGGACGGCAAGGGGCACCGCTTCGGCGTCGACTCGGACCCCTGGCGCGGCCAGCTCATGTACGTCGACCGGCTGGTCCAGCGCCTCGCGGAGCAACTGCCGCCGCGAACGGCCCTGTACGTCACCGCCGACCACGGCATGATCGACGTCCCCTTCGACGAGCAGCACCGCATCGACTTCGACGAGGACTGGGAGCTGCGCGCCGGCGTCGCCCTGCTCGGGGGCGAGGGCCGCGCCCGGCACGTCTACGCGGTGCCGGGCGCCGAGGCGGACGTCCTGACCTGCTGGCGCGAGGTGCTCGGCGAGCAGTTCTGGGTGGCCTCGCGGGACGAGGCGATCGCGGCGGGCTGGTTCGGCCCACAGGTCGACGAGCGGGTGTACGCCCGGATCGGCGACGTCGTGGCGGCGGCCCGCGACGACGTCCTGATCATCGCGTCGGAGCGGGAGCCGAAGGAGTCGGCGATGGTCGGCAACCACGGCTCGATGACCCCCGTCGAGCAGCTCGTGCCCCTCCTGCAAGTACGCTCCTGACGCGTCTTCCTGCCCGTCTTCCGTCCCCGGTCCTCCGCTGCCGAAAGGTGCTCAACTTCCCATGCCCGAGCTGGTGTTCTTCTCCGGAACGATGGACTGCGGGAAGTCGACGCTGGCCCTCCAGATCGAGCACAACCGCTCGGCGCGGGGTCTGCAGGGCATGATCTTCACGCGTGACGACCGCGCGGGCGAGGGCAAGCTCTCCTCGCGCCTGGGCCTGGTCACGGACGCGGTCGAGGTGGCGGACGACCAGGACCTGTACGCCTACCTCGTCGATCACCTCTCCCAGGGCGGCCGGGCGGACTACGTGATCGCCGACGAGGCCCAGTTCCTGGCCCCCGGGCAGATCGACCAACTGGCCCGCGTGGTGGACGACCTGGGCATCGACGTCTTCGCCTTCGGCATCACCACCGACTTCCGCTCCAAGCTCTTCCCCGGCTCCCAGCGCCTCGTGGAGCTGGCTGACCGGGTCGAGGTCCTCCAGGTCGAGGCCCTGTGCTGGTGTGGCGCCCGCGCCACCCACAACGCCCGCACGATAGGCGGCGAGATGGTCGTCGAGGGTGCCCAGGTCGTCGTCGGCGACGTCAACCAGCCGGAGGACATCGGCTACGAGGTCCTGTGCCGCCGGCACCACCGCCGCCGGATGACGGCCGCCACGGCTCGCGCGGGCGCCCTGTCGCCTGACGTACTGCCGATCGCCTCGGCCTGACCCCGCGAGCTTTTCAAGGCCTCAGCGGACGGCGTGGATCAGCGAGAACACCGCGCCCTCCGGATCCGCCACCGTCGCCACGCGCCCGTACGGCGAGTCGTGGGCGGCCTTGAGGAGATGTCCGCCGAGTTCGGTGACCCGGCGGGCGGCGTCGTCCACGTCCGCGACTTCGAAGTACGTCATCCAGTGCGGGCCCCGGTCGCGCGGCAGACCGTGTCCGACGCCGTGGATGCCGGCCACCGGGCGACCGTCGACGTGCAGGGTCACGTAGTCGAAGTCCGCCGAGACGACCGGCTCCAACTCGTAGCCGAAGACCCCCTGGTAGAACTTGACGACGCTTTCGGTGTCGCGGGTCACGAGCTCGTTCCAGGCGGGCGTGCCCGGCACGCCGGTGATCCCCGTGCCGAGGTGGGCCGCCGCCTGCCAGATGCCGAAGACGGCGCCCGTCGGGTCCGAGGCGATCGCCAGGCGCCCGGCGTCGGCGGCGTCGAGTGGACCGACGCCCACGGTGCCCCCGCTGTGCCGTACCGTCTCGGCGGTCAGGTCCACGTCGTCCGAGGCGAGATACGGCGTCCACGCGACGGGCAGATGCCGGTCGGGCGGCAATTGGCCGATCCCCGCCACCTCATGGTCGTCGAGCAGCGCCCGCACGTATGGGCCGAGCTGCTGCGGCCCCGGCCGGAACTCCCAGCCGAACAACGCTCCGTAGAACTCCTGGGTCGCGGCCATCCCGTGCACCATCAGACTCACCCAGCAGGGTGTGCCGGGCGCGTGCCGAGCGTGCGTTGTGCCGTTCAGGCCGGCCGACCCCCGTGCCTCGGTCATCGTCACTCTCTTCTCGGCCCCTCGCGGTGGCCGGTCACCTTCCGCCTACGAACACGCCTACCGCGGTCGCGTGCGTGCGCGCCCCGTGCCGATGTTCGCACCACCGGTCGCACCGTACGCCCGACCGCGCCGCCCTTCAGCGGCTCACGGCCGGAGGATGCCCGATGTGCCGTTTCCCATCCGTTTCGGCGTGATTGCCGCATGGTGTCCATCGGCTGTACAGCATGTGCCCGATCCCATACGCCTCGTGATCGGACCTGTCCGGCCGAGCAGAGTAGCCGGACCTGGACGACGCGGCCACCCCGTGCGCAAGGATGGTGGCCATGAACGCCATCATCTCCGCATCCGAACTCGCGAGCGACCTGGCCGGACCGACCCCTCCGGTCCTCCTCGACATCCGCTGGCAGCTGGGTGGCCCGAACCTGCGCGCCGAGTACGAGAAGGCGCACATCCCAGGGGCCGTTTTTGTCGATTTGGATTCCGAACTTGCAGGTCCGGCCGGTTCGGAGGGCAGGCATCCGCTGCCCGACCTGGAGATCTTCGGCGCGGCGATGCGGGCCGCGGGAGTGTCCACGGACCGCGATGTCGTCGTGTACGACGGCGGCCTGGGGTGGGGCGCCGCGCGCGCGTGGTGGTTGCTGGGCTATACGGGTCATCCGTCGGTACGCGTGCTTGACGGCGGGTTCGCCGCCTGGAGCGGACCGGTGTCCTCGGAGGTCCCCACACCAGGCCCCGGGAGCTTCGTACCGGCGCCCGGCGCCCGGCCGTTGATCGATGCGGACGGGGCGGCGGCGCTCGCCCGCACCGGGGTGCTGCTCGACGCCCGGGCCGGTGAACGGTACCGGGGCGAGGTCGAGCCGATCGACCCTGTCGGCGGGCACATCCCCGGGGCGCTCTCCGCGCCGACCACGGAGAACGTCGCCGACGACGGACGGTTCCTGCCCGCCGCCGAGCTCGCCGACCGCTTCAAGTCCCTCGGCGCGACCGGGACTTCCGAGGTCGGCGTCTACTGCGGCTCCGGTGTCTCCGGCGCCCATCAGGTGCTCGCACTCGCTGTGGCGGGCATCCCCGCCGCCCTGTACGTGGGCTCCTGGTCGGAGTGGTCCCAGGACGAGAGCCGCCCGGTCGCGGTGGGGCCCGACCCGCAGTAGCGGCGCTGCGCACGGGAGTCCGGCCCGCAGTGACGGCGATGGGGCTCGCACCGACCTGGCGCGGGCCCCGAGCGGTGGTAACGAAAAGAGGGCTCGCACCGAACCGGCGCGCGCCCTCTCCTCGTACAACTGACTAGTCCTGCTTCTTCCGCCGCGTCCCGAAGACGATCTCGTCCCAGCTCGGGACCGCCGCTCTGCGGCCCGGGCGGACGCCGTCGGCCTCGGCCTGGCGGTCGGTGGAACCGACGAGACGGTCGCGGTGACTGCCGACCGAGCGGGGCATGAGGACGTCCGCGTAGGCGGAACCGGCACCGGCCGAGGCCGCGGGAGCCGGGGGCTCCTCCGGCTCGGGCTCGGGAGCGGGCTCCTCCGTGGCGGGCCGCTCCGTCGTGGCGGGCCGCTCGGGCACCACCATGTCGCCCCGGAAGCTGGGCACCGCTTCCAGGAGGCTGGTGAGCGAATCCCGGTCGCCGGACTCCTCGACCGACTCCGGGGACGGCGACGGAGAGGGCAGGCTCGGGCGCTCCATCTGCCGGTCCAGGGCACGGTCCAGCGGACGGTCGCGCGGCAGGCGTGCGATCCGCGGCACGAACGGGAAGCTCGGCTCGGGCGCCGCGAGGTCGTCGGACTCGCCGATCAGTGAGCGCGCCTCGTCGTCGACGGCCTGGACGAGCCGCCGCGGCGGGTCGTAGGTCCAGCTCGCCGAGTGCGGTTCGCCCGCGACCCGGTAGACCAGCAGGACTTCCCAAGTGCCGTCGTCACGACGCCAGGAGTCCCACTGGACGGTGTCCTTCTCGGCGCCGCGCAGCAGCAGTCGCTCCTGGACGGCCTCGCCGAGTTGGGGTCCGGCGTTCTCACCGGGGCGGCGGACGGGGGTCTTCCTGGCACGCTCGGCCATGAAGGCGCGCTCGGCAAGCACGGGGCCCTCGAAGCGGCGTACGCGATCGACGGGGATTCCGGCGAGCTGGGCGACTTCCTCCGCGGAGGCGCCTGCACGTATCCGCGCCTGAATGTCTCGGGGGCGGAGATGGCTCTCCACCTCGATCTCGATCTGGCCGAGGCGGGGACGGTCGCCGCGTACGGCGGCGCGCAGACGCTCGTCAATCGGAAGCGTGTACTCCGTGCTGTCCGCAGCCTTCAGCACCAGCCGTGTGCCGTCGTTAGAGACGGCCACGACACGCAGTTCGGGCATGGGGACCTCCCGGGTGGTGCCTGCCGACGTCACGTGCGTCGCTGCTTCCGCTAGTCGAGTGTGGCCTGCCCGGGTGCAGCCTGCCACAACCTTGCCGAGTTGCCCGGCGTGTCGGGCACGGGCCCGGGATCGCCGTTATGGCACGGTTACCTTTTCGCAACGCTAAGTGACGAACTTCATCACCCTGTGCAACGAGCCCCCTCCCGGCGGTCCTGCAAGGCCCCGGACACCCTGGCGGGAGTCCGGACCCAGGGCTCGCAACAGTACTCCATTCGGACCACCTGCGTGGATCGGCACGCCGCCCAACTTCTGGCGGGGGGTGGTAGTTGGCCGCCCGATGCGCCGTTTTCGCAACCATGGAACGCGCTGCACTTCACGTAATCACCAGAAATGGAACGAATCGTTTCGCCCGCACGTCCCTTTCTCGTGCAGTCGGTCGATCAAGTTCTGAGGGCCTATCACGTACGGGAAGGCAGGCAAGGTCCGCGCACGCGTGAGAAGTTCGGATGCCCAGGACGTCTTCCGGCAGAACTCGTGTCGGGCGAGAGCTTCAGCGGCGACGGCACTGTCGCCGTCGTCCTCCGACGCGGAGGCCGGGGACGCCACCCTGCCCCCCACGCCCAGCGCGACTACGAGCCCAGCACTCGACGCAAGTAGTCATTCCCAAAGCGCCGATCCGGGTCAAGTCGATCCCGCAGAGCAGTGAACTCGCCGAAGCGCGGATAGACCTCGGAGAAGTACTCGGCGTCGCGCGTGTGCACCTTGCCCCAGTGCGGCCGGCCCTCGTGCGCGGTGAAGATCCGCTCGGCGGCGGTGAAGTACGCCTGATAGGGGGTGCCTCTGAACATGTGGACGGCGATGTACGCGGTCTCCCGCCCCGACGCCGTGGAGAGCGTGATGTCGTCGGCGGGGGCCGTACGCACCTCGACGGGGAAGCTGACCCGCAGGGGCGAGCGGTCGACCATCGCCTTCAGCTCGCGCAGCGTCTCGACCAGGGCCTCGCGCGGGACGGCGTACTCCATCTCCACGAAGCGCACCCGGCGCGGAGAAGTGAAGACCTTGTAGGGGATGTCGGTGTACGTGCGCGCGGACAGTGCGCGGCTGGAGATCTTCGCGATCGTCGGGATGGTGGCGGGCACGGCGCGGCCGAGCAGATTGGCCACCTGGAAGACGCCGTTGGAGAGGAACTCGTCCTCGATCCAGCCGCTCAACTGCCCGACGGGCTTCTCGGGGCCGGCGCTGCGGTTGTTGCGCTTGGTGTTGCAGTTGCCCGTGTGCGGGAACCAGTAGAACTCGAAGTGCTCGTTCTCGGCGAAGAGTTCGTCGAAGTCGGCGGTGACCTTGTCGAAGGTCATCGGCTCCTCGCGGGCCGTGAGCAGAAATATGGGCTCTACGGAGAAGGTGATCGCGGTGACGATCCCCAGGGCGCCGATGCCGATCCGGGCCGCCGCGAAGACCTCCGGATTCTCCTTCTCCGAGCAGGTGAGGACCGAGCCGTCCGCCGTGACCAGCTCAAGTTCCTTGATCTGCGCGGCGATCGAGGCCGAGTCGCGTCCCGTGCCGTGCGTTCCGGTGCTGGTCGCCCCCGAAACCGTCTGCTCCATGATGTCGCCCATGTTCGTGAGCGACAGCCCCTCGCGCGCGAGAGCCACATTGAGACGCTTGAGCGGGGTGCCCGCCTCGACGGTGACCGTGCCGGCCTCACGATCAATCTTGCGGATGCCGGTCAACAGTTGAGGGCGGATCAATACGCCGTCGGTCGCGGCGGCGGCGGTGAAGGAGTGCCCAGTGCCGACGGCCTTCACCTGCAGACCGTCGTCGGCGGCCTTGCGTACGGCCGCGGAGAGTTCCTCGACGGAGGCGGGAGCGACCTCCCGTACCGGACGGGCGGTGACGTTCCCCCCCCAGTTACGCCACGTGCCGCTCTTCCCGCTCACTGTGGTGCTCATGGGACCCTCCCCGCTGCGGAACCGGCCTGCTCAGCCGGCGAAACCCGAGGAAACCCACCGCGACCGCGACGGCCCCGGACACCGCCGGAACCCCGTACCCGGCCTTCGCACCGGCGGCGTCGATCACCCAGCCGGCCACGGAGGAGCCGAGCGCGACCCCGACCGCGAGTCCGGTGCTCACCCAGGTCATGCCCTCGGTCAGTTTCGCGCGTGGTACGTGCTGTTCGATGAGGGACATCGTCGTGATCATCGTGGGAGCGATGGACAGGCCCGCAACGAACAGCGCCACGGCCAGGAACGGCAAGTTTCCGACCAGTAGGAGGGGGATCATACTCACGGCCATCGCGCATATGCCCAGCAGCCACCGACGTTCGGGCGCCCCCTTGAAGTGCAGCAGTCCGAACACGGCTCCCGCGACGCAGGAGCCCGCCGCGTACAGGGCCAGGACGACGCTCGCGGCGCCCTTGTGGCCCTGCTCCTCGGCGAAGGCCACGGTGACCACGTCGACGGCTCCGAAGATCGCCCCGGTCGCCACGAACGTGGCCACCAGGACCTGGAGTCCGGCCGAGCGCAGCGCCGAACCGGCGGTGTGCTGCTCGCGCGGATGCCGCATGGGCTCGGTCGCGCGCTGGGCGGTCAGCCAGAAGACACCGGCCGCGAGGAAGCAGGCGGCGAGCAGCGGCCCGGCCTCCGGGAACCACACCGTGGACAGGCCGATGGAGATGATCGGCCCGAAGATGAAGCAGATCTCGTCGACCACGGACTCGAAGGAGTACGCGGTGTGCAGTTGCGGGGTGTCGCGGTAGAGGGCGGCCCAGCGGGCCCGGATCATCGCGCCGATGCTCGGGACGCACCCGATGCCGGCCGCGCAGACGAACAGCACCCAGTCCGGCCACCCGAAGTGCGCGGTGAGCAGCAGCCCGGCGGCCGCGCCCAGCGCGAACAGCGTCACGGGGCGCAGCACCCGCCGCTGCCCGTACTGGTCCACCAGGCGCGAGACCTGCGGGCCGAGGACCGCGGCGGCGAGGGCCATGGTCGCGGACAGCGCCCCCGCGAGCCCATACCGGCCGGTGAGCTGGGAGATCATCGTGACCACGCCGATGCCCATCATCGACAGCGGCATCCGGCCGAGGAAGCCCGCGGCGGAGAAGCCCTTGGAGCCGGGAGCGGCGAACAGGGCGCGGTACGGGCTGGGCAAGGGGGTCTCCGGTCGGCTCGGCCCGGCCACCCGGTCACCACGGGCGGTCCGAACTCCGGTAAGGCGTGAAGCTAGCCGATACAGCTTACGGGTTAGGTGAACCTAACGCACTCCCTCGTTCCGCATCGTCATATGGCTGTCGTTCGGTCGCTGTGCGGCCGTAGTCGGGTGGCTGTTGTCCGGCTGTCAGTCGCGGGTGGCAGGATCGGAGACATGCCAGATGCGCTCGATGCCACTCCCTACGACGCCCTGCTCCTGCTCTCGTTCGGCGGCCCGGAAGGCCCGGACGACGTGGTCCCGTTCCTGGAGAACGTGACGCGGGGGAGAGGCATCCCCAAGGAACGGCTCAAGGAGGTGGGGCAGCACTACTTCCTGTTCGGCGGGGTCAGCCCCATCAACGACCAGAACCGCGCCCTGCTCGACGCCCTCCGCAAGGACTTCGCGGACCACGGCCTGGACCTGCCCATCTACTGGGGCAACCGCAACTGGGCGCCGTACCTGACCGACACCCTGCGTGAGATGGTCGCCGACGGCCGCCGCCGCATCCTCGTCCTCGCCACCAGCGCGTACGCCTCGTACTCGGGCTGCCGCCAGTACCGCGAGGACCTCGCCGGTGCCCTGGCCGCGCTCGAAGCCGAAGGCCTGGAGCTGCCGAAGATCGACAAACTGCGGCACTACTTCAACCACCCCGGCTTCGTGGAGCCCATGACCGAGGCTGTCCTGAAGTCCCTCGCCGAACTCCCGGAGGACGTGCGCGCGGGCGCGCACCTCGCCTTCACCACGCACTCCATTCCGAACGCCGCGGCGGACACCTCCGGTCGGGTCGAGGACCACGGCGACGGCGGCGCGTACGTCAAGCAGCACCTGGACCTCGCGCGGCTGATCGCCGACACCGTGCGCGAGCAGACCGGGATCGAGCACCCCTGGCAGCTCGTCTACCAGTCGCGCTCCGGAGCCCCGCACATCCCCTGGCTGGAGCCCGACATCTGCGACCACCTGGAGGAGCTGCACGGCGCCGGGGTGGCGGCCGTCGTGATGGCGCCCATCGGGTTCGTCTCGGACCACATGGAGGTCCTGTACGACCTGGACACGGAGGCGAAGGCCAAGGCCGAGGAGCTGGGGCTGCCGGTGCGCCGCTCGGCCACCGTGGGCGCCGACCCCCGGTTCGCCGCGGCGATCCGTGACCTCGTCCTGGAGCGCGCCGCGACCGAGAGCGGCCGCCAGGTGACCCCGTGCGCCCTCGGCGCGCTCGGCGCGAGCCACGACCTGTGCCCGGTGGGCTGCTGCCCGGCCCGCTCCCCCAAGCCCGCCGCCGCGGGCGCCGACAGTCCGTACGCGTGAGGAACCCCGTGACCGAGCCCCTGCACACCGAACTGCTCCAGCTCGCCCAGGAGGCCGCCCGTCGCGCCGGTGCACTGCTGCGGGACGGCCGCCCGGCGGACCTCGCGGTCGCCGCGACCAAGTCCAGCCCGATCGATGTCGTCACCGAGATGGACATCGCCGCGGAGAAGCTGGTCACCGACCTGATCTCCGAGCACCGCCCCGACGACGGCTTCCTCGGCGAGGAGGGCGCTTCCACGGAGGGCACCAGCGGCATCCGCTGGGTCATCGACCCGCTCGACGGCACGGTCAACTACCTGTACGGACTGCCGACCTGGGCCGTGTCCATCGCGGCCGAGCAGGACGGCGAGGCCGTCGTCGGAGTCGTCGCGGCTCCGATGCGCGGCGAGACGTACCACGCGGTGCGCGGCAGCGGAGCCTGGGCCGTCGGGGCCTGGGACGGCGAGCGCCGGCTGGCCTGCCGCCCGGCGCCGCCCCTGGACCAGGCCCTGGTCTCGACCGGGTTCAACTACGTGGCCGAGGTCCGCGCCCATCAGGCCGACGTCGCCCAGCGGCTGATCCCGCTGCTGCGCGACATCCGGCGCAGCGGCTCGGCGGCGGTCGACCTGTGCGACGTCGCGTCGGGCCGCCTCGATGGCTACTACGAGCGCGGCCTCCACCCCTGGGACCTCGCGGCGGGCGACCTGATCGCCCGTGAGGCGGGCGCCCTGACCGGTGGGCGCCCCGGAGAGCGCCCCGCACGCGATCTCGCGGTGGCTGCCTCCCCAGGCGTCTTCGAGCCCCTCCAGCGGCTCCTGGAGGAGTTCGGCGCCTGGCACGACTGACGGCGCGTACGCATGACGGCGACTGACGGCGCGTACGCGGACTGATGGCGCGTACGCGCGACTGTCGACGCGTACGACAGCGCGGTGACGACCGCGCGGACAACAGGCGGCAAACGGAGCGGGGCCCCGGCACTGGATCGATACCGGGGCCCCGCTCTCGTACGAACGAACTGATCAGACGCGCGTCGCGCCGACCTCCACACCGTGCTCGGCGGCAAGGCGGTGCAGGTCGTCCAGCTCGGCCTGCTCGACCTCCGCGAGGAAGTCGTCGCCTGTTTCGCGAGCCCGCGTCAGGTCGGACTCGGTCGCCCTTATGCGCTGCAGAAGTCCTGCGGTGAATGCGTCCATGCTGCGCCCCCTCGTCCTGGGTCGTGGGTCGGTGGCACGGGGGTGTGCCGTTCGGAAGGGGCGATCACGTCTCCAGATGGGTGCCCAGCGCTGCCCAGGCTGGGCGGCGACGGTGCCGGACACCCACGCCCGCTCTGCGGAAGCGGTTGGACCTACCACAAGGTGGCTTGCCACATGCAGAGCGTGATCGCGGGGTGTAAAGCCGTCCTCCCCCCACTCCCTTCCGTGGAAACCTCAACCCGACGAGAAAATCTGGCATTCCCAGGCCCCAGGACCGTGTTCTCGGGGCCTCCCACCGTCTTACAGCCGGTTTATGGCCGAAAAGGGCAGGATGGAGGTCTCATCCGTGACAGACCTGCCCGCGTGGTGCCCTCAAGCGCGCCACGCGGGTAGACAGAGGAAGGACAAGCGACGTGCGCGTACTCGTCGTCGAGGACGAGCAACTGCTCGCCGATGCGGTGGCCACCGGACTGCGCCGGGAGGCCATGGCCGTCGACGTCGTGTACGACGGTGCGGCCGCCCTGGAGCGCATCGGCGTCAACGACTACGACGTGGTCGTCCTCGACCGCGACCTCCCGCTCGTGCACGGCGACGACGTCTGCCGCAAGATCGTCGAGCTCGGCATGCCCACGCGCGTACTGATGCTCACCGCCTCCGGCGACGTCAGCGACCGCGTCGAGGGCCTGGAGATCGGCGCCGACGACTATCTCCCCAAGCCGTTCGCGTTCAGCGAGCTGACGGCACGCGTGCGTGCCCTCGGACGCCGTACGAGCGTGCCGTTGCCGCCCGTCCTGGAGCGCGCCGGGATCAAGCTCGACCCCAACCGCCGCGAGGTCTTCCGCGACGGCAAGGAGGTCCAGCTCGCGCCCAAGGAGTTCGCCGTCCTGGAGGTGCTGCTGCGCAGCGAGGGCGCCGTCGTCTCCGCCGAGCAGCTCCTGGAGAAGGCCTGGGACGAGAACACGGACCCGTTCACCAACGTCGTACGGGTCACGGTCATGACCCTGCGCCGCAAGCTCGGTGAGCCACCGGTGATCGTCACCGTGCCCGGCTCCGGCTACCGGATCTGATCCCCGGTGGCCACGACCCCCGCGCCCCCCGCGGCGCCTCCGAAGCCCACGTGGGACCCCAGGCGGCAGGAGCCCCCGTTCCCCTGGCTGCGCCCGACCATCCGGATACGGCTCACGCTGCTGTACGGCGGCATGTTCCTGATCGCCGGCATCATGCTGCTGTCGATCATCTATCTGCTGGCGGCGCAGGCGCTGAACACCGGCAACGAACCGCTCTTCAAGATCGTCGGCGGCGCGCAGATCAAGGTCACCAGCGAGAACTGCCCCACGGTCAACACGAGCAACCTGTCACTCGACGCGTTCAACGCCGCGATCAGCGACTGCATCGACCACCAGCGCCAGGCGGCCCTGGACAACCTGCTCAGCCGTTCGCTGCTCGCCCTGCTCGGTCTCGCGATCATCGCCTTCGCCTTCGGCTACGCGATGGCGGGCCGCGTCCTGTCGCCGCTCGGCCGGATCACCCGCACCGCGCGCGCGGTGGCGGGCTCGGACCTGTCCCGGCGGATCGAGCTGGACGGCCCGGACGACGAGCTCAAGGAGCTGGCGGACACCTTCGACGACATGCTGGAGCGGCTCCAGCGGGCCTTCACGGCCCAGCAGCGGTTCGTGGGGAACGCCTCGCACGAGCTGCGCACCCCGCTCGCGATCAACCGCACGCTCCTGGAAGTGCACCTCTCCGACCCGGGTGCCCCGATGGAGCTCCAGCAGCTCGGCAAGACGCTGCTCGCCACCAACGAACGCAGCGAACAGCTCGTCGAGGGCCTGCTGCTGCTCGCCCGCAGCGACAACCAGATCGTCGAGCGCAAGCCCGTGGACCTCGCCGAGGTCGCCTCGCAGGCCGTTGACCAGGTGCGCGCCGAGGCCGAGGCCAAGGGCGTGGAGATCCGCGGGGAGCGTGCCGTGGCGGTCGTCCAGGGCAACGGCGTCCTGCTGGAGCGGATCGCCCTGAACCTCGTCCAGAACGCCGTTCGGTACAACGTGCCCCAGGACGGCTGGGTCGAGGTCACGACGCACGTCCAGAACGCCCAGGCGGTCCTGGTGGTGTCGAACACCGGGCCGGTGGTACCCGCCTACGAGATCGACAATCTCTTCGAGCCCTTCCGGCGGCTGCGGACGGAGCGCACGGGCAGCGACAAGGGCGTGGGCCTCGGCCTGTCGATCGTCCGGTCGGTGGCCCGTGCTCACGGGGGACACATCGTCGCGGAGCCGCGCGAGGGAGGTGGACTCGTGATGCGCGTGACCCTTCCCATCTGAGAGCATGTCGCCGACACGCGACGATGTTCGCTTTGCGCGGAATTTTCTGGTCACCCATCCGGGAGGCCCGTGTGTGATCGATCACAAGGGCGATTTTCCGGCCATCTACTCTCCGTGATCATGCAAGCTGTCGGAAAGCCGGGAAAATCCGGGTTTTCGGGGGTCGTGATCACGGGAAGTACACGGTGGGACGCCTTTGAAGTGCGGCCTTCGGACCGTGTACGGTCCGCATCGCCATCCAAGCCGATCACTCTTGAGGAGTCCGGTTGGGTGTCGATTGAGTAACAGACCTTGATGTGAGGCAAAATCTCCGCCTCGGGTCGGGCACAAGTCCGGCCTCTCACGCGTTACGTGCGCTGGAGACACCGCAGACACCCAGAGGGGGAGAGCGACATGGCAACGGATTACGACACCCCACGCAAGACCGACGACGACGTCGACTCGGACAGCCTTGAAGAACTGAAGGCCCGCCGGAATGACAAGTCGACCTCGTCCGTCGACGTAGATGAGTTCGAGGCCGCAGAAGGCCTCGAGCTGCCCGGAGCCGACCTCTCGAACGAAGAGCTGGCCGTCCGGGTCCTGCCGAAGCAGCAGGACGAGTTCACCTGCATGAGCTGCTTCCTGGTGCACCACCGCAGCCAGCTGGCCCGCGAGAAGAACGGTCAGCCGATCTGCCGCGACTGCGACTGAGGCAGGGTCGGCCGTGACTGGCTCGACCCCTCCTTGGAAGCGCCGCTTCCCCCCGCGGGAAGCGGACGACGGGCCGTCCGACGGCTCTGAAGGCGTGCGTGACGACGAGCGGGGCTCTTCCGAACCGGGATCAGCCTCGCTCGATCTGGCGCCCGCCACAGGCGACCTGCCGGCCCGCACGGGCACGCCCGCGCCCGCTGCCAGGCGCCGCGCGGCGGCCGTCCGGGACGGGGTCAGGAAAGGCGTCCAGAAGGGCGGCAGCCGGGCCAGGGCAGGCCTGGCGTATCTCGCCGACCGGATCATCGACATCGCCCCGCGTATCCCCGTACGGGACCTCGCGACCCTTCGCAAGCAGTTCCCGGGCCTCGGTCCCGAGCAGCTCGCGGACAAGCTCGTCGCGGGCGCGGCCGCCGCGACGTCCACGGTCGGCGCCGGGATCGGCGCGGCCGCGATGCTGCCGGTGCCGCCCGCGATGCCCACGGAGCTGGCCGCCGAGATCACCGGCGTCGCCGCGATCGAGCTGAAGCTGATCGCCGAGCTCCATGAGGTCTACGGACTGCGGCCGCCCGGCAATCTCAAGCAGCGCAGTACCGCGTATGTGAGTTCCTGGTCCTCGGAGCGCGGGATCGACGTGACCAAGCCGTCGACCGTCAACGCTGCGCTGGGCGTCCAGATGAAGCGTGAGCTGCGTCAGCAGATCATGAAACGCGTGGTGCGGGATCTGCCCAACCTGATGCCGTTCATGGTCGGCGCTGCGGTCGGGGCGGTCATGAACCGCCGCGATACGAAACGCGTCGCGGCGCGTATTCGCAAGGACCTGCGCAAGGCCCAGGTGCCGTGGGACGCGCTTCCCGAACTGCCGCCGCTGGAGAAGCCGGCGGATCCGCTGCGGGTCGGGGAGATCCCCAGAGAGCTCGGGCGCTAGCCCGCCACGCCCTGCCTGCCGCTCGCCCTACGGGCGGATTCCCTTGGAGGTCGCGCTCTCTGAGTGGTCGCGTTCTCTCGGTGCTCGTGCCGATTTCGGCAGCGCCGGACAGCGCCGCCGTGGCGCATCGCCGCTGCGGCGGAGAACGACGCTCCCGCCGGACGTGCGCCCCGCGCTCGCGGGAAGGCGGGCTACGCCGTCGCTCGTGCGGCCTTCAGCGCTGCCGACAGGCGTTCCGGCTCCCGGGTCGACAGGTACAGGTACGGCGTCGGGTCGGCCGGGTCCGTGACCTGGACGCGCAGGGCCGTGGGGATGTAGGCGCGCAGGAGCATGAAGGCGCGGGGGTCGGCCTTGTACGTGCGCCAGGCGCGCGCCTCCTCCTGGTCCAGGATCTCGGCGTCGCCGAGGGCCGCGACCGGGATCTTGGCCTCGCCGGCGATCAGGGAGTCGCCCACGACACGGATGCGGATCGAGCCGTACGAGCTGGCCACGACCGCCGAGACCGCGGCGCCGCCGACCAGGCCGCCCAGCAGCGGCAGTGTGCCGAACGGGAGGAGGATCAGGGCCATCGCGACCCCGACCATGAAGCAGACCAGCCACCAGGTGCGGGGCGCGGTGAGGCGTTCTTCGTACGGCGAGGCGGAGAGCTGCATGAAGCCAAGCTTGGCACGGTGCCAACAGATGGTGGACGCGCGGGTAAGGTCTGCGGCTGTGAGTGGTACTTCCGCAGCTCTGACGCCCCCCGCCGACGCCATAGCGCCGGTGCGGCACCCCGACGCGCCCGCCCCCGGCGAGCTCCTCGGGGCCCACTACGAACAGTGTTTCGGGTGTGGCGGAGAGCAGCCCCATGGACTGCACCTGGAGGCCCGCGCGGGCGAGGGGGTGCGGATCACGGCCGAGTTCACCGTGCGGCCCGCCCACCAGGGCGCCCCGGGTCTCGCGCACGGTGGCGTCCTCGCCACCGCGCTGGACGAGACGCTCGGCTCGCTGAACTGGCTGCTGCGCACGATCGCCGTGACCGGACGTCTGGAGACCGACTTCCGCCGCCCCGTGCCCGTCGGCACCGTGCTCCACCTGGAGGCCGAGGTCACCGCGGTGGCCGGGCGGAAGATCTACTCCACCGCCACCGGGCGGCTCGGCGGTCCCGACGGGCCCGTCGCCGTCCGCGCCGACGCCCTCTTCATCGAGGTGAAGGTCGACCACTTCATCGACAACGGCCGCCCGGAGGAGATCCGGGCCGCCATGAACGACCCGGACCAGATCCGGCGCGCCCGCGCCTTCGAGGTGAACCCGTGACCCGTCATCCCGTGAACGTGCTGATCCGGCGCGTCGACCCGGAAGTCCCCCTTCCCGAGTACGCGCACCCCGGTGACGCGGGCGCCGATCTGCGCACCACCGAGAGCTGTGAACTGAAGCCGGGTGAACGGGCGGTTCTGCCCACGGGCGTGTCCATCGCGCTGCCCGAGGGGTACGCGGCCTTCGTGCACCCGCGTTCCGGGCTCGCCGCCCGCTGCGGTGTCGCCCTCGTGAATGCCCCGGGGACGGTGGATGCCGGGTACCGTGGGGAGATCAAGGTGATCGTGGTGAATCTCGACCCGCGCGAGACCGTGCGGTTCGAGCGCTTCGACCGGATTGCCCAACTGGTCGTCCAGCAGGTCGAGAAGGTCCGCTTCCAGGAGGTCGCGGAGCTTCCCGACTCGGCGCGGGCCGCAGGGGGCTTCGGGTCCACTGGCGGTCATGCCGCTGTGGGCAGCACAACGGGTGGGAATCGATACGCTTCGGTCGTATCCGACCGGGAAGGACAGTGACGTGTTCGGACGTCGCAAGAAGGGCAGTGCCGCCGAGGACGCGGCGAGCGAGGCCGAGCAGGTCGTCGACGACGTCGACACTGAGGCGGACGAAGAAGCCGAGCGCGAGCGCGTACGGCTCGAGCCCGAGCCGCGGCCCGACGGGCCCTGGGACAGCTCCGAGGTGCGCGATCCGGCCGAGGGCCGGGTGGACCTGGGCGGTCTCTTCGTGCCCGGAATCGACGGCATGGAGCTGCGGGTCGAGGTCGCGGGCGACGCGATCGTCGCGGCCACCGTCGTTCTGAGGGACAGCGCCATCCAGCTGCAGGCCTTCGCCGCTCCCAAGCGCGAGGGCATCTGGGGCGAGGTGCGCGAGGAGATCGCCTCCGGCATCACCCAGCAGGGCGGTGTCATCGACGAGGTCGAGGGCCCGCTGGGCTGGGAGCTGCGGGCACAGGTGCCGGTGCAGCTGCCGGACGGCACGGGTGGTTTCCAGGTCGTGCGGTTCGTCGGCGTGGACGGCCCCCGCTGGTTCCTGCGCGGAGTGATCTCCGGGCAGGGCGCGGTGCAGCCGCAGGCCGCGGGTCTGCTGGAGCAGATCTTCCGCGACACGGTCGTCGTCCGCGGTGAGGGTCCGATGGCCCCCCGCGACCCGATCGTCCTGAAGCTGCCGAACGACGCGCAGATGGTCCCCGAGGGTGTCCAGCAGGAGGAGCAGAGCGGTTCCCGCTTCTCCGGCGGCATGGGGCAGCTGCAGCGCGGACCGGAGATCACCGAGGTCCGCTGACCGTTCTCCGACATACGAGTCGGGCCGCACCCCCTTCGCCGGGGGTGCGGCCCTTTCGTATGCCCAAGTTCTCCTCCATGAAGGGCGGTTGAGCAGCACGTCTTACTTCACGTATTGACGGAAGCATGGTCTGGACCTATGTTCTGCGGCCAGCGCGCGTGTTCAGAAGTCCATGTGTCGTTCACGTACGAGAACGGATGGCCCCACATGTCCGATGCCCCCACCCGTCACCGCCGCAGACCACGCCCCGCACTCCTCGCCACCGTCGCCGCCGTGACGGCGGCCCTCGTGGGCGGGCTCCTCGCCTGGCCCGGCGCCCACCGTGCCGATGCCGCGCCCGCCGCCTTCGCGCACCCCGGAGTCACCGTCTCCAAGGGCCAGTTGGACTTCGCCCGCGGCAAGGTCAACGCCGGCGCCCAGCCCTGGAAGGGCGCGTACGACCAGATGATGGCGAGCAAGTACGCCTCGCTGTCCCGCACCGCGACGCCCCGCGCGACCGTCGAGTGCGGCTCGTACTCCAACCCGAACTACGGCTGCACCGACGAGCGCGAGGACGCGATCGCCGCGTACACCGATGCCCTCGCCTGGTACATCACCCGCGACGAGCGGTACGCGAAGAAGTCCATCGAGCTGATGGACGCCTGGTCGGCGGTGATCAAGGACCACACCAACAGCAACGCGCCCCTGCAGACCGGCTGGGCCGGCTCCTCCTGGCCCAAGGCCGCCGAGATCATCAAGTACACGTACACCGGCACGTGGGCCAACTCCGGCCGCTTCGCGACCATGCTGCGCACCGTCTACCTCCCCGAGATCATCAACGGCTCCAACTCCAACGGGAACTGGGAGCTGTCGATGATGGAGGCCGCCGTCGGCATCTCCGTCTTCCTCGAGGACAAGACGTCGTACGACAAGGCCATGGCGAAGTTCCGGACGCGTACGGCCGCGTACGTCTATCTCTCGTCCGACGGCGCTGTGCCGAAGACGGTGCCGAGCCAGAACCTCGACACGACCGCGAAGATCGTCAGCTACTGGCAGGGACAGTCCACCTTCGTCACCGGGCTGACCCAGGAGACCTGCCGCGACTTCACGCACACCGGGTACGGCATCTCCGCCATCTCGCACGTCGCCGAGACCAGCCGCATCCAGGGTGCGGACCTGTACGGCACGGACGTCGGCGAGCGGCTGCGGCAGGCGCTCGGCTTCCAGTCCAAGTACCAGCTGGGCGAGGCGGTGCCGAGCTGGCTGTGCGGCGGGTCGCTGAAGCTCGGCCTCGGACCGGTCACCGAGGTCGGCTACAACGCCCTGCACAACCGTCTGGGCATCGCGATGACCAATACCCAGAAGCTGACCGAGCAGAACCGCCCGGCCGGCAGCAACAACCTCTTCGTGGCCTGGGAGACGCTGACCCACGGGGACAACCCGAGCTGACCCATTGCCCGGCCGGGCGCCCGCTGGACATACTGGCGCCCGGTCGACGGGGGAGGATCATGAGCCAGGTCGT
Organism: Streptomyces sp. NPDC001530; assembly: GCF_042894545.1. Classification (NCBI taxonomy): domain Bacteria; kingdom Bacillati; phylum Actinomycetota; class Actinomycetes; order Kitasatosporales; family Streptomycetaceae; genus Streptomyces; species Streptomyces sp. NPDC001530. The sequence continues at coordinate 157,468 of NZ_JBIAVS010000015.1, forward strand.
CACGGACACCATGGTGCGCGTCGAGAACGTCCATCGCTCGTACGGCACCGGAGCCGCCGCCGTGCACGCGCTGCGCGGCGTCTCCTTCGACGTACCGCGCGGCGAACTCGTCGCCCTCAAGGGCCGCTCCGGGTCCGGCAAGACCACGCTCCTCAACCTCGTCGGCGGGCTCGACGAGCCGGACGAGGGGCGCATCACCGTCGACGGCCTCGACCTCTCGACGCTCGACGAGAACGGGCTCCTGGGGCTGCGCCGCGACCGCATCGGCTTCGTCTTCCAGTCCTTCGGGCTGATCCCCATCCTCACCGCCGCCGAGAACGTCGGCGTCCCGATGCGGCTGCGCCGGGCCGATCCGCGCGAGCGCGAGGAGCGCGTCGAGCTGCTGCTCTCCCTCGTCGGCCTCGCGGACCACGCGGCGCAGCGCCCCGGCGAGCTGTCCGGCGGCCAGCAACAGCGCGTGGCCATCGCCCGCGCCCTCGCCAACGACCCCTCGCTCCTCATCGCCGACGAGCCCACCGGGCAGCTCGACGCCGAGACCGGTATCGCCGTGATGGAGCTGCTGCGCGCCGTCGTCCGCAGCGAACACGTGACGGCGCTGGTCGCCACGCACGACGCGACTCTGCTCGATCTGGCCGACCGGGTACTGGAGTTGAGCGACGGGGAGATCGTCGAGCACTGAGCGCCGCGGAGCCACGCGTCGCGGCACCTCACCGTCCGCTCCCCGGGTGCCGCTCCACCGTCGAGTGCAGCTCGGCGCACGCCCGCACCACCGCCGCGCGCCGGGCCGGATCCGACCCCTCCACGGCGATCAGGGTGCGGCGCGTGTTCTCCTCCTCGGTCCGTACCACGGTCCGGTGCCGGATCCAGGACCGGGCCAGCGCCAACGCCCCCGGAGCGAGGGCGAGAAGGGCGGCGGTGAGGGAGGCGAAGGGGTCGATCCCGGTCATCAGGTGCTCCTCGGTGTCGGTGGCGACGGGCTTGCCCCAACTCTCCGAGCAGGCAAGGGTTTCCCACTACGCTGGGGAAACTGCGGGAAACCGAGTGCCGCCGGGTTGCAGGGAGACGTATGGCTGGGGGGCGTCCGCCGAAGGGCGACACGGAGCGGTACCCCGCGCTCGAAGAACTCGCCGAGTGGTTCCGCCGGGCGATAGCCGACGCGGGCTACGAAAGCCCCAACGCGGTGGTCCGCGCGGAGATCGCCCACAAGAACGTCGTCTACGGCGCCTGCAGTGCCACCCGGCTCCTGAAGCTCCCCGTCCTCAAGTCGCTCGCCGTCGCGTTGGAGCGCGACCCGGACGAGATCGTCCCGCTCTGGGTGCGGGCCAAGGAGGCCCTGGACCGGGCCGGCGCCGAGAGCAGGCAGGCGGCCGCACCCCGGCTGAAGGAGTGGACCGAGCTCCCGCTGCCGAATCCGGCCGTCCGCAACCTCCTCGAAGCGCAGGCGAAGGCGGTGGAGCGGCTGCCGTACGACATGCTCGGCGTGGCCGAGCCGCCGCTGTCGGCGGTCTACGTACGCCAGAGCATGCGGGCCCAGTGGCACTCCGCGGAGGGCGGTGCCCGCAACTCCACCCAGCTGGACGGCGGTTCGGCCACTCAAGGCGACTCCGCCGCGCGCGACGAGACGCAGACCATCGACGCACAGCTCCCGGTCCCGGAGGCCCTCGCCCGGCACGAGCACCTCCTGATCACCGGGGAGCCGGGCGCCGGGAAGTCGACGCTGTCGAGCCACCTGGCGTGGACCCTCTCGCGGATCTGGCTGCGCGAGGACACCAGCCTGGAAGCGCCTGTCGCCGAGCCGGTGCTCCCGGTCAGGGTCGCGGCCCGCACGCTCGTCGACCAGCCCGGCTCATGGAGCACGGTGCTGTGCCAGGCGTTACGGCGGACGCTGGGCCACAGCCTGGTCGCCGACCCCGACGCACGGCTCTTCCTGGGACGGATGCACGGAGCGCGCTGGATGGTCCTGGTCGACGGGCTCGACGAGATCGCGGACCGTGAGTCGCGTGCCGAGGTCGTCCGGATGATCGCGCAGCACGCGCGCACCGACAGCGACTACCGCTTCGTCATCACCAGCCGCCCGCTGTCCGACCCCGAACTGGCACCGTTGCGGGGGGCGTTGATCGGCGAGTACCGCATGGAGCCGTTCGGCACCGACGAGTTGAGCGACTTCGCCGCCAAGTGGTTCGCGGCGCAGTACCAGGATAAGGAACAGGCGCGCACCGCGGCGGACCGCTTCCTCGGCGAAACCGAGGACGGCCGGCTGCGCGACCTGGTCCGCAACCCGCTGCTCGCCACCATCGCCGCGGTCACGGCGACGGCGGTCCCCACGCATCCGCTGCCCACCAGCAGACTCAGCCTCTACCAGCGGTTCTTCGAGCATCTGCTGACGCGGGGAGCGGGCAGTGAGGGCGCCGTACGGCAGGGGCTGATGCGGCGCTACCGCGACGACCCCGGGCGGCGCGAACTGCACCTGTGGCTCAACCAGCGGAAGCGGGACGTCCTCGGTGTGCTCGGGAGGTGCCGCCTCGAAGGGGAGTCGTCGCTTCTGGAGGCGGCCCTGGAGTGGGTGCGGCCGCAGTTGCGGGAGGGCTGGGCCGTGACGGGCTGGGAGGCCGACGTACGGGAATTCCTGCAGGGCACCGGCCTGCTCGTCAGGGACGAGGACGACTACCGGTTCCTCCACCACTCGTTCGCCGAGTACTTCGCCGCCCAGTCGTACGCGCAGCGGATACCGCCCTCCTTCCCGGACGCGGAGGACTGGATCCTGCGCGCCTTCAAGGACGACGAACGCACGCTCGCCATGTTCGTGTTCTGCCTGTGGGGCGAACGCGACGACTGCGACGGTGGCCGGCTCGCCGAACAGCTGCGCACGGGTGCCGTCGGCGGCCATGAACGGCCCCTGCTCGCCGGGCTGCTGGTCGCCGAGGGCGTCACGTTCGGCGAGGCGGACCGGGAGCAGACGTTCGACCGCCTGGAGGCCGTGGCCCGGTGCTCCGTCGACGACGAGTACCGGGAGCGGGCGGCCCAGGTCCTGGGGGCGCTCGGGGGACAGCCCGGGGTGCTGGAGCGGCTGGAGCGCATGGCGCGCTGCGAGTTCCTCGACGCGAGCATCCGGTTCTACGCGGTCGAGGCGTACGGAAAGGCCGGGACGGCGGAGGTCACCCAGGAGCTCCTGGGCCTCGTGCTCAGCGGTGTCTACGGGCTGCTCGGCAGGGCCGCGCGGATCGCCTGCACCCTCGGCGAGGACGCCCGGGAGGCCGTGCGCGGACGGGCCTGGCAGATGGTGGCGGAGCCCGACGCCAACAGTTGGGAGATGTCATTCGCGACGGAGGCACTGGCCGGCTTGGGCCGGGCGCAGGAGGCGGAAGAGCTGGCGCGGCGCATACTCCAGGAGACGACATCGTGGCCGACCCATACGGAGCGTGCCGTCGAGGCCTGGCTGACCTCGGCGTCGGATCGCGCGATGGCAGAGGCTGAGCGGCTGACCCTGGCCCTGCCCGAGACCGACCAGGCGCGGCGATGGGTGGTCGGCAAGGTCCTCGACAAACTCGGCGCGGAGGAGGCGGCCGCGCGTATAGCCCACCAGATACTTGGCGCGAACGCGTTCCATCTGAGCGCCCTGGAGTGGGCGGCGGAGATGTGGGTCAAGGCCCGTGGGGCCGGGGCTCGTGAAGCGATCACCGCGGCGTTCGAGCGCAGCAGCGCCGATATAGGCCACTTCTACTGGCATCCGGCCTCTCTGCTGCGCACGATCGCCCCCTTCGATCCGGACGAGAGCACGGCCGACTGGGCGCGGGGAGTCTTCGGCGTGGAGCGGTGGGCTGTGTACGGGACCGGTGAGGCCGTCCGGACCTGGCTGGCCGCGGCCGGTGTCACCGAGGCCGAGCAGATCATGCAACGTCTCGACCGGGGGCATGTGCTCTCCTCATACGATCGCTCGCGGGCCGCGAAGGCCTTCTTCGAGGCCGGAGCCCTCGACCAGGCCAGGGAGATGGCGGAACTCGCGCTGAGCACGCCCAACGCGCGCCGGGACAGTTTCGAGGAAGCGGCACGTGTGCTGCTCAAGACGGGCGGGGACGACGGGGTCGTCCAGCTGAAGGAGATCTGGTTCGCCCACCCGATGCTGAGCGCGGATGTCAACTGGCTGAACGGAGTACTGGACGCGCTGCCGCGCTTCGAGGACCGGGCGACGGACGCCGTCGTCGGACGATTCGCCCGGGAGCTCGTCGGTCTCCCCGCGGCGGCGACAGCCGATGTGCTCCGTGGGTTGCAGGTGCTGCTCAGCAACGAGGGCCACGCTGTGGTGCCGTGGGTGCTGGAGACGGCCATGGCGCATCGTGATCTGTTCTGGGTCCAGCGGTGCACCCTTGCCCGGGAGCTGGCGGCCCTCGGTGAGCGCGACGCCGCGCTGACGCTCTGGCGGCATGTGCTGGGCTTCCCCAACTCGCCGCGGAGCGGTGAGCTGCAGTTGCTGTCGGACCTGCAGGCCGCGGGGGAGACCGAGACGGCGGTGACCTGGCTGTCCGAACTGATCGCGGACCCGGCCACGGCGGCACCCCGGCGGCTGCGGCTCCGGCAGCTCCTGGCATGGCTCGTCACGGCCGATCCCGGCCTGCTGGCCCTGGTCCCGCACGACGCGGGGCCGGTGGCGGGTCTCCAGGCGGTGCAGCGCACCGCCTCGGCCCTGCCCAAGGAACCCAGGGAAGCCTCCGCCTGACGCGCGGTGCACCAGAGCTGCGTCGCGTTGCGTCACGCGGTGCATCGGAGCTGCGTCGCGGTGCGGTGCATCAGAGTTGCGTCAAAGACGTCCCTGACCGACCCCTCGGTCCCTTTTGCCGGGATTCTTGGTCGTAAGGTCGACGCTGCGTACACAGTGGTGACAGGAAGACAATAGGGGTCATGGGACGCGGCAGGCTTCGGATCTACCTCGGTGCGGCACCGGGCGTCGGCAAGACGTACGCGATGCTCTCCGAGGCGCACCGCCGCGTCGAGCGGGGCACCGACTGTGTGGTCGCGTTCGTGGAGCCTCACCGCCGGCCGCGCACCGAGGTGATGCTGCACGGGCTGGAGGAGCTGCCGCGCAAGGAGCTGGAGTACCGGGGGTCCGTCTTCACCGAGATGGACGTGGACGCGGTGCTCGCACGGCACCCCCAGGTGGCCCTGGTCGACGAGCTCGCGCACACGAACATCCCCGGCTCGCGCAACGACAAGCGCTGGCAGGACGTGGAGGAGCTGCTGGCGGCCGGCATCGACGTCGTCTCGACGGTCAACATCCAGCACCTGGAGTCGCTGGGCGACGTCGTCGAGTCGATAACGGGCGTACGGCAGCGGGAGACCGTGCCGGACGAGGTGGTGCGCCGGGCGGACCAGATAGAGCTGGTCGACATGTCGCCGCAGGCGCTGCGCCGGCGGATGGCGCACGGCAACATCTACAAGCCCGACAAGGTCGACGCGGCCCTGTCCAACTACTTCCGGCCCGGCAACCTCACGGCCCTGCGTGAGCTGGCGCTCCTCTGGGTCGCCGACCGGGTCGACGCCTATCTGACCGAGTACCGCAGCGAACACCAGGTCTCGGCGATCTGGGGGTCGAGGGAGCGGATCGTCGTCGGACTGACCGGCGGCCCCGAAGGACGCACGCTCATCCGCCGGGCCGCGCGGCTCGCGGAGAAGGGCGCCGGCGGCGAGGTGATGGCCGTCTACATCGCCCGCAGTGACGGTCTCACCTCCGCCTCACCCAAGGAACTCGCCGTCCAGCGCACTCTGGTCGAGGACCTGGGCGGCACCTTCCACCACGTCATCGGCGACGACGTCCCCGCGGCGCTCTTGGAGTTCGCGCGCGGGGTCAACGCCACCCAGATCGTGCTCGGGGTGTCCCGCCGCAAGGGCTGGCAGTACGTCTTCGGGCCGGGCGTCGGCGCCACGGTCGCCCGCGAGTCGGGGCCCGATCTCGACGTCCACCTGATCACCCACGACGAGGCGGGCAAGGGGCGCGGCCTGGCCGCCATGCCGCGCACCAAACTCGGCCGCTCCCGCCTCATCTGGGGCTGGCTCGTCGGCATCGGCGGTCCCGCGCTGCTGACCCTGCTGCTGAGCACGGCCGCCCCGGACCTCGGTCTCGCCAACGACATGCTGCTGTTCCTGGCGCTGACCGTGGCGGCGGCTCTGCTGGGTGGCCTCTACCCGGCGCTGGCCTCGGCGGCCCTCGGCTCTCTGCTGATCAACTGGTACTTCACCCCGCCCATCCGCACGTGGACGATCGCCGACCCCGAGAACATCCTCGCCATCGCGGTCTTCTTCGGCGTTGCCGTGTCCGTCGCCTCGGTGGTGGACCTGGCGGCCCGCCGCACCCACCAGGCGGCGCGCCTGCGTTCGGAGTCGGAGATCCTCTCCTTCCTCGCGGGGAGTGTGCTGCGCGGCGAGACCAGCCTGGAGGCGCTGTTGGAGCGGGTCCGGGAGACCTTCGGCATGGAGTCGGTCGCGCTGCTGGAGCGGGAGAGCGACGTCGATCCGTGGACGTGTGCGGGCAGCGTCGGGCCGCGTCCGCTGGTCGAGCGCCCCGAGGAGGCCGACGTCGACATGCCGGTCGGCGACCACATGGCCCTCGCCCTGTCCGGCCGGGTGCTGCCTGCCTCCGACCGCCGGGTGCTCGCCGCCTTCGCCGCGCAGGCCGCCGTGGTCCTGGACCGGCAGCGCCTCCAGCACGAGGCCGACCAGGCCAAGGAGCTGGCCGAGGGCAACCGGATCCGCACCGCGCTGCTGGCCGCCGTCAGCCATGACCTACGCACCCCGCTGGCCGGGATCAAGGCGTCCGTCTCGTCTCTCCGCTCCGACGACGTGGCCTGGTCCGAGGAGGACCGGGCGGAGCTCCTCGAAGGCATCGAGGAGGGTGCCGACCGCCTCGACCACCTGGTGGGCAACCTGCTGGACATGTCCCGGCTGCAGACCGGCACGGTCACCCCGCTGATCCGCGAGATCGACCTCGACGAGGTGGTCCCGATGGCGCTCGGCGGCGTACCGGATCCCGAGGAGAGCGTCGAGCTGGAGATCCCGGAGAGCCTGCCGATGGTCGCCGTCGACGCGGGGCTGCTGGAGCGCGCGGTCGCCAACCTCGTCGAGAACGCCGTCAAATACAGCCCCGTCGAGGAACCGGTCCTGGTCTCCGCGAGCGCCATCGCCGACCGGGTGGAGGTGCGGGTGGTGGACCGTGGTCCGGGCGTCCCGGACGAGGCCAAGGACCGTATCTTCGCGCCCTTCCAGCGCTACGGCGACGCCCCGCGCGGCGCCGGAGTCGGCCTCGGCCTCGCGGTTGCCCGCGGTTTCGCCGAAGCGATGGGCGGCACCCTCGACGCCGAGGACACCCCCGGCGGCGGACTCACCATGGTGCTCACGGTCCGGGCGGTGGCCGGCCGGCCGGACCTGGCCACGACAGCAGAACGAGCCGCGGCGACAGCACGAGCTACGGCAACAGCAGGACCAGTGACAGAAAGGCAGGCCCCATGCTGAGCTCGACCGGGGGAGACCCGCGGACCCCCACAAGGGTCCTCGTGGTCGACGACGAGCCGCAGATCACCCGAGCCCTCGTGATCAACCTGAAGGCACGCAAGTACGAGGTCGACGCCGCCCCCGACGGAGCCACCGCGCTCGAGCTCGCCGCCGCGCGGCACCCCGATGTCGTCGTGCTCGACCTGGGCCTGCCCGACATGGACGGCGTCGAGGTGATCAAGGGGCTGCGCGGCTGGACCCGGGTGCCGATCCTGGTGCTCTCCGCCCGGCACTCCTCCGACGAGAAGGTCGAGGCGCTCGACGCGGGCGCCGACGACTACGTCACCAAGCCCTTCGGCATGGACGAACTGCTCGCCCGGCTGCGCGCCGCGGTCCGCCGCGCGGAGCCCACCGGGGGCGGCGAGGACGACGTGATCGTCGAGACCGACGACTTCACCGTCGATCTGGCCGCCAAGAAGGTCAACCGCGCGGGACGCGATGTCCGTCTGACCCCCACCGAGTGGCACCTCCTGGAGGTCCTGGTGCGCAACATGGGCCGCCTGGTCAGCCAGAAGCAGCTTCTCCAGGAGGTGTGGGGGCCGTCGTACGGCACGGAGACGAACTACCTCCGGGTCTACATGGCACAGCTGCGCCGCAAGCTGGAGGTGGATCCCTCGCATCCGCGGCACTTCATCACGGAACCCGGGATGGGGTACCGGTTCGAGAAGTGAGCGTGCTTGAGGGGTGATGCCGCGGGTACGTCGCTGTCACCGCACCCCGGTACGCTTTCGGTATGAGTGCTGTTCCTCGTTCCGAAAAGCCGGCGGGCCGGTTCCGGCGCATGATAGACCGGCTCTCCTCGTCCCAGCAGGACCTGGAGTCCGAGGAACTGCGGGAGGACGCCGAGACCGCGGGCTGTACGCGCATCGGTGACTGCCACGACCGACAGATCGTCACGGTTACTGGTACGTTGCGCACGGTCACTCTGCGGCCACGGGCCGGTGTCCCGGCCCTGGAGGCCGAGTTGTTCGACGGCTCGGCCGCCCTGGACGTGGTCTGGCTCGGCCGGCGCTCCATCGTCGGCATCGAGCCGGGGCGCAAGCTGATCGCATCGGGCCGCATCTCGATGAGCCGGGGCCGTAGGGTGCTGTTCAACCCGAAGTACGAACTCAGACCGCTTGGACGGGAGTAGCCGGTGACGTCGCTCGACAAGCCGACCAAAGACGCCCAGCAGGATTCGAGGGCGGTGACCGAGGCCGCGCTCTTCGAGGCATTCGGCGGCGTGCGGGGCATGGTCGAGACCGTGGTGCCCGGCCTCCTCTTCGTCACCATCTTCACGATCAACAAGGACCTGCACTGGTCGGCGATCGCCGCCCTCGCGGTGTCCCTGGTGCTCGTCGTGGTCCGCCTCGTGATGCGGGACACCGTCAAGCACGCCTTCAGCGGCGTCTTCGGCGTCGCGTTCGGCGTGGTCTTCGCGATGATGACGGGCAACGCGAAGGACTTCTACCTGCCGGGCATGCTCTACACGCTCGGCCTGGCCATCGCCTACATCGTCACGACCCTCGCGGGCGTCCCGCTGATCGGCCTGATCCTCGGCCCGGTCTTCAAGGAGAACCTCTCCTGGCGCACCCGCAACCCCGGCCGCAAGAAGGCCTACGCGAAGGCGAGTTGGGCCTGGGGCCTGATCCTGCTCGCCAAGTGCGCGGTCCTCTTCCCGCTCTACTGGTGGGCCGACACCACCAAGTTCGGCTGGATCCTGATCGCCCTCAAGATCCCGCCCTTCCTCCTCGCCGTCTGGCTCACCTGGGTCTTCCTCGCCAAGGCGCCCGCCCCGATCGACGTGTTCGCGGAGATGGAGGCGGAGGAGAAGGCCGAGAAGGCCGAGAAGGAGCGCCGGGCGGCTGCCGCCGAAGGGAACGAGACGACTGCGGGCCGACACCGTCGAGAGGCGTAACCAAGCGCTGGTACGGGCGTCTCGCTGAGGGCTGCCGCCCCCAGACCCCCGCTTCGGCCTGAACGGCCTCGTCCTCACGCCGGACGGGCTGACAATGGGGCGCCCGGAGATCTCCGGGCGCCCCATCCTCGTACGGCCGCCAGATCGGCCATCCTCGTATGACCGCCGGATCAGCTCGTCGCGTCCTCGCGGCGCACCGAGAGCAGGTCCTCCAGCTGTTCCTCGCGGGCCTGGGCGGCCACGAAGAGCAGTTCGTCGCCCGCCTCCAGGGAGTCCTCCCGGGACGGCGTGAGGACGCGGGTGCCGCGGATGATCGTCACCAGGGACGTGTCCTCGGGCCACTCGACGTCGCCCACCGTCGTGCCGGCCAGGGCGGACTCCGGCGGCAGGGTCAGCTCGACGAGGTTGGCGTCGCCGTGGCTGAAGCGGAGCAGCCGGACGAGGTCGCCGACGCTGACCGCCTCCTCCACGAGGGCCGACATCAGGCGCGGGGTGGAGACGGCGACGTCGACGCCCCAGGCCTCGTTGAACAGCCATTCGTTCTTGGGGTTGTTCACGCGGGCGACGACCCGCGGGACCCCGTACTCGGTCTTCGCGAGCAGGGAGACGACGAGGTTGACCTTGTCGTCACCCGTGGCCGCGATGACTACGTTGCAGCGCTGCAGCGCCGCCTCGTCCAGGGAAGTGATCTCGCAGGCGTCGGCGAGCAGCCACTCCGCCTGCGGGACGCGCTCCACCGAGATGGCGGTCGGCGCCTTGTCGATCAGCAGGACCTCGTGGCCGTTCTCCAGGAGCTCGCCCGCGATCGAGCGGCCCACGGCACCGGCACCGGCAATGGCGACCCTCATCAGTGACCGGCCTCCTCTTCAGGGCCTTTGGCGAACGCCGCCTCGACCTTGTCCACCTCGTCGGTGCGCATCATCACGTGCACCAGGTCGCCTTCCTGCAGCACCGTCTGGGAGGAGGGCAGGATCGCCTCGCCCAGCCGGGTGAGGAAGGCCACGCGCACGCCCGTCTCGTCCTGGAGCCGGCTGATCTTGTGGCCGACCCAGCCGGCCGAGGCGTGCACCTCGGCGAGCTGCACCCCACCGGTGGGGTCCCGCCACAGCGGCTCGGCGCCCGAGGGCAGCAGCCGGCGCAGCATCTGGTCGGCCGTCCAGCGGACGGTGGCGACGGTCGGGATGCCGAGGCGCTGGTAGACCTCGGCGCGGCGGGGGTCGTAGATGCGTGCCGCGACGTTCTCGATGCCGAACATCTCGCGGGCCACCCGGGCAGCGATGATGTTCGAGTTGTCGCCGCTGGAGACCGCGGCGAATGCGCCGGCCTCCTCGATGCCCGCCTCACGCAGGGTGTCCTGGTCGAAGCCGACGCCGGTGACGCGACGGCCGCCGAACCCGGAGCCCAGTCGTCGGAAGGCGGTGGGGTCCTGGTCGATCACGGCGACCGTGTGCCCCTGTTGCTCCAGGGTCTGGGCAAGAGCGGAACCCACTCTTCCGCAGCCCATGATGACGATGTGCACGACCGTCCTTCCGCACGCGAATGGTTACAGCTCAGGCTAATCAGGGTCTCAGACCGCCGCCCAAGCTACACAGGCGCGGTCCGTCGGGGGCACCCCTGTGCACGTTCGCCTGCGGGTTTTCGTGGAGCGGCGGCGAACGGGCGCATGGAGCGGCGGCGAACAGGCTTCGTGCAGCGGCGGCGAACTGGGGGAAGGTCAGCGGCGTGTGATGCTGCGGACACTCGCCAGGGTCAGGATTCCGAGGCCGACGAGTCCGGCGACGGCGCCGATGAGTTCCGCGGTCATGTGCATGGAACCTCCAATGCGGGACAGGGGCGGGGTTTTGTCATATAGACACGTGGATCTCCAGGACCACGGAATCCGCAGCGGGACCCGTCCCCGTTTTCACTCGTAGAGCAGATGGAGAGAAGATCCGGAGCCGATGCGGGACGGCGGGTGGGCGACCGCCAGTTCGAAGCCCTACGATTCTCTGTTGTGTCCAAACTGACCGACGTGCCCAAACGGATCCTGATCGGGCGCGCACTGCGCAGTGACCGGCTCGGAGAAACGCTCCTGCCGAAGCGCATCGCCCTCCCCGTCTTCGCTTCCGACCCGCTCTCCTCCGTGGCGTATGCGCCCGGCGAAGTGCTCCTGGTGCTGTCCATCGCGGGTGTGTCGGCCTACCACTTCAGCCCCTGGATCGCGGTCGCGGTCGTCGTGCTGATGTTCACGGTGGTCGCCTCCTACCGGCAGAACGTGCACGCCTACCCGAGCGGCGGCGGCGACTACGAGGTCGCCAACACCAACCTCGGGCCCCGGGCCGGACTCACCGTCGCCAGCGCCCTGCTCGTCGACTACGTCCTCACCGTCGCCGTCTCCATCGCCTCCGGCATCGAGAACCTCGGCTCGGCGGTCCCCTTCGTGGTCGAGCACAAGGTGGCCTGCGCGGTGGCCGTCATCGTGCTGCTCACGCTGATGAACCTGCGCGGAGTCAAGGAGTCCGGAAAGCTCTTCGCGATTCCGACGTACGTCTTCGTGGCGGGCGTCTTCATCATGATCGCGTGGGGCGCCTTCCGCGGACTCGTCCTCGACGACACCATGCGGGCGCCGACCGCCGACTACCACATCAAGGCCGAGCATCAGGGGCTCGCGGGCTTCGCCCTCGTCTTCCTGCTGCTGCGCGCCTTCTCCTCCGGCTGTGCAGCCCTCACCGGCGTGGAGGCGATCTCCAACGGCGTCCCGGCCTTCCGTAAGCCGAAGTCCAAGAACGCCGCGACCACGCTCGCGATGATGGGCCTGCTCGCCGTCACCATGTTCTGCGGCATCATCGCCCTGGCCATGGTGACCAAGGTCCGGATGGCCGAGAACCCGGCCACCGACCTGATCCACAACGGCGTCGCGCTCGGCTCCGGCTATGTCCAGAACCCGGTGATCTCGCAGGTCGCCGAGGCCGTGTTCGGCAAGGGCAGCTTCCTGTTCATCGTGCTGGCCGCCGCCACCGCGCTGGTCCTGTTCCTCGCGGCCAACACCGCGTACAACGGCTTCCCGCTGCTCGGCTCGATCCTCGCCCAGGACCGCTACCTCCCGCGCCAGCTGCACACCCGCGGCGACCGCCTCGCCTTCTCCAACGGCATCGTGCTGCTCGCGGGCGCGGCCACGCTCCTGGTCGTCATCTACGGTGCCGACTCGACCCGCCTGATCCAGCTCTACATCGTCGGCGTGTTCGTCTCCTTCACGCTCAGCCAGACCGGCATGGTGCGGCACTGGAACCGCCACCTGGCCGTCGAGAAGGACCAGGCCAAGCGGCGCCACATGGTCCGCTCCCGCGCGATCAACGCCTTCGGCGCCTTCTTCACCGGGCTGGTGCTGGTCGTCGTCCTGGTCACCAAGTTCACGCACGGCGCCTGGGTCGCGCTGCTCGGCATGGTGATCTTCTACGCGACGATGAGCGCGATCCGTAAGCACTACGACCGGGTCGCCGAGGAGATCGCCGCGCCCGAGGGCCCGAGCGACGACAGCGTACGGCCGTCCCGCGTCCACTCGGTCGTCCTGATCTCCAAGATCCACCGCCCCACCCTCCGGGCCCTCGCCTACGCCAAGCTGCTGCGCTCCGACACCCTCGAAGCGCTCAGCGTCAACGTCGACCCGGCCGAGACCAAGGCCCTGCGCGAGGAGTGGGAACGGCGCGGCATCGACGTACCGCTGAAGGTCCTCGACTCGCCGTACCGCGAGATCACGCGGCCGATCATCGAGTACGTGAAGGGGCTGCGCAAGGAGTCGCCGCGCGACGCGGTCTCCGTGATCATCCCCGAGTACGTGGTCGGCCACTGGTACGAGCACCTGCTGCACAACCAGAGCGCCCTGCGCCTCAAGGGCCGGCTGCTGTTCACGCCCGGCGTCATGGTGACCTCCGTGCCCTACCAGCTGGAGTCCTCCGAGGTGGCGAAGCAGCGGGCCCGCAAGCGGCAGGACTGGAACGCGCCGGGTGCGGTACGCCGGGGTCCGGCCGAGGAGCGGCCCAAGGAGCCCTCGAGCACCAAGAGGTGACGGCCTCGTGGTGAGCGGCCGGGCAACGTCCACGTAGACTGGTGGGCTGTTGTCCGGCCGTTCCCCTTTTCGCATCTGGAGTCACCCCGCCATGCAGGCAGAACCGAAGAAGTCGCTGGTGGGGGAGGAGTACGAGGTCGAGATCGGTCCCGTCGCGCACGGCGGGCACTGCATCGCCCGTACGACCGAGGGCCAGGTCCTGTTCGTCCGGCACGCCCTGCCCGGCGAGCGCGTCGTCGCGCGCGTCACGGAAGGCGAGGAGGGCGCGCGCTTCCTGCGCGCGGACGCCGTCGAGATCCTGGACGCCTCCAAGGACCGCGTCGAGGCCCCCTGCCCCTACGCGGGCCCCGGCCGCTGCGGCGGCTGCGACTGGCAGCACGCCAAGCCGGGCGCGCAGCGCCGCCTCAAGGGCGAGGTCATCGCCGAGCAGCTCCAGCGGCTCGCGGGGCTCACGCCCGAGGAGGCGGGCTGGGACGGCACGGTGATGCCCGCCGAGGGCGACAAGCTGCCCGCGGGCGAGGTCCCGGCGTGGCGGACGCGCGTGCAGTACGCGGTCGACGCCTCCACCGGCAAGGCGGGCCTGCGCCGCCACCGCTCGCACGAGGTCGAGCCCATCGAACACTGCATGATCGCGGCGCCGGGCGTCAGCGAGCTGGGCATCGAGCGGCGCGACTGGTCCGGGATGGAGTCGGTCGACGCGATCGCCGCGACGGGTTCCCAGGACCGCATGGTGATCCTGGAGCCGCGGCCGGGCGCCCGCCTGCCCCTCGTCGAACTCGACCGGCCCGTCTCCGTCATGCGCGTCGAGGAGAAGGACGGCGGCATCCACCGCGTGCACGGCCGCCCCTTCGTGCGCGAGCGCGCCGACGGCCGTACGTACCGTGTCGGCAGCGGTGGCTTCTGGCAGGTCCACCCGAAGGCCGCCGACACCCTGGTGCTCGCCGTGATGCAGGGCCTGCTGCCGCGCAAGGGCGAGATGGCGCTCGACCTGTACTGCGGCGTCGGCCTCTTCGCGGGCGCCCTCGCGGACCGCCTCGGCGACAAGGGCGCGGTCCTCGGCATCGAGTCCGGCAAGCGCGCGGTGGAGGACGCCCGCCACAACCTCGCCGACTTCGACCGGGTCCGCATCGAACAGGGCAAGGTCGAGGCGGTCCTCCCGCGCACCGGCATCACCGAGGTCGACCTCATCGTCCTCGACCCGCCCCGCGCCGGCGTCGGCAAGAAGACGGTCGAACACCTGTCATCCCTGGGCGCCCGCCGCATCGCCTACGTCGCCTGCGACCCGGCGGCACTCGCCCGCGACCTGGCGTACTTCCGCGACGGCGGCTACAAGGTGCGGACGCTGCGGGCGTTCGACCTGTTTCCGATGACGCATCACGTGGAGTGCGTGGCGATTCTGGAGCCTGTGGCGAAGGGTTCCTGACCTGCGGTATCTCGGGTGCTCGTGACGGGTATTGGGTGCGGTACGGGTCGGACTGACCATCGCGGCGCGTGGGCGGCGGTCATGACCGGCCGCCCCTTGTCGAAGGCGCCCCGGCCCAGGTGGTCAGGGCGTCGGTCCGTTCCATGCGCCGTGCGACCGCGTGGGTGGTACGCGGGATCCAGGCGATGTGACCGCGTCAGGGCGCACGAGGACTTCGGTCACTCCGGTGAGGCCCGGGTGCATGTCGTGCTCGGTGAGGGGCGCGGGGGTGATCCGCGAGCCCCACTCGGGTGACGGTCTGCAGCAGGTCGGCGTCGCCAATCCCGCGTCTCGCCGCGACCGTGCCCACTCTGACCAGAGCCGATCACACCGCCCACTTCGCATTCGGCCCGCGCCTGCCCGTCGACGGGCTGGGGGTGCCGCGCACATCCGGTGCAGGACCGGTGGGGCCGGCACCAGAGTGGACTCAGGGTTCGATGACGAGGCGTTCGATCAGGTCGTCGCGGAGTGTGAACCGATAGTTCAGATCGATGGTGCCGCCGGGGAAGTTGCCTTCGAGGTGGTGCGTGGCGATGTAGTCGGTCGTGTCGGTCTGCTGGGCGCCTGTGAGGTGGGTGGTGTAGGTGAATTCGGTGGCGGATCGGCCCAGCCACCTCTCGATCGCCGGGGTGCCCTCGTAGGTGTTGCCGTCGTCGATCACCGTCGCGTCGCCGGTGAAGGCCGTGACCGCGGTGGCGGTGTCGTGGGTGCGGTGGGCCTTGAGGTAGAGGGTGATCACGTCGGGCAGGGCGTCCGGGGTGATGGTCCGGGGCTGGTCGTGCTGCATGAGGTCCTCACGGTGGTGACGGGTTCGGGCGGTGGGGGCGGTGCCGGGGTCGATGTGGTGGTGGCGGGGTTCAGACGGTGGGGGTCGTGCCGCCGTCGATGACGTGCTCGGCGCCCACGATGGACGAGGCGCGGTCGGAGACGAGGAAGGCGACCAGTTCGGCGACTTCCTCGGGCCGGTTGGGGCGGCCGAGGGGGATGCCTCCCAGGGTGTCCATGAGCCGGCCCAGCGCTGCTTCGTGGGTGATCCCCGCGTCCTGGGCGATCCGGGCGACGAGATGGTCGGCGGCCGACGTCTGGACGAAGCCGGGCGAGACGGTGTTGACGCGGACGCCGTGCGGGGCGACCTCGTTGGCCAGGCCCTTGCTGTAGGTGGTCAGGGCGGCCTTGGCGGCGGCGTAGGCCAGGGTTCCGTTCCACAGCGGCATGCGGCGCTGGATCGAGGTGACGTGCACGATCACGCCCTTGCCCGTGGCGATCATGCGCGGGAGGAGAGCGCGATCCAGACGGACGGCGGCGAGCAGGTTCACGTTCAGCTCCCTGGCCCAGTCGTCCTCGCCGAGCGCCGCGAATCCGCCGGCCGGTGCCTCGGAGCCGCCGAGGGTGTTGACCAGGATGTCGACGCCTCCCATGCGGGCGTCCGCCTCGGCGACGACGTGATCGGCGCCGGCGGCGGTGGACAGGTCGGCGGCGATGAACGTCTTCTCCTCGACGTCGTCGGGATGGCTGCGGGCGGTGACGAGCACGGTCGCTCCGGCCTCGGCGAGGCGTCGGGCGATGGCGGCTCCGGTGCCCTTGGTGCCACCGGTGACCAGAGCGCGCCGGCCTTCGAGGGATTCGCTGATGGATGTGGTCACGGTGTGTTCCGTTTCCGGGTGCGGCCGTGGGAATCGCCGCTCCCCTTGGTACTGCTAAAATAGAAGCCAATAACTTCGACTTTAGCAGTTACTGAGGGGATGGTCGCCGTGGCGAGCCGGATCAGGCTGGAGGACCGGGAGTGCCCGCTGTCCACGACGGTGGAACACGTCGGCGAGTGGTGGACGCTGCTGATCCTCCACGACGCCTTCGACGGCTACACCCGCTTCGACCAGTTCCAGGAGAACCTGGGCATCTCCTCCAGCATGCTCACCACCCGGCTGAAGACCCTCGTCGCGGACGGACTGTTGGAGCGCCGGCCGTACCAGACCAACCCCGTCCGCCACGAGTACGTCCTGACCGAACTCGGGCGCTCCCTGCGCCCGGTGATCGTCGCCCTGGCCGCATGGGGCAACTCCCGCCTCACGCCCGCGGAGCGCAGCATGATCCTCGTCGACACGCACAGCGGCGAGGAGGTCGAGCCCGTCGTTGTCGATGCCAGAACCGGCCACCGACTCGACGACAGCGACACGTACGTCTTCAGGGCAGGGCCCGCAGCCGGCGAGGCCATGCGCAGCCGCTATGCGTCACGACCGGGGGGCCCGGCGGAAGGGGCGTGAGGCCCGCGCAGTCGTTTCGAAGAATCGCCATCAGGCCGCCGCCCATCCTCGGAGCGGGGCGACCTGCTTCTCCGCTCTCGCGTACTTCACCGGTCGCAGCCCCCTGAGGCACCCTCACCCGATCGGCCGCCCCCATGTGGCGGAGCGCCCGGACCGGGCGGAGGCTCGGAGTCGCCTCGGCGTTCGCCGCACCGGGCGGGGACGCGCCGACACCACGCAAGGGGTCGACCATGAGCCAGGAGGCCTCGCAGCCGTCGGGCACTCCGCACGGCACCGGTACGGGAGCACAGCCGACCGGTGAGGACAGACCGCTCGGGGGAGAGCAGGGACAGCGGGCGGGGAAGGCCCCGGGCGAGGGCGGCTCGGGAGCGCCGCCGTCGGGCCGGAGCGCCTGGGCGACCGGGGGCGTCACCTTCGCGGGCGTCCTGATGCTGGTGAACGGCGTCCTCAACGTCCTGCAGGGCATCGCCGCGATCGTCGAGGACGAGGTGTACGCGCGCGTGGACGACTACATCTACCGGATCAACCTCACCGGCTGGGGCTGGATCCTGGTGGTCCTGGGCGTCGTCGTCGCCGTCACCGGTTTCGGCATCCTCAAGGGTGCCGACTGGGCACGCCTCACCGGCATCGTGCTCGCCTCGCTGAGCATCATCTTCCAGTTCATGTTCCTGCCGTACGCGCCCCTCTGGGGTCTCATCATGATCGCCGTCGACTTCTTCGTGATCTGGGCGCTCGCCGTGTACAAGCCCGGCGCCGCACAGGCGTGAGCCGGCGCTCTTCAGCCCTCGCGGTTCGCAGCCCTCGCGTTTCCCCAGTCCCCGGGCAAGGAGCCTGTCATGGCTGCCCTCCCCGACCCCTCGGTGCTCGACGGCCGTCGGACCGTCCCGCCTCTGACGTCCAGGAGCCGACCGTGCCGGACATCGACCGCGCGCCATGGGTGACGCGGCAGGCGCGCCGGACACGCAGCATGAGCTCACCGAACTACGGGCCCGGGTTGCGGAGTTGGATACGCGCGGCGGTCCCGCGGCCTCCAAGCACCGGCCGTGGTCGCTCGTCGCCGCCTTGCTCATCCGGCACCGCACCTCGCCAACTCCATCGGGAGCGGTCAGCGCGGCGCGGGCGGCGGTGTGGGGCGTACGAGCCCTGACTGGTAGGCGATCACGACCAGTTGGGCGCGGTCGCGGGCGTTGAGCTTCGTCATGGCGCGGTGGATGTGCGTGCGTACGGTCAAGGGGCTGACGACGAGCTGCTCGGCGATCTCGGTGTTGGACAGGCCCTCCGCGGCCAGGGCCATCACCTCTCGTTCGCGGGCGGTGAGCGCGTCGAGGGACTCGGGGAGCGCCAGCGGATCGGCGGGTGCCGGAGCGGTGAGGAAGCGGGCGATGAGGGCGCGGGTGGCGACAGGGGAGAGCAGGGCGTCGCCGCAGGCCACGGTGCGGAGGCCGTCCAGGAGGGCGTCGGCGCCCACGTCCTTGCCGAGAAAGCCGCTCGCGCCGGCGCGCACGGCCTGCGCGACGTACTCGTCGATCTCGAACGTGGTCAGGATGAGGACCCGCGTGGCCGACAGGTCCGGGTCGGCGCAGATGGCGGCGGTGGCGGTGAGACCGTCGGTGCCGGGCATACGGATGTCCATGAGAACGACGTCGGGGTGGTGCACGCGCGCGAGTTCGACCGCTTCCTTGCCGTCGGTGGCCTCGGCGACCACCTCGAGATCGTCGCAGGAGTCGATCAGGATCCGGAAGGTGGCTCGCAGCAGGGCCTGATCGTCGGCGAGCAGTACGCGGATGGTCATCTGGGGCGGTCTTCTTCCGAGGTCGGGGGCTGGGGAGGACTGGGGGATCCTCGGCCGAGGATCCCTGGCCCTGGATCCTCGGCCGAGGGCCAGGATGCTCGGCTCTACGTGCGGATCGGCAGTTCGGTGGTGACCGTGAAGCCGCCCTCCGGGCGGTGCCCCGCCTGGAGGCGGCCGCCGACCGACTGGGCGCGCTCCCGCATGCCCATGAGCCCGAAGCCGCCGCCCGGAGCCGGGGCGGTGGGGGCCGCGGCGTCTCCGTCGTCGCTGACCGTGAGGGTCACGTGGTCGTGGGTGTAGGCCAGCTTGACGCGCGCCGTCTTCGCCGCGGCGTGCTTGGCGACGTTCGTGAGCGCCTCCTGCACGATCCGGTACGCCGTCAGGTCCACGCCCGGCGAGAGGGGCTGTTCGTCCCCTTCGGTGGTGACGGTGACCGTGAGCCCGGCGGCCGCGAACGCGGTGGTCAGGTCGGAGAGCCGGCCGAGTCCGGGGGCCGGCTCCAGGGGCGCGTCAGGGTCGTTCACCTGGCGCAACAGGCCGACGGTGGCCTTGAGTTCGCGCAGTGCCGAGGACGTGGTGCCGGCCAGGTCGTCGAGGATCCGCTGGACCTGGTCGGGGTGGGTGCGCGCGAGATGTGCGGCGGTGCCCGCCAGCGCGTTGGCCAGCGCCATGTGGTGGGCGACGACGTCGTGCAGTTCGCGGGCGATGCGCATGCGCTCCTCGGCGACCCGGTGCCGCGCCTCCTCCTCACGCGTGCGCTCGGCGTACTCGGCGCGAGCGTGCGCGGCCTCCAGATAGGCGGCCCGCAGTCGGCTCGCGGTCCCCACGGCGACCGGCGTCACCACCCAGAAGGCGGGGCCGATCGTCTTGAGGGGCCAGGGATGGCCGTAATGGTCGGTGGTCATTGCCGTGATCACCAGCAGGGCGACGACCGCGAGGAGGGTGATGCGTCCCGTCTTGCGGTTGGTGTACCTGGCGAGCGCGTACAGCGCGAGCATGAGCGGCGCGAGCAGCAAGGGCGTGATCAGATAGCCCACCGCGCTGGCGGCGTTGGCGCCGGCCGCGGTCACCGCCACGACGGTGCGGGGGTGGCTGCGGCGCCACCACAGAGCCGCCGAGCCGACGCACCCAAGAAGCGCGCCGGGCCACCAGGGGATCAGGTCGCCGGAGGGTTCCCGGAGGCTCGTCGCGCTGCCGAGCGTGGCGAGGAGGAACACCTGCAAGATGACCATCACGTCGACGACGCGGGGGTGGGCGTCCACGTACCGCTTCAAGCTAGTGATCATCGGTTCTCCGGTCGGGATGAGCTGGGTCCATGGTGGGCGCCGCGGTGCGGAAACCGCCGATGAGGGCCGCCCGTGCTGCCACGGGCGGCCCTCGGCGCGGGCGGGGGAGTGTCAGACGCGAGCCGATTCCAGTTCGGCCGCGTCGTCCCGCGCCGGGACGGTGGAGGACTGGCGGCTGAGCGCCTCGCCCTCCACGTCGACCTTGGGCAGCAGCCTGTCCAGCCAACGCGGCATCCACCACGCCGCCTTGCCGAGCAGGGCGAGGACCGCGGGCACGAGCGCCATGCGGACCACGAACGCGTCGAAGAGGACGGCGATGGCCAGCCCGAAGCCGATCATCTTGATCATGGATTCGCCGGCGCCGATGAAGCCGGAGAACACCGCCATCATGATCAGCGCGGCGGCCACCACGACGCGGGCGCTGTAGCGGAACCCGGAGACGATCGCCTGCCCCGGCCCGTCCCCATGGACGTACGCCTCCCGCATCCGGGCGACGAGGAACACCTCGTAGTCCATCGCGAGTCCGAAGACGATGCCCACCAGGAAGATCGGCATCATGCTCATGATCGGTCCGGTCGTCTCGACGCCGAGCAGGTCGGCGCCCCAGCCCCACTGGAAGACGGCGATGACGGAGCCGAGGGCCGCGAGCACCGAGAGGAGGAAGCCGAAGGCCGCCTTGACCGGTACGAGGACGGAGCGGAAGACGACCATCAGGAGCACGATGGCCAGGCCCACCACGACCACGAGGTACGGGATCAGCGCGTCCTGCATCTTCTGGGCGATGTCGATGTTCAGCGCGGTGGTGCCGGTGACCTCGAACTCCGCGCCGGTCGAGGCCTCGGTCGCCGGGCGCCCGTCGCGGATGGTGTGGACGAGGTCCTTCGTCTTCTCACTGGTGGGCGCCTCGGCCGGGACCGCGGAGAAGACCGCGGTGTCGCCCGAGGTATTGAACCGGGCCGGCGAGACGGACACGATTCCTTCGGTCGCGTCGATCTTCTCCTCGATCGTCGTGACCGCGGTCTTCGGATCCTCGGCGCCCTTCGCGTCCACGACGATGGTCAGCGGGCCGTTGAAGCCGGGACCGAAGCCCTTGGCGAGGTCGTCGTAGGCGCGGCGCTCGGTGGTGGAGGTGGGCTTGGCCTCGTCTCCGGTCATGCCCAGCTGCAGGTCCATCACGGGTATCGCGAGCGCGCCGAGGCCGGCGACCGAGGCGAGGAGTACGGGCAGCGGGCGGCGCAGCACGAACCGGGCCCAGCGGGTGCCCCCGTTGTTCTCGCCGGCTTCCTTGATCCGGCCGTGCTTGCGGGCGGAGCGGGACAGGACGGCGTTCGGCCAGAAGCCGAGCACGGCCGGGACCAGCGTCAGTGCGATGAGCACGCCGACGGCGACC
This sequence comes from Streptomyces sp. NPDC001530, assembly GCF_042894545.1. Lineage (NCBI taxonomy): Bacteria > Bacillati > Actinomycetota > Actinomycetes > Kitasatosporales > Streptomycetaceae > Streptomyces > Streptomyces sp. NPDC001530. The sequence continues at coordinate 179,140 of NZ_JBIAVS010000015.1, forward strand.
GCTCCGGCCGCGGCCAGGCCCATCTTGGTGAGCATCGGAACGCCGACGACCGAGAGACCGGCCAGCGCGATGACGACGGTGAGTCCGGCGAAGACGACCGCGGACCCGGCGGTGCCCGCGGCGAGCCCGGCCGCCTCCTGGGGCGTGTGGCCCTTGGCGCGCTCCTCGCGATAGCGGGAGACGATGAACACGGCGTAGTCGATGCCGCACGCGAGGCCGAGCATCGAGGCGAGCGTGCCGGTGGTCGAGGACAGGCCGAACGTACTGGCCAGGGCCATGATCGCGGCCATGCTGACGCCGACGCCGATGATCGCGGTCAGCAGCGGAAGCCCGGCGGCGGCCAGCGAGCCGAAGGTGATCAACAGCACCAGCGCCGCGATGGCGATGCCGATCGCCTCCGCCGACCCGCCCGCGGCGGGCTGCGTCGCCAGCGCGGTGCCGCCCACCTCGACGGTCAGGTCCGAACCCTGCGCCTGCTTGATGGCGTCCCTGAGGTGGTCCTTGCTGACGTCGGTGAGGTCGTCTGCCTTGACCTTGTAGGTGACGGTGGCGTACGCCGTCGAGGCGTCCTTGCTGACCGCCTTCGCCCGGAAGGGGCTGACCGCGCTCGCGACCTGCGATCCGTCGGCGGCCTCGGACACGAACTTCTCGATGGCCGCCCGGTTCTCCGAGGCGGTGACCTTCTGCCCGTCCGGAGCGACGAAGACGACCCGGGCGCTCGCCCCGTCGGCCTTCGCTCCGGGGAAGCGCTGTTCCATCAGGTCGAACGCCTTCTGCGACTCGATGCCCGGCATCGAGTCGCTCGCGTCGGGGGCGGCAGGCGCCGTAGCCGCGCCGAAGCCGACAGCGCCCAGCACCGCCACCCACAGGAGGGCGACGAACCAGCGCCGCCGGAAGGCCAGACGGCCCAATCGATAGAGGAAAGTAGCCACGAGCAGGGGTCTCCACATCTGATCTCGGATACGTCCCCCAGACTCCCGGGGGCGGGGGTGTCCTGTCGTCGTGCGCCTGCCGACAATCCGGACTACTGAGAACGCAGTACACGCGGCCCGGCGCATGGTCCCCGAGCAGGACAGGGCCCGCACGGAACCTGGACGGCTCCGTGGCCGCACCAGGCGCCCGGCGCGGCACGGCCACGGTGGGGATGGCCTTACGGGTTGGCGTTGCGGGTTGGCCTTACGGGCTGGCTAGCGGGTTGGCCTTACGGGATGGCCTTACGGGATGGTGCCTACGACTCGTCGTCGAAGGTGACGACCACCTTCTCGGCGGCCCCCGGCGTCAGCGCGAGCTCAAAGGCGTGCTCGGCCTCGGCGAAGGGAACGCGGTGGCTGATCAGCTTGGCGAACCGCTCGTGGTGCTCGGCGATCTCCTGAGTGACCTCGAAGATCTCTGTCGGGTAGCCCTGGGAGGCGATGAGGGTCAGTTCGCTGCGGAGCATGCCGCCGAGGTCGATGGCGTCGGACTTCTTCTGTACGGCGACCATGACCATCTTGGCGCCCCACTTCGCGGAGGCGATGGTGGCGTTGAAGACGGCGGGGGCGCCGGCGGCGTCGATGTAGATGTCGGTTCCGGCGCGGGGCTGGCCCAGTGCGTTGGCGGCCTGGCCGTGCAGTTCGCTCAGCCGGGCGGTGACGTCCCGCTCGGCGGAGTTGATGACGGCGTCCGCGCCGACCGCCAGCGCCGTCTCCAGCCGCTCGGGGAGGACGTCGGCGACGACCACGTGCTCGACCCCGCGCAGCTTCAGCCAGATGGTGGCGCCCAGGCCGATGGGCCCGGCCCCGAACACCACCACCTTGTCGGACGGCTTGGCCTCGGAGCGGTTGACGCAGTGCCGGGCGACGGCCATGGGCTCGTTGAGCGCGGCGACATCGAAGGGAACCGTGTCGGGGAAGACCGCCACGCTCTTGCCCAGCACGGCGTCCTCGAGGAGCAGGTACTCGCTCATGCCGCCGTGCTTGCCGCCGCAGCCGATGATGCCGGACGGGGCGCCCTGCGGATTGACGACCACCCGGTCGCCCACCCTCAGGTCCGCGACCTCGGCGCCCACCTCGACGATCTCACCAGCCGGCTCGTGGCCGAGAGGAAGGGAGACCATCGACCCGCCCGGGCCGAACGGAGCGCCGCCCAGGTGGAGGAAGTGGGTGTCGGTGCCGCAGATGCCACAGGCGCGGATCCGCATCAGGGCGTCCTTGGGACCGGGCACCGGTCGCTCGATCTCGACGACGTCGATCTTGCCGACTCCACCGGTCTGTACGGACTTCATCGTGGACATGGAATAGCTCGCCTTCTTGTGAAGGGGTAGGGCTCTTGACGGGTGGTCAGACGGCTGCCCAGCCGAAGTCGACGGGCAGGACGGCGCCGTTGATGTTGCTGGCGGCGTCGGAGGCGAGGAAGACGATGGCGGCGGCCTGCTCCTCGGCTTCGGCGACCTTGCCGGAGAGGCCGATGTACGGACCGATGAGGCCGGGACCATGGGCCTTGGGCCGGGCGTCGACCTGGATGTTGGTCGCCGTGGGGCCGGGGGCGATGGCGTTGGTGCGGATTCCCTGGCTCCGGTACATCACGGCGAGGGACTTCGTCAGGCCCACGATGCCGTGCTTGGACGCGGTGTACGCGGCACCGGCCGCGCTGCCCCGCAGGCTCGCCTCGGACGCGGTGAACACGATCGAGCCGCCGCCCGCCGCCAGCATGTGCGGCAGCGCGGCACGGGTCAGCAGGAAGGGCGCGGTCAGATTGACCCGGAGGACGCGCTCCCACTCGGCGTCGCTGGTGTCGCCGAGGGCCGACATGTGATCCATGACGCCGGCGTTGTTCACCAGCACGTCCAGGCCGCCGAAGGTGTGCACGGCCGTGGCGACGACCTCGTCCACCACCCGTGGGTCACTGACGTCGCCGACGACCGCGCGGGCGACGCCTCCCGCGTACTCGATCGTCTTGACGACCTGGTCGGCGGCGTCCTTGTGCAGATCGGCGACGAGGACCTTCGCGCCCTCCTCGGCGAACTCCAGGGCGGCGGCCCGGCCGATGCCCGATCCGGCCCCGGTGACGACGACGCCGCGCCCTTCAAGACCTGTGCTACGGCTGCTCATGGCATTCCTCTTCCTCTTTCGCAGGGGGGTGTTGCGGTGGGTGGCGCGCGGTGGGTGGGCCCATCGGGCGGTCGCTACGAGCCCTTGAGCGTGTGCAGGACGGCGTCGGCCATGCCGCGCTCACCGCGCTCGTTGGGATGGACCGGGGCGGCCTGGGCCGCCGGGAGCAGGGGCTCCACCCAGCGGGTCCCGCTCGCGGAACAGGCGTCGCGCCCCACGGAGGGGGTGTACGTGTCGACGTATCCGGCCCCGGCGGCTTCCGCCCGCTGCCGCAGCGCGCTGTTGAGCTGCTGTTCCTTGTCGTTGAGGAACGTCGCGTCGTCGGGTGCGAGGGTCATGTCGTCGTCGCAGCCGACGCCCTTGTCCGGCAGGATCGACGGGTATCCCACGACGTACACCCGGGCTTTCGGCGCCCGCTGCCTGACCTCGCTGAGCGTGTCGGCCAGGCGTTCTCCCGCCGCCCGGATCCTCTGCCGCACCTCGTCGGTGCCGCCGGAGACGTACGTGCCCCGGCAGGGCGCGTCGTTCCCGGTGTACTCGCCGCGGCCGGTCGCGACGTAGAGGGCGCCCTGCTTGACGCAGTTCTTGACCAGCGAGCTGAAGCCGATGTCGTTGCCGCCGATGCCGATGGTGACCAGCCGGGTCGAGGCCGAAAGGGCGGACAGCTGGGCCGGGTTGACGCCGTTGTCGGTGGTCTGCGGCGCGGACAGGTCGGCGATGGTGGCGCCGCTGCAGCTCATGTCGCGGAAGCCGGCCTCCTTGATCTCCAGCTCCTGGGCGACCAGCGCGGGGTAGTTGTGGTCGGAGCGCTCGCAGCCCGCGGGCTCGCCGGTCCGGTCGGGGATCTTCGGTCCCGCGGTGTACGAGTCGCCGAGCGCGACGTACGGGCCCTTCAGCGACGCGGCGGCGGCCGGTGCCGTGCCGTTCCCGCCGTTCCCGTCGTCGTGCGCGACGCTGACGGCGAGGAGCAGCACACCGAACGTGACGCCCACGCCGACCAGTCCTGCTCGTGTGTAAGTTCCCATCGGAGTGTCCTGTCTTCCGTCTCAGGTGGTCCCGTGCGGGGTGTGCGCGTGGTGCGAAGTGGCCTACGAGGAGCCGCACTTCGCGGTGGACACCAGGCCGGTGATCGGCGTACGGAGGGCCGATGAGCAGTGACACGGGCGCTGAGCCGACGTCCGCCCCGGTGAAGAGGGGAGAGGCGTGGTCGGCCGGTGTCCTCGAACCCGGCGACGGACAGGGGGTATCCGGCCGCCGGGTCCGGGACTGCGCCGTTCCCCGTCCCCACGGGTTCGGCGCTGCGGGGCCACGTCCGCTCGGTGTGGCCCCGGTCTGCGGCCCACGGCCCGGACGGCCGTGGGGTTTCGGCGACCGCGGGCGGTCACCGGGGGAGGATCAGGTGCGGTGCTCGAGGCCGTCCTGCTCCGTTACCGGGGTGGTGGTGTCGGTCATGAGAACTCCTGTGGCTCTGGAAAGAGGGCCGTCAGGGCCCGCTTGCGGCGGAGGTTGGCTTGCTTGAGTTAGGCAAGCATGTGGGAGTTACTTGAGTCAAGCAAACTAATCAGGAATTTACTTGAGTCAGGCAATTAGCTGTTAAGCTGAGTCCATGCCCACCACACCTTCGGCAGACGCCCCCTCCTCGACCGACATCGAGGAGATCGAGGGCGCGCTCAACCGCATCGCCTATCTGACCGGTCGGGTCCGCCAGCACGACAGGCTGATGGCCCTGGCCGGCGTGTCTCTGGACCGTGCCGGCGTGGCGCTGCTGCGGCAGATCGCCGACTCCGAGCCGATGCGGCTGGGCGAGCTGGCGAACCTTCTGGCCGTGGAGGCATCCCACGTCACCCGGCAGGTGCAGCAACTGCAGAAGTCCGGTTACGTGACCCGGGTGCCGGACCCGGACGACCGCCGGGCCCAGCGCATTCAGATCACCCCGACCGGCCAGGAGGTGATCAACCGCGTCCGCGAGGCGAGTTGCCGGGGCATGCAGGTCGCCCTGAAGAACTGGTCCCCGGAGGAGCTGCGGCAGCTCGCCACCCTGTTCCATCGGATGGTCGACGACTTCTACTCCGCGGAGGACGTGGACATCGCGGTCGAGGCCGCCCAGGCGTCACGCGCCTGACGGCACGGTGCGGGCGCGCGGCGGCACGGTGCTCTTCGGGGCGTGCGTGGGTGCGCCCGGCCGTTCCGGAGCGCGCATGGGTGGCCCCCGGCCGTTCCAGGGCGTGCGTGGGCGCCCCCGGGCCCCCGGCCGTTCCGGAGCCTCACGGCTGCTGTGCGGCAGGAGGCCCGGGTGGCGATCGGCGGGAGCGGAGGGCTCGCGGCGGGCGGGAGCGGGGGCTCGTGTCGGCCGCCGTTCGCGACGGCGGCGTAGAACTCCTCGGGAAACTCGTGCTCCCGGTCCAAGTCCTAGAGGTGCGCGCGGATGGCCGCACGCGGCGGGCGCTGGTTGGCTCGCGGCCGTCAGCGGCGGAGGGCCGACAGGGGAACGTCCGCGCTCGACAGGGTCATCGGCGACGCCGAGACGGCCCGTACGCGGATGCGGACGCCCGCCCTGGGGAGGGCGAACCTGCCGTCGGGCGGCAGGAGCTCGTAACGGGCCGAGTCATGGCCGGGGAGTGTGGCCGGGCCGGCCGCGACGGACCAGTAGCGGCTCATGCCCTGGCCCGTGGTCAGGGTGAAGTGGGGGGTCAGGGCCGCGTCGCCGAGGTTGGTGACGCGGACGGTGAGTTCGGTGAGCGCGCCGGTGGCCCGGCGGGCGCCGACGACGTCCATACGAAGGGGCGGTGACCCCGTCGCCGCCAGGGTCACCGCCGCGGAGGTCGGGGCCAGCAGGAGCACGGCCGCGGTCACCCGGGCCGACCGCCCGTGCCGGCCGCGCAGGAGGGCGGGGCGGGGCTGCCACGCGGTGGTGAAGGACGGCCAGGGCGCGGTGACGGCCGCCGCCAGCCACAGCGGGGTCATCAGCAGGTAGTAGCCGTCCTGCGAGCGCGTCGCCACATAGAACGCGCACCAGGGCAGCACCGTCGCCGCAGGACCCAACCGCCGTACGAAGAGGACGAAGAGACCCAGCAGTCCCGCGGCCAGCAGCAGACTCGCGTGCGAGTACCAGGCCAGCCGGTCGCTGCCGTCGGTGAAGTAGAGCGAGATACCGACCAGACCCTGGCCGTGGATGTCCGCCTTCTGGGTGAGCGGGAGCGCGATGCCGGAGATCCAGGCGCTGGGTTCGCTCACGATGAAATACGCGTTGATCAGCAGCCAGGTCGTCGCGGCCACACCGACGATCCGGCCCACGGCGACCGCCGCCGCACGCGGGCCCAGCTCACCGCGGCGCAGCGCGTAGACCCCGGCCAGCAGGAACGGCGTGAGGAACCACGGCAGTTGCTGGGCCGCGCAGGCCGCGCCCAGGCACACCGCCCGCACCCAGTCGCCCCGGCCGCCGCCCCCCATCCGGGGCCAGCCCACCACCACGGGGACGAGTAGCGCGCAGGCGACGATCGCCGGATAGCCGAGCCGGGCGTACGCGGGCAGCAGACCGAAGCCGAGACAGACCAGCGTGGCCGCGGAACGCCACGGTACCGGCAGCAGCCGCCACATCACGATCGCGCCCACGATCAGTGCCCCCGTGCTGACCATCGTCGCCGCGGCCGAGCCGTGGCCGATCCAGAGGAGCGGCGCGGTGAGCATCAGGGGCAACGGCGGATAGCCGTACGTGAAGTCGTAGCCGCCGTTCATCGTCGCGGTGAGGGCGACGCCGTGACCGAAGAGCCACGGCCAGGGCCGCCCGTAGACCTGATGCCCGGCGAGGAACTCGTGGGCGGCCTGCGTGGTGAGGACCGACTCGTCACTGCCGCCGTGGTTCATGACGGCCCCGCACACGGCGAGCGTCACGGCGGTCACCAGGACGCACAGGTCGAGCCGGGCCAGCGTACGGCCCCGGCGTACGACCAGGGTCAGTACGCCCGTGACGAGGATGGAGGCGTAGCAGAGCGAGACGATCGCGGCCACGACGAGACGGTGGCTCGCGGCCTGCGCCCACAGCGGGCGCGTACCGATGAAGAGGCTGATGTCGGCGAGCAGGGTCAGAACGCGGTGCCACTGGGCGGGCGCCTCGTCCGGGTGCCATCGGGCGGGTGCTTCCTCCGGGTGCCACTGCGCGGGCGCCCCGTCGGGCGATGCCTCCGAGGGGGCCTGCCGACTCGTGGGCGACAGCCTGGTTTCTGCCAAGTACACGGCTCCAGACGCTAATTCCCGCAGGTGAGCGGCGCGCGGCCGGACGTGAAGAGTCCGGTGTGAGGCAGGTAAGAAGCACGGCCGCCCGCCGTGCGGGTCACGCGTTGGACAGGGACACCTCGGTCGACTTGATGAGTGCCACGACCGGGGACCCGGCGGCCAGGCCGAGGTCCAGGGCCGCGTCCTTGGTGATCGCCGAGGTCAGCTCGCCGCCCGCGACCTCGACCTTGACGCGGGCCATGGCTCCGCCGGTGACGACCTCGGCGACCGTGCCCGGCAGCTGGTTGCGGATGCTCACCCCGTTCACCGGGCCGGTGGCCAGGGACACCTCCGTCGACTTGACCAGGGCGCGCACCGTGGACCCCGCGGTCAGACCCATGTCCTCGACGGCCTCCAGGGTGATGGCGGCGGTGATCTCCTGGCCGCCGTCGAGACGGACCTTCACCGTCGCCATCACCTCGCCCGGAGTGACGGAAGTGACGCTGCCGGGGAGCTGGTTGCGGATGCTCAGACTCATGGGGAGGCCTCGATTGCGGTGAGGGGAGATGATTTTGAACGGCTATGCGCAGTTTGCCGTAGCCGCCGTTCCCGCGACCGCGTCGCGGACCGTGTCGCTGTTGGGCCGAACGGGTGACCATGCGTAAGAATTGCCCGGTGCAGACAACGAGTGCGAGCCAGCAACAAGAGGTGTGGCGCGGAGCGCCTCGTTCAAGGGCGGCGGTGGGCGACGGGTGGGAAGTCCAGTGAACAGCCACGACGTCACCGACGAACAGTGGGAAGGGCTCGCCCAGGTCGTTCCGTTGCGGGGCCGGGACGCCTGGCCGTCGGCGGTCGACCACCGGTCGATACCCGAAGCCGCGACCGAGGCCCGCCGCCGCTTCGTGGTCCTGCGGGTCAATGTCTTCGCGGACGCCCGCGAGGTCGCCGAGACGCTGATGGCGGGCATACCCGTGCTCCTCGACCTGACCGGCGCGGAGACCGAGGTCGCCAAGCGCGTACTCGACTTCAGTACGGGTGTGGTCTTCGGCCTCGCCAGCGGCATGCACCGGGTCGACCGGAACGTGTTCCTGCTGACGCCGCCGGGAACCGAGGTGCGGGGGCTGATGGAGGGGGCGGGGGTTCCCGGGGTCTGAAGCCCGGGACCAGGGATTACGTGCGTCGGTCCCTCGATCGTAGGAAGATCTCCTGGGCGGAACGGTTCGCCCGACGGCGGAGGCCTACCGTCCGGATATGACCCTGTCATCCTCGGAGGCCCCCGCGGCGGCGGAGGTGCGCCCCGACCGCCCGGGCGTCACCGAGCTGCGGCTCGCCGCCTTCGCCACGCACCGCCGCGTCCGCTTCCCGCTCGGACCGCTCACCCTCGTCGCGGGCCCGAGCGGCAGCGGCAAGACCGTCGCGCTGCGGGCCTACGAGGCACTGGCGCGGCTCGGCAGCGGCGCCGAGCTCGCAGAGGTGTTCCCGGACCCGACCACCTGCGTGCCGGAACGGGCCCGCCCCGACGCCCAGCACCGCCGCGGCTTCCGCATCGGCTGCACAGTCGACGGCCCAGAAGGCCCGGTACGGCTCGACATCGCCGTACAGGCCGAGCCCGAACTGCGCATCGTGGGAGAGCGGTTGACAGCGGGTGGGCAGACCCTGCTGGAGACCGCGTTGCGCGACCCGGGCCGCCGGGTCGTCCAGGCGGCCTGGCACACGGCGGGCTCGTCCGCCGTGACCCGGGGCCCGCTCCCCGACGACCGCCTCGGCACCGCCCTGCTGCCCCTGCGTGTCGCGGGCCGCACGGACGGCGAACGCCAAGTCCTCGCCGCCGCCGAGCAGATGGTGCTCGCGCTGCGTTCCGTCTACGCCTGCGACCCGAGCCCGCAGCGCATGCGCGCCCCCGCCCCCGTCGGCTCGGGACGGCTGCTGCCGGGCTGCGGCAACCTCGCCGAAGTGCTGTGGCGTACGAGATCGGAGTGCGTTCACCGCTACGCGCACCTGGTCACGGCCGTCCGGGGCGGATGCGCGGGCCCGGTCACCGACGTGCTGGCCGAACCGCTCGCCGACGGCACGATCCGCGCCCTCCTCGACCGCGGCGACGGCGTCCGTACGCATCTCGGGCTGCTCGGGGACGGCGAGTTGCGGTATCTCGCGCTGGCCCTGGTGCTGCTCACCGGCCCCGGCGTACTGGAGGTCGACCAGGCGGGAGAGGTCCCCGCGGCACTCCAGTCGCTGACCGTCCTGGCCGACGGCTTCGACCGCTGCCTGGACGCCCGGCAGGCGGGGGAACTGGTGCGGCTGGCGGCGCGGATGTGCGAGCGCGGGCATATACGGCTGGTGGGCGCGGTGAGCGACGCCTCCTGGGCCTACGGGGTGGCCGGGGTCACGGTGGTGGACCTTTTGCCGTGACGGAACGGGGCGGTGGTAGACCTTGAGCCGTGACGGAACGGGGCGGTGGTAGACCTTCAGCCGTGACAGAACGGGGCGGTGGTAGACCTTGAGCCGTGACAGAACTGGACGTAGCGACGCTGCAGCGCAGACTGGCCGAGTTCGCGGCCGCGCGGAACTGGCAGCCGTACCACACCCCGAAGAACCTGGTCGCCGCGCTGAGCGTGGAGGCGTCCGAACTGGTCGAGATCTTCCAGTGGTTGACGCCGGAGGAGTCGGCCCGGGTCATGGACGACGCGGACACCGCCCACCGCGTCACCGACGAGGTCGCGGACGTCCTGGCGTATCTGCTCCAGCTGTGCGACGTGCTCGACATCGACCCGCTCGCGGCACTCGACGCGAAGATCGACCGGAACGAGCGGAGATTTCCGGTGCCGGACGGGCCGTGAGGGCGGGGGGGGCCGGTCGTGGGGGTGTGTAACGGACACGCTCGTCACTCTATGGAGTCAGTGAGTTGTCCACATCCAACTCCGTGTCCACAGATTTCGGGCTTCCTCTGGCTTTTCGTCCCATCGGCCTTCACTCTGGGTAGTGGACAAGGGAGTTCGGGCGGACGTGCGGCGAGCGCGTCGGGACAGACGGGGGCAGCGCATGGACGCGGTGCGGCTCATCGTGGCGAGCAGGCGTGCCCTGGCGGAGAGCGGTGACACCCCGGAGGTGATGGCGGAAGCGTGGCAGGCACAGGCCCTGGCCCAGGCGATAGGCAGCCGCTTCGCCGTCTCCGGACCGCCCGAACTCCGGGGCGAGGCCCTCGGTCTGACCGAACTGGCGGGCCGGGGCTGCGGAGTCCTGGATACCCCCGCCCTCGGCGTCGGCGCCTTGCGTGCCGCCCAGCTCACCGAGTTGGGCGAGGCCCGCGAGGCGCTGCTCTGCCTCGGCGGTCTCCTCGGCGAGGTCGGCATCGCCCTCGTCGGGATCGCCTGCGCGGCGGACGACGAGGGGACGTACTGGCAGTGCATGGAAGCCATCGACGCGGCGGACGAGTCCCGGGACCGCGTCCTGGAGATGCTGAGACGGCTGGCGGTACGGGACCAGAAGCGGGTGGTGGAACGGGACGCGGCGGCGGGGTAGTTGTTTTCGCCCCCTGCGCCCCAAGCCGTCCCGTTCCTCAAACGCCGGAGGGGCTGAACTTTTGCCGGCCGGAGCTGGAAGATTTCAGCCCGTCCGGCGTTTGAGGACGAACGCGAAGCGCGATACGGGGGTCTGGGGGCGGAGCCCCCAGAGATGGGACGGGCAGGGGCGGAGGGGGCGAAAACCAGTCCTGGCCGTCAGCCTCGCTCGCCCTCGTCCGAAAGCCCGCCCCGCGAGCCCGAAAGATCCGCGTCCAACTGGGACAGATCCGCATTGAGCGCAGCCATCAGCTCCTCCATCTGCTGGAGCAACCCCTTCGGCTGTGCGGGCGCCCCCTGCTGTGGCACGGCTTCCTGGGACACGACGGCCTCCTCGGCCTCCGCGAGGGAGGCCCACTGACGAGGGTGACGCCCCGGCGACCGCCGGCGACGGGTGCCGGGCGGTCCGGCACCGCCCGAGCCAACGACTCCCCACCGACCCGAGTCACTGGCACGGACCCGCCCCACCCACCGGGTTGACGGATTTTCACCCGCCCGGGGAACGGAATCCCCGGCGGCCCGGAGGGAGTTGACCGACGCCAGGGCCCGGACACCGACAACCCGCGCAGCGGCCTGGCGGAAGCCCTGGCGCCCCTCGGCGGCCCTGGTGGTCGTTACCCGAGCTGACGCATCACTTCGGACGCGATCAACTCCAGGTGATCCAGGTCGTCGAGGTCCAGCATCTGGAGATACATGCGCTGCGATCCGACGGCCTCGTACTGAGCGATCCGTTCGACCACTTCCGCGGGCGAGCCCGCAAGCCCGTTCGCCTTCAGTTCGTCGACGTCACGCCCAATCGCGTCCGCCCGCCGCTTCACCTCGATGTCGTTCTTCCCGACACAGGCCACGAGCGCGTTGGAGTACACCAGCTCGTCGCCCTTGCGCCCGGCAACCTGCTCGGCCGCGGCGCGCACCCGGGCGAACTGCTGCTCCGTGTCCGCGATGGACGCGAAGGGAATGTTGAACTCGTCGGCGTACTTCGCCGCGAGCGCCGGGGTCCGCTTGGCTCCATGGCCGCCGATGAGGACGGGCACCTTCGACTGCGCGGGCTTCGGCAGCGCGGGCGAGTCCTTGAGCTGGTAGTACGTCCCGTCGAAGGAGAACCGCTCGCCGACGGGCGTGGCCCAGAGCCCGGTGACGATGGCGAGTTGTTCTTCCAGCCGGCCGAACTTCTCCTTGGGGAACGGAATGCCGTACGCCTCGTGCTCGGCCTCGTACCAGCCGGACCCGAGACCGAGTTCCACACGCCCGCCGGACATCTGGTCGACCTGTGCGACCTGGATCGCGAGGACGCCGGGCAGCCGGAAGGTCCCCGCGGTCATCAGGGTGCCGAGGCGGATCCGGCTGGTGTCACGGGCGAGACCGGCCAGCGTGATCCATGCGTCGGTGGGCCCGGGGAGGCCGTTGACGGATCCCATGTGCAAGTAATGGTCCGAGCGGAAAAAAGCTCCGTAATTGAGGTCTTCAGCGGCCTTTGCGACGCGGAGCAGCGTCTCGTAGGTCGCGCCTTGCTGCGGTTCTGTGAAGACTCGAAGATCCATGCATCCATCATGCACCGGTCACAACAACCGCCCAGCCTTGAACCGCTGGCACACCTGCGACTCCCGCTGCCCGGCAACAGACCTCTGCGATGCGATCTGAATGCGATGTGTTCTGAAGCGAAAACGCCAGAAGGTAATTTATCTGAACATGCCACATAAAGGCTCTGCTTGATATGCCACAGCCACTCATCACCTGCGATGCCGCAGGGAGCAGGGGGACGGCATGCGCTGACCCGCGCCCTACTGGGGTGCGTGACAGGCCTCGTGCTCCACCATCAGCTGGCCGGCGCCTACGCGGCTGTCGCCGTGGGGGTCGGCCCTCGGGCCCGTCGCGCCCGGCATGCACGGGACCGGATCCGACTCGGGCGGTGGCGACACGGCGCCGGACGGCGGGAGCGGTGGCATGGGTGACATGGGCGGGATGCGCTGATGATGACCACGGAAGCCACGAGCGCGCCGGCGACCACCGATCTGAACGTCGGCGGCATGACCTGTGCCGCCTGCGTGCGGCGGGTGGAGAAGCGGCTGGAGAAGCTGGACGGGGTGAGCGCGACGGTCAACCTGGCCACCGGGCAGGCCCGGGTGAGCCATCCACAGGACGTCACGCCCGAGGATCTCGTCGCCGCTGTCGAACGGGCCGGATATACGGCGGAGCTGCCCGCGCCACCCAAGCCGGAGCCCGAGCACGCGAAGCGGACGGACGCGCACGAGGACCGCGACCGGCTGGTCGTCACCCTGCTGCTCTCGATCCCGGTGCTCGTGCTGTCGATGGTGCCCGCCCTGCAGTTCCGCAACTGGCAGTGGCTGTGCTTCGTGCTCGCCGCGCCGGTCGCGGTGTGGAGCTCGTGGCCGTTCCACCTCCGTGCGCTGCGCGGGCTGCGGCATGCGGCGGCGACCATGGACACGCTGGTCTCGCTGGGCGTGGCGGCGTCCTTCGGCTGGTCGGCGTACGCGCTGTTCCTCGGGGGCGCGGGCGAGTCCGGCATGACGATGCCCTTCAGCCTGCTGCCCTCCGCCGAGGCGGGTGGTGGGTCCGCGGAGATCTATCTGGAGGCGGTAGTCGTGGTACCGCTGTTCGTGCTGGCCGGGAGATTTCTGGAGGCGCGGGCCCGGCACGGCACCGGTGAGGCCCTGCGCTCACTCGCGGGGCTCGCGGCCAAGGACGTTGCCGTACGGGAAGGCGGGGTCGAACGGCGTATCCCGATCGAGGAGTTGGGGCTCGGCCAGACCTTCGTCGTACGGCCGGGAGAGCGGGTGGCCACCGACGGCGAGGTCGTGGAGGGCAGTTCCGCGGTGGATCTGTCCCTGGTCACGGGCGAGAGCGAACCGGTCGAGGTCGGGCCCGGCTCGGCGGTGGTCGGCGGCGCCGTCAACGCGGGCGGTCTGCTGCTGGTGCGGGCCACGGCGGTCGGCGCCGACGCCCAACTGGCGTGGATCACACGGCTGGTGACCGAGGCGCAGGCGGGCAAGGCGCGCGCCCAGCGCCTGGCGGACGTGGTGGCAGGGGGGTTCGTGCCGGTGGTTCTGACGATCGCCGTCACGGTGCTCGGCTTCTGGCTCGGTGCCGGAGCCGATCCACAGGCGGCGATCACCGCGTGCGTGGCGGTGCTGGTCGTCGCCTGCCCGTGCGCCCTGGGTCTGGCAACGCCCACGGCACTGCTCGCCGCCACCGGCCGCGGCGCCCAACTCGGCGTCCTGGTCAGTGGACCGCAGGCACTGGAGACCCTGCGCCACATCGACACCGTCGTGCTGGACAAGACCGGCACGCTCACCTCCGGGCACATGAGCGTCACACAGGTCGGGGTGATGCCGGACGGTATCGGCAAGGAGGCGGTCGTGCGCCTCGCCGGGGCCGTGGAGCAGGGCTCGGAGCATCCGCTGGGACGGGCGATCGTCGCGTACGCCGGACGGCCGCTGCCCGACGTGACGGACTTCCGCGCGTTGCCGGGGCTGGGGGTGAGCGGTCATGTCGAGGGCCATCTGGTCGAAGTCCAGGCGTCCGACGGCGAGTTGCCCGAGACGCTGGTCCGTGCCCTGGAGGCTTGTGAGTCCGCCAGGCACACCCCGGTCCTGGTCCGGGTGGACGGCGTGCCCGAGGCCCTGATCGCGGTCGGGGATCTCGTACGGCCGGGGAGTTACCGTGCCGTGGACCGGCTCCGCCGTCTGGGCGTGCGCCCGGTGCTCGCCACGGGCGGCCGTGAGTCGACCGCCCGCGCGGTCGCCGCCGAGCTGGGCATCAGCGACGTACGCGCCCGGTGTAGGCCCGAGGACAAGGCGGATCTCGTACGGCAGTTGCGGGCCGAAGGCTGCCGGGTCGCGGTGATCGGCGACGGCGTCAACGATGCCGCCGCCCTGGCCGGCGCCGACCTCGGGATCGCCATGGGCAGCGGCACGGACGCGGCCATCGGGGCCGCCGATGTCACCCTCGTACGCGGCGACATCGAGGCCGTCGCGGACGCGGTCCGCCTCGCCCGCCGCACCCTGGGCACCATCCGGACCAACCTCATCTGGGCCTTCGGCTACAACGCCGTCCTTGTGCCGCTCGCCGCCGTAGGCCTCCTCAACCCCATGCTCGCCGCCGCCGCGATGTCGGCGAGCTCGCTGCTGGTCGTGGGCAACAGCCTGCGGCTGCGGACTTGGCAGCCGCGACGACAGGGCGGTGCACGATGACGGAACCGGCCGTGTGGCGACCCTCCCGGCGCCGGCTCACCGACGCGCTCCTCACCGCGCTCGCGCCCGTGGCGGCGTGCGCGCTCGCGCTCGGCGGTCTGGCCGTGTGGACCGCGTCCGGGGCGGCGGGCACGCCTGCGCGCATCAAGGTCACGTCCGGGCGGGTGTTCCTCCCGTTCGGGGAGAGCGAGGAATCCGCCGCCTTCTTCCGGATCTCGAACTCGGGTGACGCCGACGACGTGTTGACGCGCGTGACCTCGACCGCCGCCGACGGGGCGATGCTCGGCCGCAACACGACGACGGACGGCAACACTGGGTCCATGCGCGCGGTGGACTCCGCCACCGTTCCGGCGGGCGGCACGCTCGCGATGTCACCGCAGGACCTGGACGTGATGGTGACGGTGCGGGGCACATGGCGTGCCGGGGACCTGGTCCCGTTCGTGCTGCACTTCCGGCACAGCGGGCGGGTCAAGACCCTGGCGGTCGTGGTCCGTCCGGGTACGGACTGGCAGGCGTGGACCTACGACCGTACGGCGGCCCGGACCTCCCTGCAGGGCGCTGCGCACACGGGTCGTATCTTGCCGCCTCGGGTGAGGACGCGAGGCGCCTTCGCGCTCGACGATCCCGTCGACCACCTTGCGCGTTCGGGCGAAGAGATGGGGCGCGACCTGCGGTCTTGACGACGATCAGCACCTGGTGCGGTGGGCCGCCTGCGGCCTGGAGGTGAGGCTTGCCCGTCTCCGCTCTCTGACCAGGGGCGTTCCGTCCCTGTCGGTCGGTGCGACGTCTGGTGGTGCGGCGCGTCAGCCGTTCTGCTCGAGGCCGATCAGGGTGAGGGTGTCGTGGATGGCCTGTTCGAGGAGCTGGTCGGAGAGTCGTCGGTCGGCGAGGGCGCGGGAGAGCTGGAGCGTTCCGGCCAGCTGGGCGAGGATGCTGAGCGCCTTCACGCGCGCCGAGGGCGGGTCGTCGGGTGCCAGGCGGGCGGCGATGTCGTCGACGAGGTGCAGCACCCCGTCGGTGTACGCCTGCTTGGTAGCGTCCGTGGAGCGCCCGATCTCGTCGAGGGCGGCGGAGGGGCAGCCGTCGTCGGGGTTGTCGCGGTGCCGGGCAGAAAGGTACTCGACGGCGGCCTTCGCGCCGGATTCGGCCCAGGCCCGGCAGTCGTAGCGGTTGCCAGGCAGCGGGCGCCCCACCACGACCACCAGGCGGGTGTCGGCGTCGATGACGACCTGGTGGTTCGTCGAGTAGCGACCCTGCGGCCGACTGCGAGACCCCGCGGTGCCAGTTGCCGCAGCGTGAGGTTGGTCCGCCAGTTCGCTGCCACCAGTGGCATCCGGTCTTCCAGGGGCAGCTTCCATGGTCGGCCCCGGCGCCGTGCGTCGGCTCCCTCACGGCGCAGCTGCGTTGCCAACTTGTTCAAGGCGCGCGGGCTCAGCCCGGTGAACGGGGCTATCCAGACACCTCAGGGTCCTCACTCGTCAAGCCGAGTGCACTGTCGGGCATCCCCGGCGTCGAACCGTGGTGGGCGGCTGCCTTGTGCTTGCGCACGGGACTCTGGGCAGGGGGGAGTGCCATCGGTGGCAGGGCCTTGGGAGAACAACGTCGTGCGACATGGGGGCCACAAGGATGTGCGTGTGGGACGCGGCGGCCAAAGAGGCGGAGGTCGCCAGGTTTCTTCACGAGTACCCGCAAGCAACTCGAGCCGACGGCGGGCATCCCGCACTTCGCGGCTGTGACGAGGTCGCCTGGACCGAGATTCCCGGATGTCCCGCCACTCCAGTGTCTCGATCAAGGCCCCACGCTTTCGGGCCACCACTGCGCGCTCAGCTGACGGCAGCGCCGAACCACTTGGGCAGCTGGCTGAGCAGATCCTGCTGATCTTCACCGATCCACGCCACGTGGCCGTCCGGCCGCAGCAGCACCGCGGGCGCGTCCAGTTCCTCGCTGACGTCGACGACGTGGTCGACCCGATCCGCCCAGCCTGCCACCGTTAGCCGGCCCGTCTGGTCGAGCAGTAGTCCGCGGCCGCCGTGCATCAGCTCGTAGAGGCGACCCTGCTTCAGCTTCACGTCCCGCAGCCGTCGGCCGAGCAGTTCGTGGCCCTCGCCGAAGTCGTAGCGGACCCCGACCCCGGTGATCATCTCGGTCACGTACCGGTTCACTTCCTCGAAGTCCATCAGCTTCGAGAACAGCTCCCGCAGGGCTGTCGCACCCGGATCGGTCCCCAGCAGCGTGATCTGCGCGCGGGTGTTGTCCAGGACGCGGGCGCCCACCGGGTGCCGTTCGGCGTGGTAGCTGTCCAGCAGCCCTTCCGGCGCCCAGCCGTTGACCGCGGCGGCCAGCTTCCAGCCGAGGTTGAACGCGTCCTGTACGCCGAGGTTGAGCCCCTGCCCGCCGGTCGGCGGGTGGATGTGCGCCGCGTCGCCGGCCAGCAGCACCCGGCCGACCCGGTAGCGCTCGGCCTGCCGGGTGGCGTCGCCGAACCGGGACAGCCAGCGCGGTGAGTGCACGCCGAAGTCGGTGCCCGCCAAGGCCCGTAGCCGCTGCCTGAACTCCTCGAGGGTCGGCGCGGTCGCACCGTCCTCGGACACGCCCTCGGCGGGCACGATGACGCGGTACGTCCCGTCCCCGTTGGGGATGGTGCCGAACCGCAGTTGGGTCTTGCGGACTTCCGCGACGACGACGGCAACCGTCGCCGGATCCTCGGTCATCTCCATGTCACCCAGCAGCGTCTCGACCTTGGCGGGCTCGCCGGGGAAACCGACGCCGAGCCGCTTGCGCACCGTACTGCGGCCGCCGTCGCACCCGACGAGGTAGCGCGAGCGCAGGTGCGTGCCGTCCGCCAGCTCGACGGTCACCCCGGCCCTCTCGTCGGCCTGACTCGCCCCGACCACTTCGCAGCCGCGCCGGATCTCGGCGCCAAGTTCGAGGGCACGCTCGTTGAGCAGCCGCTCGGTGACCGGCTGCAGGGTGGAGAGGCCGTACGGGTGCGCCGTGTCCAGCCGGTCCGGCCACGGCTTGAGGATGCCGCCGAAGAAACCGCCGACCTGGAACTTCTCACTGACCGCGAGGAACCGGTCCAGCAGGCCGCGCTGGTCCATCATCTCGACGCTGCGCGTGTGCAGGCCGCGTCCGCGGGACTGCTCGGTCGGTTCGGTCAACTTCTCCAGCACGACCACGTGCACGCCGTGCAGCCGCAACTCGCCGGCCAGCATCAAGCCGGTCGGTCCGCCGCCGACCACGATCACGTCAATCATCAAAACGCCCATTCAACGAGACTGGATTTCGGCCAGCCGCTCCGCGCAGTCCGGCGGCGCGCACACCCGCACCTCCGCGCCGAGTCCCCGCAACCGCACCGCGAGTCCACCGGCGGTTCGACGTTCTCGCGCAACCCAAACGCCGACAACAACACACGCACTTCGCGAATCTGTTATTTCCGCAGGTTCTGGCCTTGGCCGGCCATTCTGCGGCACGACCCGGGCCTTGCCGCAAGCCCCCCGGTGCGCTATACGTTGAGAGTGGCAAGGAGTGGGTAACCTCCTTGCCTTTGCCTTTTGTTGTCCGCTGTGGACGGACAAGCTCCTCCCGAAGCGGTGACGCGCCGCGTACGGCGATGCCGACGGTCCAGGAGGGCCTTCCATGGGCCTGCGGATGCAGCCGCGGAACGAGAGGTTCTTCACCCTCTTCAGCAAGAACAGGCTCACTGGTCGAGGATCCCCAACCCGGTGTCCGGACGGCAGTGCGGGCAGGCCGGCACCCCGCCCTCCGCGAGCGCCCGCACCGCCTGATCCCGCTCTACTCCACGGCTCCGCTTCCCGGCATTCCAGCAGCCGCCGACGTGGACGTACACGGGCTCGCGTCCTGAGAGGCCCTGCTCGATCAGCCAGTCCGCGGCGCCACGGGGTCTGATCGTCGCCGAATCCCAGACGTAGTGTCGGCTGAAGCTGACGGTGGCCTGCTGTGACTCGCGGCGATAGATGGCCACTCGCAGTGCTACTTGGTCACCAAGGCACCCTGGGTGATTTGTCCTTGTGATTCGAGATAGGTGACACCTGATCCTGATGGTTGACACCACCCTGGGAAACGCCGAAGCCGTACCGGATTTCTGCCGTGCCCGTTCCCTCGGCCCGCACGGCGCTAGCGTTGGGTCCCGTGATCGTATGGCTCAATGGCACCCACGGCGCAGGCAAGACGACGACCAGTGCACTCGTGCAGCAACTGATCCCGGATTCACGGGTGTTCGACGCCGAGAAGGTCGGCGAGACACTCATGGACATCACGCCGGGGCTGCCCGAGACGGACAACTTCCAGCACTGGCCGCCGTGGCGGCCGCTCGTCGTCGAGACCGCCCGCCGCGTACTCGACTACACCGGCGGCACTCTGGTGATGCCCATGACTGTCCTGGTCGAGCGGTACTGGCGCGAGATCAGCACGGGCCTCGCCCAACATGCCATCCCAGTAAGGCACTTCGTCCTCCACGCTGACCAAGACACCCTCCGCGGGCGCATCGAGGGGGACACTCCCGTCCCCTCCCCGTTCCGCCTCAAATACCTCGAGCCCTACGCCGAGGCGGCCCGCACGTGGCTACACGGCGAGGCCGAGGTCGTCGACACCACGCACCTCACGCCCGCCCAGGCCGCCCTGCAGATCGCAGAGGCCGTCAAGAGTTGAGGTCCGCCCGCCACGCGAAAGACTGAGGTCGGACGCCCCACCCCGCTCTGCTGTCGCCACCGCCATCCTTCTGGACGGAGCCGCCACGCTGCTCGCCCTGGAACGACCGGCGCTCCGGGAGGCTCTGCGCACCATGCTGCCCTCCGCAGCAGCGAAGTCGTCCAAGCAGTGGGGACGCACCTGGCTCCACCTCAAGAAGCACGCCTCCACGCAGCTCCGCGATGACGTCGAGGCCGCAGTGGCCAACTATCTCTGAGCAAAATGGCCGACTGTCTTTGAGTACAGGCCGTTCACCAGAGGTCTTGCCACCGCCTCTGGCCAACTATCGCCGACGGTCACACCTGCCATTCCGGCCCGTAGAACCGCGGCCGCACCCACGCGACGGACCGGCCGCCCGGCCCGTGGAAGTGGGCCCGCAGCCCACCCTCGTGCCAGCGGCCCCCCCCAACGCGCACCTCGACCGCGCGGTGCGGTCAGTAGGAGACCGGCCTGGTGGTCAGGCAAGTCCACCTGCGTGTAGCCCGCGTGCAGGCCCGCCAGGAGTCCGTCCGGCAGCTCGCAGGCGTCGTACAGCTTCCCTGGACCGAACAGCGACTCGCTCAGTACCAGCTCCACCCAGGCCACGGATACGCGGTCGAGGAAGGGGAGCCACCCCTCGTGCGACTCCACCACCACTGGGGGTCGTCCTGCTCGATCTGATCCAGGGGGATCCCCCATGCCGCGCAGTCTTGGTTTTCGCGGCGGAAGGCCAGGACACCGCCGAAGCCGTCGTCCACGTAGAGCTCAGCCGGCGTGACCAAGGGTTCCTCCTGCCTGGTCAGGTCGTCGCGGCGGCCGCACAGCGCGTATCCCTCCCGCAGCGCGGCAGGCAGTTCGAAACCCAGATCGGCCTGCGCAGCGTCCAGTTCGGCCGCGGTGCAGCCGTCTCCGGACCGCAACGGGCGGCCCGTCCACTCGTCGGCAAAGCGGCGCACGAAGTCCCAAGCAAAGGAGCGGCTGGTCACTCCGCCTCGCAGTGCCACCGACACGTCAAGGGCATCCGGCATGGCCCAGACGCTACTGCCTGAGTTGACCACGCAACGGCGCGGGCTCCTGCCTCCTTCGAGGAGTCGTACGGCCTCCCGGAGCCGGCCGGGCTCCTGGAGTCGGCCCTGGTGCCCCGGCGGAGCGAGTACGGCGGAGGGAAAATGCCTGAGTACGCCAGGGACGTTCGCTGTACGTTGTGCAGGCGCGCCGAAGAAGGGGCGCCGCGCGGGCGGCTGACCGCAGCGCGGCGTATGCACCGCTACGAGGGCGAGGAAGGGCCTGGAGCAGTGATCACCGAGGCGCGTTCTCCCCTCGCTGCGGTTCACCACTTTTAGGCGTGTGTGCACGCGATGTGCACGGCGTTGGACCGCACGGCAAGTTTCCGCAGCTCAGAAGACGTTTCGAGGCAGGCCCACAGTGTTCCTGACGATCAGTACCACCGGTACCCCAGAGCGCCCAGCGACCGACCTCGGCTTTCTGCTGCACAAGCATCCCGACAAATCGCAGGCGTTCTCGACCTCCTACGGCACAGCGCACGTCCTCTACCCCGAGGCGTCCGTCGAGCGGTGCACGGCCGCGCTGCTGCTCGAGGTCGACGCGGTGGCCCTGGTCCGGCGCGGCAAGGGCAAGGGGCGCGGCGGGGCACCCGACGCCGCGCTCGCGCAGTACGTCAACGACCGCCCGTACGCGGCCTCGTCCCTGCTCGCCGTGGCGCTGAGCGGCGTGTTCTCCAGCGCGATGAAGGGCCAGTGCACCGCGAAGCCCGAGCTGCCGGAGCAGTCCAGGCCGCTGCGCATCGAGGTGCCCGCGCTGCCCGCACGGGGCGGCGCCGACCTCGTACGGAAGCTCTTCGAGCCGCTGGGATGGACGGTGACGGTCGAGGCCGTGGCGCTGGACGACCGGTTCCCGGAATGGGGCGACTCCCGCTACGTACGTCTGGAACTGGAAGCGGAGCGGCTGACGCTCGCCGAGGCCCTGCGCCATCTCTACGTGCTGCTTCCCGTGCTCGACGACGCCAAGCACTACTGGGTGTCGTCCGACGAGGTCGACAAGCTGCTGCGGGCCGGTGAGGGCTGGCTGCCGGACCACCCGGAGCAGAAGCTGATCACCAGCCGGTATCTCTCGCGCCGTTGGTCGCTGACCCGGGAGGCGATGGAGCGCCTCGAACTCGTACGGCTCGCCGAGGCCGACGACACCGAGGTCGAGGAGATCGACAACGCGGTCGACGAGGAGACCGACACGGAGGACAAGCCTGTGCCGCTCGCCGTGCAGCGGCGCGACGCGATCCTCGCCGCGCTGGGCGCCTCCGGTGCCGGGCGTGTGCTCGATCTCGGCTGCGGCCAGGGCCAGTTGGTGCAGGCGCTGCTCAAGGACACGCGGTTCACCGAGATCGTCGGGGTCGACGTGTCGATGCGCGCGCTCACCATCGCCGCGCGGCGGCTCAAGCTGGACCGGATGGGGGAGCGGCAGGCATCGCGCGTGCAGCTCTTCCAGGGCTCGCTCGCCTACACCGACAACCGCCTCAAGGGGTACGACGCCGCCGTGCTCAGCGAGGTCATCGAGCACCTCGACCTGCCCCGGCTGCCCGCCCTGGAGTACGCGGTGTTCGGCTCCGCACGCCCGAGGACGGTCCTCGTGACGACGCCGAACGTCGAGTACAACGTCCGCTGGGAGACCCTCCCGGCCGGACACTCCCGGCACGGCGACCACCGCTTCGAGTGGACGCGCGAGGAGTTCCGGGCCTGGGCCGGGCAGGTCGCCCAACGCCATGGCTACGACGTGGAGTTCACGCCCGTCGGCCCCGAGGATCCCGAGGTGGGGTCACCGACCCAGATGGCCGTATTCAGGCTCGCTACGAAGGAGGAGAAGGCCGCATGACCGACGAGACCAAGAAGGCACGTACCCTGCCCGTCACCGACCTCTCCCTCGTGGTGCTGATCGGCGCGTCGGGCTCGGGCAAGTCGACCTTCGCCCGCCGGCACTTCAAGCCGACCGAGGTCATCTCCAGCGACTTCTGCCGCGGCCTCGTCGCCGACGACGAGAACGACCAGAGCGCCAGCCGCGACGCCTTCGACGTACTCCACTACATCGCGGGCAAGCGGCTCGCCGCGGGGCGGCGCACGGTGGTGGACGCCACCAACGTTCAGCAGGAGAGCCGCCGCCAGCTGATCGAACTCGCCAAGCAGTACGACGTGTTGCCCATCGCGATCGTGCTGGACGTACCGGAGGAGGTGTGCGCCGAACGCAACGCGGCCCGCACCGACCGCGCCGACATGCCGCGCCGCGTCATCCAGCGCCACATCCGCGAACTCCGCCGCTCCCTGCGGCACTTGGAGCGCGAGGGGTTCAGGAAGGTGCACGTGCTGCGCGGCGTGGAGGAGGTGGAGAGCGCCGAGGTCCGCACCGAGAAGCGGTTCAACGACCTGACCCACCTCACCGGCCCCTTCGACATCATCGGCGACATCCACGGCTGCGCGTCCGAACTGGAGTCGCTGCTGGGCAAGTTGGGGTACGTCGACGGGGTGCACCCGGAGGGCCGTACGGCCGTCTTCGTCGGCGACCTCGTCGACCGCGGCCCGGACACCCCGGGCGTACTGCGCCGCGTGATGTCCATGGTCGGGTCCGGCAACGCCCTGTGCGTGCCCGGCAACCACGAGAACAAGTACGGGCGTTACCTCAAGGGCCGCAAGGTCCAGCACACGCACGGTCTCTCCGAGACGATCGAGCAGATGGAGGGGGAGAGCGAGGAGTTCAAGAAGCAGGTGCGGGAGTTCCTCGACGGGCTCGTCAGCCATTACGTCCTCGACGGCGGGCGGCTGGTCGTCTGCCACGCGGGTCTGCCCGAGAAGTACCACGGCCGCACGTCGGGCCGGGTGCGCTCGCACGCGCTGTACGGCGACACGACCGGCGAGACGGACGAGTTCGGGCTGCCGGTGCGCTACCCGTGGGCGGAGGACTACCGCGGCCGCGCGGCCGTCGTCTACGGTCACACCCCGGTCCCGACGGCCACCTGGCTGAACAACACCATCTGCCTCGACACGGGTGCCGTCTTCGGTGGCAAACTCACCGCGCTGCGCTGGCCGGAGCGCGAGCTCGTCGACGTACCAGCCGAGCAGGTCTGGTACGAGCCGACGAAGCCGCTGGCCAGCGAGGCGCCCGGCGGCCACGAAGGCCGTCCGCTGGACCTGGCGGACGTGCACGGACGGCGGATCGTCGAGACGCGGCACGCCGGACGGGTGTCGGTCCGTGAGGAGAACGCGGCGGCTGCCCTGGAGGTCATGAGCCGCTTCGCCGTGGACCCGCGGCTGCTTCCGTACCTGCCGCCGACCATGGCACCGACCGCGACCTCGCACATCGAGGGCTACTTGGAGCACCCCGCCGAGGCCTTCGCGCAGTACAAGGAGGACGGCGTCGCCCGTGTCGTGTGCGAGGAGAAGCACATGGGCTCGCGGGCGGTGGCGCTGGTCTGCCGGGACGCGGGGGTGGCGCGCGAGCGGTTCGGCGTCACCGGGGGAGGCCCGACCGGGTCGCTGTACACCCGTACCGGCCGTCCCTTCTTCGACGACGCCGCCGTCACCGAGGAGATCCTCGGGCGGATACGGGCCGTGGTGACCGAGTCCGGTCTGTGGGAGGAGCTGGAGACGGACTGGCTGCTGCTCGACGCGGAGCTCATGCCGTGGTCGCTGAAGGCGTCCGGGCTGCTGCGCAGTCAGTACGCGGCGGTCGGCGCCGCGTCCGGGGCGGCGTTCCCGGGCGCGCTGGCCGCACTCGAGGGCGCGGCCGAGCGTGGGGTCGACGTACGGGAGCTGCTGGCGCGCCAGCGTGAACGCGCCGCCGACGCCGAGGCGTTCACGGACGCCTACCGGCGGTACTGCTGGACGACGGACGGCCTGGACGGCGTCCGGCTGGCGCCCTTCCAGATCCTCGCGGTCCAGGGACGCAGTCTCGCCGCGCTGCCGCACGACGAGCAGCTCGCCCTGATCGACCGGCTCGTCGAGCACGACGGGAGCGGACTGCTGCAGACCACCCGGCGGCTCTTCGTCGACACCGGTGACCCGGAGTCGGTGCGGGCCGGCATCGACTGGTGGCTGGAGATGACGGGCCGCGGCGGCGAGGGCATGGTCGTCAAGCCGGTCGGTGCGGTGGTGCGCGGTGAGACGGGGCGGTTGGTGCAGCCCGGCATCAAGTGCCGGGGGCGTGAGTACCTGCGGATCATCTACGGTCCGGAGTACACCCGCCCCGAGAACCTCGCGCGGCTGCGCGGGCGCTTTCTGAACCACAAGCGGTCGCTCGCGATCCGTGAGTACGCGCTGGGGCTCGAGGCCCTGGACCGGCTGGCGGAGGGCGAGCCGCTGTGGCGGGTGCACGAGGCCGTCTTCGGGGTGCTGGCACTGGAGTCGGAACCGGTGGATCCAAGGCTTTGAGGTCTTCGCCCCCTCCGCCCCTGCCCGTCCCGTACCTGGGGGCTGCGCCCCCAGACCCCCGCTAAAAGACTGCGCAGTTCCCCGCGCCCCTAAAAGGGGCGCGGGGAACTGCGCAATCTTTTAGGGGGGTCTGGGGGCGCAGCCCCCAGGGGACGGGAATGGGCAGGGGCGGAGGGGGCGAAAAAACGTGGTAGATACAGCTATTTTGCTCAGCTGTAACGCGGAAGGGGGACTGCGCGGCAGGGCAGTTGGTGTTTACGTGGTGTTGGAGCGTTCGGGAGTGTTGTCTCGGAGGTGTACGCCATGCAGGACGCCGCGCTGCGGCTGAAGAGCCTTGTCGAACAGTTGCTGGGGGCCCCGCTCCCGCTGCGCATCCGCGCCTGGGACGGCTCGGAAGCAGGCCCCCCCGGCGCCCCCGCCCTAGTCGTACGCAACCGAAAAGCCGTCCGCCGGCTCCTGTGGAAGCCGGGCGAGTTGGGGCTGGCCCGGGCCTGGGTCGCCGGTGATCTCGGGGTGGAGGGGGATCTCTACACCGCCCTGGACCTGATGTCCGGGCTCGTGTGGGACCGGGGCGAGGATGCGAGGGGCGTCGGGGAGGCCCTGCGCGATCCCGAGGTGCGCGCCGCCGTCCGCGGGCTGGTGAAGATGGCCGGGCCCCCACTGCCCCCCACCCCACCCCGCGAGGAGGTCCGCAGGCGCCGCCACCTGCACACCAAGCGCAGCGACAAACGAGCCATCAGCCACCACTACGACGTGGGGAACGACTTCTACGAGATCGTCCTCGGGCCGTCCATGGTCTACTCGTGCGCCTACTGGGAAGACGCCGGCACCCTCGAGACCGCCCAGCGCGACAAGCTCGAACTCATCGCCCGCAAGCTGGACCTGAAGCCCGGCCAGCGCCTCCTCGACGTCGGCTGCGGCTGGGGCTCCATGGCCATGCACGCCGCCCGCGAGCACGGCGCGAACGTCGTCGGGGTGACGCTGTCCCAGGAACAGGCCGCGTACGCCCGTAAGCGGGTCGCCGACGCGGGACTGACCGACAAGGTCGAGATCCGCGTCCAGGACTACCGCGACGTCGCCGACGGACCGTACGACGCCATCTCCTCCATCGGCATGGCCGAACACGTCGGCGCCGAGCGCTACCTGGAGTACGCCGAGGTGCTGTACAGCCTGCTCAAGCCCGGCGGGCGGCTGCTCAACCATCAGATCGCCCGCCGCCCGCAGCGGGACGAATCGGCGTACTCCGTGGACGAGTTCATCGACGCGTACGTCTTTCCGGACGGCGAGCTCGCCCCCCTCGGCACGACCGTGACGCAGCTGGAGCGCGCCGGGTTCGAGGTCCGCGACGTCGAGTCCCTCCGCGAGCACTACGCGCTCACCCTGCGCCGGTGGGTCACCAACCTGGAGGCGCAGTGGGCACGGGCCGTCAAGCTCACCAGCCCCGGGCGGGCCCGCGTCTGGCGCCTGTACATGGCGGCCAGTGCGGTTGCCTTCGAGCGCAACCGCATCGGCGTCAACCAGGTGCTGGCGATCAGGACACCGGAGGCGTCCGGCGCCTCTGGGATGCCGCTACGGGCGAGATCCTGGAACTGACGGCGGATACGCGCATCGGGGCCCCGATGCGCGTACCGCCGAGAAGAGCTACTCCGACTTGATCGCCGTCAGCATGTTCAGGCGGGCCGCCCGCCGCGCCGGCCACAGCGCCGCCAGGACGCCGACCGTCGCCGCCAGGAGGAGGAAGATCCCCATCCGGGCCCAGGGCAGCACCAGTTCGTACGTCGCCATCTTGCTGCCCAGCAGCTCACCGGCCGCCCAGCCGAAGAACACGCCCAGGCCGATCCCGAGGACGCCGCCGAAGAGCGAGATGACCAGGGACTCCAGGCGGACCATCCGCTTGATGCCCTTGCGGTCGAGGCCGATCGCGCGCAGCATCCCGATCTCCTGGGAGCGCTCGAAGACCGACATGGCGAGGGTGTTGATGACACCGAGGACGGCGACGATGACCGCCATCGCGAGCAGGCCGTAGAGCATGTTCAGCATCAGGGTGAACATCTGCGCGATGCTGTTGGAGAGGTCCTGCTTGTCCTGGACCTTGATGGCCGGGTTGTCGCCGAGGGCCTTCTCCAGCTTGTCCTTGGTCGCGTCCGACGTGCCGTTCGACGTCTTCAGCATGACCTGCATGTCGGAGGCGGTGTCGGTCTGGTGGGGCGAGAGCGTCGCGTTGTCCACGATGATGCCGTGGATCATCTCGTTGCCCTCGTAGACCCCGGCGACGGTCAGCTTCTCCTTCTTCCCGTCCTCGTACGAGACGGTGACGTCCGAACCGGCCTTCCAGCCGTGCGACTTGGCGGTGTCCTTGTCGACGACGATCCGCTCGCCGCCGACCTTGAAGGAGCCGCCGGCGATCGTCAGGTCGGTGAGCTTGGCGATGGCCGCGCCGTTGACGCCGGTCAGGTACTCGGTCTGCTGGTCGATGCGGGAGGGCGCGTCGCGCAGGGAGCTGATGTCCGTGACCCCGGCGACGCCGGCGAGCTTCTTCTCGACGTCCGGGGAGAGCGAGTTGCCGTTCGCCATCGACACGACGTAGTCCGCCTTGATCGCGGAGCTGGCCATCTTGTCGATCGACTTCTGCAGGCTGCCCGCCATCACCGTCATACCGGTGATGAGGGTGAGGCCGATCATCAGGGCGGAGGCGGTGGCGGCGGTACGGCGCGGGTTGCGGACCGAGTTCTGGCGGGCCAGCTTGCCGGAGACCCCGAAGACGCGGAGCACCGGGGCCGCCGCCGCGATCAGCGGGCGGGAGAGCAGCGGGGTGAGGACGAAGACGCCGACGATCAGCAGGACCGCGCCGAAGCCCATCGGGGCCTGGCCGTCCGAGCCGTCCATGGTGGTCGCGTAGAGGACCACGGCGACACCCGCGGCGGCGAAGAGGGCGCCGATCGTGTTCCGCAGGACCAGGGACTTCGTCGTCGCCTTCGCGTGCACGCTGCTCATCGCGGCGACCGGCGGGATCTTCGCGGCGCGGCGGCCCGGCAGCCAGGCGGCCAGCATGGTGATGAGGATGCCGACGAGCAGGGCGGTGGCGATCGTGCCCGGCGAGACGACCAGCGGGCCGTCCGGCACGGTGGCGCCGAGCGTGCCCATCAGGGAGCGCATTCCGGCGCCGATGCCGATGCCCGCGGCCAGACCCGCGACGGCGGCGACCGCACCGACGACGAAGGCCTCGACGAGCACGGACCGGGTGACCTGCCGTCGGGAGGCGCCGACGGCGCGCAGCAGGGCCAGCTCCTTGGTGCGCTGGGCGACCAGCATGGTGAAGGTGTTGGCGATGATGAACGTGCCGACGAACAGCGCGATGCCGGCGAACACCAGCAGGCCCGTCTTCATCCCGCTCATCGCGGAGGAGATCTGCTCGGCCTGGTCGTCGGCCAGCTGCTGTCCGGTGGTGGTGGAGGCGACGTCCTTCGGTACGACGTCGTCGAGGGCGCCCAGCAGCGCGGTCTGGCTGGTGCCGGCCGTCGCCTTCACGTCGATCTCGTCGTACGAGCCGACCGAGTGGAAGAGCTTCTGCGCGGTCGCCGTGTCGAAGAGGGCGAGGCTGCCGCCCGCGGCGACGTTGCCGTCGTCGGTGGTGAAGACGCCGGTGATGGTGGGCGTCAGGACCGGCCCGTCCACGGACAGCCGTACGGTGTCGCCGACCTTGTACCCGGCCCGCTTCGCGGTCTCCGCGTCGATGGCGACCTCGCCCGTCCCCTTGGGCGCGTGACCACTCGTCAGCGGATAGCGGGGGTCTTTGCTGCCCCAGTAGTTCCCGCCCTGCGACTGGAAGCCGCCGCCGATGAGCTTGCCGTCCTTGTCGGCGATGGCGGTGAAGCCGTTCACGACGCCGATGGCGGAGGCGGCGCCCGGAACCTTGGCGGCCTTGTCGAGCAGCGGCTGCGTGAGCTTCGCCGTCTTGCCGATCCTGTCGCCCTCGTCCGCCTGGCTCTCCGGCTGGATGGCGACGTCGACCTGGTCGAAGCCCTTGGCGGAGCTCTTCTGGTAGGCGTCGGAGATGGTGTTGGTGAAGACCAGGGTCCCCGACACGAACGCCACGCCGAGCATCACGGCGAGCACGGTCATCAGGAGCCTGGCCTTGTGCGCGAGTACGTTGCGCAAGGCGGTACGGAACATGGGTTTCTCAGTCCAGGAAGTCGCGGGGAGGCGCAGGAGGTTGAAGGGGTCCGGCGGGCGTGGGCCCAGGGAGTCCGGCGGTTGTGGGCCCAGGGAGTCCGGCGGGCGTCGGCCGAGCGAGTCCGGCGGGCGTCAGCTCGTGCGGCCCTTGCCGTCGAACTGCTTCATTCGATCCAGGACCGAGTCGGCGGTCGGCTCGTACACCTCGTCGACGATCCGTCCGTCCGCGAGGAAGACGACCCGGTCCGCGTAGGCCGCCGCCACCGGGTCGTGGGTCACCATCACCACGGTCTGCCCCAACTCCCGTACGGAGTTGCGCAGGAAGCCCAGCACCTCCGCGCCCGAGCGCGAGTCCAGGTTTCCGGTCGGCTCGTCGCCGAAGATGATGTCGGGCCGGGAGGCGAGGGCGCGGGCGACGGCGACGCGCTGCTGCTGGCCGCCGGAGAGCTGGGAGGGGCGGTGGGTGAGCCGGTCGGCGAGGCCGATCATCTTGATGACCGTGTCCAGCCACTCCTTGTCGGCCTTACGGCCCGCGATGTCCATCGGGAGGGTGATGTTCTCCAGGGCCGTCAGGGTCGGCAGCAGGTTGAACGCCTGGAAGATGAAGCCGATCTTGTCCCGGCGGAGCTTGGTGAGCTGCTTGTCCTTCAGGGAGCCCAACTCGGTCTCGCCGATGCGTACGGAGCCGCTGCTGAAGGTGTCGAGGCCGGCCACGCAGTGCATCAGCGTGGACTTGCCGGACCCGGAGGGTCCCATGATCGCGGTGAACTCGGCCTGGCGGAAGTCGACGGTGACCCGGTCCAGGGCGACCACCTGGGTCTCGCCCTGTCCGTAGACCTTCGACAGTTCCGTGGCACGGGCTGCCACGGCGGTGGTGCGGCCGGCGAGGGGAGTGGTGGTCACGGGAGGGTGCTCCTGTCGGGACGACGACGTTTCTGGGGACGTGTCCCATCGTCGGACGCGCATCGCGCGATGTAGTCAGCCGCTGTTCTGGTTCCGGGGGCAGCCTGCGGTCGGACCGGGAGCGGTCGTGTCATACCTGGGGATGACGGCGCTCCCCTGAGCGGTCTCCGGGTACGGGATCCGGGCGCCCACGGCGCGGACTTCGTGGAGTGCGCTCGTTCGGACGGTGAAATTCCGTCATTCCGTATACGCCGCCCCGGACCGTCAGAAAGGCTATTGGCAAGTGCGGATGGCCCGTACCGAGGGCTGATGCACCCTCAGACGTCAATAAAATAAGACAACATCGGGCCGCCCGCCCGCTGTTGGGCGGATGCGTCCCGATAGGCTCGGAACCTCGATGCGGAGCCCATGGCCTGCCCGGATGGTGGAATGCAGACACGGCGAGCTTAAACCTCGCTGCCCCTCGCGGGCGTACCGGTTCAAGTCCGGTTCCGGGCACTTCCGACCTCTCACCTCGGCTGCGGCCTGCCTGGAGGAGTTCGCCACCGACCGTTGACAGCAAGCGCGTGCGGTCGGAGACTCCTTTCAGGAAATGGTGAAGTAATTTTCACCAGGCGAACATCAAACAGAGGAACGCGAAGGGGCGTGCCGATGCGTACCACCGTCGGGATCATCGGGGCCGGGCCGGCCGGGTTGCTGCTGGCGCGGTTGCTGCACAATGCGGGGATCGAGTCCGTGGTGCTGGAGAGCCGGGACCGTGCGTATGTGGAGCAGCGGCAGCGGGCCGGGATTCTGGAGCAGGGAACCGTGGATGTGCTGCGGGCCGCCGGTGCCGGTGAGCGGATGGACCGGGAAGGGCTGCGGCACGACGGGATAGAGCTGCGCTTCGCGGGCCGGAGGCATCGCGTCGACTTTCCCGCGCTCACCGGCGGGCGCTCCGTGATGGTGTACGCCCAGACCGAGGTGTGCAAGGACCTGATCGCCCTTCAGCTCAAGGAGGGCGGGCCCCTGCTCTTCGGCGCCGAGGCGCTCGCCGTGGAGGACGCCGAGAGCGACCGGCCGCGGATCCGCTACACGTACGAAGGGCGCGAGGACGTGCTCGAGTGCGACTACGTCGTCGGGTGCGACGGGTTCTGGGGGGTCGCCCGGAAGGCCGTGCCGGCCGAGCTCTCCCGCGTCTTCGAGCGGACGTACCCCTTCGGCTGGCTCGGCATCCTCGCCGATGTCCCTCCCTCGCACGACGAGCTGGTCTACGCCCGCCACGACCGCGGTTTCGCCCTGCTCAGCATGCGCTCGCCCGCGGTCTCCCGCCTCTACCTCCAGGTGCCCCAGGGCACCGACGCCCAGGCGTGGAGCGACGAGGAGATCTGGGACGAGCTGGAGCGGCGCTTCGAGACGGACGACGACTGGCGGCTCCAGCGGGGGCCCATCACCGCCAAGTCCGTCACCCCGATGCGGAGTTACGTCCACGAGCCCATGCGGCACGGGCGGGTCTTCCTCGCCGGTGACGCCGCCCACATCGTGCCGCCGACGGGAGCGAAGGGGCTCAACCTCGCCGTCGGCGACGTCGTCACCTTCGCGCGGGCCCTCTCGTACGAGAAGGAGAGCGGTTCCGGTGAGCTGCTCGACGCCTACTCCGAGACCTGTCTGCGCCGCGTCTGGCAGGCCGAACGGTTCTCGTACGACATGACGACCCTGCTGCACCGCGACCCCGGCGCGACCCCCTTCGAGGACCGCGTCCAGGTGGCCCGCCTGGAGCGGATGGCGAGCTCACGGGCGGCCGAGACCGACCTCGCGGAGGGCTACACGGGCTTTCCCCTGGACTGAACCGGGCTAAGCGTCACCTAAGTGCCCTGTCACGGCTTCGTACCAGTGCTCGCAGGGCATAAGTCACCCGCGTACCGTGGCACCACAAGGGAAAGATCCTCCCCAGGCAGTAGGGTCGATCCTTTGCCTACCTATTACTCTTGAGCCAAGGCCACGCAGGGTGGCCATGGAGGAGTGAAATGAGGAGCAGTAACCCGGTCTTCTCGCGACGGGGGTTCAGCCGCGACAACGGCTACGCGGGCTTCAACGCGGCGCCGCAGGCCGGGGGACCCGCTGTCGGCGCCCAGGGCAACCCGTACGCCCAGGGCAACCCGTACGCCCAGCAGGGCGGCAACCCCTACGCGCAGAACCCGTACGCACAGCAGGACCTGCAGTACGGCGCTCCGCCGCAGGCCCCGGTTACCACCACCGGCCGTATGACGATGGACGACGTCGTCATGCGCTCGGCCATGACGCTCGGCACCGTCGTCGTCGGCGCCATCCTGGCCTGGGCGCTGCTGCCCGTGTCGTCCACCAGCTACGGCCTGGCCGTCGGCTCCGCCCTCGTCGCCTTCGTGCTGGCGATGGTGCAGTCCTTCAAGCGCACCGCCTCGCCCGCGCTGATCCTTGGTTACGCCGCCTTCGAGGGCGTCTTCCTCGGCGTCATCAGCGAGATGTACAACACCGTCTGGAACGGCGCGCCCTTCCAGGCAGTGCTCGGCACCATGGCCGTCTCCGGCGCGACCCTGCTGGTCTACAAGGCGGGCTGGATCCGTGTGACCGCGCGGTACGCGCGCATCGGCATGACCATCGCCATCGCCTTCATCCTGGTCATGGCGGTCAACCTGCTGCTGGTCGTCTTCGGTGTCGCCGAGGACGGCGGACTGCGCAGCATGGGCCCGCTCGGCGCGGTCGTCGGCATCCTGGCGATCCTCATCGGCGCGTTCTTCCTCACCCTCGACTTCAAGCAGATCGAGGACGGCATCGCCTACGGCGCTCCCCGCGAGGAGGCCTGGCTGGCCGCGTTCGGCCTGACCATGACCCTCGTGTGGATCTACGTCGAGATGCTGCGCCTGGTCGCCATCTTCAGCGGCGACGACTAGGACGACGACCGAACAGGCCGGTCACGGCGGTAGTACGTGACTGAAGGGCCCGCGAACCTCGGTTCGCGGGCCCTTCGTCGTCATCGGATGCCTGTCGTCTTGGTGGTGCGCGCTCAGAGCAGTTTGCGCGCGGCCCTCCTCAGGTCGTACTCGTGAATGATCGCTTTGGCATGGCCGTACGCGAGGTTGTGCTCGGCGCGGAGCCAGCTGACCTTCTCCTCGAAGCGGAAGAGAGCGGGGCCTTCGTCGACGGTGCGAAGCCAGTCGGAGACTTCACGACCGGTGCAGTGAGGGATGCGGGCGAGCATGTTGCGATGGGTCTCCTCGGAGAAGACTTGGGACATCGGCGCCTCCGGACGCAATGGGGATGTAAGCCGGTCCTTCACGCCACCGTGCCTGAGGGTTGGGTTGTTGGCAACAGTCCTGCTGCGGCGCGTACGCTCGCCGCGTGCTTGATACGACGCCTTTGACCCGTGCCGTGGATCATTTCGCCGACCGGTTGCGGGCCGCGCCGCAGAGTCGGCTGCAGCGGGGGGCTGCCGCGGAAGCGCTGGCGCTGGCCAGGGAGTTGGCGCGGCGGGCGCAACTTTTGGAGGACCCCTCGGGCGAGCCCCGCGAGATGCCCGACGCGGGCATGTTCGCGGCGGCGGATCAGATCACGGTCGCCGCGCACGATTTGGCGGTCGTACTGAATGACGAGGGGGAGCTGGCGGAGGCGGTGGCCTTGGTGGCGGAGGCACAGAAACGCGCAGGGGTCTGATCGACTCCGGTGGGGGCGCTCCGCTGGGTGGTGCCGGGAAACCGCGGGGCGGTTGGTTGACTGCGGCTTGTCTGTGGCTGGTCGCGCCCACGCGGCGGAGCCGCATGATGTCAGAGCGTCGCGCCCCGTACGGGGCGCCCCAGCGACGCCCTTCTACGGGGCGCCTCCTGGGGGCGCCCTTACAGCGACGCTATGACGCGGTCCGCCAGGATGTAGATGTTCTGGTCGCCGTAGGCGAACGTCAGGGCGTACGCGCCCGAGACGCCGGAGCCGCCGAGGAGGACCGGGGTCTCGCCGGCGCGCAGGGCCGCGGCCAGCTGCTCCGCGGTCTTGCGGTGACCCGGCGTCATGCACAGGGTCGTACCGTCGGCGAAGACGTAGACGTCGAGGGTGCCGAGCGGGCCGGGGCGGACGTCGGCCAGCTCCGTGCGGGACTCGGCGAGTTCCTCCAGGCAGGCCACCGTGCGTTCGTGGTCGTTCACGACGGGTGACTGGACCGGGACGAAGTCCGGGTGCGAGGGGTGGCGGCGGCGGGCCGCGGCGAGTTCGGGGGAGTCCCCGGCGAACTCCTCGGCGTCCAGGCCGGCCTCGACCGCCGGCTCCAGGGGCTCCAGGCCCACGAAGTCCGAATGGCGCGGCAGGAACAGTTCGCTGTCGGGCAGGCCGAGCAGCGTGGGCGCGTCCGAGGCGTCACGCGCCTCCTGTGCGGCCCAGAACG
Organism: Streptomyces sp. NPDC001530; assembly: GCF_042894545.1. NCBI lineage: Bacteria > Bacillati > Actinomycetota > Actinomycetes > Kitasatosporales > Streptomycetaceae > Streptomyces > Streptomyces sp. NPDC001530. Next base: position 213,793 of record NZ_JBIAVS010000015.1, read on the forward strand.
CCCGGGCCTCGGCGAGCTCCCGCTCCCGCTCCTCGGCGAGCGCCTCGGCGACGGCAGCGCGTATCTCGTCCGTGTCGGCGGCCGTGCGGGCCGCGGGCACGAGGCCGCGAGCGGCACTGGCGCGGCTCTCGGCCAGTTCGCTGTGCAGGGCCGTGACCTGCCGGCGCAGCCCCTGCAGGGTGCGCAGAACGGCGACGCCCACGGCCGCGGTCGCGGCGGTGGTGAGCAGCAAAGCAATTGGCATGGCGCTCACTGACGTACTCCCGGTTCCAAAGTCGACCCCCCGACTTCCTACATCAGCTTGAAGGGCGGACCGTCCGGCTGTCAGTGCGTAACGTCACGAAAAGGACAGGACCTTGGCCCTGATGTTTAGTCTCGCAACGGCTCTGACCTGCGCAAATCCCTATCTGGAGGGAGATAGGTCACATCTTGGGGGGGATTGGATCACAAATCGGCCCGGAGTCCCAGTGATGACTGGGCTCCGGGCCGATTCGGTCACGCTGTGCTCAACAGCGGTCACCCGTAAGGGATTGGCCGAGGCGCTGGGATCAGCTGAGGCGCTCGATGACCATCGCCATGCCCTGGCCGCCGCCGACGCACATCGTCTCCAGGCCGAACTGCTTGTCGTGGAACTGGAGGCTGTTGATGAGCGTGCCGGTGATGCGGGCGCCGGTCATGCCGAAGGGGTGGCCGACGGCGATGGCGCCGCCGTTCACGTTCAGCTTGTCCAGCGGGATGTTCAGGTCGCGGTAGCTCGGGATCACCTGGGCGGCGAACGCCTCGTTGATCTCGAACAGGTCGATGTCGTCGACGGTGAGGCCGGCGCGCTGCAGCGCCTGCTTGCTGGCCTCCACCGGGCCGAGGCCCATGATCTCCGGGGAGAGGCCGGTGACGCCGGTGGACACGATCCGGGCGAGCGGGGTGAGGCCGAGCTCGCGGGCCTTGGTGTCGCTCATGATGACGAGCGCGGCGGCGCCGTCGTTGAGGGGGCAGCAGTTGGCGGCCGTGACGAGGCCGTCGGGGCGGAAGACGGGCTTGAGGCCCTGCACGCCCTCGAGCGTCACGCCCGCACGCGGGCCGTCGTCCTTGGAGACGACCGTGCCGTCGGGGGTCGTGATCGGGGTGATCTCCCGCTCCCAGAAGCCGTTCTTGATGGCTTCCTCGGCGAGGTTCTGTGAGCGGACGCCGAACTCGTCCATGTCCTGGCGGGTGACGCCCTTCAGGCGGGCCAGGTTCTCGGCGGTCTGGCCCATCGCGATGTACGCGTCCGGGACCAGGCCGTCCTCGCGCGGGTCGTGCCAGGTCGAGCCCTCCGTCTGCGCGACGGCGGCGGTGCGGGCCTCCGCCTCGGCGAAGAGCGGGTTGTGGGTGTCGGGGAGCCCGTCGGAGGTTCCCTTGACGGACCGCGACACCATCTCGACACCCGCCGAGATGAAGACGTCGCCCTCGCCCGCCTTGATGGCGTGCAGGGCCATGCGGGAGGTCTGGAGGGAGGAGGAACAGTAACGGGTGATGGTGCAGCCCGGGAGGTGGTCCATTCCCATCTGTACGGCCACGATGCGGCCGAGGTTGTGGCCCTGCTCGCCGCCGGGGAGGCCGCAGCCGAGCATCAGGTCGTCGATGTCCTTCGGGTCCAGCTCGGGGACCTTGGCGAGGGCGGCCTCGATGATCGTGGCGGTCAGGTCGTCGGGGCGCACGTCCTTCAGGGAGCCCTTGAAGGCGCGGCCGATCGGGGAGCGGGCGGCTGAGACGATCACGGCTTCGGGCATCACGGCTCCATGGCGTACGGGGATTGGCTGGGCTGTTGGGGAAGTTACCCGCACGTACCCGCGAGGTCACCGCTATCGGTGTGTGACTCCGGCCGCACTTTTCTAAGCGCTTGCTTTTCTCTGGTGGGGGCGCCGTTTGCGGGCGGGGGCGCGGGTAGAGGGTTTTCGCCCCCTCCGCCCCTACCCGTCCCGTTCCTTGGGGGCTCCGCCCCCAAACCCCCGCCAGGGGGGCTCTGCCTCCTGGACCCCCGTCGGCCTTGACGGCCTCGTCCTCAAACGCCGGACGGGCTAAAGATTTCTAGCGCCGGCCCGGGGGAAATCTTTCAGCCCGTCCGGCGTTTGAGGACGAGCGCGTCAGCGCGATACGGGGGGTCTGGGGGCTGAGCCCTCAGGTACGGGACGGGTAGGGGCGGAGGGGGCGAAAGAAACCCCACCGTTACGGGGACGGTGCCGGGGCCGGGTCGGTGGCCGGGAGCCGGCGGCGCCGGCGGCGTTTGAGGAGGGCCCAGGGGCCGCGAGGGCCGGTGGGCATGGCGGCGGTGACCTCGGTGCCGGGCTCCGAGGCCGCCTCCGCCGCCGCACGGGCGACCGGCAGGAAGCCCTCGTGCCGGGAGACATCCGGGCGCTCTTCCTCGGCCGGCCACAGGCCCAGCGCCGCGCACACCGTCGGAAGCACCGCCATCGCCGCGGTCGCGTACCCCTCCGCCGAGGGGTGGTAGTTGTCGGGCCCGAACAGCTCCCGCGGGTTCGCCTCGAACTCAGGGCCGAGGAGGTCGCCCAGCGACACCGTACGGCCCCCCTGCTCGACCGTACCGATCGTCTGCGCGGCGGCCAGTTGCCGCGACGCCCGCCGGGCCAGCCACCGCAGCGGCTGCTGCACCTGCTCCACCGTCCCCAGGTCGGGGCAGGTCCCGACCACGACCTCCGCACCGGCGGTACGCAGCCGCCGCACCGCCGCCGACAGATGACGCACCGACCGCGTCGGCGGCATCCGGTGCGTCACATCGTTCGCGCCGATCATGATCACGCAGATGTCGGGCACCCGGGAGGTGTCCGCGAGGGCGAGCGCCACCTGGCGGTCCAGGTCGTCCGACTGGGCCCCGGGCAGCGCCACGTTGCACAGCTCCACCGGCCGCTCGGCCACCGCCGCGAGCCCGGAGGCCAGCAGCGCGCCCGGCGTCTGGCGGGCCCGGTGCACGCCCTGGCCCGCGGCCGTGGAGTCGCCGAGCATCGTCAGGCGGAGGGGCGGATCGTCAGGACCGGTGTACGCGTACCCGTAGAGGCCGTCCGCGCGCGGCGCGTGACTGTGTCCATTGCCCACGTGGCGTTTCGCCAGCTGTACCTCGGCCAGAACCAGTCCGACGGTGGCCGCCCCGACCAGGCCGATCCCACCGCCGCCGTAGGCCGCGCCCGCCGCGATACGCCGGGCCACCCTCGCCCTCGACAAGCTCGACATCCGTCGCCGCCACCTCCTCGTAGCCGTACAACCACTGCTTGCCCCGTGGAGCAGGTCGGCCAATCTCAACGGCGCGTGAACGGTCCCCCAGGGCCGTAGGCTGACGGGACCATTCCTTTTGAAACGCAGCTCCGGAGACAACGGTGCAATTCCACGACTCGATGATCAGTCTCGTCGGCAACACCCCGCTGGTGAGGCTCAACAACGTGACCGCGGGCATCCAGGCGACCGTCCTGGCGAAGGTTGAGTACTTCAACCCCGGCGGGTCCGTGAAGGACCGTATCGCCCTGCGCATGATCGAGGCCGCGGAGGAGAGCGGCGCCCTCAAGCCGGGCGGCACGATCGTCGAACCCACCAGTGGGAACACCGGCGTTGGCCTCGCGATCGTCGCTCAGCAGAAGGGGTACAAGTGCATCTTCGTGTGCCCCGACAAGGTGAGCACGGACAAGATCAACGTGCTGCGGGCGTACGGCGCCGAGGTCGTCGTCTGCCCCACCGCCGTTGACCCCGAGCACCCCGACTCGTACTACAACGTCTCCGACCGGCTCGTGCGCGAGACGCCCGGCGCGTGGAAGCCCGACCAGTACTCCAACCCGAACAACCCCCTCTCGCACTATCACTCCACCGGCCCCGAGCTGTGGGAGCAGACGGAGGGGAAGATCACCCACTTCGTGGCGGGCGTGGGGACCGGCGGGACCATCTCGGGCACCGGGCGGTATCTGAAGGACGTCAGTGACGGTCGCGTCCAGGTGATCGGCGCCGACCCGGAGGGGTCCGTGTACTCGGGCGGTTCCGGGCGGCCGTATCTCGTCGAGGGCGTCGGCGAGGACTTCTGGCCCACCGCGTACGACCGGACCGTCGCCGACGAGATCGTCGCCGTGTCCGACAAGGACTCCTTCCAGATGACGCGGCGGCTCGCGAAGGAAGAGGGGCTGCTCGTCGGCGGTTCGTGCGGCATGGCCGTCGTGGCCGCGCTGCGGGTGGCCGAGCGGCTCGGACCGGACGACGTCGTGGTGGTCCTCCTTCCCGACAGCGGGCGCGGCTACCTCAGCAAGATCTTCAACGACGAGTGGATGGCCGACTACGGCTTCCTCGAGGACTCCGGCCCGAGCGCCCGCGTCGCCGACGTACTCAACGACAAGGCGCCCGGCGCCATCCCCTCCCTCGTCCACATGCACCCGGACGAGACCGTCGGCCAGGCCATCGAGGTGCTGCGCGAGTACGGCGTCTCGCAGATGCCGATCGTCAAGCCGGGCGCCGGACACCCGGACGTGATGGCCGCCGAGGTCGTCGGGTCCGTCGTCGAACGCGAGCTGCTCGACGCGCTGTTCACGAAGAGGGCCTCCCTGGAGGACCCGCTGGAGAAGCACATGTCGGCGCCGCTGCCGCAGGTCGGCTCCGGCGAGCCGGTCGGCGACCTGATGTCCGTGCTCGGCAGCGCCGACGCCGCGATCGTCCTCGTCGAGGGCAAGCCCACCGGAGTCGTCAGTCGCCAGGACCTGCTGTCCTTCCTGGCCAAGGGCGGCGCCAAGCAGTAGCGAGCAGTAGCGAGCAGTAGGCCGTGGCGGCCGCGCGGGAGGAACGTGGCGGCCGAGCTGGGGGGATCCGGGCGGGAGCCGTAAGAATTTTTCCGAAGTTCCCCTCCGAAGAGGGATCTTCCGGCTGTTTCGGCAGGGAACTTCGCGGAAGTGGTACGAGCGCGTCACGTCCGCGCAGCACCCGCTTAACACGGGTCCGGCACATTAGTGGGTGTCGGCAGGGCGGGAGCGGCTCCCCGCCCCGGCCGACACCGAAAACGGCGCCAAGGACCTCCGGAGCGGCTCCCGGACCTCCATGGACGCCACGGACGCGCAAGCCCGGCCCTGACCCGGCCCGCGTCCCTCGCGGGGACCGCCGTCGTCCCGCCCCCCGGTAACGGGGGTGCGGCGGTCCCCGCGCACCATGCGAGATGGGCCCGGCACTTGTCACAAGTGCCGGGCCCCTCTTTGCGTCTGAACCGGCGCCGCTCTCGCGGACCTGGTTGCTCGGCCCCCTTTGCGCCTAAACCGGCGCCGCTCTCGCGGACCTGGTTGCTCGCCGTCGTGGTTCCTCAATTAGTGGTTTCGGCGTTCGTCGCTTCAACAACCGGGGGGTTACTCGTCCCAGTCCGAGGCCGGTGACTTGTCCTTGCGGCGGCCGAAGAGATTCGGGGACAGGCGCGCGGCCTGGACCACGTTGACCCCCACGATGCCGCCCCAGGCGACCAGCAGGCCCGGCAGGTTCGCGACACCGCCGCCGATCGCGGACAGCGGGACCGCGAGGACGAGCGAGACGATCCCGAAGCCGAAGCGCTCGCCCCAGGAGTCGGACGACCCGGGTGAGCGCGCGCCGCGGGCCACCACCATCTGCTGTTCGGCGAGCTGGCGCCGCACCCGGCGGTCGACCGCGCCGTCGAGGCGCTGCTCGACCTTCTCCAGGAACGAGTCGACCAGCGCGGACTCGTACTCGTCGCCCAGCTCCTTGCGTGCGTGCAGGGTGGCGTCGAGTTCTTTCTTCAGTTCGGCGTCGCCGGGGGCTTCCATACTGGTCATGGTGCTCACGTTAGGGAGCCGAGGCCCCCGAGGCACTGGGGATAGCCCCCCTGTTGGGGCTGGGCTGCGCCCCCGTGGGAAGCACCCCGAGTGACTCCAGCACCCTGCGGTGACCCCGTTCCAGCCCCGTGATGCGGACCTCGATGCCCCGGCCCCGCAGATCGCCCACCGCGTCCTTCAGCGCCAGCGCGCCCGTCGCGTCGACCGCCGTCAGCCCCGACATCCGCAGGTCGACCGCCGACACCCCGTGCACTTCCGTGAGGCTGCGCCGGAACCGGTGGGCCGCGGCGAAGAGCAGGGGCCCGTCGAAGCGGTACGTGACGTCCGCGCACCCCGGCCCCTCGTCGGCCGCGGCGGGTGTGAGCCGGCTGCCCCGTACCGCCGAACGCAGGGCGAGCAGTACGGAGACCGTGAGGCCGATCAGCACCGCCCGCACCAGGTCGAGCGCGAGCGTCGCGCACGCGGTGAGCGCCAGCACGAGGGCGTCCCCGCGTGTCGCCCGTGCCATGGCCCGTACGGCGTCTGTCTCCACCATTCGTACGGCCGTGGCGAGCAGCACGCCCGCCAGCGCGGCCAGCGGGATCCGCGCCACCAGCGGGGCCGCCGCCGCGACGATCCCGGCGAGGATCACGGCGTGGGTGAGCGCCGCGAGGCGGGAGGCCGCGCCGGTACGGACGTTCACCGCCGTACGCGCGATCGCGCCCGTCGCCGGTACGCCGCCGAACAGCGGGGCCGCGAGGTTGGCGATGCCCTGGCCGAAGAGTTCCTTGCCTGGGTCGTGGCGCTCACCCGGGCGCATGCCGTCCGCCACGGAGGCGGAGAGCAGGGACTCCAGGGCGGCCAGGGCCGCGACCGCGGCGGCCGGGGCGAGGAGGGACGGCACGCGGGACACGTCGAGGAAGGCGAGGGAGGGGGCGGGGAGGGACGCGGGCAGGCTGCCGATCCGGGCGACGTGCAGCCCGAGCCCCTCCGCGACGAGGGTCGCGGCGACCACGGCGACGAGGGAGAAGGGCACTCCGGGCCGCCGGCGGGCTCCCGCCAGCATCACGGCCGCCGCCCCCAGCGACAGCGCGAGCGCCGCCCACTGCGGGCTCCGCCCGAACTCCTCCGCCGCCCGCGCCGCCACCGCCGCGACCTGGTCACCGCCCGGCACGGGCACCCCCAGCGCCGACGGCACCTGCTGCAACGCGATCACACACGCGATCCCGACGGTGAACCCGGCGATCACGGGGGCGGGCACGTACGCCATCGCGGCCCCCGCCCGCGCGAACGCGAGCGCCACCAGCATCACCCCGGCGATCAGCCCCACGGTCAGCACCCCGTCGGCCCCGTGCTCATGCACGATCGGCACCAGCACGACCGTCATCGCCCCCGTGGGCCCGCTGACCTGTCTCGCCGACCCCCCGAACAGCGCGGCGAGGGCACCCGCGACGATCGCGGTCGCGAGCCCCGACGCGGCTCCGAGTCCGGAGGTGACCCCGAACCCGAGAGCCAGGGGGAGGGCGACCACGGCGACCGTGAGCCCGCAGAGAAGATCGCGCCGGGGCGCCCGGCTCATGGAGCGAAAGTCGGCGGGGGCGGGCAGGACGGAGAGGACCCGGGTGAGGGCGGGGGAGTGCTTCATGGGGGTACGTGGCTTCTTCGCGTGGGGGGTGGGTGAGTAAGGGGGCGACGGCTGTGGCTACCGATGTGGCATGCACTGCCGCTCCGGCTACAGCTGTGGGCGTACCGCTGCGCCCACAGCTGTGGGCGCGAACGCAGCGGCTGCTACCGCTGTGGTGATCGCCGTGGTTACCGCTGTGGGCAGTCGTTCCGCAGCGCGATGGGGGTGTGGGCACAGCCAGGAGCGCCGGGTGCCGTGAAAGCAGGGGCTCAGGGCAGCAAGCCCACCCGCCCGCTGTCGAGATCGAACCGCGCGGCAGCGACCTCGGCAGAGGCGAACGCCGGGTCCGCCCGGATAACGTCCCGCACCCACGCCGCGTGGGCCCGCACGGTGTGATCGCCCCAGTCCCCGGGCACCGCCCGGGTACGCCGCGCCGCAGGCGCGATCTCGTCCACCAGCAGCCGCAGATGCCCTGGCACGGGCGCCCCGTCACGCAGATGCGAGAGCGTCGCCGCAACGGCCCCGCACCGCTCGTGCCCCAGCACCAGCACCAACGGAATGTGCAGAACCTCGACCCCGTACTGGATGGACCCGAGCACCGCCTCGTCCAGCACCTGCCCGGCGGTCCTTATGCAGAGCAGGTCCCCGAGCCCCTGGTCGAAGACCAGCTCGGGCGGCACGCGGGAGTCGACGCACCCGACGACGACCGCGAACGGATGCTGCTCGGCGGCCAGGACATGCCGCCGAGCACTCCCTTCGTGCGGATGCCGGGGGCGCCCGGCGGCGTACCGCCGGTTGCCCGCGAGGAGCTCGGCGAGGGCCGCGCGAGCGGTCGTCGGGTGCGGAGGGGGAGGAGGACTTGGACGCGGACGTGGATGCGGCGCGGCGGCGGCCGAAGCGGTCGGGGTCGCGGTGAGCGCGGCGGTGGTCGCCGCCAGAAAGGCCCTGCGGTTCGAGGGCATGACGCTCCCTCAGGAGTTGTGCTTGTAGCGCCCAATTACGGTACGCACGTGCACGCTCACCCTGGGTGCGCGTTTAACGACACTTGACGTATTCGTCGTCAGATCATCGCCGCCGCGATACCGGCCCTTGATCGGCAAACCCGGGCGCTTCAGGCGGCCGGGGTGTCCAAGGGGCGCAGCTCATCGGCGTACGAGACGGAGATCCTGCGCATCAGGCCGTCCTCGGTGATGTCGTACTGGCCCAGGCGCCACAGCGGCGGCGAGTACGCGTGGATCGAGACCGCGTCGTCGGTCGCGCCGGTGAGCCGGTGGATGTGCTCCGGGCCGAAGCAGAACGACTCGCCAGCGCCGACCGTGACGGACAGATGGCTGCCGCCTATGCGCGGGTTGGACTCGTTCAGCGCGCCCTGGACGACGGCGACCGCGCCGGAGGAGATGTCGTGGTCGTGCCAGCCGGTGTCGTTCTGCCGGGTCCAGCACAGCAGCCAGACGTCGACGTACTCGTCGCGGTACAGCGACGCGTAGTGCCGCTCCTCGTCGGAGAAGGCGACCTGTTCGCGCCACAGGTCGGGGCGGACGGCGAGGTCGTCGACGAGTGCCTGGAGCTCGCGCTTGTCGAGCGCGCGGTCCGGCAGGGCCTCGTACGTCATGGGTGGCTCCCTTCGTGTCGGTGTCCGCCGCGCGGCATGGCTCGGGCGGGGCCGTGCAGCAGGCGGGCGGGGTTGGCGGTGCGCAGGGCGTGGACGGCGGCGTCCGCGCCGAGGTCGGGGATGACGGGGGTGGCGTAGGGGCGGTCGCTGCCGCTGACGACCACGTCGATGCCGACGGCGCGGACGAGCGCGTCCACCGCGCGCGTTCCGTAGGACGAGGTCTCGTAGAAGGCGTCGAAGTCGACTTCGCCGCGCCCTCCGCCGCGGGCCGCGAACCGTTCGCCGTGCAGCGGGGCCAGGCCCGCGAGGGCGGCGAAGCAGACGCGCAGGCGCGGGTGCCGGGCGCGGCCGAAGGCGCGGAAGGCGAACCAGGACGCGTGCATCTGGTGGAGGTAGGGGACCAGGGCCGGCCACCAGGGCGGGGCGTCGGGGGTGGGAGGGGTCGCGCCCGGGTGGATGAAGAGGGGTTTGTCGTGGCGGGTGAGGACGTCGAGGAGGGGGGCGCAGTGGTGCCAGCCCGGCGCGTCGAGGAGGGCGGTGGCGGGGAGTTGGAGGCCGGCGCAGCCGCGGCTCAGTTCGCGTTCGACGGCCTCGGGGTCCGGGGCCGACAGGCAGGGTGAGGCCCAGACGCCGAAGGGTGGGGGCAGGGTGAGGGCGCCGTCGTGGAAGGCGTCGAGCAGCGGTACGGCTTCGGCGGGCGGCAGGTACTCGATGCCCAGCGGGCTGGAGAGGGACACCAGGGCCAGGTCGAGGCCGTCGGCGCGGGTCAGCTCGGTGCGGGCCGCGATGTCGTGGTCGGCCGGGTCGACCTCGTAGGGCGGCTCGCCCTCCAGGTGCAGGGTCCAGCCGTCGAGGTACGGCGGTGTGGTGCGGGCGCGCAGCAGCTCGACGAAGGCGGGCGGCCAGATGTGCTGGTGGACGTCGGTGGGCACGCGGCGGTCCTTGGGCAACTGGAGGGAGTAGGGAGTGTGGTTAACCGCTTCACTTATGCGGTTAACTTAAGCGGTTAACAAGGTGGTGTGTCAAGTGCGCGCCCAGGGAGTCGACGGTGCGGGGACGGCGCCGCGTGCCCACAATGCGGACGGCGCCCGGTAGGCTTCCCGGCATGGCCAGGCCCAACAAGCGCACCACCCTCCGGGAGGTGGCCGAGGCCACGGGCCTCTCCACCGCCGCCGTCTCCTACGCCCTGCGCGGCAAGCACGTCTCGAAGGAGACCGAGGAGCGGGTGCGCAAGGCCGCCGCCGAACTCGGCTACGAGGCCGATCCCATCGCCCGCGCCCTGGCCAGCGGCCGCACCAGCATGGTCGGCGTCCTCGCGGGCGACCTCCAGGACCTCTGGCAGCAGCAGCTGATGGCGGCCATCGGCCGGGAGCTGCTGGCCGGCGACCGCTACGCGCTGATCCTGGACGCGGGCGGCGACCCCGACCGCGAACTGGTCCTCGCCAAGCAGCTGCGCGACCAGCGCGTCGACGCGCTGCTGGTGTCCCCCGTCAACCCCTCCGCGGAAGGCTGGTCCGCGATCGCCGACGCCCTGCCGGTGGTGGCCGTCGGCGACTCCCTGAGCGCCGCCCGCACCGCCGGGCAGGTCATCTTCGACAACCGGGCCGGCATCGACGCCGTACTGGAGTACCTGTACGGCCTCGGCCACCGCCGGGTGACCGTGCTGACCCCGACCCGCCCGAGCACCCCGGACCGCCCCGCCGACGTCTACGTCCGCGAGGCCGCCGACCGCCTCGGCCTACGAGCCGAACTCGTCCCCTGCCCCCAGGAGCTGACCGAGGCGACGGTGGTCGCCCGCCGCGTCCTGGACGGAGCGCGGCCCGCGACGGCCGTCTTCTGCTTCTCCGACTCCCTCGCGTACGGGGTGTACGCCGCTGCCGCCGAGGCCTCCCTCGAAGTCGGCCGCGACGTCTCCGTCGTCGGCTTCGACGACCACCCGGTGTCCCGGGTCCTCACGCCGCCGCTGACCACCGTCGACTGGGGCCTGGCCGAGATCGCCGCCGAGGCCGCCCGCCTGACCGTCGCGGCGATCGAGGGCAAGCGGGTGCGGAAGAAGCGGATTCTCTGTGCGCCGCGGATGAGTGAGCGGGGGTCGGCGGTGCGGGTGTAGGGGCCTGGGTTTCTTTCGCCCCCTCCGCCCCTACCCGTCCCTTCCTGGGGGCTCCGCCCCCAGAGCCCCGTATCGCGCTTCGCGCTCGTCCTCAAACGCCGGACGGGCTGGACTCGCTCACGCCAGCTTCTTCCCCTTCAGCCAGGCCTCTGCCACCTCGTCCGGGTCCTTCTTGTCCTTGTCGACCAGGCGGTTGAGCTTGGTCAGTTCCTCCGAGGTGAGGACGTTGCCGAGGGTGGCCAGGGCCTTGCGGACCTTCGCGTCGGCCTTGCGGGAGGCGATGAGGGGGACTATGTGCTGGGACGGGATCAGGTTCAGGGGATCCGTCAGGACCACCCAGCCGTTCTCGATGACGTCCACGTCCGTGGTGAAGACGTTGGCGACGTCGATGTCGCCCTTCTTGAGGGCTCCCTTGACCAACGGGCCCGAGGAGTCGAGGGACTTGAACTCCTTGAACTCCACGCCGTACTTGTCCTTGAGACCCACTACGCCGACGACTCGCGTCTTCATCTCGGCCGCGGCGCCGAGGATCAGCTTGCCGTTGGCTTTGCGGAGGTCGGCGAGGGAGGTGAGACCGTACTTGTCGGCGGTCTCCTTGGTGACGGCGAAGCTGTCGCGGTCCTCTGCGGCCGCGTAGGGGAGGACTTCGAGGCCGCTGGGGAGCACGGTCGTGAGGGTGTTCTGCATCGCACCCGCCTCCGTGTCCGTGGCCTTCTCGTCCAGGTAGAGGAGAAGGCTGCCCTGGTACTCGGGGAGCAGGTCGATGTCGCCGCCCTTGAGCGCGGGGACGACGATCTCGCGTGAGCCGAGGTTCGGGCGGACCTTCGTCTTGACGCCCGCGGCTTCGAGTACGCCCGCGTACAGGTAGCCGAGGATCTGGTTCTCGGTGAAGTTGGCGGTGCCGATGGTCACGCCGCCGGCGCTCGATCCGGAGCCGCCGCTGCCGGCGTTGCCGGAGCCGTCGAGCGAGGTGATGCCGCTGCCGCAGGCGGCGAGGGCGGGGACGGAGGCCGCGGCGAAGAGGCCCCCGAGCAGAGTCCTACGGTTCATGGTTCTTCGGCTCCTCAGTGGGCTGCGGCGGTACGGCGGTGGCGGAACAGGAAGCGCTGGAGTCCGGCCAGCGCCAGGTCGAGGACGACGGCGACGACGGCGACCAGGGTGGCGCCGCCGAGGACCTGGACGAGGTCGCGCTGGGCGAGGCCGTCGAAGACGTACCGGCCCAGGCCGCCGAAACTGACGTACGCGGCGATCGTGGCGGTGGACACGACCTGGATGAGGGAGAGGCGCAGGCCGGTCATGATCAGGGGGAGGGCCAGGGGGATCTCCACCTGGAACAGGACCTGATGGCCGCGCATGCCCTGGCCGCGCGCCGCGTCCTTCACCTCCGGGTCCACCGCGCTCATGCCCGCGTAGGTGTTGGTGACGATGGCCGGTACGGCGAGGACGACCAGCGCCACATACACCGACCACATGGACAGGCCGCTGATCAGGAAGACCAGGACGACCAGGCCGACCGTGGGGAGCGCGCGGCCGAAGGACGAGAGGTTGATGGCGAGGAACGCGCCCTTGCCCGTGTGGCCGATCAGCAGGCCCAGCGGGAGGGCGATGGCGGCCGCGATGAGCGTGGCGAAGAGGGAGTACTCCAGGTGCTCGGCGATGCGGTGGGCTATGCCGTCCGTGCCGGCCCACTGGTCACCGCTGACCAGCCAGCTTCCGAGGTTCTTGAAGAGTTCGTACATCAGGCTCGCCGCCTCGTCCACGGGGTGAGTACGTACTGGATCGCGACCAGCAGCGCGTCCGCGACCAGGGCGAGCAGCAGGGTCAGCACGACACCGGCGACGACCGGGGTCGGGAAGTTGCGCTGGAAGCCGTCGGTGAAGAGCTGGCCGAGGCCGCCGTCGCCGATGTAGGTCGCCACGGAGACCAGGGAGATCGACATGACCGTGGCGATCCGGACGCCCGCCATGATCACCGGGAGGGCGAGGGGGAGTTCGACGGTCAGGAGCGTGCGCAGGGGGCGCGTGCCCATCGCCTTCGCCGCCTCCTTCGTCTTCGCGGGGACCGAGTCGAGGCCCTCGACCGTGTTCCGGAGCAGGACCACCAGGGAGTAGATCGTCAGGCCGATGACCGTCGTCGTGCGGGTGAGACCGCTCACCGGCAGCAGGAGGACGAAGATCGCGATCGACGGGATCGTGAACAGGACGTTCGAGAGGCCGAGGAGCACGCCGCGCAGGGGGCGGATCCGGTGGGCGACGACGGCCAGCGGGAGCGAGATCAGCAGGCCGAAGAAGACGGCCGAGAGCGCGGCCTGCAGATGGGAGAGGGTGAGCGTGGTGAGGTCGTCCGTGTGGTCGCCTATCCACGACCAGTCGATGGTCATGCGGGCACGCTCCCTTCCGTGTGGGCGCGGCCCGCGTGCTCGTGGATCTCGTCGCGGGAGGAGACACCGGTGAGGACTCCGGACGCGTCGACCCGGGCTATCAGGCCGGTGGGGGAGGCGATCGACTCGTTGAGGGCCGCCAGCAGGGAGTCGGTGTCGCGGAGCGGCCGTACGAGGATTTCGGCGCCCTTCGACGTCCAGTGCAGCGGCTTGCGGGCCTCGTCGAGTACGAGGGTCCAGGCGCCGCCCTCGGGGGCCGGGCCCTGCGGCACGTCCGCGAGGGTCTTCAGCGAGAGCAGCTTGAGGCCGCGCTCGGCGCCGAGGAAGTCCGCCACGAAGTCGTCCGCGGGGCGGGCCAGGAGTTCGGCGGGCGTCGCGCACTGCACCAGATGGCCGCCGGTGCGGAAGATCGCGATCTGGTCGCCGAGCCGGACCGCCTCGTCGATGTCGTGCGTGACGAAGACGATGGTCTTGCTCAACTCCTTCTGCAGGCGCAGTAGTTCGTCCTGGAGCTGGGTGCGCACGACCGGGTCGACCGCGCCGAACGGCTCGTCCATGAGCAGGACGGGCGGGTCGGCGGCGAGCGCGCGTGCGACGCCGACGCGCTGCTGCTGGCCGCCGGAGAGCTGGTGCGGGTAGCGCTTGCCCGCGTCGGCGGCGAGGCCGACCGTTTCGAGCAGCTCGGCCGCCCGCGCCCGCGCCTTCTTGCGTCCCCAGCCGAGGAGCAGCGGCACGGTGGCGATGTTGTCGAGCACCGTGCGGTGCGGGAAGAGCCCCGACTGCTGGATGACGTAACCGATGGAACGGCGCAGTTCGGCGGCGTCCTGCTCCAGGACGTCCTTGCCGCCGACCCGGATGGTGCCGGAGGTCGGATCGACCATCCGGTTGATCATCCTGAGGGTGGTCGTCTTACCGCAACCGGAAGATCCGACGAGGACGGTCACGCCGCCTTCCGGCATTTCCAGGGAGAGGTCGTGGACGGCCGTCGTGCCGTTCGGGAAGCGCTTGTGGACCGTATCGAACTGGATCATGAGGTGTCCCTTGCCCGGTCTGCATATCGTCATGCAGAGTTCTCTGTACCTGAATAGGTTGTCAACGGTCCGGCGTTAATCGCTGGTTACTTATGACCGCCAGGCAAGATCCAATGTCCGGTTTGAGGGGAGTTTGGGCTCTATGTCGTCTCGGGATGTGGACACGCCGAGTGCGGTGGCGGCGGACCTCGTGGTTCTGGACGGGGTCAGCACCGGCGTCGCGGACGTCGTGCGCCTCGCCGACGGGACCGCGCGGCCGGTCCCTGGCACCGATGCGATGAAGCGCGTCGAGGAGTCCTGGGACGCGGCCCGGCAGATCGCCGCGACCGGCCGCGTCTACGGCCGTTCCACCGGAGTCGGCGCCAACCGGAACGAGGACGTACCCACCGAGGCCGCCGCCGAGCACGGCCTGCGCCTGCTGCGCAGCCACGCCGGCGCCATCGGCGAGGAGCTCCCCGCCCGCCAGGTCCGCGCCATGCTCGCCGTCCGCGCCAACCAACTGCTGGCCGGCGGAGCGGGGCTGCGGCCCACCGTCGTCACGGCGCTGTGCGAGGCGCTGGAGACCGGGGCGTACCCCGTCGTGAACGAATTCGGATCCGTGGGCACCGGCGACATCGCGGCGCTGGCGCAGGTGGGGCTCGCGCTCGTGGGGGAGCACCCCTGGCGGCGGCCGGAGGGCGGGCACTGCCTCGAGGACCTCGTCCTGGAGGGCGGGCGCTCCCCGCGGGACCTCGTCCCCGCCCCCCAGCCCCTCGACAACAACGACGCCCTCGCGCTCATCAGCAGCAACGCGCTCACGCTCGGACAGGCCGCGCTCGCGCTGCACGAGCTGCGCGGGCTGATCGCGGCCACCCAGGTCGTCGCCGCGCTGTCGCTGCTGGCCGTCGACGGGTCGCACGAGGCGTACGCGGCGCCCGTGCACGCCGCCCGCCCGCACCAGGGGTCGGTCGAAGTGGCCCGGCGGATGCGGGAGTTGATCGGCGCGGCGGACCGGCCGACGCCGCCGCTCGGACGCATTCAGGACCCGTACGGCTTCCGGTGCATCCCGCAGATCCACGGGCCCGCGCACGACGCGGCGGACGCGCTGGAGGCCGTCCTCACGGTGGAGATCAACGCCGCCGCCGAGAACCCCCTCATCTCACCCGAGGACATGGCCGCGTACCACCACGGCGGCTTCTACCAGGCCCAACTCGCCCTTGCCCTCGACCACTTCAGGCTCGCAGTCACCCAGGTGGCGCGCCTGTCCACCTCCCGGCTCTCCACGTTGAACGAGCCGGCGTACACCCGCCTGCGCCCCTTCCTCGCCGACCACGAGCCCGCGTCCTCCGGCGTGATGATCCTGGAGTACGCCGCCGGGGCCGCCCTCGGCGACCTGCGGGCCTTCTCCGCGCCCGCCTCGCTCGGCCACGCTGTACTCTCCCGGGGCGTCGAGGAGCAGGCGAGCTTCGCCTCGCTCGCCGCGCGTCAGACACTGCGGGCGTGCGGTGCGTACCGTCTTGTCGTCGGCTGTGAACTGGTCGCCGCCGTACGGGCGCTGCGCCAGCGCGACCTGCGGCCCGAGCCGGAACTGCCGGTGGGCCGCGCGTTGGAGCTGGCCGAGTCGGTACTCGACCCGGAGCAGGCCGACCGGCCGCTCACGGACGATGTGACGGTGGCGGCCGCGCTGCTCGACCGGTTCACGGACATCTGGAGGGGGAGCACGTCATGAGCGTGGAGGGGAACACGGGCGTGGACGGGAACGCGGGCGTGGACAGGAGTGTCGCGGTGACGGACAGTCCCGCCGCGCGGCTGCAGACGCTGTTCGAGGGGCACCGGCTGACGCCGACCCAGCGGCGCATCGCGCACAGCATGGTGCGGCGCGCGGCCGACGTGCCGTTCCTGTCCAGCGTCGAGCTGGCCGAACTCGCCGGGGTCAGCCAGCCGTCCGTCACCCGCTTCGCGGTCGCGCTCGGCTTCGACGGCTACCCGGCGCTGCGCAAGCACCTGCGCGAGGTCGCGCCGGCGGAGCAGGCGACGGACTCGGGGTCGTACAACGAGTACCAGCAGGCCGTCGAGGCCGAGATCGAGAACCTGAAGCACCTCGCCGAGGTGCTCGCCGACCCGCGCCCGGTCGCCAAGGCGGGCCGCCTGCTCGCCGCGTCCCGCCCGCTCCCGGTACTCGGTCTGCGCGCCGCCGCCTCCCAGGCGTACGGCTTCGCGTACTTCGCCGCCAAGGTCCACCCCGACGTACGACTGCTGCACGAGGGCGGCACGATGCTCCACGACCGCATCGACGCGGCGGTCCGGGCCGGGGCGACCTCCTTGCTGTGCTTCGCACTGCCCCGCCATCCGCGCGAGGTCGTCGACTCCCTCGCCTACGCGAAGGAGGCCGGCCTCACCGTCGTCACCGTCGCCGACTCCGCCTTCGCACCGGTGGCCAAGGTGTCCGACCTCCTCCTCCCCGCCGCCGTCGGCACCGGCCTCGCCTTCGACACGGCCTGCGCCCCCATGCTCCTCGGCCGCGTCCTCCTGGAGGCCATGTGCGACGACCTGCCGGACGCCCAGGCCCGCCTGGAACAGTTCGACGTGCGGGCTGCGGCGCGGGGGTTGTTCGTGGAGTAGGCGGGGGGTGCTGGGCGGGGGCTCGCGGGGGCGAGTGCCGCGTGCCGCAGGGTTTGGTGTCGTTGGGGCGGGCATTGCTTGCCGCGGGTTGCGGCGTCCTGGCGGCGGGCGTCGCGTCCTGCCTCGCTCTTCGCGCGTCCCGCGTGCTGAGGGCGTCGCGTGCCGTGGGGTCTGGCGCCGGCGTCGCACGCTGCCGTGAGCCGTGAGCCGTGAGCCGTGAGCCGTGAGCCGTGAGCCGTGAGCCGTGAGCCGTGAGCCGTGAGCCGTGAGCCGTGAGCCGTGAGCCGTGAGCCCCGCACCCCGAACCGCCCGCCGTGCGGGCGGGCCGTGCGGGTCGCGATCGGTGGGGGGCCTCGGTGGGCGGGTCGGGCTCTCAGATTCGTCTCACCTTTGGTCGCTAGCGTGCGCGCCCGTAGATGCGGTAAACGCTTGGGCACGCTAGGCATGTCTGTAGACGCGAAGGCGCTGGACGGGAGGCGGATCGTGGGGCGCGGAGGGCAGGGGCTGGCTCGGGTGGCCGTCGTCGTGAGGGCCGGGGCGGCACCGTTGTGGTGGTGCGGGGTGTTCGCGGCCGGGGTCGGGGTGCTGGTGCCGGGGCTGACCGGGCGCCGGATCGGGGTGATGGCCGGGGCCGCGCTGTTCATCGTCGCGGCCACCGTGGTGGCGTACTGGCGCAGGAAGCGGTACGCGGCCCTGGTCCGTTCCGCCGCCCGCGCCGGTAAGCACGACGTGCTCCAGGACCGCGCCGTGACGGTGCGCAACTGGCGCCGGGGCCACCGCTGGTGGCTCGTCCTCGCCTTCGTGGCCGCGCTGGGCAGCTCGTTCGCGGTGCCCGCCGCGGGCGGCATGCTGCTCGCCGGTGCGGGCGTCGGCCTGTGGCTGAAGGCCGGCTGGCTGGGGCGCCGCGAACGCGCCGAGGAGGCGCTGATCTGGGTGCGCGTCGACTGGCTCGGCCGACGCGCGGGCGCCCCCGTGGGCAAGCCGGTCAAGGCCTGCCGGGCCACCGGCGTCGCGGCGGGCGACGCCGCGCCCGGCGGAGCGCGGCGCCGCTGACGGCGGCGAAGAGCACCTGCTTGCCCGCCGGAGCGGACCTGCTCGCTACACCTCCAGGTCCGCTTCGATCTTCTTCAACTGGTGCCTGGCCATCGCCAGGTTGGACCGCTTGGAGTCGAGCACCACGTACAGGAAGAGGCCGTTGCCGCCGCGCCCCTTGATCAGCCGGATCAGGTGGTACTGGTCGGACAGCGTGATCAGGATGTCCTCGATCTCGCCCTTCAGCCCGAGGTGCTCCATGGTGCGCAGCTTGGCGCGTACGACGTCGGTGTTGCCGGCCGCCGCGACGGTGAGGTCGAAGCTCTTGCTGCCGCCGATCGTGCCCAGCGCCATTCCGCTGGTGTAGTCGACGAGGGCGGCTCCGGTCGCGCCCTCGATGGATGCCAGCGCCTCTTTGAGCGCGGTTTCGGTGTTGGCCATGGTGCCGTGTTTCCTTTCAGCTTTCCGATGTGGTCGGGGTGTTGGTGGTAGGGGATGTGGTGGTGCGCGCGGGTAGTGCGCCGCGCGCCGTGCGGGTCCGCGAAGTGCCGGAGGCGGTCTTCGCGGACGCCTTGGCCGGAGCGACCGGTTCGCCGCGCGCCGTCGCGGCGTCGACGAGCTCCCCGATCCGGGTGCCGGAGCGGCGCCCCTCCAGATGCAGCCGGCCGACGTTGACCCGGTCCTGTGCCAGCAGGGTCAGCACGGCCGAGGCGCCCGCCGCGTACGTCGCCACATAGCCGTCGACGCCGCGCACGAGCAGCTCGCGGAAGTCGCCCTGCCCGGTGGCGTCCGCCATCCGCACGGCGACCCCGAGGGCGGCCGCGGTGAGCGCGGCCAGGCCTTCCGGCTCCACGCCGGGGGTGTCCTGGGCGAGGACGAGACCGTCGACGCTGGCGGCGAGCGCCCCGGTCAGCTGGGGCACGCGCGCCCTCAACCGGTGGAGTTCGTCGAGGACTTCGGGCTCCGCCGACATCAGCAGTCTCCTCTCGGCACGCTGTCGCAGCGCGCGGATCACAGGGCCTCCCGCGGTTTGGGGCTCACAGGGCCTCCAGCGCGTCTCGGAGCCGCCGCAGCAACGCGACGTCGGGATCGGCGGAGGGCTCGGTGAGCACACTGGGTACGGGAGGCGGCTGCGCCGGGGTCGCTGCCGTCACGAGCCCGGCGGCGGCCAGTCGGCGCAGGTCGACCAGGGTGTGGAACGCGGGCCGCCCCAAGGCGAGCGAGACCTCCGCCGCGGTGCGTACGCCGTCCACCCGGCCGAGTACGGCTTCCTGGCGCAGCGGGACCGATGGCCCGGCGGCCAGGCGGGAGCGCACCAGCGGCGCGGTGTCCGTCGCCGGGTCGGGCCAGATGCGGTGCAGCAGCTCGCGGCGGCGCACGGTCTCGCGCTCCAGCGCGGCCACCGGCACGGGGCGGACGGGGCCGAGCCAGTGCGCGGCCCCGTACCGGAAGCGGGTCGGGGTGCTGCTCGGCCCGAGCACGAAGTACGCCGCGTCGTACAGCGAGCCCAGGTGGCACAGCTCCAGCGCGCCCTCGGCGATCCGGCCGCTGTCGACCAGGAAGCGGCCCACCCGGCGCCGCGCCCCGGCCGCGGCGACGGCCTCCCGCCACACCTCGGCGTCCAGCACGCCGCGGGCGGCGAACAGCACGTCGAGCCCTGGTGTGGCGGGGCTCTCGGCGTGCACCACCTCGCCGTCGGCGAGGTAGAGCGTGCCGCGCTCGCGGATGAGGACGCCGGTGGCCCGCTCGGCGGCGAGCCGGCTGAGCATCGGCGACACGCCGCCCGCGGTGCCCGCCGCTCTGTCCCGCAGGGGGAGCCGGGGCGGCGGAGGTGTCCTGACCGTCGTCATCCCAGCACCAGCCGTCCGGCCATCTCGCCGAGCCGGATGCGGGCCAGCGCGAGATTGCCGTCCGCGCGGGCCAGCCACAGGTGCAGGAACACGCTGCTGTCGAAGGTGGTCCGGACGAACCGCAGCAGGTGGTAGCTGTCGCGGTTACTGATGATCAGGTCCTCGACCGGTGTCTCCCGCTCGGACCAGTCGGAACCGTCGGCCGGGGCGAACGCCCGGTGCTCCGCGGCAAGCCGGGCCAGCTCGGCGGCCTCCGCCGCGGTCGTCTCGTGGTCACCGCCCGGCGCGTCCCCGACGGTGCCCAGGGCCAGGCCGCTGGTCCAGTCGACCACCGCGGCACCCCGGGCACCGGGCAGTGTCATGGCTTCCAGTAGGCACTCGTCGATTCCGGGCACCGTGTCTCCCCTCCCGCCAAGGGTTCGGCCGAGTGACGCCGAGGTTACGCACCGTGTGCGCGAGGGGTGAGGGTTCTGGCATTTCCCTGTGGAACATGCCCCGGGGTGACTAAGGTGGGTCAACTGACCATATTTTCCGGCCTGTTGAAACCGCCCTGGAGGCTTGCCCGGAGCTAAAGCCCCGTGAGCGCCGACGAGTGGGCCCCGCCCGACTCCGCGACGATCTCGTCGAGGGTCTGCGGCTCCCGTACGACCGCGAACCGCACCCCGCCCCGCCCGTCCGGCGCGAAGCCGTAAATGCCCGGTCGGACAAGGGAGTTGTACGCGTAGTGGTGGGCGAAGTAGTACGCGCCCGTGTCCAGCGCGGCCGCGTAGTCGCCCTGTTCGAGCAGCGGCAGCGCGCGCCCCTCGGCGAGGAGGTCGCCCGCGAAGCAGGCGGGGCCCGCGATGTCCTGCACGACGTCCGGTCCCGGCTTGGGGTGGCCCTTCGCGTCGTACGCGGCGATCCGCAGCGGCCAGGCCGCCGGCGCGTACACGGTGCGCGCCGCCACCTGTACCCCGGCGTGTGTGACCGCGACCGCCCGGCCCCCGGCGGACTTCGTGTACTCGACCCGGGCGAGCACCGTCCCGTGCTTGGCGAGCAGCGACCGCCCGAACTCGGTGACCAGCCCGTACCGCCCGTCGAAGAGCCCGGGCACCACCTCGGCGAGCAGCCGCGCGTACTGCGCGTACGTCGGCGCCGTCGCCTCGGAGCCGAAGTTGACCGGCAGACCGCCGCCGATGTCGATCGTGTCGATCTGCCGCCGCCCGAGGCGCCGGTTGATCTCCTCGGCCAGCGCGTACGTCTCCGCCACGCCCTGCGCCATCAGCGACAGCGGGATGCCCTGCGACCCGGAGTGCGCGTGCAGCCGGGTCAGCCAGGGGCGGTCGGCATACGCCCCGACGAGCCACTCGCGCGCCCCTTCGTCCCGCAGTGCGACCCCGAACTTGGAGGTCGCCGTGGCGGTGGACAGCGCCTCGATGGAACCCCCGCCGACCTGCGGGTTCACCCGGATCCCGATCGGGGACCGGGTGGCCGCGGAGCGCACCATCGCGTCGATGCGGTCCAGCTCCTGCGGGTTGTCCGCGTTGACCGCGATCCCCAGCGCCAGCGCCTCGCGCAGCTCGGCGGGCGTCTTGGCGGGGGAGTCGAGCACGGTGCTCTCCGGCGGTACTCCGGCCGCCCGCGCGAGGGCGAGCTCTCCGGGGCTCGCCACCTCCGCGCCGATGCCCTGCTCGTGCAGCAGCCGCAGGACGGGCACGAGCGGGGTCGCCTTCACCGCGAAGGCGTGCAGCACGGGGGTGCCGGGAGCGGTCACCGCGTCGAAGGCGGCCCGCAGGGCGACCGCCGAGCCCCGGATGCCGACGACGTCGAGGAGCGCGACGATGGGGCTTCCGGGCCCGAGGAGTCCCTGCTCCACGGCGGCCCGGACGGCGTCGTCTCGCCGGACGACACGTTGCGCGTCCGGTTCACCGCCGCTGCCGGATCCCTTGCCGGACATCCCGGATCCACTACCGCCGGCAACCCCGGATCCACTGCCGGAAAACACTGCTGTCCCGTCCGCCCCGTCGCTCACCGGATCCCCCGTCCTGTCCCTGTCTGCGCCCATACATCCCAGCCAAACACCCACGACGTGCCCGCGCTGGCCGATGCACCTATTGACTAGCTCTATTCAAGAAGTCAGGATGTGAATATCTACTGCAACAGTCCGCAACAGTCCGCTGGACTACTGCAACAGTCCGATGGAACAGTCCGCTAGGAGGCAGACCATGTCAGGACCCCGCCCCGTCCGAGCGCCGCGCGGTACGGAACTGAGTGCCCTGGGATGGCAGCAGGAAGCCGCCCTGCGGATGCTGCAGAACAACCTCGACCCCGAGGTCGCCGAGCACCCCGACAAGCTCGTCGTCTACGGCGGCACCGGCAAGGCCGCCCGCGACTGGCGCTCCTTCGACGCCATGGTCCGCACGCTGCAGACCCTCAAGCAGGACGAGACGATGCTCGTCCAGTCCGGCCGCCCCGTCGGCGTCATGCAGACCCACGAGTGGGCCCCGCGCGTCCTCATCGCCAACTCCAACCTGGTCGGCGACTGGGCGAACTGGGAGGAGTTCCGGCGCCTTGAGCAGCTCGGCCTGACCATGTACGGCCAGATGACCGCCGGGTCCTGGATCTACATCGGCACCCAGGGCATCCTCCAGGGCACGTACGAGACCTTCGCCGCCGTCGCCGCGAAGAAGTTCAACGGCACGCTCGCGGGCACGATCACCCTGACCGCCGGTCTCGGCGGCATGGGCGGCGCCCAGCCGCTCGCCGTGACGATGAACGACGGCGTCGCGATCTGTATCGACTGCGACCCGCGCGCCATCGAGCGCCGCATCGAGCACCGCTACCTGGACGTCAAGGCGGACTCCCTGGAGCACGCCCTCCAGCTCGCCGTCGAGGCCCGCGACGCCCGCCGCCCGCTCTCCATCGGCCTGCTCGGCAACGCGGCGGACCTGCTGCCCCGCATGCTCGCCGAGGGCGCCCCCATCGACATCGTGACCGACCAGACCTCGGCCCACGACCCGCTCTCCTACCTCCCCGTCGGCGTCGACTTCGACGACATGGCGTCCTACGCCGCGAAGGACCCGGCCGGATTCACCACCCGCGCCCGCGAATCGATGGCGCGTCATGTGGAGGCCATGGTCGGCTTCATGGACGCCGGCGCCGAGGTCTTCGACTACGGCAACTCGATCCGCGGCGAGGCCCAGCTCGCCGGGTACGAGCGGGCGTTCGCCTTCCCCGGCTTCGTCCCCGCCTACATCCGCCCCCTCTTCTGCGAGGGCAAGGGCCCCTTCCGCTGGGCGGCCCTGTCCGGCGAGGCCTCCGACATCGCCAAGACCGACAAGGCGATCCTCGACCTCTTCCCGGAGAACGAGTCCCTGCACCGCTGGATCAAGATGGCCGGCGAGCGCGTCCACTTCCAGGGCCTGCCCGCCCGTATCTGCTGGCTCGGCTACGGCGAGCGGGACAAGGCCGGCGAGCGCTTCAACGACATGGTGGCGTCCGGGGAGCTGGCCGCGCCGCTCGCGATCGGCCGCGACCACCTCGACTGCGGTTCCGTCGCCTCGCCGTACCGCGAGACCGAGGCCATGCTCGACGGGTCCGATGCGATCGCCGACTGGCCGCTGCTGAACGCCATGGTGAACGTCGCCTCCGGGGCCTCCTGGGTCTCCATCCACCACGGTGGCGGTGTCGGCATGGGCCGCTCCATTCATGCCGGCCAGGTGTCCGTCGCCGACGGAACCAAGCTCGCGGGCGAGAAGATCCGGCGTGTGCTGACGAATGACCCCGGGATGGGGGTCATCCGTCATGTGGACGCCGGGTACGACCGCGCCGACGAGGTCGCCACCGAGCGCGGTGTGCGCGTTCCCATGCGGGAAGGCGAGTCCGCGTGAGCCAGCACGATTCCGCGCCTGCGGCGCGGGGCGGCAACCCCCCGGTGGGGGCTGGTGCCTCGTCGCCGGCTGCCGGTGCGGCTGCGGCTGACCGTGGCCCACAGCCTGCGGCGGCTGGTGGGGCGGCCGCCGGGCCCCGGCCCGGCGCCTCCTTTCACGAGATGTGGCGTGAGCTCAAGCTCATCGGGCTGCACCCGGAGTCCGGTGGCTACCGCAGGTTTGCCTGGACTCGGGCCGATGCCGAGTGTCGGGCGTGGTTTCGGGCGCAGGCCGAGGCTCGGGGGCTCAGGTATGAGCTGGACCGGAACGGGAATCAGTGGGCGTGGCTGGGGGACCCGGCCGAAGGGGACGCCGTTGTCACGGGGTCGCATTTGGACTCCGTGCCCGACGGTGGGGCCTTTGACGGGCCCCTCGGGGTCGTGTCGTCCTTCGCCGCGCTGGACGAACTGCGCGGCAGGAACGTGGAGTTCAGCCGACCCCTCGCCATCGTGAACTTCGGCGACGAGGAGGGCGCCCGGTTCGGGCTGGCCTGCGTCGGCTCGCGGCTCGCCGCCGGACAGCTCACCGTCGAGCAGGCGCACAAGCTCACCGACGCCGAGGGGATCACCCTTCCGCAGGCCATGGCAGCCGCAGGCTACGACCCCGACACCATCGGGCCGGACCCGGAGCGGCTCGGCCGGATCGGTGCCTTCGTCGAGCTGCATGTCGAGCAGGGGCGCGCCCTCGACCTGAGCGGCGACCGGGTCGGTATCGCCAGTGCCATCTGGCCGCACGGGCGGTGGCGGTTCGACTTCCGGGGCGAGGCCAATCACGCGGGAACGACACGGCTCGTCGACCGGCGCGATCCCATGCTGTCGTACGCCGAGACCGTCCTCGCGGCCCGCCGCGAGGCCCAACTCGCGGGCGCCGTCGCCACCTTCGGCAAGATCTCCGTCGAGCCGAACGGCGTGAACGCCATCCCCTCCCTCGTCCGCGGCTGGCTCGACTCCCGCGCCGCCGACCAGTCGGCCCTCGACACGGTCGTCACCGGCATCGAGAAGGCGGCCCGCGAGTACGCGGACGCGCACGGTGTCGAACTCGACGTCGTCCGTGAGTCGTTCACCCCCGTCGTGGAGTTCGAGCACGCCCTGCGCGACGAGCTCGCCCGCATCCTGGGCAAGGACAAGGAGCAGGGGCTGACGGTCCCCGTCCTGGGTACCGGTGCGGGACACGACGCCGGAATCCTCTCCGGCACCGTCCCGACCGCCATGCTGTTCGTACGCAACCCCACGGGTGTCTCGCACTCCCCGGCCGAGTACGCCGCCGAGGACGACTGCCTGGCCGGGGTGACCGCACTCGCCGACGTACTCGAAGGGCTGGCCTGCAGGTGACGCAGACGTACTGGCTGGAACACGCCTGGCTCGACACCCACGTCGAGCCGGGCGTGGCCCTGACGGTGTCGACCAGCGGCTCCGCCGCGGGGGCAGCGGGGCGCATCACCGCCGTGCGCACCGGCGTCGGTGCCCCGCCCCCGGGCGCCGTAGTCCTCCGCGGCCTCACCCTCCCCGGGCTCGCCAACGCGCACTCGCACGCCTTCCACCGTGCCCTGCGCGGCACCGTCCAGGTCGGCTCCGGCACCTTCTGGACCTGGCGCGAGGTCATGTACTCCTTCGCGGACCGGCTGACCCCGGACACTTACCACGCGCTTGCCCGCGCGGTGTACGCGGAGATGGCCCTCGCGGGCGTCACGGCGGTCGGCGAGTTCCACTACGTGCACCACGCCCCCGGCGGCACCCCCTACGCCGACCCGAACGCGATGGGTGAGGCGCTCATCGCGGCCGCCGCCGACGCGGGGATCCGCATCACCCTCCTCGACACCGCCTACCTCTCCTCAGGCTTCGGGCAGCCGCCCAACCAGCACCAGTTGCGCTTCTCCGACGGCACGGCCGATGCTTGGGCGGAACGCTGTTCAGTTCTCAAGGACCGGGATCACGCTCGGATCGGTGCGGCCATCCACTCCGTACGGGCCGTGCCCGCCGGGCAGTTGGCGACGGTCGCGCACTGGGCCGAGGAGCGGCGGGCCCCGCTGCATGTGCATCTGTCCGAGCAGACGGCGGAGAACGACGCCTGCCAGGACACGCACGGGTGCACGCCCACCCGGCTGCTCGCCGACCACGGTGTCCTCGGCCCGCGCACCACCGGCGTCCACAACACGCACCTCACGGACGAGGACATCGCCCTGATCGGCGGCTCCGGGACGGGCACCTGTATGTGCCCCACCACCGAGCGCGACCTCGCCGACGGCATCGGACCCGCCGTCGCCCTCCAGCGAGCGGGCTCGCCCCTCTCGCTCGGCTCCGACAGCCACGCCGTCATCGACCTCCTCGAAGAGGCCCGCGCGATGGAGCTGAACGAGCGCCTGCGCACCCGCACCCGCGGTCACTGGACGGCGGCCGCCCTCCTGCGCGCCGCCTCCGCCGACGGCCACGCGGCCCTGGGCTGGGACGACGCGGGCATCCTGGAGGCGGGCGCGCTCGCCGACTTCACGACGATCGCCCTCGACTCGGTCAGAACAGCGGGACCGGTGCCGCGCCTCGGTGCCGAGACGGCCGTATTCGCCGCGACGGCGGCCGACGTACGCCATACGGTCGTGGGCGGCCGGCATGTCGTACGCGACGGCGCGCACACCCTCGTACCGGATGTGCCGACAGCGATCGCGGACGCCGTCGAAGCCCTGCGCGCCTGACGCCCACCCGCAGGCGCACCACTGCCGACAAGGACGCCATGAGCACCGTCATCACCAACATCGCCAGTCTGGTCACCAACGATCCCTCCCTCGGTGACAAGTCCCCCCTCGGTCTGATCCAGGACGCGGCCGTCGTCATCGACGGCGACCGCATCGCGTGGACCGGTGAATCAAGCAAAGCACCCGCCACTGACAATCGGGTCGACGCCGGTGGCCGCGCGGTGATCCCGGGCTTCGTCGACTCCCACTCGCACCTGGTCTTCGCGGGCGACCGCACCCAGGAGTTCAACGCCCGTATGTCGGGCCGCAGCTACACGGCGGGCGGCATCCGCACCACGGTCGCCGCGACCCGCGCCGCCAGCGACGAGGACCTGGAGCGCAACCTCACCCACTACCTCCGCGAGGCCCTCCACCAGGGCACCACCACCTTCGAGACGAAGTCGGGCTACGGCCTCACCGTCGAGGACGAGGCGCGGGCCCTGCGCATCGCCGCCGAGCACACCGACGAGGTCACCTACCTCGGCGCGCACATCGTCTCGCCCGACTACGCCGACGACCCGGCCGCGTACGTGGCCCTCGTCACCGGCGAAATGCTCGACGCCTGCGCCCCGTACGCCCGTTGGGTCGACGTCTTCTGCGAGAAGGGCGCCTTCGACGGCGACCAGGCGCGCGCGATCCTCACCGCCGGCAAGGCGAAGGGCCTGCACCCGCGCGTCCACGCGGGCCAGCTCTCGTACGGCCCTGGCGTCCAGCTCGCCGTCGAGCTGGACGCGGCGAGCGCCGACCACTGCACCCATCTGACGGACGCCGACGTCGACGCGCTCGCGAGCGGCGACACCGTCGCGACACTGCTCCCCGGCGCCGAGTTCTCCACCCGCGCCGAGTGGCCGAACGCCCGCCGTCTGCTCGACGCGGGCGTCACCGTCGCCCTCTCCACGGACTGCAACCCGGGCTCGTCCTTCACCTCGTCCGTCCCGTTCTGCATCGCCCTCGCCGTACGGGACATGCACATGACTCCGGACGAGGCCCTCTGGTCCGCCACGGCGGGCGGCGCGGCGGCCCTGCGCCGCACCGACATCGGCCGCCTCACCCCCGGCGCCTACGCCGACCTGGCCTTCCTCGACGCCCCGAGCCATGTGCACCTGGCGTACCGGCCGGGCGTACCGCTGGTGTCGGAGGTGTGGCGCCGCGGGGCTCCCATCAGCCGGCGCTAGCGGTAGCGGCTCCGGTCACGTAGCGGCAGGGGCAGTGGCAGCGGCTCCGGTCAGGTAGCGGCAGTGGCAGTGGCAGCGGTAGCGGCTCCGGTCACGTAGCGGTCGCGCCCGCCCGCCACCGCTGGTCCTCCCGCCCCTGCTCCGGAGCGAGGAAGAGCCCGTCGCCGTACGGCGTGACCGCGTGGTCCGGGGCGATGTCCGGGCGGATCACGCCGTCGCCGTCGACCGTGAAGCGCAGGTTCATGCCGTTGCGGCCGTAGACCGACCGGCACTCCCAGATGCCGACGCCCCGGTCCGTGGAGCCACGGCTGTCGAGGCAGAAGTCGGGGTCGGCGTACGACTGGAGGACGCCGCGGTCGGTGTCGACGCGCCACATCTGGGTGGGGGACGAGGTGCAGCGGGCCGTGATGACGTCCGTGCCCAGGTCCATGTCGCCGTCGCGGATGTCCAGGCAGCGGCCCGAGTCGGCGTTCACCACCTGGGCGTAGGTGCCGTTCGGGGGATGCGGCGCGGCGCGCGTCGGCGAGGGCTTCGGCGTCTTCGAGGGGGTCTTCGAAGGCTTCGGCTTGGGTGTGGGCTTCGGCGACTTGGTGGTGTGCGTGGGGGTGGGGGACGGGGACGGCGTCACCGACACCGTCGCGGTCACCGTCACCGGTGGCGGCGCCGCGGGAGTGCGTACCGAACCGGCCGTCTGCGCGGGCTCC
Source organism: Streptomyces sp. NPDC001530 (assembly GCF_042894545.1). NCBI lineage: Bacteria > Bacillati > Actinomycetota > Actinomycetes > Kitasatosporales > Streptomycetaceae > Streptomyces > Streptomyces sp. NPDC001530. Next base: position 242,319 of record NZ_JBIAVS010000015.1, read on the forward strand.
GATCCGCCCGACGTCAGCAGGAACAGCAGCAGCGGCGCCACCGCGACGCCGAGCGCCGCGGAGGCGAGGACCAGGCGCCGGGAGGGCAGCCAGGCCCAACCGGCCTTCGGCGTCCGGGGAGTTGGCGTCTCGCCCGCGCCGCCCGCCGCGTATGCCGCTCCGCCCCACGGCAGCAGCCCCTCGGCCAGCGCCTCGCGCGGGGTGTCGCGCAGGGCGACCAGTTCCTCGTACGCGGCGGCGCAGTGTGCGCAGTGCGCCATGTGGGCCTGCAGGTCGGCGCTGTAGCGCGGGTTCTCGGGGTGCGCCGCCTCCTCGATCAGCCGGCGGAAGTCCTGACAGCGTGGGTTGCCGGAGCGGGCGAGGCGTGCCTTGAGACAGGCCTGGCGCAGCGTCTGGAACGCGGGCCCCTTGCCGTACGTCACGTCCTGGGGCGTGGCCCCGATGAGCAGCGCGGTCCTGGCGTCGGGCTCCCCGTCGACGACGCCGTACCAGACGAGTCCCTGGACGCGGGTCGGCAGCGCCTGGAACGCGTCGAGCATCGGCGGTACGGGGCCGGCCGGAGGCAGCACGGGACCAGTCGGAGACAGCACGGGTCCAGTCGGAGACGGTGCCGGTCGAGCCGTGGACGGTGCGGAGCCGGCCGGACGCGGCACGGCTGCGCCCGGACCGCCCGCCTCGCGGAGGTGGGCGAGCAGCCCGGGGTCGAGGCGGCTGCCGCGCTCGTCCAGGACCCAGGAGGCGGCCACCCGCCCCGCCAGGAGCAGCAGTTGGTGCCGCCACGGCCCCCGAGGATCGATGCCGCGCTCCGTGTCGCGGGCCGCGAGGGCGAACGCCTGCGCCGTGAGCTGCCGTGCGGCGGACTCGCCCACGGTGCACAGGCGGGCGTACGAGAGGACCGCGGGCCGGTGGCGCAGCCGCAGTTCGCGCAGCGCCGGATACGCGGTCGCGGTCTCGGCGCGCAGCAGTTCGGTGAGCCGCGCGTCCGAGACGGTGGCGAACATGCCGCCACCCTCGGTGCCGCCTTCGTCCCCGTCCCCGCCCGCGGACCCGCCCCTGACCTCGTACCCGTCGCCGCGCGCGTACCCGTCCCCGGTGTCGTCAGCGTCGGTCCGGCCGGCCCCAGCCATTCCCGTGCCTCCTCGCATCCCCATGCTCCGCCCGCCGGAGTCTTGACCTACCGGCGGGTATGGGGGGCCCATAGTGGTGGAGGTGAACCTTTGGGGAAAGGGGTTCCCGCGAGTAACCCGGCCCGATGCCAAGCTGTAACTGCGCCCGGCGCCCCCTCATTTGGGGCACCGGGCGCAATCGACAACCAGAGGCCGTCACTCCTCGACGGTCGTCCTGGGCCGTCACTCCTCGACGGTCAGACCCTTCCGCAGCCGCACGAGCGTGCGCGACAGCAGCCGGGAGACATGCATCTGGGAGATGCCGAGCTCGTCGCCGATCTCGGACTGGGTCATATTGGCGACGAAGCGGAGCGAGAGGATCTTGCGATCGCGCGGCGGGAGTTCGGCTATCAGGGGTTTCAAGGACTCCACGTACTCGATGCCTTCGAGCCCGTGGTCCTCGTAGCCGATGCGGTCCGCGAGCGCGCCCTCGGAGTCGTCCTCCTCGGGCTGGGCGTCCAGCGAACTGGCCGTGTAGGCGTTCGAGGCGGCCATGCCTTCGACGACCTCGTCGTTGCTGAGGCCCAGTCGGTCCGCCAGCTCTCCCACTGTCGGCGCGCGATCGAGCTGCTGGGCGAGTTCGTCACCGGCCTTGGCCAGGTCGAGCCGGAGTTCCTGCAGCCTGCGCGGTACGCGCACGGACCAGGAGGTGTCGCGGAAGAAGCGCTTGATCTCGCCGACGATCGTCGGCATCGCGAAGGTGGGGAACTCCACACCGCGGCTCAGCTCGAAGCGGTCGATCGCCTTGATCAGGCCGATGGTGCCGACCTGGATGATGTCCTCCATCGGCTCGCTGCGGGAGCGGAAGCGGGAGGCGGCGAACTTGACCAGCGCGAGGTTGAGTTCGACGAGTGTGTTGCGGACGTACGAGTAGTCGTGGGTGCCCTCTTCGAGGGACTCCAGCCGCCCGAAGAGTGTCTTGGACAGGGCCCGCGCGTCCACCGGCCCCACCTCGTCGTACGGGGGGATCTCCGGAAGTCCGGCGAGTCCGTCGAAACCGCCGGTTCCTTCGAATCCGCTGGTTCCTGCGGATCCGCTGGTTCCGTCGAAGCCGCTGATTACGTCGAAACCGTTGGTTCCAGCTGTTTCGTCGAGGAGCTCCGGGCGTTCCAGAGGGGGTGTCGACGTCGCTGTCCGGGTCTGCGATGCGTCGAGCCGGGGTGACATGGTGTCCTCCATCGTTCTCGGCATATGGCCGCCGATGCCAATTCGTGCACTGCGGTGTGCGGCGCCTCCAAAGCCGGCCGTGTCGAATAGGTGTCTCTACTAGCCCTACCCGCTTTCGCAAGGCCGCCGCAAGTGCGTTTCATTGCGAAATGTCCATTTTCGGGGGGTTGTTCGGGTGTCAGGGGTCGTGGGGAAGGCGTAGTGTTCCAGTGCGTACATCAGCAGTCGCGACGCTCGGGAGAGAGACGGCATGGACCGCGGGACGGTCGGCAGCGCACAGTCGGGCCGGCTTCTTGTCGAGGTGCGGGAAGAGGGCTCAAGCGCCGTCGTGACCCCCGCGGGTGAGTTGGATCACTACACGGCCGATTTGTTGCGTGAGCCACTCGATGACTGCCTCGAAAAGGGGTACGCCCGCCTGGTCGTCGACTGTTCACGCCTCGAGTTCTGCGATTCCACCGGCCTCAATGTGCTGCTCGGCGCCCGGCTGAAGGCCGAGGCCGCGGGCGGCGGGGTCCATCTGGCCGGGATGCAGCCGGTGGTGGCCCGGGTCTTCGAGATCACCGGGGCAGAGGCCGTCTTCACCGTCCACGAGACGCTCGAAGCGGCCCTGGCCGACTAGTCCGACCGGCCCTCCTCCATCCGAGTAGTGCCTCAGTTTCCCCTGCGTGATCGGCGCGTTACCCGCGTCACATCTTCCGTGTCGAATAAGTGGGTGTTCGGACGGTTCGGTCGGGCAGGAGACATCCTGAATATGTCGGCAGCGCATATGTCGGCAGCCCACGCGGGGAAGGCGGCGCACATGCCGTTGATCCATATGTACAGAGCCTTGAACGCACTGAGTCTTGAAACGTACTGAGTCTTGAATCGTGAACCGGTGAATCGGTGAGGTGAAGCGCTGATGAGCACCACCCGGCCTTACTCGCCGGGCGACCGCGGCCCGGAGTCGGGCGATGGCGGCGCTTCCGGGGTGTCCGGAGACGGCGTGACGCCCGGAGGCGGCGCGCCCCCGGGCGGCGTGGCCGCCCCCTCCGCCCGCCGCCAGGCCCGCAGGCTGAGCTTCGACGGCGAGAGCGGCGTCGTGCCGCTCGCCCGCGACTTCACCCGGCAGGCGCTGTACGCGTGGGGCTGGCTGCCTGCCGCGAGCGCCGACCGGCGGGCCGCCGCCGAGGACGTCCTGCTGGTCGTCTCCGAGCTCGTCACCAACGCCTGTCTGCACGCCGAGGGCCCGGACGAGCTCTGGATCGCCTGCGACAGCAAGGTGCTGCGCGTCGAGGTCTCCGACCGGGGCACGGGCCAGCCCGCCCCGCGCACCCCACACCGCGCCGGACGCCCCGGCGGCCACGGGATGTTCATCGTGCAGCGGCTGTGCCTGGACTGGGGGGTCGTCAGGACTCCGGGGGTCGCGGGCAAGACCGTATGGGCCGAGCTCGGGGCGCCCGCCTAGGGCTCTGGGGGCACCCGCGTAACTGCCACCATGGGTTACCCGCGGTTCGAACCCATCTTCGTACATCACCTCATGCGCGCCGGATCCCCACGGATCCGGCGCGCACTTTGTCTTCCCTCCACAAGTCCCCGGGCGTACCTTGACGGCCGATCTGATGTTCCGTCAGGAATGAGGCCCCGAGGTGTCGTACCGGACGTACCAGAAACGAACCGCCGCGCTCGCGTTCGCCGCGGCCCTGGCCGGCTCGGCGGTGCTGATGGCCGCCCCCGCAGCCCAGGCCGCCGTGGTGAACGTCAACTACCAGTGCAAGACGCCGATCGGTGACAAGAGTGCCGTCTCGCCCATCGACATCAAGAGCGTCAAGAGCGGCAGCGGCTACAAGCTCACCATGTCCTGGCAGAAGGGCGTCTCCTCCAGCCCCGTGGAGCTGGGCAAGGGCGCGATGAGCCCGAGCGCCGTCATCAAGGTGGGCGGCGCGGACAGTGGCACGGTCGCCGTGAGCGGCCCGGCCAACGCCGCCGCGATCCCCGCCAACACCCCCATCAAAATCAGTGACTTGAGCGGCACGTACACGCCGAAGAAGACCGGCAAGGTCACCTTCACCGCGGGTGTGCTCACCATCAAGGCGCTCGGCACGACGACCACGTGCACGCCCTCGAACAACCCCAAGCCCTCGCTGACCCTCGACGTCACGGCCGCGAGCGGCGGTTCCGGGTCGTCGAGTTCGGGCCAGGCCCAGACCGGCTCCGACTCCGGCGGCCAGCTCCCGCAGACCGGCCCCGAGGACTCGGCGATCGCCCTCGGCACGCTCGGCGGCACGGTGCTGCTCGCGGGCGCGGCGGGCGTGCTGTGGCTGACACGGAGGCATCAGGCGGTACGCCGCTGACGTCTTTCGTACGTCGTACGCCCCCCCGTCTCCCGACCACCGCCCCTCAACGAGGCTCCCCCAGAGCCGAAAGCCTGGGGGACCCCCACCGCGCCGCCCCTTCCCACGGGAGCCGCTCGATGCCGTACGCACTCTCCGCCGCCCGCGCGCTGGGCCTGACCTTGCTGTTGCTGGGCATGGCACCGGTGGCCGCGGCCGACGACGGCTGGTCCGTCCTGCCGGCCTCGGGTACCGCGGACACGACGGACGGTCGGCCGTACGTCTACGCGGAGGGCGCGCCCGGCACGGTCCTGCAGGACGCGGTGTCCGTGCTCAACCCGGGCGCGCGGCCGCTCACCGTCCGGCTGCGCGGCGCGGACGGCGACAACACCGCGAGCGGCGGCTTCACCGTACGGAAGAAGCCGAAGGACACGGGCGCCTGGATCGGCTTCGCGCGGGAGGCGGACGGTCGCCGCGTGGCGGTGCGTGAGGTGTCCGTACGGGTTCCCGCGCACACCCGCGCCGATGTGCCGTTCACGGTGAGCGTCCCGGCGGGGGCGGCGCCCGGCGACCATCCCGGCGCGATCGTCGCGAGCGGCGGCGGACGGTCCTCCGCGGTCCGGGTCCACCTGCGGGTGAGCGGACCGACGTTGTCGGCGCTGACCGTCGAGCACGTCGCCGTGCGTGCCGGCCGGATCTCGTACGAGCTGGTCAACCGCGGCACCACCGTCCTCACCCCGAAGGTCGCGGTGCACGCCGACGGTGTCTTCGGCGAGCTCCTCGACCGCGCCCCGCGCACCCTCCCCCTCGAACTCCTGCCGGGCCGCCGCGTCACGCTCAGCGAGCCGTGGCACGACCCCCCGGTGCTGGACGCGGTCGACGTGCGGCTGACGGTGACGGCGGCGGGCGGGGCGCGCGACACGGCGACCGCGTCGGCGCGGTTCGTGCCGTGGGGCGCGGTGGCGGGGGCGGCGGGTGCCCTCGCGGCGGCAATCGGCGCCTTCGTGGCCGTACGGCGTCGCGGGCGTCGCACGGCCGACGGCGGGACGGGTGAACAGCCGCGTACAGAAGTCGAGTTGACGGGAGCGGTGTCGTGAGCGTCAAGGTGCGGATGGCGGCGCTGGGGGTGGTGCTCGCGCTCGTCCTGGTCCCGGCGGCAGGGTTGGGCTCCGCGTCCGCGGCCGGGAAGCCGAGCGTGAAGCTGTCCACGTCCCAGGCGGGGACGGGCGGTTCGATCACGGTGACCGGCAGCGGATGGCGGCCGAAGACCTTGCTGATGATGCTGATCTGCGGGCAGTCCGTGCCGTCCCGGGGTGTGATCGGCGGCACCAACTCCTGTGCCAACGCCGACGGGCGGGCCGTCACCACCGACACGAAGGGGAACTTCAGCAAGAAGCTGCCGGTCACCGAGCCGCCCAAGCCGTGTCCATGCGTGGTGCACGTCGCCACGGTCACGGGGGAGAAGGCGGAGGCGGACGCCATCTTCATGGTGGCCGGGCACTCGGTCGAACCGCTGCCCAAGGAGGAGAGCGGCGGGCGGCTCTCGGTGCTGACGGACACCCGGCTCGACGGGTCGAGCGGCCTGCTCACCTGGTTCGGCTCGCCCCCCTCCCGCAAGCTCGTCTTCACGGTCGGCAACGTCGGCACCGCCCCCGTGAAGAACCCCGTCTTCCAAGTCGGCACCTCCCACGGGGTGTTCGCTCCGCAGTGGGAGGAGCAGCAGTGGCGCGGCACGATCGCGCCCGGCCGGAAGGCGCAGATCACCCTCCCGGTCGAACTGTCGGCCGGGGCGCACGGTGACTACACGGTCTCGCTGAAGTACGGCGGGAAGGTACTCGCCGAGCAGCCGTGGGGCGTGGGCCGCCCCTGGGGCGTGACCCTCTTCTGGATCCTGCTCTGCGTGGTCGTACCGGGCGCGGTCTTCCGCATCGGGATGGCCGTGGTCGACCGGGTGCGGCCGCGCAGGTCGAACGGGCGCGGGAGCGGGCGGCACCGGGGCCTGCGGCTGCCCGAACTCACCGTACACCTACCGAAGTTGAGCACCCAGTCGGCCTCCACGCCAGTGTCGTCGACTACCTCCACGACCCCGACCACCCTGCCGTGGTTCACGCCGGACAGCGATCCGGGGACCGTGGCGAACGGTCAGCTCTCCGCACCGCAAGAGAACAGTCCGACGCCCCCGACCAGGAAGGGAAACACGTGAGAACGCAACGGAGAGTGGTACCGCCAAGGGGACGGAGAGCGAGCGCGGCCGGGGTCGCGCTGATGCTCGGCGGCGCGGGCATCCTGCTGGGAGTGGCCGCGGCCCCGGCGCAGGCCGCCGAGGTGTCCTACAAGACGGAGTGCGTGCCGCCCTCGATCTCCGGGCTGCCCCCGGTCGAGGGCACGACGAAGGTGGAGATCACCGCGCCCGCCGAGGCGAAGGTGGGCGACGAGGTCACCATCACCTGGAAGTTCGTCCAGGCGGCGTCCAAGAATCCTGACGTCATCGACCTGGAGAAGGACACGGTCAAGCCGACGGGCACACTGAAGGCGGGCGGCGCCCAGACGGCGGACATCGCCATGGAAGGGCCCCGGTCGAACCCGGCGATCCCCAAGAACAGCGACATGAAGCTGTCCGACATGACGGGCAAGCTGAAGCTGACGGCGGCGGGTGACGTGACGCTGACCCCGGACGCGTACAACATCAACGTCAGCAAGCCGCTGTCCACCGACACGAAGTGCACGCCCAAGGAGACGGTGCAGTCGGCGGCGACGATCAAGGTGACCGGGAGCGGCGGGAGTACGGGCGGACTCCCGACGGTGACACCGACCCTGCCGACGGGTCTGCCGACGCTCCCGACGGGGCTGCCCACGGGCTCCGCGACCCCCTCGCCGAGCGCGAGCGAGACGGGTGACGACAGCGGCGGATCGAGCACCGGGGGCGACGACGGCGGGTCCAGCACTGGCGGCGACGGCGGCCAGAGCGACTTCACCGGCAAGGAAGTCTCCATCCCCTACGAGTGCAAGACCCCCATCGGCGACAAGAGCGCTACGTCTCCCGTGCAGATCAACGCCAAGAAGAACGGCGGGAGTTTCGACCTCACCGTCCAGTTCAAGAAGTCCGTGATGGACAGCCCGGCCGACATCCCCGCGGACTCGGTCAAGCCGTCGATGGAGGTCGTCCTGGGCGGCTCCGACAAGGGCACGGTCCATGTCGAGGGCCCGACCAACGCCAAGGAGATCAAGTCCGGCGACCCGATCGAGATCCCCGACCTCACCGGCACGTACAAGCCCGGAGCGAGCGGTGAATCGACCCTGTCGCCGGGTGTGTTGACGGTGAAAGCTCTCGGCACGACGACGACGTGCACGCCGTCCAGGACGGAGGTCTCCCTGACCCTGGACACCACGGAACAGGCGAGCGGCGCCTCGGGAGGCGACTCCTCGGGCGGTACGTCGTCGTCGAGCGGCGGCCTCGCAGAGACGGGCTCCGACAGCCATGACGCCCTGAAGGCTCTGGGCCTGGTCGCGGGAACCGTGATTCTGCTCGGCGGCGCGGTGTTCACGTTCATGCCGGGGCGCCGCCTGCGCTGAGCTCGGGAGTTTCTTCGCCCCCTCCGCCCCTGCCCGTCCCGTACCAGCCTTTCGGCTGCGGGTGGGTGGGGGCTGGTCGCGCAGTTCCCCGCGCCCCTTCAGGGGCGCGACCAGCCCCCACCCCCAGCCGCCGAAGGGCCCCGCACTGAGTGGTGCGGGACCCTTCGTTGGGACAAGCGCTACGCGTACGTCAGTGGACGTCGCCCATGAGCTGCTTGACCTTCTTGCGGTACATCCAGACGGCGACACCGGCGATCACGGCGAGCGTGGCCTCCAGGGCGACGATGCCCGTCTTGTTGAGGTCGACCTCGGCGATGGAGAGGAGACCGGTCGTGGCGTCACCGGCGGTGACGGCCAGGAACCAGACACCCATCATCTGGGAGGCGTACTTCGCGGGGGCCATCTTCGTGGTGACCGACAGACCCACCGGGGAGACCGTCAGCTCACCGATGGTCTGCACGAAGTAGATCGCGACCAGCCACATCGCGGCGGCCTTGTGACCGCCCTCGGCGATCGTCAGCGGGGCCAGGAAGAGGAAGAACGAGGCGCCGATGAGGACCAGACCGGAGGCGAACTTCACCGCCGTGCTCGGCTCCTTGCCGCGCTTGTTCAGCGCCAGCCACGCCCAGGCGAAGACCGGGGCGAGCGCCATGATCATGACCGGGTTGACGGACTGGTACCAGGAGACCGGGAACTCCCAGCCGAAGATGGTGTTCTCGGCGGAGGAGTCGGCGAAGATCGACAGGGTCGAACCACCCTGGTCGTAGATCATCCAGAAGACGGCCGCGGCGACGAAGAACCAGATGTACGCGGACATCTTCGACTGCTCGACGCGGTCCAGGTCCTTGTCCCGCTTGATCCGGGAGATGACCATGATCGGGATGATCAGACCGGCGAGCGTGATCGGGACCAGCAGCCAGTTCAGCGTGTAGTGGCCCGAGAAGCCGACGATCGCGTAGAAGACGACGGCCACGGCCGCCCACATCGCGGACTTGCGCAGCGTCGAGGCCTTCTCCTCGGCGGACAGCGGCGTCGGAATGTGGTGCGAGCGCGCGCTGAGGTGACGGCCGCCGAGCAGGTACTGGGCGAGGCCGAGGGCCATGCCGAGCGCGGCGAGCGCGAAGCCCAGGTGCCAGTTCACGTTCTCACCGACGGTGCCGATGATCAGCGGCGCGGCGAAGGCACCCAGGTTGATGCCGATGTAGAAGAGCGTGAAGCCACCGTCACGGCGCGGGTCGTCCGGACCGTCGTAGAGGTGGCCGACCATCGTGGAGATGTTGGCCTTCAGCAGACCGGAGCCGATCGCGACGAGACCGAGGCCCCCGTAGAAGGTGCCGGATGTGGGCAGGGCCAGCGTGAGGTGGCCGAGCATGATGATGACGCCCGCGACGGCGACCGTCTTGCGGGGGCCGAGGACGCGGTCGGCGAACCAGCCGCCCGGCAGGGCGAGCAGGTACACCAGCGACAGGTACACCGAGTAGATCGCGGTCGCGGTGGCCGCGCTCAGGTGCAGGCCGCCCGGTGCGACCAGGTACAGCGGGAGAAGGGCCTTCATGCCGTAGTAGGAGAAGCGCTCCCACATCTCGGTCATGAAGAGAGTGGCCAGTCCGCGGGGGTGGCCGAAGAAGGTCTTCTCGGAACCGGGGGTGCCCGGGGTGACCGAGTCCTTCGTCAGGCTGGACGCCATGGTCGTTCCTTGCTGGTCTGGACGCGCGGCATGAGCGTTGCGCGCCCGGTGGGGGCGGCCGGCACCGGCGGAGACTCGACGTCCGCCCCACGCCCACGGGGAGTCCGCTCCGGATTGCGAAGCGGTGGACGGCGACCACCGGGATCCACGCCCTTCACGCGTCAGCGCGCTCGGGGCCCGGCCACAGGTCATTCCTTTCAAGGCTGGCGAACACCAGCCCGCACACAAAAGAGACCTTCAGCGTCAAATGAGCGCCAAAGGTCACGGTGTGGTGCTACAGGCGTCCGGTCACCATACGCCATGCCAATGCCGCATATGGAAGGACTTGAGACACGGATCACAGGTGATGTTGGAACCATGGACACCCATTCGAAGGTGCTAACAAGGATCGCACCCCACAGCCGCAGGTAAGAATCACACGGGTAGAGGGTGTGAATCACGGATGCCGATCGCCCCACAGCTGCCGTCCGTGGCGGACTACCATCACCCCATGACCCGTGTACTGCTCGCCGAGGACGACGCGTCCATCTCGGAGCCACTGGCCCGCGCACTGCGCCGGGAAGGCTACGAGGTCGAGGTGCGCGAGGACGGACCCACCGCGCTCGACGCCGGAATGCAGGGCGGCGTCGACCTGGTCGTTCTGGACCTGGGCCTGCCCGGCATGGACGGCCTGGAGGTGGCGCGCCGGCTGCGTGCCGAGGGGCACACCGTCCCGATCCTCATCCTGACCGCGCGCGCCGACGAGGTGGACACCGTCGTCGGTCTCGACGCGGGCGCCGACGACTACGTCACCAAGCCCTTCCGGCTCGCCGAACTCCTCGCCCGCGTCCGGGCGCTGCTCCGGCGCGGCGCCGCCGAGCCCGCGCAGCCGCCCGCCACGCACGGCGTGCGCATCGACGTCGAGTCTCACCGCGCCTGGATGGGCGACGAGGAACTCCAGCTCACGGCCAAGGAGTTCGACCTGCTGCGGGTCCTGGTCCGCGACGCCGGACGGGTCGTCACCCGCGACCAGCTGATGCGCGAGGTCTGGGACACCACATGGTGGTCGTCCACCAAGACCCTCGACATGCACATCTCCTGGCTCCGCAAGAAGCTGGGCGACGACGCGGCGAATCCCAGGTACATCGCGACGGTACGGGGTGTGGGCTTCCGCTTCGAGAAGAGCTAGCGGCGGAAAGTTTCAGCCCGTCCGGCGTTTGAGGACGAGCGCGTCAGCGCGATAGCGGGGGTCTGGGGGCGCAGCCCCCAGTTACGGGACGGGTAGGGGCGGAGGGGGCGGAAAAAGCCCTCCACCCGGCCCAGTGCAACGTCAAGGCACACTGGTCCACGTACAGCCACCTGCCCGGAGGGCCCCGTGCGTCGCCGTCTCATCCAGTCCACGCTCGCCGTCGTGCTCGTCGTGATCGCCGTCTTCGGCGTATCCCTCGTCATCGTCGAGACCCGCACGATCAGCAACAGCGCCCAGGAAGGGGTGGACTCCGAGGCGCTCCGGCTGGCGAGCATCGTGGACAGCCGCATCCTCGGCGACGAGAACATCACCGGCGAGATCCTCAAGAACCAGGTCTCGGACAAGCGCTACGCCGTGATCAGGATTCCCGGCCGGCCGCCCATCGAGGTCGGCACCGAGCCCACCGGCGACGTCATCCACTCCACCGCCGAGGGCGAGGAGGGTGAGACGGTCACCGTCCAGGAGCCGCGCTCGTCGGTGACCCGCGAAGTCGGCCGTACGCTCCTGATCATCGGCGCCGTCGCCCTGCTGGCGATCGTCGCCGCCGTCCTCCTCGCCGTCCGCCAGGCCAACCGCCTGGCCTCCCCGCTCACCGACCTCGCCGAGACCGCGGAACGGCTCGGCTCAGGCGACCCCCGCCCGCGCCACAAGCGGTACGGCGTCCCGGAGCTGGACCGGGTCGCCGATGTCCTGGACGGCAGCGCGGAGCGGATCGGGCGCATGCTGACCGCCGAGCGCCGCCTTGCCGCCGACGCCTCCCACCAGCTCCGTACGCCCCTCACGGCGCTCTCCATGCGGCTGGAGGAGATCACGCTCACCGACGACCCGGACACGGTGAAGGAGGAGGCGACGATCGCGCTGACGCAGGTCGAGCGGCTCACGGACGTCGTCGAACGCCTGCTCACCAACGCCCGCGACCCGCGCACCGGCTCCGCCGTCTCCTTCGACCTCGATGAGGTCATCAAGCAGCAGCTGGAGGAGTGGCGCCCGGCCTACCGCAGCGCGGGCCGCGCCATCGTCAGCTCGGGCAAGCGGCATCTGCAGGCGGTCGGCACGCCGGGCGCGGTCGCGCAGGTCCTGGCGGCCCTCATCGAGAACTCCCTCATGCACGGCGGCGGCACCGTCGCCCTGCGCACCCGCGTGACCGGCAACCAGGCGGTCATCGAGGTCACGGACGAGGGTCCCGGCGTCCCCACCGACCTGGGCGCCCGCATCTTCGAGCGCACGATCAGCGGCCGCAACTCCACGGGGATCGGCCTCGCCGTCGCCCGTGACCTGGCGGAGGCCGACGGGGGCCGCCTGGAGATGCTCCAGGCGCAGCCGCCGGTGTTCGGGCTGTTCCTGTCGCGTACGCCGCTGAAGCGGCCGCCGAGGGATGAGGAGACGGAGCCGACGGTGCGGTAAAAGAACGCCGGGACGGGCGGGCGAGCTGGAAACCCGCCGCGGAGCGGCGGAGATCTGGCGCGGAGCGCCAGGAGACGGGGGCCTCGGAGCGCCGGGGAGCCAAGGCTTCTAGTTCACCTTGACCCGCGGACGCGGCTCCGCGTCCAGGAACGATTCCGCACTGGCCACCGCCTCGCGCGCCGGCAGCGCCCGGAACACCCACGTGCGGTACGACCAGAACCGGAACAGCGTCGCGACGCCGATGCCGAGGAACTTGAAGACGTTGCTCTGCAGCGGGCTGTCCCAGCCGAACCCGTACGTCGCCGCGTACAGCACGCCGTTCTCGATGACCAGCCCCACCACGCTGAACAGCAGGAAGAGCGTCAGCTCCTTGGTGCGGCCGCCCTTGTCACGGTCCCGGTAGGTGAAGTAGCGGAACCCGATGTAGTTGAAGACGATCGCGACGACCGTGGCGATGACACTGGCCCGCACGACCTGCAGCCCGGTGACATGGCGTACGAGGTTGAACACGAGCAGGTTGACGAGCAGCCCCGCCCCGCCGACCGCCCCGAACTTGGCGATCTCGCGAAACAGCAGGTCGAACCGGCGGCGAACCGCGCTGCGAGGCCTCGCATGAGACCCCGAAGAAGCACTGCCCATGGTGTCGCCAGCCCCCGTCGGTGGATGTGTCGGTCGAATACGTCAACTCAGCCATGCTAACCAGCGCCCCCGTCCGGCGCCTGTGTACGGACTCACAGGTAAGAAAAGTGGCGGTCACCGGCACGGAAAGTCAGCCTTACGGGCACGGAAACCGGCCACCATGGCGCGGCCGATACCCTAGGTGCGTGACGTTCCCGGTAGTCGGCATGGTCGGCGGGGGGCAGCTCGCTCGTATGACACACGAGGCGGGCATCCCGCTCGGCATCAAGTTCAAGCTCCTCAGTGACACCCCTCAGGATTCCGCGGCGCAGGTCGTCAGCGATGTCGTCATCGGCGACTATCGCGACCTCGACACGCTGCGTGACTTCGCGCGGGGCTGCGACGTGATCACCTTCGATCACGAACACGTACCCACCGAGCACCTGCGGGCCCTGGAGGCGGACGGCATCCCCGTCCGCCCGGGGCCCGACGCGCTCGTGCACGCCCAGGACAAGGGCGTGATGCGCGCGAAGCTCGACGAGATCGGTGTGCCCTGCCCACGGCACCGCATCGTGAGCGACCCGCAGGACGCGGCAGCCTTCGCGGAGGAAGGGGACGGCTTCCCGATCATCCTCAAGACCGTCCGCGGCGGCTACGACGGCAAGGGGGTGTGGTTCGTCCGCTCCGTCGAAGAGGCCCACGAGCCCTTCCGCGCCGGCGTCCCCGTCCTCGCCGAGGAGAAGGTCGACTTCGTACGGGAACTCGCGGCGAACGTTGTCCGCTCCCCGCACGGCCAGGCGGTCGCGTACCCCGTCGTCGAGTCGCGGCAGGTCGACGGCGTCTGCGACACGGTGATCGCCCCCGCGCCCGGCATACCGGACGAGCTGGCCCTCCAGGCCGAGGAGCTCGCCCTGCGCATCGCCAAGGAACTCGGCGTGGTCGGTCATCTGGCCGTCGAGCTCTTCGAGACGACCGACGGCCGCATCCTCGTCAACGAACTGGCCATGCGCCCGCACAACTCGGGCCACTGGACCCAGGACGGCGCGATCACCTCCCAGTTCGCCAACCACGTCCGCGCGGTTCTCGACCTCCCCCTCGGCGATCCGCGCCCGCGCGCCAGGTGGACGGTCATGGTGAACGTCCTCGGCGGCGACTACCCGGACATGTACTCCGCGTACCTGCACTGCATGGCCCGCGACCCCCAGCTGAAGATCCACATGTACGGCAAGGACGTGAAGCCCGGCCGCAAGGTCGGCCACGTCAACACCTACGGCGACGACCTCGACGACGTGCTGGAGCGCGCCCGTCACGCTGCCGGATACCTGAGAGGCACGATCACCGAATGAGCCCGGTTGTAGGCATCGTCATGGGGTCGGACTCCGACTGGCCCGTCATGGAGGCCGCCGCGCAGGCGCTCGACGAGTTCGAGATCGACTACGAGGTCGACGTCGTCTCCGCACACCGGATGCCGCACGAGATGATCGCGTACGGCGAGCAGGCCGCGGAGCGTGGGCTCAAGGCGATCATCGCGGGCGCGGGCGGCGCCGCCCATCTGCCCGGCATGCTCGCGTCGGTCACCCCGCTGCCCGTCATCGGCGTGCCCGTCCCGCTGAAGTACCTCGACGGCATGGACAGCCTGCTGTCGATCGTGCAGATGCCGGCCGGTGTGCCGGTCGCGACCGTCTCCGTCGCCGGCGCACGCAACGCGGGCCTGCTGGCCGTCCGGATGCTCGCCGCGCACGACGAGGAACTCCTCGGCCGTATGCGGGAGTTCCAGCAGGAGCTCAACGACCAGGCCACCGAGAAGGGCAAGCGGCTGCGCGCCAAGGTCGAGGGCGCGAACAGCGGCTTCGGCTTCGGGAAGTGACGCGCATGTCGCCTCTCGACCAGGCCCGGGAGCTGCTCGCCGAGTTCCCCGTCGTCGACGGCCACAACGATCTCCCCTGGGCGCTGCGCGAGCAGGTCCGCTACGACCTCGACGCCCGCGACATCGCCGCCGACCAGAGCGCCCACCTGCACACGGACCTGGCGCGCCTGCGCGCCGGCGGCGTCGGTGCCCAGTACTGGTCGGTGTACGTCCGCTCGGACCTGCCCGGCGCGGTCACCGCGACGCTCGAACAGATCGACTGCGTACGGCAGTTGATAGCCCGTCACCCGTCCGACCTGCGCGCCGCGCTGACCGCCGCCGACCTGGAGGCGGCGCGGACGGAGGGCCGTATCGCCTCGCTCATGGGTGCGGAGGGTGGCCACTCGATCGACAACTCCCTCGGTGTGCTGCGGGGGTTGTACGCGCTCGGCGTGCGCTACATGACCCTCACCCACAACGACAACATCGCGTGGGCGGACTCGGCGACCGACGTCCCCGCCGTGGGCGGTCTGTCGGCCTTCGGCCGTGCGGTCGTCCGGGAGATGAACCGCGAGGGCATGCTCGTCGACCTCTCGCACGTGGCCGCGACGACGATGCGCGACGCGCTCGACACCTCCGTCGCTCCGGTGATCTTCTCCCATTCCTCCTCGCGCGCCGTGTGCGACCACCCGCGCAACATCCCGGACGACGTCCTGGAGCGGCTGCCCGCCAACGGGGGAGTGGCGATGGTGACGTTCGTACCGAAGTTCGTCCTCCAGGCGGCGGTCGACTGGACGGCCGCGGCCGACGAGAACATGCGCGCCCACGGCTTCCACCACCTCGACACGACCCCCGAGGGCATGAAGGTCCACCGCGCCTTCGAGGAGAACAACCCGCGCCCGATCGCCACGGTGGCGACGGTCGCCGACCACCTCGACCACATGCGCGAGGTCGCCGGCATCGACCATGTCGGCATCGGCGGCGACTACGACGGCACCGCGTTCACCCCGGACGGCCTGGACGACGTCTCCGGTTACCCGAACCTGATCGCCGAGCTGCTGGACCGCGGCTGGTCGAGGGCCGATCTCGCCAAGCTGACCTGGCAGAACGCCGTACGGGTGCTGGGCGCGGCCGAGGACGTGGCCCGCGACCTCCAGGCGCTGCGGGGCCCGTCGAACGCGACGCTGGAGCAGCTGGACGGCTGACGCAGCCGCTGGTGGGCGGGGGTGCCCGGGGGGCGTACCCCCAAACGCCCCGCCCACCAGGAAGGCCCGCGGGCTCCGTGCCACGGTGGCGGTAGTGCGATCTTCACCATCCACCCCACGGAGTCCGTCATGGCAGACCTGCAGGACGAACTGCACGCCACCGCCGAGGTGGGAGAGCTCGGCCGGCCCGTTGCCTGGCC
The DNA here is from genome assembly GCF_042894545.1 of Streptomyces sp. NPDC001530. Lineage (NCBI taxonomy): Bacteria > Bacillati > Actinomycetota > Actinomycetes > Kitasatosporales > Streptomycetaceae > Streptomyces > Streptomyces sp. NPDC001530. The sequence goes on from NZ_JBIAVS010000015.1 coordinate 258,722, forward strand.
GGAGGCGGAGTCCCTGGAGACCACGGAGACCGACCTCGGGACCGACGCGGAGTCCGATGCCCGGACTGACGCCGGGACCGACGCCGGGACTGACGCGGAGTCCGACGCCGGGACCGACCCGCTGGAGCGGGCCCACGCCTTCCTCGTCGGCCACCCCGTCGCCGACGGCTACAGCGGTCTGCCGTGGGCGCTGCGCCACCTGCCCTGGTTCGACCTGGAGCTGGGCGAGTGCGCCGTGGACACGGATGTGCCGCGGATGCGGGAAGGGCACGTCGGCGCGCTGTTCTGGTCGCTGCACCTGCCCGAGGGCCTCGCCGGGGACCGTGCCGTCGGCGCGACCCTGGAGCAGCTGGATCTGGTGAAGACGGTGGTCCATGCGCACCCCGAGGGCCTGCGCATGGCGCACAGCGCCGCCGAGATCACCGACGCCCGGCACTGCGGCCGCGTCGCCGTCGTGCTCGGCCCCGCCGGAGCGTCCGCGCTCGGCGACTCGATGGGCATCCTGCGCGCCCTGCACACGCTCGGCCTGCGCGTCCTCACCCTCGCGGGCGCCTCCTGGGCGAGCGAGGCGGGCCTGACCCGGTTCGGCGAGGAGGTGCTCCGCGAGATGAACCGCCTCGGCGTCCTCGCCGACCTCTCCGGCACCTCGAACGCCACGATCGGCCGGGCCCTCGCGGCCTCCAAGGCCCCGGTCGTGTTCACCCGCTCCGCGGCCTGGGCGCTGCGCCCCCACCCGGCCAACCTCCCCGACGACCTCCTCGCCGAACTGGGCACGGCCAAGGGCCTGTGTCTCATCCCGCTCACGGCCGAGCAGACGGGCCCCTCCGTCCGGGACGTCGCCGACCACCTCGACCACGTCCGCGCCCTCGCGGGAGCGGAGTGCGTCGGCCTCTCGGGGACGTACGACTCCGGAGCCGCCCACCCGCAGGACCTGGGCGACGCCTCCTGCTACCCGCGCCTGATCGCCGAGCTGTTCTCCCGCGGCTGGTCCGAGACCGACCTCGCCCTGCTCACCTGGGGCAACGTCCAACGGGTGCTGCGCGGCGCGGACTTCACGGCCCGCGTCGCCCAGCAGCGCCGCGAGCCGTCGTCGGCGAAGATCGCCGACCTGGACGGATAGCCGGCCGTTCACGGGTGCTCGATCCGCGTCCACGGGTGCTCGATCCGCGTTCACGGATGCCCGACCGCGTTTGCGGGCGCTCGTTTACGGGTGCGTGGGTGCGCGCTCCGCGTCTACGGGTGCGCGATCCGGCAGAGGCAGAACGGATGCCCCGCCGGGTCGGCGTACACCTGGAAGTCCTTCTTCTCCCGGTCCTCCAGGTCCAGCGGCCGCGCCCCCAGCGCCAGCACCTTCTCGTGGGCCGCGTCGACCTCCGCCCAGGTGGACCCGGCGTCGAAGTCGATGTGGAACTGCTGCGAGTTCCGGTCGGCGCGCGGCCACTCCGGCGGGGTGTACCCGTCCGCCCGCTGGAAGGCGAGCCGCGGCCCGTCCGGAATCCGGAGTACGACCCAGTCGTCGTCCTCGGCCCGTGGCGTACCGCCGCCCACCTGGGCGTAGAAGGCGGCGAGCGCGCGCGGATCGGGACAGTCGATCACGACGGAACGGAAACGTGCCACAGCAGGCATGAGACCTCCAGGGTCAGCAGGCGCAGAGACAGAACGGGTGCCCCGCCGGGTCGGCGTACACACGCCAGGAGCGCGACCGGTCCTCGGCGTCCAGCGGCTTCGCGCCGAGCGCGAGCACGCCCTTCTCCGCCGCGTCCAGGTCCTCGACGGTCAGATCCAGATGGAACTGCTGCGAGTCGTCGGGCGCCGGCCACTTCGGCGGTACGTGTCCGGGGGCGGCCTGGAACGCCAGCGGCCGGCCGCCGGGCACCTCGAGGTCGACCCAGTCGCCCCCGCCCTGGACCGTGCCGCCGAGCACCTCGGCGTAGAACCCGGCGAGGGCGCGCGGGTCGGGACAGTCCAGGACGACGACGCCCAGTTTGGCGAGAGCCATGACTTCCTCCCAATGGAGATGAGTTACCTGTAGACCGCTTTAAGCGGTAACCATGGTTACTGCATGCTCCCGCATAAGAGGTAACGTCGCAACCATGAATGACCGCGCACCCGCACCCGGCGGCCTGGCCCTGATCCAGTCCCTGGTGAACACCCTCGACATCGAGTCGGGCGCGGACGCCCTGGACACGGCCGAGAGTCGGGCGCGCTTCGAGCTCGGGGAGTCGGAGGTGGAGGCGGCACGCGAACTGCGGGAGTCGCTCCGCGTGGCGTGCCTGGCGCACGCGGGCCATCCCGCGCACCGGACAGTGATCCCGCTCGGGGAACTCCTCGCGCAGGCGCCGCTACGGGTGACGATCGACGAACGGGACGGCAGTGCGGGCTTCGCCCCCGCCACCTCCGTACCCCTCATGTCCCGTGTCGCGGCGGCCATCGCAGAGGCGCTCGTCGAGGGCACCTGGCCACGTCTGAAGGCCTGCGAGTCGCCGACCTGCCACTGGGCGTACTACGACCGTTCCCCGGCCGGCTGGGGCCGCTGGTGCTCGATGTCGGTGTGCGGGGCGCGCGCGAAGATGCGGCGGTACCGCGCCAAGTAGCCGTGCGGAACGGTTGGTCGAGCGGTCACCGCTCGGCGCACGGCGAAGTGGTGCAGAATGCAACAGACGCCGGTCCGGCCGACTGAGCCTCGGCCGGACCGGCGTCGTCCGTGCGTGTCGCCCGCGCCGCGTCAGGTGACCAGCAGGCGGTTGAAGAACGAGCGGTAGTGGCGCAGCGCCTGGCGCAAGTCCTCGGTGTCCACCTGCTCGCCCCGATTCCACTGTCCCTCCAGTTCCTGTTTGTGATCGGCGAAGGTGGCGGCGAGCTTCTGCATCACGTCCGCGACCAGGGCGTCGGCGGTGTGCACGGCGTCGCGCGGGTCGTCGACGAACGTGCTCTGCACCTCCTGCCAGCGCGCGCGGAACGCTTCCTCGTCCTCCGCGGTGAGGAGTTGGGGAGCCTCTGCCTCCTCCTCGGCCTGGACGTCCGAGCCTCGGGCCTCGTCCCGGGTGCCGGAGTCGTCGGCCGTGGCCTCGGCCGGGGCACCGGAGTCGGCTTCCACGTCCTCGGGCGGGCCGGAGTCGGCTTTCACGTCCTCGCGCTCGCCGGACTCGCCCGCCAAATTCGTGCCCTCGCCAGGGAAGGTCGGCACTTCGGACCGCGTCTCCCTCGTGTCGCTCGTCTCCCTCGTCTCCCTCGTCTCCCTCGTGTCGTTCGTATCGTCCGTGCCCCGGTCGCGAGGCTGGGCAAGGTCCTCGGTGGACAGGCCGCTCTCGGCGGCGGTGTCCGGTGTGTCGTGACGTTGCATCTCTGCTCCGTTCCCGCGTTCGCGAGCCGCTCAGGCCCGGGCGTGGCGGGCTTGGCCCCCGTCGGAGAGCAGTTCTTCGAAGAGGGCGCGGTAGTGCACCATGGCTCCGCGCAGTTGCTCCGTGGTCGCCTGGTGCCGAACGCTGAGCTCGTCCACCTCATGGGCGGCCCGGTAGTGCTCCAGCGTGCGGCCGTGCTCGACCGAGAGGTCCTTGAGCTGCTGCTCGAAGTCCTGGGTCGGATAGCCGCGTTCGTCCATCAGTGAGGTCACCAGACGGTCCGCGTCGTGCACGGCGTCCTCGGGATGGTCCACGAAGGTCTCCTGCACGCTGGTCCAGTCCCGGGCGTACCGATCCCTGACGCTGGTGTCCAGTGGCTTGATGTCCAGCGAGTCGTGCCTCTTCTCGCGGGCCCTGAGCTCGCGTTCGCCGGCCATGCGGGTGTCGGCGTTCTCCACCGTCCGTTCGTACTCCGGACCGAAGCGCTCGCGCAGTTTCCGGCGGCGTACGAGCAGCGAAGCCGCCACGGCGACCAGGGCGATCACCACCACGATGGGAATGATGATCGCCAGAAGTGTCCCTGTCGACATCGGGCAGAACCTCCTCTCGGGGGGCGTGATATGCCCTTATTGATGCTGAATTCCCCCGACTCTTCGGCTAAAACGAAGCAGAAAACGCGCGGGAACGCCCTCACCTCGGTGACCGCCCGGGGGCGTCCGGCTCGGGTGGGGCGCGCAGCTCGCCGAGTACGGACCAGGCGACCGACACCATCGGAACGGCCACGACCGCGCCCACCACACCCGCCAGGACGCCGCCGGCGATGACGGAGACGGCCACGACCACGGGGTGCAGCCGGACCGCCCAGCTCATCACCAGCGGGTGCAGCACGTGGCCCTCGATCTGGCCGATGACGACGATCAGGGCGAGCACCATGATCGCGACGACCGGCCCCCGTGAGGCCAGCGCGACGACCGTGGCCACCGCCAGCGCGATGGGCGAGCCCACCAGTGGGATGAACGCGGCGAAGAACTCCAGCAGCATCAGCGGCAGGGCCAGCGGCACGCGCAGCGCGAACAGGGCGATCCCGACCAGTACGGCATTGGTGGCCGCCACGATGATGATGCCCCGCGTGTACCCGTCGAAGGTCCGCCACGCCGCCCGTCCCCCGCGCGCCCACGGATCCCGCGCGCCCTCCGGCAGCAACTCCTGGAACCAGGACCAGAACCTGTCCCCGGAATGAATGAAGAAGAGCGAGCAGAACAGCGCGAGCACCGCCACGGTGAGCACCTCCACCAACCGCCCGGCCGTGCTGAGCGCGCTGCTGATCAGCAGCGAACGGTGCTCCGAGATGAACGTGGCCACCTTGCCCCGAAGATCCGACACCACCTCATGGCTCACGTGGAAGGGAGCGCCCTCCAGCCAGCGTTCGATCCGCGCGATGCCCCCGGAGAACTCCTGCCCCAGGTCGTCCCACTCTCCGGCCACCAGGCTGCCGATCAGCGCCAGCAGCCCCAGCGCCACCACCAGGCTCCCCACGACGCTCACCGCGACCGCCGCGGGCCTCGGCAGCCACCGCGCCAGCAGATTGGCCGCCGGACGCAGCACCGAGGTGATGACCAGCGCGAGGAACAGCGCCACGGCGACCAGCTGCAACCGACCCAGGATCGTGAAGCCCGCGTACACGGCCGCCCCGAGCACCAGCAGCCGCCATGCGTACGCCGCGGTCACCCGCAGTCCGTGATGCACGGCCACGCCCTCGCGGTCCCCGGCACGCCGCATCGCGGTCCCGGCCGCACGTGCCCGTGCCACGGCCCCCACCCCACGGGCGGGCCGGCTTCCCAGCACGATGAAACGCATCCGTCGTCCGCCACGACCGGAGCCGGGAGCCGGGCCGGGCGAAGCCGGCCGGCGGCGCGAACGACGCGATCCGTCGCTCACCTGTGTGTCACCGCCTCCCGTCGGCGGGACCACGCGGCTACGCGTTCCCGAAAGGGGCACCTTCGAACACAAGGGGCGTCAGGGACAGCGTGGGGCGGTACGAGGAGCCGTCGCAAGCCGGGACGGACGCGGTCGTACGCCATCCGGCCCCCGGAGCCGGTCGATCGGCGACGGACGGCGGGTACCCGACGGAGCCTGGGAGGAGGGCGTCGGGGCCGGTGCCTAGGCGGTGGGTCGCCCCATCGCCCGGTACGTCCACCCGGCCCGGCGCCACACCTCGGGGTCGAGGGCGTTGCGCCCGTCGAGCAGCACCCGGTCCGCGGCCGCCTCGCCGAGCACCGCCGGGTCCAGGTCACGGAACTCGCGCCACTCCGTCAGGTGCAGTACGACGTCGGCGCCGCGCACGGCCTCGACGGCGGAGTCCGCGTACCCGAGCGTCGGGAAGAGCCGCCGCGCGTTCGCCATGCCCTTCGGGTCGTAGACGGTGACCTGGCCGCCCTGGAGGTGGATCTGCCCGGCGACGTTCAGCGCGGGCGAGTCCCGTACGTCGTCCGAGTCCGGCTTGAAGGTGGCGCCGAGCACGGCGACCCGCTTGCCGAGGAACGACCCGCCCCCGAGCGCTTCTCGCGCCATCTCCACCATCTGGCCGCGGCGCCGCATGTTGATGGAGTCGATCTCGCGCAGGAAGGTGAGCGCCTGGTCGGCCCCGAGCTCACCGGCGCGCGCCATGAACGCGCGGATGTCCTTGGGCAGACACCCGCCGCCGAACCCGATCCCGGCCCGCAGGAACTTCTTCCCGATCCGCTCGTCGTGTCCTATGGCCTCGGCCAGCTTGGCGACATCGCCGCCGGCGGCCTCGCAGACCTCGGCCATGGCGTTGATGAAGGAGATCTTGGTGGCGAGGAAGGAGTTCGCCGAGGTCTTCACCAGCTCGGCGGTCGGGAAGTCGGTCACCACGAAGGGCGAACCCTCGGTGACCGGCGTCACGTACACCTCGCGCAGCAGCTTCTCGGCGCGCTCGCTGCGCACACCCACGACGATCCGGTCGGGGTGCAGCGTGTCGTTCACGGCGAAGCCCTCGCGCAGGAACTCCGGGTTCCAGGCGAGCTCGGCGTCCTCACCGGCGGGCGCGAGCTCCACGAGCCGGGCGGCCAGCCGCTCCGCCGAGCCGACGGGCACGGTGGACTTGCCGACGACGAGGGCGGGCCCGCGCAGATGCGGCGCGAGCGCCTCGAAGGCGGCATCGACGTACGACATGTCGCAGGCGTACTCACCGTGCTTCTGCGGGGTGTTCACACAGACGAAGTGGACATCGCCGAAGTCGCCGACCTCGGCCCAGTCCATGGTGAAGCGGAGCCGTCCGGTGGAGCCCTCGATCCCCGCGACATGCTTGCGCAGCAGCTCCTCGAGCCCCGGCTCGTACATCGGGACCTCGCCCCGCTGGAGCATCTCGATCTTCTCCGGCACCACATCGAGCCCGAGGACCTCGAAACCGAGCTCGGCCATGGCCGCGGCGTGCGTGGCGCCGAGATAGCCGGTGCCGATCACGGTGATCTTGAGGGCCATGGGTGCTCCTGGGTTCTTCGGCCGTGGGTGCGGTGCCCGAGCATAGTCGGGGCGTGCGGGGCCCCCTCACCGGGCAGATCTCCCCCGTGTTTTCCCCCCTGTCGCCAAGCTCACGTATCACTCGTGTGGGCGGGCCCCTAAAATTTGGGTTACTTAACGGTAGTTAGCGTCACCATCACAGCATCCTTGGAGCGTGAGAGACCTTGGCCGGATCGGCTGATTTCGACCTGTACCGTCCGTCCGAGGAGCACGACATGCTCCGGGACGCGATCCGCTCGCTGGCCGAGGCGAAAATCGCGCCGTACGCCGCAGCGGTGGACGAGGAAGCCCGTTTCCCCCAGGAGGCCCTGGACGCGCTGGTCGCCTCCGACCTGCACGCGGTGCACGTACCGGAGACGTACGGCGGCGCGGGCGCCGACGCGCTGGCCACGGTGATCGTCATCGAGGAGGTGGCGCGGGTCTGCGCGTCCTCCTCCCTGATCCCGGCCGTGAACAAGCTGGGCTCGCTCCCGGTGATCCTCTCGGGCTCCGAGGACCTGAAGAAGAGGTACATGACCCCCCTCGCCAAGGGCGACGGGATGTTCTCGTACTGCCTCTCCGAGCCGGACGCCGGTTCGGACGCCGCGGGCATGAAGACGAAGGCGGTCCGCGACGGCGACTTCTACGTCCTGAACGGCGTGAAGCGCTGGATCACGAACGCGGGCGAGTCCGAGTACTACACGGTGATGGCGGTGACGGACCCGACGAAGCGCTCGAAGGGCATCTCGGCCTTCGTCGTCGAGAAGTCGGACGAGGGCGTCTCCTTCGGCGCCCCGGAGAAGAAGCTCGGCATCAAGGGCAGTCCCACGCGCGAGGTCTACCTGGACAACGTCCGCATCCCCGCGGACCGCATGATCGGCGAGGAGGGCACGGGCTTCGCCACCGCGATGAAGACCCTGGACCACACCCGCATCACGATCGCCGCCCAGGCCCTCGGCATCGCCCAGGGCGCCCTCGACTACGCCAAGGGCTACGTCCAGGAGCGCAAGCAGTTCGGCAAGCCGATCGCCGACTTCCAGGGCATCCAGTTCATGCTCGCCGACATGGCCATGAAGATCGAGGCCGCCCGCCAACTGACGTACGCGGCCGCCGCCAAGTCGGAGCGCGGCGACGCCGACCTGACCTTCCAGGGCGCGGCCGCCAAGTGCTTCGCCTCGGACGTGGCCATGGAGGTCACCACGGACGCCGTCCAACTCCTCGGCGGCTACGGCTACACCCGCGACTACCCGGTCGAGCGCATGATGCGCGACGCCAAGATCACCCAGATCTACGAGGGCACGAACCAGGTCCAGCGCATAGTGATGGCGCGCAACCTCCCGTAACACACCACGTGGGCAAGGGACTTGAGGGGCACTCTCCCGGGGTGCCCCTCTTCTCGTGATCAGTCCTTCGTCCACCGCGCCCTCGTACACGTGGACGTAGAAGAGCAGTTGCCGGAAGTGTTCGCGCCGGTCCAGGTTGACCCGGAGCGTCTCCCCGTCGGACGAGGCTCCGGTGCGGTCGTCCTGGCCGAGCTCCACGCGAAGTCCGACGGCCCCAGCGCCCGCGGCCGCATCACCTTCCGCGTCTGATCCTCCACGAACGCCCACGCTTCACCGCCCGAGACAGGCTGCCCCCATGACCGACCACGCGATCACGGACCTGCCCGCCTTCCCGTACCACCCGGACCCCCTGGCCACCGGCTCGTTGATCCCCTCGGACACCGAGTGCCTGAGCTGCGGACACCGACGGGGATACGTCTACACCGGTCCCGTGTACGCGGTGGCGGACATCGACGACGAACTCTGCCCGTGGTGCATCGCGGACGGCAGCGCCGCCGAGCGTTTCGAGGCCGTCTTCACGGAGGTGGAGGGTCAGGTGCCGATGGACGTCGTACGTGCCGTGGAGCAGCGCACGCCCGGCTTCGCCGGCTGGCAGCAGGAGCGCTGGCTGACCCACTGCGGCGATGCCGCGCTGTTCCTCGGCCGCGCGGGCGCCCCCGAACTGGAGCCCTACCCGGACGCCGTGGAGACGCTGCGACAGAACCTCGGGATGCTCGGCGACACGGAGGCCTTCCTCGCCGCCCTGGACGCCGAGGGCCAGCCGACGGCGTACCTCTTCCGCTGCCGCCACTGCGAACAGCACCTGGCCTACGCGGACTTCACCTGACGCGGCACACTGTCTTCGATCTCGCCGAGCGCGCCATGTGGGCGGACCGGGCCGAGGCGTACGCCGACAGTTTCGCGCGGCTGTGTGCCTACCCCGTGGAGCGGCTGCTCGACGCCGCCGGGGTCCGGCCGGCACCCGCACCCTCGACGTCGGGACCGGCACCGGCACGGTAGCCACCGCGGCACACCGCCGCGGATCTGGAGCGCCCGGCGCGGCGCCGGCCAGGACCTTCTCGTGGTCACTTCACAGGAACCGGCGACGGTGGCCCGGATCCGGCAGCACTACGAGCGGCTGGGTGCGGAATTCGCCGTGGGGAGGGGGAGTTGGCGCTGCCGCACGGCGCGCTCCTCGCGTGGGCGGAGGCGTAGCCGCGGCAGGCGCCGGCTGCGGTCACAGCGTGCCCAGTGCGCGCCGCAGATCCTCCGCTTCGCGGAAGTGGACCGCTTGCATGCCGAGCGCGGCCGCCGCCTCCACGTTCTCCAGGGTGTCGTCGACGAACAGGCAGCGTTCGGCGGGGACACCGGCCCGTTCGACGGCGATGTCGTAGATGCGCCGGTCGGGCTTGGCGATGCCGACCCGCGCGCTGCTGACGACATCGTCGGCGAGATCCGTCAGGCCCAGCGACTCCAGGTCCTCCTCCAGCTGGACGGAGGCGTTGGAGACGAGGACCAGGCGCACCTGGGCGGCGCGGGTTCGGCGCAGCAGCGTCACGACCGTCTCGTCGGCGTGGAAGGGAGAGTCGACGAGAGCGTTGGCCAGCGCGAAGGCCGTCACCTCGGGCACGAGTCCGGTCAGGCCCGACGCGACCGACCACGCCCATTCGTTCGGCGTGATCCGGCCGAGCAGCAGCGGCAGAACCGTCTCCGGGGCGAAGGCCACCTTCATGGTGGTGCCCTCGGCCAGCCCGGCGGCACTCTCCAACGCGGTCACGGGGGACGAGTCGTAGACCCGGACCACGTTGTCGACGTCACAGAGCACCGCGTCGAAGGGCCGTCTGCGAGAGGTGGGAGACATGGTGCTCAGTTGCCCGACACCGTCACCTTCTCGTCGTTCTTCAACTCGTTCACCAGGGTCTTCACCTTGGCCTTGTCCCAGACGAGGTTGCCGCCGGAGGAGCCGGAGATCGGCATGTTCATGGACTTGCCGTCGCCACCGGTGACGCCCTTCATGGCCCAGAACATGTCGGCCAGGTCCCACAGGCTCATGTCCTTGTCGACGGTGAGACTGTCGAGGCCCGCGCTCATGGTCGGGTACAGCTTGAAGGGGTTCAGGACCGTCGAGGGGGTCGCGACCTGGTGGGCCAGGGCCGCCAGGAACTTCTGCTGGTTCTTCGTGCGCTCCAGGTCCGAGGCCGCGAAGGCGTGCCGGGTGCGGACGAAGGCCAGCGCCTGCTCGCCGTTCAGCGTCTGCTTGCCCGCCTTGAAGTCGGCCCCGGAGTACTTGTCCTTGAAGCCCTTGTCGAGGGTCATGTCGACGCCGCCGACCGCGTCGACGATGTTCGCGAAGCCCGCGAAGCCGATCTCGACGTAGTGGTCGATGCGCAGACCGGTGTTGTACTCGATGGTGCGGACGAGCAGTTCGGGCCCGTCCTCCGCGTACGCCGCGTTCAGCTTCACGTGCCGGCCCGAACCCTTGTACGTCTTGCCGGAGTCGGACCCCACGAACGTGGGGATCTCGACGTCCGAGTCGCGCGGCAGCGATATCAGCGTGGAGCCGTTGTCCCCGGTGTGCAGGATCATCATCGAGTCCGTGCGCTTGCCGTCGGCGGACCCGGTGTGCAGCTTCTTCTTCTCCTCGGCGGACATCCCGGCGCGGCTGTCGGAACCGACGATCAGATAGTTCGTGCCCTCGCCCGCGTCGGGCCGGTCGATGACCTTCGAGAGATCCACGTCACGGTGGAGCTTGGAGTCGGCCCAGAAGTACGTGGTGACGGAGACCACAACGAACAGGGTGACCAGCGTGATCGCGATCCACTTGATGCGGCGGCGCCAGTTCGGGCGCGGCCGGTAGTCCTGGTAGTCCGCGTCCGGATCGTTGTCGTTCGGCACGAAGCCGCCGCGGCCGCCGCCGTAGACCTGGCCCGTGTTGTAGCCGGAGTCGTACCCGTCGTCGTATCCGTCGTCGTACGTCGGCTGTGGGGGCACCCCGCCGTACGGCGGCGCGGTCGGGCCCGGAGCGGGCGTCGCCGGGCCGCGCCGGACCTGCCGCATGACGCGGGCGCTCTCAGGCTGTGCGCCTGCGCTGCCGCGTCCGTAGCGGTTGCCGCCGTTGCTTCGGTTGTCGTCGGACCACCCGTCGGGCCAATCGTTCATGCGGACCAGTGTGCAGGGCCGCACTGTGTGCCTTACAAGAGAGTGGGGAGATCTGGGTCACGCCTGTTGCAGAGCTGATGCAAAGCAGGCCTTGCGCGCCCCGGCATAGGGTGGACGCCATGACAGACCAGGCCCCCACCCCGGAATCCGATATTCCGGGCAAGCCGACCTCCGCGTCCCGAACCACCCTCAGTCACATCATGACCCACAACGACACCAACCTTCTCGGCACGGTGCACGGTGGAGTCATCATGAAGCTCGTCGACGACGCGGCGGGCGCGGTGGCCGGGCGGCACTCCGGGGGACCCGCCGTCACCGCTTCCATGGACGAGATGGCCTTCCTGGAACCCGTCCGCGTAGGCGACCTCGTCCATGTGAAGGCTCAGGTGAACTGGACCGGTCGTACCTCCATGGAGGTCGGCGTCCGCGTCCTCGCCGAGCGTTGGAACGAGTCCACGCCACCCCAGCAGGTCGGCTCGGCCTATCTCGTCTTCGCCGCCGTCGACGCCGACGGGAAGCCGCGGCGCGTCCCGCCGGTCCTCCCGGAGACCGAGCGCGACGAGCGTCGCTGCCAGGAGGCCCAGATCCGCCGCACCCACCGGCTGGCCCGCCGTCGCGCGATCATGGAGCTGCGCGAGAAGCGCGCGGCGGAGGGTCTCGACGACTGACCATTCGGAGCGCCCGGGGCCGAGGTTTGGTGCGGTGCCTTACGGACACACCACCTGGTCCCCCGTCGTCACCCCGAGCTCCCCCTGATACGGATTCTCCACCCGCACCCGCCTGACCTGCCTGAAGTCCGCCCCGGCGGTCACCTTCAGCACCGCCCCCTGCCGCTTGACCGCGCGCAGTTCGGCGCCGGGCAGCGCCGCCGCGAGGGACTTCGCCGAGCGGTCCCAGCGGGGGTCGTACGAGATGACGGTGCGCCGGACGGTCGGGGTCGGCGCGCTGGTGGGCTGGTGCGTCGTACGGAACCCGATGGCGGCCAGTGCGCCGTCGACGCGCTTGCCGAGGCCCGCCGTGGCCGTCCCGTTCTGGACCTGGACCTGGATCTGCTGCGGGGCCACGTCGACGCGTACGGCCCTGGGCCGCGCCTTGCGCACAGCGAGCGGCTTGTCGTCGCGCAGCGCCTGGAAGAGCCGCCCGGCCTTGGCGGGGTCCCACTTCAGCGTCGAACCGACGCCCTTCACGACGTATCCCATCTGCCCGATCGGCACGGTCGTGAACTCGGAGGAGGAAGGGGAGAAGTTCCGCATCGCCCGCCCGAGGTCGAGCAGTTCGTCCGTGCCGAAGCCCTTGTCCGCGCGGACCGAGCCGAGCACGGCCCGTGTCACGTCACGGAACTTCATCGGGTTCAGCAGCACCCCGGACGACGTGGCCCGTTCCACCAGCGCCGCGAGGAAACGCTGCTGACGCTGCATCCGGCCGAGGTCGGAGGCCCCGTCGACATGCCGTGCACGGACGTACTGCAGTGCCTGCCCGCCGCCCAGCAGGTGCGAGCCCGCCGCCAGGTCGAGTCCGGTGTACGTGTCCTTCAGTGGCCCTGTGGTGCAGATCTCCACGCCGCCGAGCACGTCCACCGTCTTCATGAAGCTGGTGAAGTCGACCTCCAGATAGTGGTCGATCTTGACGTGGGTCATGTTCTCGACGGTGCGCACGGTCAGATTCGGGCCGCCCTCCGCGTACGCCGCGTTGAGCCTGACCGGGTGGGCGCCGTGCCGTTTGCCGGTGGTCTCGTCGGTGTGCGCGGGCGTCTCGGCGTACGAGTCGCGCGGCAGGCTGACGATGCTGGCCCGGTCCCGGTCCTCCGAGATGTGCACGATCATGATCGTGTCGGTGCAGTGGCAGGGCGCGCCGCCCAGCCGGTACCTTCGCCGGTCCGCCTCCGTGATCTTGTCCCGGCCGTCGGTGCCGACCAGCAGCACGTTCATGCCGTGGCCCGCCTCGGGGCGGTTCTTCATGTCCTTGAACGGGTCGACTCGGGCGATGTCCGCGTCCAGGCTGGTGACCACCGCGTGCCCGATGCCCGCCGAGGCGAGGACCACCACGGAGAGGGTGGTCACCATCCGCATGGCCCAGCGCGGCTTCTTGCGCCGTACGGGGGGCCGTGCGGCGGGCCGCCGCGAGCGGGACGGCTGCGGGTGGCGCTGAGGGCGTGCGGGGGAGCGGGGCGGGCTGGGCAAGGGGGACACCTCCGCGTAGGCCGGGCGTGGGGATCCGTGAGCACCGTAGGGCCATACGATCTGCGGCCCGGGCCGTAGGCCGGGCGGCGCGCGCCCGTGTCCCCCATTCGCGGTAACGTGGCGCCCGATGAGCGAGAAGTCTGACGTGCGGCCCCCCGCTGTTTCTGTGATCATGCCCGTCCTCAACGAGGAGCGGCATCTGCGCGGGGCCGTCCAAGCGATCCTGGCGCAGCAGTACGACGGCGAGATGGAGGTCGTGATCGCCCTCGGTCCCTCCACGGACCGTACGGACGAGATCGCCGCCGAGCTCGTACGCGAGACGGCGTCCAGTGAAAACAAGCGGGTCCACACCGTGCCGAACCCGACGGGGCGTACGCCCGCGGCGCTGAACGCCGCGATCAAGGCGTCCCGGCACCCCATCGTCGTACGCGTCGACGGGCACGGCATGCTCTCGCCGAACTACATCGCGACCGCCGTACGCCTCCTGGCGGAGACCGGCGCGCAGAACGTCGGCGGCATCATGCACGCCGAGGGCGAGAACGACTGGGAGCACGCGGTCGCCGCCGCGATGACCTCGAAGATCGGCGTCGGGAACGCCGCCTTCCACACGGGCGGCGAGGCCGGGCCCGCCGAGACCGTGTACCTCGGGGTCTTCCGGCGCGAGGCCCTTGAGCAACAGGGCGGCTACAACGAGGAGTTCATACGCGCCCAGGACTGGGAGCTGAACTTCCGGATCCGGGAAGCGGGCGGGCTCATCTGGTTCTCGCCCGAGCTGCGGGTGTCCTACCGGCCGCGGCCGAGCGTGCGCGCCCTCGCCAAGCAGTACAAGGACTACGGGCGCTGGCGGCACGTCGTCGCCCGCTACCACGAGGGCTCCATCAACCTGCGCTACCTCGCCCCGCCGACCGCCGTCTGCGCGATCGCGGCGGGTGTCGTGGTGGGCGCGGCGCTGACCCCCTGGGGATTCCTGATCCCCGGCGGCTACCTCGCGGCCATAACGCTCGGCTCGGTGCCCGCCGGCAAGGGGCTGCCATTGAAGACGCGCCTCCAGATCCCCGTCGCCCTCGCCACCATGCACATGTCGTGGGGCTTCGGCTTCCTCACCAGCCCGAAGGCGCTGGCCAGGAAGGTCATCGCGTCACGGCGTCCGGCGGTGCTCAGCTCCAACTGAGCCCTTTTCTATGCGAGTGGGGCCCCTCTCGAAGTCGAGAGGGGCCCCACTCGCATATATGGGCTACCAGGTGTAGTCCGGGTCGACGTGCATGCACGCCGACGTGTCCGAGCCATTGAGCGCGTCCGCCGACTTCGGCGTCTTGTCGTCGTCCTCGGGCGCCTTGTACGTGGTGCCGTCCCGCCAGTCGGCGCCGACAACCAGGGTGACCCCGGAGACGTCCGTCGACTTCTTCACGGCGCTCGTCGGGATCCCGAGGGCCTTGGCGAGCCGTTGGGCGTCGCCCTCCAGATCGGCGCTGGGGTAGCGGACGACCGTCGTGGCCTCGGTCGTCGCCGTCGTCGTGTCGGCCGTCGCCTGGGTGAAGCCCTTGCCGACGAGCAGTTGGGTCACGGCGCTCGCCCGCCCGCTGACCGGGGCCAGCGTGGAGGTGCGCGTGCCGTTCTGCACGATCACGCCGATCTTGTCGTCATCCGCGGCCGGGTCGGAGGACGACTTCTCCGCGGTGGACTTCTTCTTGCCCTTGCCGTCCAGCGCGATGTCCTCGCGGACCAGCCGGAAGAGCTTCGCCGCGTCCGTCGGCTTGGGCAGCACCCGGTTGCCGTCGGAGGAGTACACCCACGGCATGGTGGTCATGGTGATGCGGTTCGTCGGGACCTTCTTGAGCTCTTTGCTGAGGTCGTAGAGCTTGGTCACCGTGCCCAGGCCGTCGTCGACGGTCAGCGCCTTGGTCGCCGTCTCCGCGAGGTTCTTCAGCTTGCCCGGGTTGCTGAGCGTGGCGTTCTCACGCAGCTGGCGGACCATCGAGTTCATGTACATGTGCTGGGCCTTGGTCCGGCCTATGTCGCTGCCGTCCTCGAAGCCGTATCGCGTCCGCAGCCACTGCAGAGCCTGCTTGCCCTTGATGGACGTGGTGCCCTCCTCGAGCTTCAGGCCGGAGCCGTGGCCGGAGGAGGTGTGCGAGTAGATGTTGGCGTCCACGCAGACCGGGACGCCACCGATGGCATCGGCCATCGACACCACACCCGCGAAGTCGACCATCATGAAGTGGTCGATGTGGATGTCGGTCAGCTTCTCCCACGTGGCGACCGTGCAGCCGGGGCCGCCACGGCCCAGCGAGTCGTTCGTCATCGCGAGCGATGTGCTCGCGGCGTACGTCTTCTCGGTGTCCGGGTCGGTGCACTTGGGTATCCGCACCAGCGTGTCGCGCGGCATGCTGACCACCGACATGTTGCTGCGGTCCGCCGAGACGTGCAGCAGCATCTGGACGTCCGCGCGGGGCGCCGCGCCGAAGGTGTCCTTGGCGCCGCCGAGCTTCTGGTTCTCCGCGGAGTCCCGGGCGTCCGAACCGATCAGCAGGATGTTCAGCGGGGTCTGGCCCGCCGCGTTCGGCTTGGACTCGGCGGCGCGGTCCTTCGCGTCGCCGATGTTCAGGTCGTCCTTCTTTATGTTGCCGTTGAGGTGCTGGTAGTAGAGATAACCGGCACCGGCGGTGCCGAGTATCAGGACCGCCAGGACCGTCGCCGACCAGCGCAGGATGCGGCGTCTGCGACGCGGGCGTCCCCCGCCCCCGCGCCGGCTCCCACCGCCGCCACCGTGCCGGCCGTGCCCCTGCGGCTTGAGGGGCATCGTGTCGTCGGCTGTCCGAGTCGATGGAACGGGCTCGCCGCTCTCGTCGTACAGGCCGTCGTTCCAGTCCAGTTCGCCGGCTCCACCGGGACTGCCGGCTCGCCGGACGCGTGGTCGTGCTCCCTCCCCACGCACACTGCTCTGCGCCATCTCCCTGCCCCTCCCCACCCTGCGCCTGACAAACGGGCCCGTCCCACGTCCGGTCGGACGCTTCGCGCGTCCTGTTGGACACACTCGGCGTCCTGCAGGACACCCCCTAGCGTCCTGCCGGACGCACCTGCGTCCTGTGAGACGTCTGACGGACCCGTTAGGTCATCAGCTGGCGCACACCGTCTTGTCCGCCGTGGACTTCTCGACGTCCGGCGCCTTCGTCGACGTGCTCATCGAGACACCGGCGCCCTTGAAGTCCTTGCCCAGGGTCAGCACGATCGCGGGCAGACCCTGTGAGTTCTTCTCGCTCTTGCCAGGCTTCATCGCGGAAGCGGACAACCCCATGAGGTCCGCCAGTTTGCGCGCCTGATCGGCCTGGTCGGGAGAGTACTCCAGGGTCGTCTTGCTGAGTGTTTCGTCAGCGTTTCCGAGCTGGCTGGACTTGAGCACGCCCTCATCATTCTGCAGCCAGTTAAGAGTTTCCTGTGCGGAGCCGGATTCGGCGCCGCCGTTGTAGATGTTGACGCGGATGTCGGCGGCGGCGGAGCGGGAGCCCTTGAGGCGGGCGGCCACCGCGGCCTTCTCCTTCTTCTCCTTCTGCTTCACCGCGGTGAAGGAGACGTCGTTCTTGATGGCGTCGAAGACCGCCTGGGACGTCGTCGGGTTGACGACGACCGTCGCGTGGACCTTCTCGGCGGGGTTGTCGATCACCGGCACCGTGGTGAAGCTGATGTTCTTCGTCGGCACCTTCTTCAGCTCCAGGGCCATGTCCTTGAGCGTGCTCACCTTGCCGATGCCGGTGTCCACGGTGAGCGCCTTGGTGGCGGCCTCGGCCAGCTTGACCAGCTTGGTGGGGCTGGTGAGGGTGTCGCTGGAGCTCATCTTGCGCATCAGGGAGCCCATGAACTGCTGCTGCACCTTGATGCGGTCGAGGTCGCCCTGGTTGCCGAAGCTGTGCCGGGTGCGCACGAAGGCCAGCGCCTGCTCACCCTCGATCGTGTGCTTGCCCTTCGAGAGTTTGAGGTGCGAGTCGGGGTCGTTGACGTCCTTGGCGAGACAGACCTCGACGCCGCCCACCGCGGACGTCAGCGTCTTCACCGCGTTGAAGTCGACCATCATGAAGTGGTCCGGTGTGATGCCGGTGACTTCCTTGACCGTGAGCATGGTGCAGCCCGGGTTGCGGCCGTCCTGCCCGAGGCTCGTGTTGAAGCGGACGTTCTCCGTGCCCCGGATGAACTTTTCGCTGCCGTCGGCCTGCTTGCTCTTGCAGTCTGGGACGTTGACGATCAGGTCACGCGGAATGCTCATCGCGGTCGCGTTCGTACGGTCCTTGGAGACGTGCAGCAGGATGTTGGTGTCGGCGTGCCCGACGCTGTTCTTGTCGCCGTAGCCCTCGTTGCCCTTACCGGTGCGCTTGTCCGTGCCGATGATCAGGATGTTGAAGGCCTCGTCCTTGCTGAAGCCGTTCTTGCCCGCGCTGCCGATGTCCGTCGTGTTGACGTTGCCCTCAAGGTGCTTGAGGTAGGCGTACGCGGCGGCCGAGACGGCCACCAGCACGAAGGCCATGGTGCCGCCGGTCCACAGCAGTATCTTCTTCGCCTTCGACTTCTTCGGCTTCGTACGGCCCCGCCGCCGCCCGGGAACAGGCTCCGGCGGTTCCATGCGGCGTCGGCGCGGCCCCGGCACGTCGGTGCCGGGCCTTTCCCTCTCCCGGCCCGGCGCGGTGCGGTTACGCGCTCCCGCGGGGCCGGCTCGCCGCGGTCTCGGGACTCCCGACTGCGGTGCGGAAGGGGTCAGTCGCAGTTCGTATTCGCCGGTGTTCGGGTTGAGCACCCACTGGTCTGCGGGGTCGATGTTGTCCGCCCGCCCACGGCCTTGCGCGTCCACGGTTGTCTGAATCCTCCGTCGGGGCCACGCGGCGCCTTTCCCCCCTCTGAAGGCGCTCGGGTCTCGGTCAAGCAGTGCGCGACCCCCAGGACGGACCTCGTGGCCGGGTGCACCGGATCGCTCACACTATCCGCCCAGTTCAGCGTGGGGCGACGGCGGTGACAAATTCCACGTCCCTACAACTGGGCAATCCGCCCTATTTCTCAAAGACTTCTTAGCGCGGCAGTTCCTCGCCTTGGTGTGTGCTTTACCCGCAGGCGTCCTCGGCCGCCGTGTTCCCACGAAAAGTCGGCGCGGGGGAGGGGGTCTCGGAGGTGTCCCCGGCCCGCTTTGCCCCCGACTTCCTGTCGTCGTGCGACTCCTCTTCGTAGTCGTACGCGTCTTCGTTCGAGTTACTGGCCCGCGTGTTCGGGTTACTGGCCCTCGTGGTGGGATCCCCCTTTGCGGCGGAATCCTCCGGAAGGTTCTTCGAGACCGCTATCGGCTCGTCCGAACGCAGCCGTGCGAAGAGTTGCGCAGCCGCGGGCTCCACGAGCTGGTCGCGATTGGCGTCGTGGACGTACGACGTCCGGGGCACCGTCAGGAATTGCACATGTTCTGTGGGGATTTCGCGCATGCCGCGCACCAGGTCGTACAGCCCGCGCAGGCTCGCCAGTCCCGGGTCGGTCGTGAGCGACGAGGTGGCCGCGTCGAGCACGGGATAGAGCTTCGTCGGATTGAGCAGGACGTCATCGCTCTGCACCTTGTTGACGAGCGCGCCGAGGAAACGCTGCTGACGGTCCATCCGGTCGGTGTCGCTGCCGTCGCCGATGCTCTTGCGGGCGCGGACGTAGCCGAGGGCCTGTTCGCCGTCGAGCGTGACCCTTCCCGCGGGCAGCTTCAGCTTGGCGGCCTTGTCGTCGATGGGTTCCTTCAGACACACCTCGACGCCGTCCACGGCGTCGACCATGTCCTTGAACCCATGGAAGTCGACGACCATGTGGTGGTCGACGCGGATGTTCGTCAGCTTCTCGACGGTCCGGATCGTGCAGGCGGAGCCACCCATCTCGAAGGCGGAGTTGAACATCGTGAACATGGGCTGGGTGCGGGTGCCGTCCGGGCGCCGGCAGCTCGGCACGTTCACCATCAGGTCGCGGGGCAGCGAGACGGCGGTCGCGCTGCCCCGATCCGCCGCGAGGTGCAGCAGGATCGTGGTGTCGGACCGCTCGGTCCCGGAGTCCCGCCCGTACTTCCGGTTCCCGTCCCCCGAGCGCGAGTCCGACCCGATCAGCAGGATGTTCTGCGCGTCGTGCACCAGCGAGGTGGGCCGCTCCTTCTCGTACCGGGCGAGCTCGGCGGCGGCGTCGTCGTCCGACGTGATGTTCCCGTTCAGCTTCTCGTACGCCGCCCAGCCGACCCCCACGGCGCCGAGCACCACGACGGCCACACCGATCGCCGTGTAGCGCAGCCAGCGCCGCTGCCGACGTATGAGACCGGCCCCGGTGGGCGACGCCCCCAGCCCCGACCCTTCCGGGCGTCCGGAGGGCATGCCTTCGGTGTCGGTCACGTCTGACTCCACCCCTCATGGCGTACGAGCATGTCGCGCAGCGGTGCTCTTACGACCATGTCCCGACGCCGGGGAGGGGGGCGGCCGCTGATGGGCCGAATGGGGGACAGCCGTACATGGCTGCGGGCATGCGCGCCGCCAGGGGGGCTTCCCACCGTCGTAGCTGCGGGCATGCGTGCCGCTAGGGGCGGCACGTGGGCGCTGGGGGTACCCCCTGCTCGAAGAGCTTGGGGGAGGCACCCTGCACGCGCCGGTAAGCGCACCCCCCGACGGCACCCCCAACGCAGGGCGCCCTGTGACCGCGCCCCGAAGCGTCAGCGAGCCGTAGCAGTCACCCGCTCACTCTCGATCCGCTTGGCGACCGCGTCCTCACCGAGCTGCTCCAGATGGCGGCACAGCACCACGGACCCCCCGGTCGCGAGCGGCGCGTACAACCCGGCGCTGAGCCCCTCCCACGTGTCGTACGGAAGAGCCGACAGAATGCGCGAGCCCGGCCCGGTCAGGTCGAGCGCAGCCGCCTCCGAACGGGCCATCTCGACGACCTCCGCCCCCGTGTACTCACCCCCGGCGACGATCAACGCCGGCTCCTCCGGGTCCACAGGCCCGTACGGCACGAAGCGGTCGCCCTGCGTCGGCACCTCGACGGCGTAGTCGGCGTACCCGGCGGGCGGCGTCGGGAAGCGGCGTCCCAGCGGCGCGAGCGAGAGGGCGATGCGCTCACCGGAACAGGCGAGCCCGTCCTCGAACCGCCCGGGCCCGGCGACGACGTGATCCGCCGCGGCCGGGTCGCCCCCGACATCCGCGATGACACCCACCGACGAGCACGCGAGCAGCCACACCGCCGTCTGCCAGTGCGCGGGCAGCAGCAACGCGACCCGTTCGCCGGGCTCGGCGGACAGCTCGCCCTGGAGCAGATTGGCGGTCTTGGCCACCCAATTGGCGAAGGTGGCCACGGACAATTCGATACGTTCGCCCGTGGCGTCGTCGTAGAAGGTCACCAGGGGGCGCGCGGGGTCCGCGGCGAGCGCGGATCGCAGCAGGTCGGCGGGGGTGCGATCGGTGGCATTCACGCGCGCAAGCGTACGCGGGGCAGCGCGCGGGGCGGACCGCCCCGGCCTCTGATTGGCCTCCGGTTCGCCACCGGTTCGGATGAGCGGTGCCCGACGGCCCGTCAATTCCCCAATGGACAGATATGTATGACTATGTCCACGATCAGGGGCATGCGTGGATTCCTTGCTTCCTCGGCCGGCGTCACCTGCGCGGCCGCACTCGCCCTTCCGCTGGCCCTGCCCACCCCGGCGCAGGCCGGGCCGGCGATGACGTCCGAGCCGACCGCCCCCGGCAGCACCCAGTCCCTGCCGCTCACCCCGCTCCCCGGCGAACGCACCCCCGGCTCCGCCGTACCCGATCAGGGGCTCACCCAACGGGACGTACGCCCGTTCTCGCTGGTCGGCGTCATCTGGGACAACCCGGACAGCGAGCTGCGCGGCCGCGTCCAGGTCCGTACCCGAGCGGTCGGGACCGGCCACTGGTCCGACTGGCAGGACGTCGAAACGCACAACCACGAGCACGCGGCCGACCCGGATACCGCCGAGGGCGAGTCGGGCCGGGTGCACGGCTCCACGGCGCCGCTGTGGGTGGGGAACTCGGACGGCGTCGAGGCCCGCGTCCAGGCGGACGAACGGGCGACGGCCCCGGGCGACTCCCCCCTCCCCAAGGGCCTGCACCTCGAACTCGTCGATCCCGGCGCGGACCCCCCGCGCACGGGCGCGGGCAGGGCCGCTACGGGCGAGGGCGCACCGGCGGCCCGCACACGCGAGGCCGCACCGGCAGGCAACGCACGCGCGACCACGCCGACAGACGCCCCGACCGCAGACGCGCTGAGGGACGACCCGACCACGGGCATGCCGGCAGGCGACCTGACCGCAGGCATGCTGATGGACGATCCGACCGCAGGCATGCTGATGGGCGACCCGACGGCAGACATGCCGGAAGCCGGCCCGGCCGACGACACCCCCGTGGACGCCCCGCTCATCGACGCCCAGGCAGCCGCCCCGCTCACCGAAGCCCAGGCAGACGCCCCGCGGACCGACGGCCAGGCGGACGCCCCGCGGACCGACGGCCAGGCGGACGCCCCGCAGGAAGGCGCCCTGTCCGACGAGAGTGCCGCCGCATCCGCCGCCAACGCCGACCTCGCACCCCTCGGCGCCCTGGAGATCCCCGCACTCTCCAAGAAGGAGACGGAGCGCGAATTCCTCGCCGCGCACGAGGACGAGCAGCGTGCGAAGCCGTACATCGGCGCGCGCCCGCGCATCATCACGCGCCGCAGCTGGGGCGCCGACGAAAGCCTGCGCGAAGGCGGCTTCGTCTACACGAAGAAGGTCAAGGCGGCGTTCGTGCACCACACGGCGTCGGGCAACAACTACAGCTGCTCCCAAGCCCCTTCGGTCATCCGCAGTATCTACCGCTACCACGTGGTGAGCAGCGGCTGGCGCGACATCGGCTACAACTTCCTCGTCGACAAGTGCGGAAACATCTACGAAGGCCGCGCCGGGGGTGTGACGAAGCCCGTCATGGGCGCCCACACCCGCGGTTTCAACAGCGACAGCATGGGGATCGCCGTCCTCGGCAGCTTCGGCAAGACGAAGCCGTCCGGCGACGCGGTCACCGCCATCGCTCGGCTCACGGCATGGAAACTCGGCCTCTTCGGAGCGAATCCGCGTGGCAAGACATACCTGAAGTCGGGCGGTGGCAATCTCTACCGAAAAGGAAAGAACGTACGACTGAATGTGATCTCCGGCCATCGGGACGGGTTCGCCACGGACTGCCCAGGACGGCTCCTGTACGGCAAGCTCGGCACGGCCCGCCAAGCGGCTGCCCGCTACCAGGGCAGGTAGGAGAGCGGGCGAGAGCCGACCGGGAGCAGCAGAGATCACCTGAGGTCGACAGAGGGCCATCGAAGGACACCGCACGGCCATCGAAGGCGCCATCGAACGGTCTGCATACACTGGCCGGCCGAAACACAGTTCGGCCGGTCCCGGCAGGAAGCAGAGACGACAGGTGACAGAAGCGATCCTCCTGGTCGGCGGCAGAGGCACCCGGCTGCGCCCCCTCACGGTGCACACCCCGAAGCCCATGGTCCCGGCGGCCGGGGTCCCGTTCCTCACCCACCAGCTGGCGCGGGCAAGAGCCGCCGGCGTGGAGCACATCGTCCTGGCGACCTCCTACTTGGCCGAGGTCTTCGAGCCGTACTTCGGCGACGGCTCCTCGCTGGGCCTCCACCTCGAGTACGTCACCGAGGAAGAGCCCCTCGGCACGGGCGGCGCCATCCGCAACGTGGCGTCGCGACTCCACTCGGGCCCCGACGACCCGGTCCTGATCTTCAACGGCGACATCCTCACCGGCCTGGACATCCGGGCGCTGGTGGCGACCCACGAGACGACGGGCGCGGACGTCTCCCTGCACCTGACGCGGGTGGCGGACCCGAGGGCGTACGGCCTGGTCCCGACGGACGGCACCGGCCGCGTCACGGCCTTCCTCGAAAAACCCCAAACCCCTGAGGAGATCGTCACCGACCAGATCAACGCGGGGGCGTACGTCTTCCGCCGCGCGGTCATCGACACGATCCCCGAGGGCCGCCCGGTCTCGGTGGAACGAGAAACCTTCCCCGACCTGCTCGCCACCGGCGCCCACCTCCAAGGCATGGTGGACTCCACCTACTGGCTGGACCTGGGCACCCCGCAGGCCTTCGTCCGCGGTTCCGCGGACCTCGTCCTCGGCCGCGCCCCCTCCCCGGCCGTCCCCGGCCGCTGCGGCGACCGCCTGATCCTGCCCACGGCCACGGTCGCCTCCGACGCCAAACTCACCGGGGGCACGGTGGTGGGCGAGGGCGCGTACGTCGGCGAGGGCGCCCGTGTCACGGGCAGCACGATCCTGGAGGGCGCCGTTGTGGAACCCGGCGCCGTCATCACCGACTCCCTCATCGGCGCCCGCGCCCGCATCGGCGAACGCACCATCCTCACCGGCGCCGTCATCGGCGACGGCGCGGCCATCGGCCCCGACAACGAACTCCGAGACGGCGTACGAGTCTGGTGCAACGCCCAAATCCCCCCGGCCGCCCTCCGCTTCTCCTCGGACCAATAGCCCCCACGCGCTCCCGTCCCGGGGGCCCGCTCCTTAAGAGCCGGTCGGGGCTGAATCTTTCAGCCCGTCCGGCGCTTGAGGACGAGCGCGGAGCGCGATACGGGGGGTCTGGGGGGCGGAGCCCCCAGGGGCGATGGGGGTCCCCCCTGCTCGAGCGAAGCCGAGAGCTTGGGGGAGGGTAGGGGCGGAGGGGGCGAAAAACCCTTTCGGAGCCCAGGCAAAACCGCGCCCCCGATCACAGCCGCCCGATATCCCCCCGCGGCATCCGCGGCACCCGTCGCGGCGGCGTACGCCCCGCCAACAGAATCAACCGAGCCGCCCGATGCCGCTGCCCCGCATACGGCTCGAGCAACGAGAGCATCACGGAGTCATCCGCATCCCGGTCACCCGCCAGGGCATACCCCACGATCCCGGGAAGATGAAGATCCCCCACGGTCACGGAATCCGCCGCCCCATGACTGCGCTGCACCACCTCCGCAGAGGTCCACGGCCCCACCCCGGACACCAACTCCAACCGAGCCTGAGCCCGCAGGGGATCGAACGCCACCGCCTCCTCAAGCCGCGCAGCAACCCGCACGGCCCGAAGAATCGTAGAAGCCCGCTTGTTGTCCACCCCGGCCCGATGCCACTCCCAGGACGGAATCAACGCCCACGTCCGCGGCGCGGGCATGACGTACATCCGCTCCGGCGCGGGCCCGGGCGCCGGCTCCCCGAACTTCCGTACGAGCAACCGCCACGCCCGATAAGCCTCATCGGTGGTGACCTTCTGCTCGAGCACGGACGGAATCAGCGACTCCAGCACGAGCCCGGTACGCGTCAGCCGCAACCCCGGCCGCCGATGCCGCGCGAGCGCGACGAGCCGGTGCCGCGGTTCGAAGGCGTCGGGATCGTCCGCCGCCCCGAGCAGTTCGGGGAGCTGATCGAGCAGCCACTCGGCGCCCGGCCCCCATGCCTCGCCCCGCACCACCCCGCCCCGCAGCGCGACCCGCAGGGTCCCGGGCCCGGCCGGCGTACGACTGGTCCGCCACACGGCCCCGTCCGGTGTCGCCCGGAAGGTCGGATCGCCCGGCCCACGCCGCAGCGGCCCGAGCACGAGCCCGAGATCGAGCGGCCCGGAGGGCGTCCAGGTGCGACTGCGCCCGGGTGTGGCCGCCTGCTGCGGTATCCCCTCGGGCACCACGACATGCCCGCCGCGCACTGTCGTACGCGTCGGCCGAGGAGCGAAACGTCCAGCCATGAAAGAGGTCCTAGAGGCGCCAGGGGTGCCCTACGAGAGTAGGCGCTCGACCCGCCGGAGAGGCACGAGTCACCGCACCTCGATGAAGGCCCCCGCGTCCCGCTCGGGCCGGGCCTTCGGCTCCTCCGCCGCATGCCCGACCGCCACGGCCCCCATCGGATCCCACCCCTCCGGCAGCCCCAGCACCTGACGTACGACATCCCGGCAGAACATCGTCGACGAGACCCACGCGGACCCGAGCCGCTCACCGGCCAGCGCGACCAGGAAGTTCTGCACGCCCGCTCCGGCGGCGACCACGAACATCTCGCGCTCGGCCCCGTCCCGCCGTACGTCGCCGTACGTGTGGGACCCGTCCATCACCAGACACGGCACCACCAGGTACGGCGCGTTGCGCAGCAGGTCCCCCCGTCGTACCCGCTTGGCGATGGACTCCTCGCTCTTGCCGTCGCCCCGAAGGTCCGCGACCCACGCGTCCCGCATGGCGTCGAGCAGCCGCGTCCGGGACTCCTCGGACTCGAGGAGGACGAACCGCCAGGGAGTGGTGTGATGCGGCGCCGGAGCGGTCACCGCCGCGGCGACCGCACGCCGTACGGCACCGGGGTCGACGGGCTCGTCGGTGAAGGCCCGTACGGTACGCCGCTGGGTCACCGCCTCCCGTACGGCCTCGGACGTGCCCAGCCGGAACATGTCGTCGCGCGCGTCGCGCACCATCGCCCGCGCCCCCTCACCGTCGTCCTCGGCCACCACGTGCGGCAGCCCGCGCACGACGGCGACGGGCAGCCCGGAGGCCTTGCCCTTGACCAGGTCACCGGCGGAGGCGAGCTCGTCGGCGGTGGCGACGACGGTCGCGCTCAGCGGATTGCCGTGCGCGTCCGTGCCGCCGCGCAGATCGTCGAGCACGCGTACGCCCGCGGCGCCGATGGCGACATCGGTGAGCCCGGTGCGCCACGGCCGCCCGAACGTGTCAGTGACGACGACACCGACGTCCACGCCGAGCGTGTCGCGCAGCCCGTCCCGGATGGCCCGCGCCGACGCGTCGGGGTCCTCGGGCAGCAACAGCACGGTCCCGGCAGGGGTATTGGAGGCGTCGACCCCGGCGGCGGCCATCACGAGCCCCTGCCGGTTCTCGACGATCCGCAGCGGTCCACGCCGCGCCACGACCCGTACGGTCTCGGCGTCGATGGCCGCCTCACGGTCGGCGGCCTCGACGATCCGCCCCTCCGCCTTGGACACGATCTTGGAGGTGACGAGGAGTACGTCCCCGTCGACGAGCCCGGGCTCGACCGCGGCGATGAGCTTGGCGAGGTCGTCCCCCTGCCGCACCTCGGGAAGCCCACCCAACGCCCAGACCCGATAACCCGCCGCCTCACCCCCAGGAGCCCCGGCCGAGCCATCGTCACCGTCCCCAGCGCCCCTCGCCGAGCCGTCGTCGCCCTGCCCAGCGGCGCCCGCCGAGCCGTCGTCACCGTGCCCAGCGGCCCTCGTCGGGTCGTAGTCGCTCTGTGCAGCGGCGCCCGCGGAGCCGTCGCCGCTCTTCGCAGCGGCCTTCGCCGAGCCGTCGTCGCCCTGTCCAGCGGCGCCCGCCGAGCCGTCGTCACCGTGCCCAGCGGCCCTCGCCGGGTCGTAGTCGCTCTGTGCAGCGGCGCCCGCGGAGCCGTCGCCGCTCTTCGCAGCGGCCTTCGCCGAGCCGTCGTCGCCCTGTCCAGCGGCGCCC
>NZ_JBIAVS010000015.1:285817-308837 GCF_042894545.1 Streptomyces sp. NPDC001530
CGCCCGCCGAGCCGTCGTCACCGTGCCCAGCGGCCCTCGTCGGGTCGTAGTCGCTCTGTGCAGCGGCGCCCGCCGAGCCCTCACCGTTCTGGCCAGCGGCGCGCGCCGAGGCGGCATCGCCGCGCCCAGCAGCCCCCGCCGAGGCGGCGTCACCGCGCCCGGCAGCCTCCGCCGGCCCCCCGCTCCCCGCAAGCCCCTCCTTCGAAGGCAGCCCTCTGTTCAAGCCGCTCAAGACGCTCGTACCTCCTCCGCCAGCGCCAGCGCCTCACGCGCCATCTGCGTCGTCGCGTCGAGGTCGGACATCATCAGCGGCACGGCCCGGCACCGGATGCCCGCCGCCTCCACCCGCTCCACGGCGGCCGCGTCCACCGTGTCGACGAGCCAGCCGTCGAGCAGCCCCGAGCCGTAGTGCTCGGCGACCGCCGCGGCCGTGGACTCGACGCCCACCGCGGCCAGCACCTTGTCGGCCATACCGCGCACGGGCGCGTCCCCGACGATGGGGGAGAGGCCCACCACGGGCACGCCCGCGTCGGCGATGGCCTCCCGGATGCCGGGTACGGCGAGGATCGTGCCGACGGAGACGACGGGGTTGGACGGCGGGAAGAGGACGACGTCCGCCTCGGCGATGGCTTCGAGCACCCCGGGCGCGGGCTTGGCCTGCTCGGCACCGACCGGCACGACGGCCTCGGCCGGCACGGAGGCCCGCAGCCGTACCCAGTACTCCTGGAAGTGGACCGCCTTGCGCTCGCCGTCGATCTCGACGGCGACATGCGTCTCGACGCGGTCGTCGGACATGGGGATGAGGCGGACGCCAGGCTTCCACCGGTCGCACAGCGCCTCCGTGACGGCGCTGAGCGGATATCCCGCGCCCAGCATCTGCGTCCGCACGATGTGCGTCGCGAAGTCGCGGTCGCCGAGTCCGAACCACTCGGGTCCGACCCCGTACGCCGCGAGCTCCTCCTTGAGGTGGAAGGTCTCGTCGGCCCGACCCCAGCCCTGCTCCTCGTTGATGCCGCCGCCGAGCGTGTACATCACCGTGTCGAGGTCCGGGCAGACCTTCAGCCCGAAGAGGTGGATGTCGTCGCCGGTGTTGCCGATGACCGTGATGTCCGCGTCCGGCACGGCCCGCTGGAGACCACGCAGGAACCGGGCACCACCGATACCGCCTGCCAGAACCACAATGCGCATGAGGTTCAGTCTTGCAGGCGGGTACGACAACGCGTCAGGCGGTTACGAGACCTCGGCGACCGCGCAGCGTGCCGCGTGCATCGGCATCTCGGTGAGACCCGGGTAATAAACGTGCAGGCTCACGGCGGGTTCGAGGGAGTCGTTGACGACCTCGTGGACGTACCCCGGCGCGAAGACCCTCTGGGAACCCGCGCCCAACGCGCGCGTGCCGCGCTCGGTCCGCTCGGACAACTCGCCCTCGAGGACGGTCAGTACGCCGGACGAGGGACCGTGGTCGTGCAGCCCGCTGCCCTGTCCGGGCACCCAGGAGAGAAGCCACACCTCGTAGCCGGGGCCGGTGCGCAGCCGGTGGTACCAGCGGGACGTCGCGTCGTACTGGACGACGTGCTCCCACTGGGAGCGGTCGGCGGCGATGGAGCGGGCGAGGCCGACGAACTCGGCCACGGTGGCGGGGTGCTCGCGCGGCGGCTGGAGCAGGTGCGGTACTTCGAGGATGTCGCCGGCGATCTGGAGGTCGCTGTCGCTGTTCATGGGGTGCGGTGGTTCCTCGGCGGGAGAGTGCTGGGGTGTCGCAGGTCATTCCGCCCGGGTCACGAGCGGGAGGAGTCGCCCGGATGGGGGCGGCGGGGTGCCTCGATCGGCGGAGGCAGCCGGAGCGCGGTACGGCTCAACAGCTGGAACAGCAACAACAGCTACAGCGCGCGCGGGCAGCACCGTGGGACCCGGCGGTGCGGGTCGAGGTGAGCGCCAAGTTCGCGAGCATGCCCACAAGGACACCGGCTCACACCTCCACTGTCAACTTCATGTCCAGTATGTGGGAGATGTTTCACCTCATCCGGTTCATCTGGCAGGCGAAAGGTTTGTTCAGGAGTCGCCCCGGACACATGGCGCACAACCGGGCGCACAAACCTCGATGCGATCCCGTGATCCAACTGTGATCCGGCTCGCTTCGATGTTCGTGTTCGGAACGTTCGGAACGAGATCGAACTCCTGGGCGTCCTTCCCTGCGAGGGGTCGGAGGTCTGACCTGGGCCCTTGGGGCTGTCAGTGTTTATGCCGATTTGAACACTTTCCGCATAGCCTTGGTTCCGCAGAGTGAATAAGGGGCCCAATAGCAGATCTCGGCTTGACTGGCCCGGATCGGCACACTTGTAATTTCACTCGTGTCGTTCAGCCGAAATCGGTAACGACAGCATCACGGGGACGCGAAAGACAGACGAGGGGCGCACATGACCGAGCTGGTGCAGCAACTGCTGGTCGACGACGCGGATGAGGAACTCGGCTGGCAGGAGCGCGCGCTGTGCGCCCAGACCGACCCCGAGTCCTTCTTCCCCGAGAAGGGCGGCTCCACCCGCGAGGCCAAGAAGGTCTGCCTCGCCTGTGAGGTCCGCTCCGAGTGCCTCGAATACGCGCTCGCCAACGACGAGCGGTTCGGCATCTGGGGCGGACTGTCGGAGCGCGAACGCCGCCGCCTGAAGAAGGCCGCGGTCTGAGAAGCCCTTGGGTGGCCGCCGATTGACCGAACGGCGCACAACCCTCGCATCGATACGTAACGAACGGCCCGTCTCGATACGTAACGAACGGCCCGTCGCAGGTGGGTTATCCACAGGCGGCGGGCCGCCGTGTTGCCCAGCCGTTAGTGTGGGCCCTCGTCCGAGACGTCCCGCTGTCCCCGCCGGGCACAGACGTCCACCGCAGTCCATCGAACCGGGGCCCGTACCTCGATGTCCGTGCACAGCCATTCGGCAGCCCATCACGACACCGCTGCCACCGCGCCGTTCGACCCGGCCCACCCGCCCGAGTTTCCGCGCCACGTGGTGACCGCGGTGCTCGTCTCCCATGACGGCGCCCGCTGGCTGCCCGAGGCGCTCGCCGGGCTGCTCGGCCAGGAGCGCCCCGTGCAGAACGCGGTGGCGGCCGACACCGGCAGCGCGGACGACTCCGCCCAGCTGCTCACCGACGCGCTCGGCGCCGGCCGCGTGCTGCACCTCGCCCGGCGCACCGGCTTCGGCCAGGCCGTCGAAGAGGCCGCCCGCAGCGCCACCGTGCTCACCCCGGACGACCTGCCCTATCTGAAGCGCCCCAGCGGCTGGGACCCCGTCACGCGCACGTGGCGCGACGACGCGTACGACATGCCGGACCTCCCGCACGGCGAGCCCGAGCAGTGGCTGTGGCTGCTGCACGACGACAGCGCCCCCGAGCCGGACGCCCTGGCCCAGCTGCTGCGGGTCGTGGAGAACGAGCGGGAGCTCGGCAGGGAAGTCGCCGTCGTCGGCCCCAAGCTCCGCGGCTGGTACGACCGCCGCGCGCTCCTCGAAGTCGGCGTCACCATCGCCAACTCCGGCCGCCGCTGGACGGGTCTGGACCGCCGCGAACAGGACCAGGGCCAGCACGACCACGTCCACTCCGTGCTGTCCGTGTCCACCGCCGGCATGCTGATCCGGCGCGATGTCTTCGAGCAGCTCGGCGGCTTCGACCGCAGACTGCCCCTGATGCGCGACGACGTCGACCTGTGCTGGCGCGCCCAGTCCGCCGGTCACCGCGTCCTGGTCGCCCCCGAAGCGGTCGTACGACACGCCGAGGCGGCCTCCCGCGAGCGCCGCACCGTCGACTGCGTGGGCCGCACCGCCGCGTCCCCGCACAAGGTCGACAAGGCGGGCGCCGTCTACACCCTCCTCGTCAACGCCCGTACGGCGCAGCTGCCCTGGATCCTGATCCGGCTGGTCCTCGGCACCCTGCTGCGCACGGTCGCGTATCTCGTCGGCAAGGTCCCCGGACAGGCCGTCGACGAGATCCGCGGACTCCTGGGCACCCTGCTGCGCCCCGAGCGGATCATCGCCGGCCGTCGCAGGCGTGGCCGGCCGCAGGTCGACAAGGGTGAGCTGCGGGCGCTGTTCCCGCCGCCCGGCGCGACCGTGCGGGCCACCGTCGAACAGGTCGCGGGCAATCTGGTGGGACGCTCCGACCCCGAGGCCACCGCCGGTGCCGGACGGCACGGCGGCGCGGTCGAGTCCGGGCCGGGCGGCGACGACGCCGACTTCCTGGAGGTCGAGCAGTTCGCGCGGCTCAAGCGGCTCGCCCGCAACCCCGGTCCGATGCTCTTCCTGGTGCTGCTGTTCGTCTCGTTCCTGGCCTGCCGTCAACTGCTCGGCGGCGGGGCGCTCGCGGGCGGCGCGCTGCTGCCCGCACCCGCCGACTCCGCC
This sequence comes from Streptomyces sp. NPDC001530, assembly GCF_042894545.1. NCBI lineage: Bacteria > Bacillati > Actinomycetota > Actinomycetes > Kitasatosporales > Streptomycetaceae > Streptomyces > Streptomyces sp. NPDC001530. Next base: position 290,209 of record NZ_JBIAVS010000015.1, read on the forward strand.
GAGCTGTGGTCGCGCTACCTCGACGGCTGGCATCCGGTCGGCGCCGGCGGCACCCAGTCCGCGCCGCCCTACCTCGCGCTCGTCGCGATGCTGGCCTCGCTGCTCCTCGGCTCCACCGGGCTCGCGGTCACCGTGCTCCTGGTGGCCTCCGTGCCGCTGGCCGGCTTCGCCGCGTACTTCGCGTCGCGTCCCCTCGTCGAGTCGCGCGTGCTGCGCGCCTGGGCGTCGGTCGCGTACGCCTTCCTGCCCGCCGCCACCGGCGCGCTCGCGGGCGGCCGCATCGGCACCGCCGTCCTCGCGATCCTGCTGCCGCTCATCGCGCGCGCGGGCATCGCCGCGAGCGGGCTGACCCACTCCTCCGGCGCGCGCGGCAGCTGGCGCGCCACCTGGGCGTACGCCCTGCTGCTGATGTTCGCCACGGCCTTCACGCCGATCGTGTGGCCCATCGCGCTCGTCCTCGGAATCGCCCTCCTCGCAGTGCGCCGGAACGAGATCGTGGCCTATGGGCTGCGTTTCCTGGCCCAGTTCGGTACCCCGCTGCTGATCCTCGCCCCCTGGTCGCTGACGCTGCTCCCGTTCGGCTTCTTCAAGCAAGCCGGTCTGGAGTACGGCGACAGCGCGGCCTCCGCGCTCGACCTGCTCGGCGCCAGCCCCGGCGGCCCTGGGACCGTCAGCGGGCTGATGCTGTTCGGCATCGTGCTGGCCGCGCTGGCCGCCCTGATGCGCACGCAGCGCCAGGCGGGAATCTGGACGGCCTGGGCCGTCGCCCTGGTGGCACTCGTCTTCGCGGTGCTGTCGAACAGCTCCACCTGGGCCGGGCCCGCCACCCTCGTCTACGGCCTCGCGCTCCTCGCCGCCGCCGCGCTCGGCGCGGACGGGGCACGCGCGCGCGTGGCCGAGCAGAGCTTCGGCTGGCGCCAGCCGGTGGCCGCGCTCATCGCCTTCGCCTGCGCGGCCGGACCGCTGCTCGTCGCCGCCGGATGGATGATCCGGGGCGCCGACGGACCCCTGGAGCGGCGCGACCCGGTGCAGGTGCCCGCGTTCGTCGCCGAGGAGAGCGGCACCCGCGACCAGGCCCGCACCCTCGTCCTCGACAGCCGCTCGACGGCCAAGGTCGGCTACACCCTCGTCCGTGGCTCCGGCGCCCGCCTCGGCGATGCCGAACTCGCGGCGGCGGACGGCGCGAACAAGAAGCTCGACAAGGTCGTCGCCAACCTCGTGGCCGGCTCCGGCGCCGACCAGGCCGACGAACTCGGTGGCTTCGCCGTCCGCTACGTCCTCGTCCACAAGGGCGCGCCGCGCGAGGTGAGCCGCGTCCTGGACGCCACGCCGGGCCTGACCCGGCTGAGCCAGCAGGACGGCAGCGCTCTGTGGCGCGTCGACCGGCAGGTCTCGCGCGCCGCGATCGTCCCCCAGTCCGGCGACCCGCTGTCCATCGCCGCCGGACCCGTCGAACTGCACACCACCATCCCCTCCGGAGCCGACGGCCGCGTCCTGCGCCTCGCCGACACGGCCAACGAGGGCTGGACGGCGACCCTGGACGGAAAGCCGCTCACCCGCACCACGGTCGACGGCTGGGCGCAGGGCTTCGAACTGCCCACCAATGGCGGCAAGTTGGACGTCACCTTCGACGCTCCGACGATCCACACCGCCTGGCTGTGGGCGCAGGGCGCGCTCGCCGTCGTCCTCGTCGTGCTCGCCCTGCCCGGGCGGCGCCGGGACGTCGACGACGACCTCCCCGAGGAGCAGGCCGTCCCCGCCCAGGACGTCACGGGCGAGGGCCGCCGCGCCCGCCGCCTGCGCGCCCAGGCCGAGGCCGAGGCCGACGCCGAGCAGGCCGCCCAGGACCCCGACACCCTTCCTCCTCCGGAGGAGGAGGTCCCGGCCGCCCCCGCCGCCATCCCGCAGCAGCAGACGTACGGCGAGTGGGACACCTCGAGCTACGCGGGCGCCGAGTACGGCAGCTACGGCGGCGAGCAGTACCAGGACCGGCAGCAGTACCCGGCGGGCAGCTACGAGCAGCCGTACCAGGCGGACCCCTACCAGGGCGGCCAGTACGACCCGTACGCCTACGAGGGCACGACCTCGTACGACCAGACGTACGGCCAGGGCTACGACGCGACCGGCCAGGGCTACGACCCGGCCTACGACCCGGCGCAGCCCCCGATGCCCGCGCAGCCGCCGCACGGCACCGACAGTGAGCGCCCCGACGGGAGCCAGCAGTGAACCGCACGACCCTGTCCCTGATCGCCGGCGCGACCGCGCTCGCCGCCGTCACCGGATTCGCCGTGCTCTCGTCGCCAGCCGCCTCCGGCGACACCACCACGAAGGCGGCCGCTCAGCTGCCCGTGGAGCGCACCAGCCTGCTCTGCCCGCAGCCCAGCACCTCCGACATCGCCGACACCGCGTACACGTCCTTCACGCCCGTCTCGAAGGGCACGAGCGGCAGCGGCAAGGCCGAACTCCAGGCGGCGACCGAGGAGTCGGGGGACGGAGCCGACGGCAAGAAGGGCGGCAAGAGCGCCGACAAGCCGGTCGTGGAGCCCAAGGAGCCCGGCAAGCCGGCCACCGGCGACAGCTCGGGAGCCGGTGCGCCCGCCCTCGTGGGCACCGCCGAGGGCAGGTTCGCGCCCGGCTGGACCGTCCAGGAGACCACGGCGGTCGCCGCCGGCACCGGACGCGGACTGCTCGGCACCAACTGCACCGCTCCGGACACCGAGTTCTGGTTCCCGGGCGCCAGCACCGTCGCCGACCGCACCGACTACGTCCACCTGACGAACCCCGACGACTCCGCCGCCGTGGTCGACATCGAGTTGTACGGCAAGGACGGCGCCCTCAAGTCCACGGTGGGCGACGGGATCACGGTCCAGCCCCACTCCAGCGAGCCGATCCTGCTGAACACGCTGACCGACGCCCCGCAGACCAACCTCACGGTGCACGTGACGGTCCGCAGCGGCCGCGTCGGAGCCGCCGTGCAGGCCCTGGACGACAAGCTCGGCGGCGACTGGCTGGCCGCCTCCGCCGACCCCGCGGGCAGCCTCGTCCTGCCCGGCATCCCGAAGGACGCGACGTCCGTGCGCCTGGTCGCCTTTGTGCCCGGCGACGCCGACGCCGACCTGAAGGTGCGCCTCGCCTCTCCCTCCGGGCTGATCACTCCCGCGGGGAACGAGACGCTGCACGTGAAGTCCGGCATGACCTCCGCGATCGACCTCGGTGACGTCACACGCGGCGAAGCGGGCTCCCTGGTGCTCACGCCCACTGGTACGCCGGTGCCGGTCGTCGCCGCCCTGCGCGTCGTGCGCGGCAAGGGCGACAAGCAGGAGACCGCGTTCATCCCCGCCACCAAGCCGGTCTCCGCGCGCGCGAGCGTCGCCGACAACAGCGCCAAGGGCTCCACGCTCGCCCTGACCGCCCCGGGCCGCACCGCCCAGGTCAAGGTCACCGCGTCCGCGGGCAGCGAGGGCGGCACGGCCGTGACGAAGACGTTCACGATCAAGGGAGGCACCACCCAGAACGTCGAGGCACCGGTCCCGAGCGGCCTCAAGGGGACGTACGCCCTCACGGTCGAACCGGTCTCCGGAGGCCCCGTCTACGCCTCCCGGATGCTCGCTGTCACCCACGAGGGTGTCCCGGGCTTCACGGTCCAGACCCTCCCGGACGACCGCGGAACGGTCGCGGTGCCGGAGGCGGAGCAGGATCTTTCGGTGCTGCTGAAGCAGTGATCCAGTACGAGTGATCCACCTAGTGGTCCACTACGGGTGATCCACCGGGCCCTCGAAGGGACCCGGTGTTCATCAGTCCTCGCCGTACCGCGGATCCACCGTCTCCGGTGTCAGCCCCAGCAGCTCCGCGACCTGCTCCACGACGACCTCGTGCACCAGGGCGGCGCGCTCGTCGCGGCCCTTGGTGCGGATCTCGACCGGGCGGCGGTAGACGACCACGCGCGCGGGGCGGCCCTCGCGCGCCGGAATCGTGCCGCCCAGGGGCACCGCCTCGTCGCTCCAGCGCTCGGCCGAACCCCCCAGACGGGGCACCTCGAGGACGAGAAAGTCGATGTCGGCGAGCTGCGGCCAGCGCCGCTCCAGCCGCTCCACGGAGTCCTGCACCAGGTCCGCGAACACCTCGGCGCGGCTCGCGGAGAGCGGCACCTGGGGAGGCGCGACGGGGCCGCGCATGCCCCTGCCATGGCGGTCACGACGGCGGGGCCCGGGGGCGGCGGCGCGGGGCGGTACCTGGTTGTCCATCACTGACGAAGCGTAATCCCCGTGAGGTTCGCGTGCCCGGCCCCCACGCGGCTGCCGGCGCCCGGAGGACGCGCAGCCCGGCGATCATGCCGGATGTCGCTCGATGACCATTCCGGCCAAGGTTGGGCTCGATTTCGTATCCCTCCGAGACCGCCGCTGACATGGCAATTGACGTGGTTTGCACCAAGTGGTGACCGGATTCAGGTCTGTTCGGCCTCTCGTCACGTGATGTCGCCCCAGGTCAGGGCGGGATGTTCGGAGCCCCGTGTGGGCGGTCTCACAGCACGACACGGTGGGGTGACCTGGGGGAGAGTCGTCGCGGCCCGCTCAAGAGTGCGGTACCGTCCAACGTCGTGAGCCCTGTACGTCGCTGTTCGCGCACCGCTTGCGGCCGTCCCGCCGTCGCGACGCTGACGTACGTCTACGCCGACTCGACCGCGGTCCTCGGCCCGCTCGCCACCTACGCCGAACCCCACTGCTACGACCTGTGCGCCGAGCACTCCGAGCGCCTCACCGCGCCGCGCGGCTGGGAGGTCGTCCGGCTCGCCGACGCCTCGGGCCCCTCCCGCCCCAGCGGCGACGATCTGGAAGCGCTTGCCAACGCGGTGCGTGAGGCGGCCCGTCCGCAGCAGCGTGCCGCGGAGGCCGGTGGCGGCGGCAGCGCCCGCTCGGCGGACCCGATGGAGGTCGCGCGCCGCGGCCACCTGAGGGTGCTGCGCTCGCCGGACAACTGAGGGTCCACCGCTTCCCGCCCGACGCTTCCCCGCCCGTAGTTCGCGGGCGCCCGTCTTTCCCGTAGGCCGCACGGTCCCGTGCGCCATCTCCGTACGCCGATGCCCCGCATGCCCTCTCCGCGCGGAGGTTCCGCGTACGCCGATTTCGCTGAGTGGCGCACGCCCATTGACGTGAAGTTGTCGCGGACACGACCATTCCGTTTGCCGTGAGAAATCGCTTTCCACATCACGGAATCCGGGGAGGCGCCCGTGTACGTCCAGGAACTGGAACCCGTCGCCGGCTCGCTCGGCCTGTCCGCCCTCGTCGCTGCCCTGCCCCTCGTCGTCGTGCTGGTCCTGCTCGGCGGCATCCGCATGAAGGCGCACCGGGCGGGCCTGATCGGTCTCCTGGCGGCCGCACTGGTCGCCTGGCAGGTGTACGGCATGCCGGTCGGTCAGACGCTCTCCAGCGCCACCCAGGGCGCCGCCTTCGGCCTCTTCCCCATCCTGTGGATCGTCGTCAACGCCCTGTGGGTGTACCGGATGACCGTCCGCACCCGGCACTTCGACATCCTGCGCCGCTCCTTCGGGCGGCTCTCCGACGACCCGCGCATCCAGGCGCTCGTGGTCGCCTTCTGCTTCGGCGCGCTCCTGGAAGCTCTCGCGGGCTTCGGAGCGCCCGTCGCGATCTGCTCGGTGATGCTGGTCGCGCTCGGCTTCGACCCGGTGCGCGCGGCGGTCGTCGCGCTCGTCGCCAACACCGCGCCGGTCGCGTTCGGCGCGATGGGCATACCGGTCGTGACACTCGCCCAAGTCACAGGCCTGCCCCTGGATTCCGTCGCCTCCGTAGTGGGCCGTCAGACCCCGCTGCTGGCCCTCGTGGTGCCCCTCGTGCTCGTCGGCCTGGTCGACGGCAGGCGCGGGCTGCGCGAGACCTGGGTGCCCGCCCTGGTGTGCGGAGTCGCCTTCGCGGCCGCGCAGTTCGCCGCCTCGAACTACGTCTCCGCCCAACTCGCCGACATCGGCGCCTCCTTGGCGGGCGCGGCCGCCCTGGTCGCCGTACCGCACGCGCGCAGGCCCGCCGCCGAGCCCGTACGGGCCGCCGTCCTGACCGGCGTACGCAGCGAGGACCTGGACGAGAAGGACCCGCGCCCCGAAGTCGTAGGCGCCTACGCCCCGTACGCGCTGATCGTCGCCGTCTTCTCGATCGCGCAGATCCCGGCGGTGAAGGACTGGCCGGCGCAGGCGACGCGCGTCTTCGACTGGCCCTTCCTGGACGTCGTGAACCCGGACGGCGACCCGGTCGGCGGCAATGTCTTCACGCTGCCTCTGGTGTCGACCGGCGGCACCCTCGTACTCATCGCCGGGCTGTGCACGGCGGTCGTCCTCGGGGTGCACGCGCGCGTGGCGGTCAAGGAATGGGCGGCGACCGTGCACGAGCTGAGGCTCGCGATCCTCACCGTGACGTCCGTGCTGGCCCTCGCCTACGTCATGAACCTCTCCGGACAGGCCGCCACGATCGGCCACTTCGTGGCGGCGGCCGGCGCGGGGCTCGCCTTCTTGTCACCGGTTCTGGGCGGGTTCGGCGTGGCGGTGTCCGGCTCCGACACCTCGGCGAACGCCCTTTTCGGTGCGCTCCAGGTGAGCGCGGCCAGGGAGTCGGGACTGTCACCCGACCTGCTCGCCGCCGCCAACAGTTCGGGCGGGGTGCTCGGCAAGATGATCTCGCCGCAGAACCTGACCATCGCGTGCGCGGCGGTCGGGCTCGCGGGCCGCGAGGGCGACCTGCTGCGCAAGGTGCTGCCGTGGAGTGCCGGACTGCTGCTGATCATGTGTCTGATCGTGGTGGGGCAGAGTTCGCCGGTCCTGGAGTGGATGTTGCCCTGAGACGGGCACGTTTCCCCCGGATGACGGACACCGGTCCGCAGGTGACGGATCCACGTCCACTCAGCGGTCGTACAGCCGACTGTCAGCCGGGACGGGTAGTTTGGGGTGACCGAAGTGGACTTCTGGAGGGTTGGCCGTGACTGCTGATCTGTCGCAGCTCGTGAAGGCGTACGACGTACGCGGTGTGGTCCCGGACCAGTGGGACGAGGCGTTGGCCGAGCTGTTCGGGGCGGCCTTCGTCCAGGTGACCGGAGCGGACGCCATCGTGATCGGGCACGACATGCGGCCCTCGTCGCCCGGTCTGTCGCGCGCCTTCGCGCGCGGTGCGGCGGCGCGCGGGGTCGACGTGACCGAAATCGGCCTGTGCTCCACGGACCAGCTCTACTACGCGTCGGGCGCGTTCGACCTGCCGGGCGCCATGTTCACGGCCTCGCACAACCCCGCTCAGTACAACGGCATCAAGATGTGCCGGGCGGGCGCGGCCCCGGTCGGCCAGGACACCGGCCTCGCCGAGATCCGCGAACTCGTCGAGTCGTGGCTCGACTCGGGCGCCCCGACCTCGGACGCCACGCCGGGAACGATCACGCAGCGGGACACGTTGGAGGATTACGCGGCGTACCTCCGCTCCCTCGTCGACCTGACCTCCATCCGCCCCCTGAAGGTCGTCGTCGACGCGGGCAACGGCATGGGCGGACACACGGTCCCCACGGTCTTCGCCGGCCTGCCCCTGGACCTCGTGCCGATGTACTTCGAACTGGACGGCACGTTCCCCAACCACGAGGCCAACCCGCTCGACCCGGCGAACATCGTGGACCTCCAGAAGCGCGTCCGTGAGGAGGGCGCCGACCTCGGCATCGCCTTCGACGGCGACGCGGACCGCTGCTTCGTGGTGGACGAGCACGGCGACCCGGTGTCCCCGTCCGCGATCACCGCCCTGGTCGCCTCCCGCGAGCTCGCCAAGCACAGCGGCGGCACGGTCATCCACAACCTCATCACCTCGTGGTCGGTCCCTGAGGTCGTCCGGGAGAACGGCGGCACGCCGGTCCGCACCCGCGTCGGCCACTCCTTCATCAAGGCCGAGATGGCCCGCACCGGTGCGATCTTCGGCGGCGAGCACTCCGCGCACTACTACTTCCGCGACTTCTGGAACGCCGACACGGGCATGCTGGCCGCCCTTCACGTCCTCGCTGCCCTCGGCGGCCAGGACGGCCCGCTCTCCCAGCTCGTCGCCGAGTACGACCGCTATGTGGGCTCCGGCGAGATCAACTCCACGGTCGACGACCAGACCGCCCGCCTCGCCGCCATCAAGACCGCGTACGAGGGCCGCGAGGGCGTCAGCATCGACGAGCTCGACGGCCTCACCGTCACCGCCGAGGACTGGTGGTTCAACGTCCGCCCCTCCAACACCGAACCCCTCCTCCGCCTCAACGCGGAGGCCCGCGACGAGACCACGATGACCAAGGCCCGCGACGAGGTACTGGAAATCATCAGGGGCTGAGGTTCTGCGCCGGGGTGCCCTGTGCTGTCGTAGCCAGGGGCACCCGTGCCGCTGGGATGGCACGGGTGGGCACAGTGGCACCCCGCAAGCCCGCAAGGCGCCGGGTTCGCCGACCCACCCCTACGCCAGCCCCAACCCTGGGTACCCATGAGCGCCGGCAACCGCATTCCGCACAAGCCAGCGCAGCGCACCGGCGGTACTCTGACCAGGCCGCATCCACCCGTTCGGAAGGACACCCCATGCCGCTCGAAGCCGGCCTTCTGGAGATCCTCGCCTGCCCGGCCTGCCACGCCCCGCTCAAGGAGCAGGAGAGCGAGCTGATCTGCACGGGAGGGGACTGCGGCCTCGCCTACCCCGTCCGGGACGGCATCCCCGTACTGCTCGTCGACGAGGCCCGCCGCCCCGCGTAGGCACACAAGGCGTAGCGCCAAGGCAACGCACCTGCGCGGCGCGCCGAGGAAACACACCACCGCGAGACTCCCGACGCACCACCGCGAGACACCAAGGCGACACACCGGCGATCGGAGGCTGCCGACCCCATGCTCGACGAATCGCTGCTCGACGACCCCGACGCGCTTGCCCGAGCCGACAGGCGGGAGCTGCTCCGCGGCGCCGCCGAGGCGGGCGCCCGCGTCCGCACCGCGGTCCGCCACGCCATCGAGGCCGGGATCCCGGAGCTGAAGCCGGACGGCCGCCCACGCGCCGTCCTGATCGCGGGCCCCGGCATGGCCGCCACCGGTGTCGCCGAACTGCTCGGCACCCTCGCCGGAGCGAGCTGCCCCCTCACCCGGCTCACCCCCACGGGTGTCGCCCCCGCCGCGGGCGCCCTGCGCTGGGAGCTGCCCGGCTGGGCGGGCCCCGTGGACCTCCTCCTGGTCACCACCCCCGACGGCTCCGAGCCAGGCCTCGAACTCCTGATCGAACAGGCGTACCGGCGCGGCTGCAACGTCGCCGCCGTGGCCCCGGCCGGCGCCCCGCTGACCGAGTCGGTGGACCGTGCCCACGGCCTCTTCGTACCGATGGCGACCGCCCCGTACGAGCAGGACGAACCCCTGGCCGCGTCCGCCCCCGGAGTCCTGTGGGCGCTGCTCACCCCGCTGCTCGCCCTCCTGGACCGCACCGGTCTGGTCTCGGCCCCGCCCGAGACCCTGCAGAAGGTCGCCGACCGCCTCGACCACATCGCCGAGCGCTGCGGTCCGGCCATCGCGACGTACAGCAACCCCGCCAAAGCGCTCGCCGCCGAGCTGGCCGAGGCACTCCCGGTGATCTGGACGGAGGGCGTCTCCGCAGGGCCCGCGGGCCGCCGTTTCACCGCCGCGCTGGCCGAGCTCGCGGGCCGCCCCGCGCTCACCGCCGAACTCCCCGAGGCGCTCGCCTCCCACAGCGTGCTGCTCGCCGGCGCACTCGCCGCCGGCGCCGACCCCGACGACTTCTTCCGCGACCGCGTCGCGGAGGCACAGGCCCTGCACGCGCGCGTGGTCCTGCTCCGGGATCGCCCGATCGGCGGAATCAGCGCGGCGCCCGCCGCCCGCGAACTCGCCCTCAGCCACGACACCGCGATCAGCGAGCTCGAACCCGAGGAGGGCGGTGAGCTGGAGACCCTCGCTGAGCTGATCGCCATCACGGATTTCGCCGCTGTTTACCTGGCGCTCGCTTCGGGGGCCTGATCTTGAGCCAGTAGTCCCCGACCGGCACGCGCTGGAGCGGGGCCTCCTGGCGAGCTCCCGCCGAGCCAGGCCTCTGACCCGTGCCCGCCGAGCGGGCCCAGCAGCGTACGTACGGAGAAAACGACACACCATGGACCGCCTCGACAACACCATCCGCCCCTACGCCTGGGGCTCGCCGACCGCCATCCCGCGGCTGCTCGGCGTGGAGCCGACCGGTGAGCCGCAGGCGGAGATGTGGATGGGCGCCCACCCGGGCGCGCCCTCGCGCACCGGGCGCGGTCCGCTCAACGAGGTCATCGCCGAGGACCCCGAGAGGGAGCTCGGCCGCGCGGCGGTCGCCAAGTTCGGCCCCCGCCTGCCGTTCCTGCTGAAGATCCTCGCCGCCGGCGCCCCGCTCTCCCTCCAGGTGCACCCCAATCTGGAACAGGCCAAGGAGGGTTACGAGGACGAGGAGCGCCGCGGCGTCCCGATCGACGCCCCGCATCGCAACTACAAGGACGCCAACCACAAGCCCGAACTGATCTGCGCGCTCACGGAGTTCGACGGCCTGTGCGGCTTCCGCGCCCCCGACGAGGCCGCCGAACTGCTCGCGGGCCTGGACGTCGACTCCCTCAAGCCGTACGTCGACCTGCTGCACGCGCACCCGGAGGACGCCGCGCTGCGCGAGGTCCTGACGGCGGTGCTGAGCGCCGACCCCGAGGACATGGCCCACACGGTCACCGAGGCCGCGGCCGCCTGCGCCCGTCTCGGCGGCGCCTACGCCCCGTACGCCGACATCGCCCACCACTACCCGGGCGACCCCGGCGTCATCGCCGCCATGCTGCTCAACTACGTCCAACTGCGGCCCGGCGAGGCTCTGTTCCTCGGCGCGGGCGTGCCGCACGCGTACCTCAACGGCCTCGGCGTCGAAATCATGGCCAACTCCGACAACGTCCTGCGCTGCGGCCTGACCCCCAAGCACGTCGACGTCCCCGAACTTCTGCGTATCGTCCGCTTCGAGGCGAGCGACCCCGGTGTGCTGCGCCCGGAGGCCTCCCCGGACGACGAGGAGGTCTACGAGACCCCCATCGACGAGTTCCGCCTCTCCCGGTACGTCGTGGCCGAGGGCGCCGCGCCGCACGACCTCACGCGCGCGACCCCGCAGATCCTGCTCTGCACGGCGGGTTCCGTACGCGTGGACGGCACGGACCGCATCACGCTGGCTCCCGGCCAGTCGGTCTTCGTACCGGCTGGCGAAAAGGCCGAAGTGTTCGGGTCCGGCACGATCTTCCGTGCGACAGTGGTGGCCTGATGCGGTAACTGTGGTGGCCTGAGGCGCCGCTGTCGGACCGGGCTGCAAGAATGGCCCGTCGCAAAGGGCTGGCAAAGGCCCGGCGACGGACAGAGGCGAAGGCGAAGGGACACCCCGGACACATGAGCGCGTCAGGCGGCACCAAAGCGATCGTGGCGGCACTCGGCGCCAACCTCGCGATCGCGGCATCGAAGTTCGTGGCGTTCGCCTTCAGTGGCTCGTCCTCGATGCTCGCCGAGGGCGTCCACTCGCTCGCCGACTCCGGCAACCAGGCACTGCTCCTGATCGGCGGCAAGAAGGCCGAGCGCGAGGCGACCCCACAGCACCCCTTCGGCTACGGCCGCGAGCGCTACATCTACGCCTTCCTCGTCTCGATCGTCCTCTTCTCGGTCGGTGGCATGTTCGCCGTCTACGAGGGCTACGAGAAGATCAAGCACCCGCACGAGATCGAGCACTGGTACTGGCCGGTGGGCGTCCTGGTGTTCGCGATCATCGCCGAGAGCTTCTCCTTCCGTACCGCCATCAAGGAGTCCAACGAGCTGCGCGGCACGCACTCCTGGGCGCAGTTCATCCGCCGCGCCAAGGCGCCCGAGCTGCCGGTCGTCCTCCTGGAGGACTTCGGCGCGCTCATCGGTCTGGTCCTCGCCCTCGGCGGCGTCGGCCTGGCCCTGCTCACCGGCGACGGCGTCTGGGACGGCATCGGCACGGTCTGCATCGGTGTCCTGCTCATCCTGATCGCGCTGGTGCTGGCGGCCGAGACCAAGTCCCTGCTCCTCGGGGAGGCCGCGGGCGCCGACGACGTCAAGAAGATCGAGGCCGCCACCGTCGACGGCGAAACCGTCACCGGCATCATCCACATGCGCACCCTCCACCTCGGCCCGGAGGAGCTGCTGATCGCCGCGAAGATCGCCGTCCAGCACGACGACACGGCCGCCGAGGTGGCCTCCGCGATCAACGCCGCCGAGGCCCGCATCCGCGCCGCCGTCCCGATCGCCCGCGTGATCTACCTCGAGCCGGACATCTACAGCGAGGCGGAGGCCGCCAAGGGCCCGGACCGCGAGGCGACCCCTGGGGGACCGGCGCAGTCACACTGATTTCTGCCTGTACTTCCTGTACGCGCTGTACGTGGCCGGGGCCCGCCTGGAGTTGTCCAGGCGGGCCCAGCCGTATTTGAGGCGGCCCCAGCTGTATAAGGCGTATGACGTCTGTCAGACCTGCACGGCCCACGGCGGCATCGGCGGCACCGCCCGACTCCGCCGCCGTACGACGAGGGCGGCGATCCCGAAGCCGACCCCGGCCAGGGTGACGGGCACCCCAAGCATCCCGGTCACCGCGAGCGCGATGGGCACCGCGCGCTCCTCGGTCACGCGTCCCTGCACCGCGCCGACGGGCACCGTCCCGCCGTGGTCATCGCTGAAGGCACGGGAGTCCCTCGCGGCCGCGCGATGGTCGCCGAGCAGGAACAGCCGCCCTTCGGGCACCTTCACGTCGTACGGCCGGTGCATTCCGTCGCCGACGCCGTTCTGCACGTACGACTCGTCCAGCGGCTTCCCGTTGACGGTGATCCGCTCGTCCGCGTCCTCGCCCTCACAGCAGACCACGCGGTCGCCGCCAACTCCGATGACGCGCTGTATGACACTTACCGCCGGTCCGTACCGCTCCGGCGCGGAGTACAGCACCACGTCCCCACGCCGTACCTCGTCCCCGCCGACGCGCTCGAAGAAGAGCCGTTCACCGATGGTGTAAGTCGGCGTCATGCTCTCGCCCCGCACGGTCGCCATCGTGTACGCGCCGCGCGCATACGCCAAGGACCCGATCAGCAACACCAGCCCCAACGGCCCCAGCACCCACGCCGTGACCGCCAGCCCTCGCTCCCTGCGCATCCCCATACCCTCCCCGCACGGCCCGTCCGCGCGGGCAGAGGCTAGCGGCTTCCCGTGAGAGCACGACGGCAGGCCCCGCGCTCACCTCAGCGGGCCCGCCACATCGCCCTGGACGCCTACTGAATCTCGCCCAGCAAGCGCAGAATCGAGTCCTCGTCCTCCGCCGCCGTCAGCCGCTCACGGAACCCGGGATCCATCAACTTCCGCGACAGCAGCGCCGGAATACCGTTTTGTCATGTTTGTCATGCGGAACGCCGACCCGGACGCTCCGCAAGATCCATCCTGCGACATCCGAGCCCACGATCAAAAGCTCCGAACGTCCCTGAATGCCCTGGTCTGATGACTCCTGCCGGCCTCTCCGAGGACTGGCTGTTATCGATCCCGAGGACGTCCCGTTATCGGCTTGATGCCTTCGCCCGGGCCCCTCCGTGTCCGGAGGCGGACTGGGGAGCGCCGGGCCCACCGGTGTAGCTTGGTGGCTGAGCCAGACGTCGCTGCTGATGGCGGTCGGGCGGTCCCACCGCGGACCGGCCGAGGGAGAGAGGGCCTCCGACGGACTGCGCTGCGCGCACGGGCACGCCAGTGCCCTGCTGGGCACGTCCGTGCCTCGCTCGGGCATGTCCATGCCTGCCGCCGCGCAGACCAGCCGTATCCACCTCGCCCCAATCCCGAGGAGCAGCTCGCAATGACGACTGTCGACAACCGGCAGGACTTCAAGGTCGCCGACCTCTCCCTGGCCGCCTTCGGCCGCAAGGAGATCACCCTCGCCGAGCACGAGATGCCCGGCCTGATGTCGATCCGCAAGGAGTACGCCGAGGCGCAGCCCCTCGCGGGCGCCCGCGTCACCGGCTCCCTGCACATGACGGTGCAGACCGCCGTCCTCATCGAGACCCTGGTCGCCCTGGGCGCCGAGGTCCGCTGGGCCTCCTGCAACATCTTCTCCACCCAGGACCACGCCGCCGCCGCCATCGCGGTCGGCCCGAACGGCACGCCCGAGAACCCGCAGGGCGTCCCGGTCTTCGCCTGGAAGGGCGAGACCCTGGAGGAGTACTGGTGGTGCACGGAGCAGGCTCTGACCTGGCCGAACAGCCCCACCGGCGGCCCGAACATGATCCTCGACGACGGTGGTGACGCCACCCTCCTCGTCCACAAGGGCGTCGAGTACGAGAAGGCCGGCAAGGTCCCCTCTGTCGACACCGCCGAGTCCGACGAGCACCGCGTCGTCCTCGAACTCCTGCAGCGCACCATCAGCGATGGCTCGCAGAAGTGGACCCAGCTCGCCTCGGAGATCCGCGGCGTGACCGAGGAGACCACCACCGGCGTCCACCGCCTGTACGAGATGCACCGCGACGGCACCCTGCTGTTCCCGGCGATCAACGTGAACGACGCCGTCACCAAGTCGAAGTTCGACAACAAGTACGGCTGCCGCCACTCCCTGATCGACGGCATCAACCGCGCCACCGACACCCTCATCGGTGGCAAGACCGTCGTCGTCTGCGGCTACGGCGACGTGGGCAAGGGCTGCGCGGAGTCCCTGCGCGGCCAGGGCGCACGCGTGATCATTACAGAGATCGACCCGATCTGCGCGCTGCAGGCGGCGATGGACGGCTACCAGGTCACGACCCTCGACGAGGTCATCGACAAGGCCGACATCTTCGTCACCACGACCGGCAACAAGGACATCATCATGGCCTCGGACATGGCCAAGATGAAGCACCAGGCGATCGTCGGCAACATCGGTCACTTCGACAACGAGATCGACATGGCCGGCCTCGCGAAGATCCCGGGCATCGTCAAGGACGAGGTCAAGCCGCAGGTCCACACCTGGAAGTTCCCCGACGGCAAGGTGATCATCGTCCTCTCCGAGGGCCGCCTGCTGAACCTGGGCAACGCCACCGGTCACCCCTCCTTCGTGATGTCCAACTCGTTCGCGGACCAGACCCTGGCCCAGATCGAGCTGTTCACCAAGCCCGAGGAGTACCCGACCGACGTCTACGTGCTGCCCAAGCACCTGGACGAGAAGGTCGCCCGCCTCCACCTCGACGCGCTCGGCGTGAAGCTGACGACGCTGCGCCCCGAGCAGGCCGCGTACATCGGCGTAGAGGTCGAGGGCCCGTACAAGTCGGACCACTACCGCTACTGAGCACCCCGCACTAAGAACCCGGCCGAGCAGCGGTACCACCGCTCGGCGTACGGATGTCAGCAGGCCCTCGCCCCCGTGGCGGGGGCCTGTCCCCGATGAGGACCTGAACGCCCATGCCCCGCGGCCGTTATTCGCTCCATGATCCGCACGATCACACCCCCCTCGCTGAAGAGCACTTCCACTGCGCGCCCGGCCCCTCCGGCTGGCGCTACGTCTCCCAAGTCACCACCCCCTCCGGCGACCACGTCGGCTCCGTCGACCTCACCCTCGACGACCTCGGCCGCCCCATCCGTCTCGAACTTCACGCCGCTGGCTGGCAGGTCCGTGGCGCCGCCCTCGACGGCGTGACGTGGGTCCGCACCGACCCCACCGGCACGGAGGCCACCGAAGGCAATGTCCGCGCCCACGCCTTCACCGGCTCGTCCCCCGCGTTCCTCGTCGCCACCGCCCGTCTCCTTCGCCTCACCCCCTCCGCCTCCGCGACCCGCGTACGCCTCGTCGCCTTCACCGACCCCGTCCTCGCCCCGCGCACCCTCGACCAGTCCTGGGCCTTGATCGCAAGAGAAACACACGCCACTGACAACGGCCCCCTCACCGTGGACGAATACCAGGTCACAGCGCTGGACACAGGGGAGCAGCACGCCGTGCACATCTCGGGAGACGTGGTGCTCGCGGCACCCGGCATCGAGCTGGAACACCTCGAATCACCGCCGTCGGTGTTCACCTGACGAATCACTGCCGTGGGTGTTCACCCGACGACGGCGTCGCGTCGTTCACGCCGCCTCGACCCCGGCCCACGTAACTGGCGCCGCCTCGACCGGCTCGCGCCGCGTCGGCTGGTTACGCGGGCGGCACGAAGCCGGTCGCGGGGTGACTGTCCTGGTCGGCCTGGTCGGCCTGGTTGGCATACGGCACGGCGGGTTGCGGCGGCTGCTGCGACGCCGATCCGGGAATCGCTGCCGGAGCCGCCGGAGCCGCCGGAGCCGCCGGGGACGGGGACGGGGACGGGGACGGGTAGGAATAGACACCTGGCGGCTGCGCCGCCGGTCCTGCCGCGCTCGGCACCCCGACCGGGTAACCACCCGGGCCCGGCTGAGTGATTCCGGCCGCCCCGTTCCCGAACGCCCGCCGAGCCTCCCGCGCCTGCCGCTCCTGAACCACCGCCGCCAGATACGCGGCCGGCGGAACCCCTTGGGGCGCCGGAGCCCCCGTACGGGCAGCGAGATCCATGGCCAGCCGTTCCGCCATAGCCCCGCCGACCTGCGGATCCAACTGCCGCATCCGCGTCAGGTACTGCCGAATTGCCAACCACAACCCATCCGGCACCGCGGAAAGATCAAGCCCGGAGAACCGCCCCGCCAGCCAGGGCGGCGGCGGAGGCACAAACGGCATGCGGTCGACCGGAATCCGTTCCCGTACGACGAGAGTCCCCGCGAACACGTCACCGAGCCGGCGCCCCCGCGCCGACACCAGCGAGGCGATGCACGCGACGATCCCGAACGTCATCAGAATCTCGACCACACCGACGGCACCGCGTACCAACGCGTGCCGGAACCGGATCGGCCCACCGTCGTCCCGCACCACCCTCAGCCCGCACGCCAGCTTCCCGAGCGAGCGGCCGTGGCTGAGGGTCTCCACCGCGATCGGCCCGCCCACCAGCACGAGAACGAAGCTCGCGATCGAGACCGCGATCTGCGCTGCCTCGTCCAGAGCAGCTGTCGAAGCCACCAGACCGATCGTCACGATGACATAGACGGCCACGGCGACGATCAGATCGAGCAACACGGCCAGCGCCCGGCTCGGCAGCTTCGCGGGGCGCAGCTCAAGCGCCACCGCCTCGCCCGTCACTAGCTCACTCACGCTCGCCATCCTTCCCCTGACCTGCCCCGAGAACGGCCAGTCTGCCAAGCTGAGGGCACATCGCGCCGCAGTACGACAAGCTGACACTCACGACGAGCAGCCGAGGAGCAGCCAACCCGATGGACCTCGACGTCTTCGTGTCCGCCCACCGCGCCGAGTGGGACAGGCTCGACGCCCTGCTGCGCCGCCAGCGCCGCCTCACCGGAGCCGAGGCCGACGAACTCGTCGCCCTGTACCAACGCACCGCCACGCACCTCTCCCTGATCCAGTCCAGCGCCCCGGATCCTCAGCTCACCGGCCGCCTCAGCCAACTCGTGGCACGCGCGCGTAGTGCGGTGACAGGCACCCGCCGTGCCTCCTGGCGCGACGTGACCCGCTTCCTGACGCACGGTTTCCCGGCCGCGGTCTACCGCTCGCGCCACTGGTGGGTGCCGACCGCGCTCCTCTCCACGGTGATCGCGGCCCTCCTGGGCTGGTGGATCGGCACGCACCCTGAGGTCCAGTCCTCGATCGCGGCCCCCAGCGAACTGCGCGACCTCACCCGCCCCGGTGGCCAGTACGAGACGTACTACTCCAGCCACCCCGCCGCCTCCTTCGCGGCCCAGGTGTGGACGAACAACGCCCAGGCAGCCGCGATGTGCCTGGTCCTGGGCGTCTTCCTGGGCATCCCGGTCCTCTGGATCCTCTTCCAGAACATGCTCAACCTCGGCGTCGGTATCGGCCTGATGTCCTCGGTCGGCCGCCTCGACACCTTCCTGGGGCTCGTCCTTCCGCACGGCCTCCTGGAACTGACCGCCGTCTTCGTCGCCGCGGGAACAGGCCTGCGACTGGGTTGGACCGTGATCGACCCGGGCCCGCGGTCCCGCCGCACCGCGCTAGCCGAAGAGGGCCGAGCCGCCCTGGGCATGGCGATAGGCCTGGCACTGATCCTCTTCGTCTCGGGCGCCATCGAAGGCTTTGTCACGCCGTCCGGCCTGCCCACCTGGGCGCGTATCGGCGTCGGCATCGCAGCTGAACTGGCCTTTCTCGCGTACGTCTATGTCCTGGGCGGTCGTGCGGCACGCGCCGGCGACACGGGTGACGTCGACGAGTCCGAGCGCAGCGCCCTCCTCCCCACGGCCGCCTGATGTGCGAGCACACCCGCTGACCTGCTAGTCTCCTCTTCGCCCCACAGGAGCCGTTGACACGGCGGGAGTGGGGAGGTAGATTCGAACGGTTGCCGAGAGAACTGGACATGTCCAGTGGCAGCAGCTAGTCTCTGTCTGCTTCTGGAAACGGTGATTTCCGAGAGGCACTCCCGATGATTCAGAAATGGCCGCCGGTAAGTCCGGCCCAAAACTTCTGATAAAGTCGGAACCGCCGGAAAGGGAAACGCGAAAGCGGAAACCTGGAAAGCACCGAGGAAATCGGATCGGAAAAAGATCTGATAGAGTCGGAAACGCA